>JAJPIA010000108.1 GCA_021324975.1 Bacillota bacterium
CCGAGGACGTGAACCTGGACGTGCTGGCGCGGCGCACGCCGGGGTTCAGCGGGGCGGATCTGGCGAACATGGTGAACGAGGCGGCGCTGCTGGCGGCGCGGCGGGGGGAAGAAGCGGATCGGCCGCGCCGAGTTCGACGAGGCGATCGAGCGGGTGATCGCGGGCCCGCAGCGCAAGAGCCGCATCCTGGGGCCGAAGGAGGGCGCCGCGATTGCGACGCATGGATCCGCGGGTTTCGCCGCCTCAGATGGCGGCATCGACGGCGTTGAGAGGCGAACCGTATGGTGCGCGGCCTCCCGTAACTGCGAGACCGTGATGGACGGCGCCCGGCTCTGCCATGTCCCGATCGGTGGTGCCGAGAGGGGAGGGCGCCGGCGCTGCGCGAACCAACGCTTCGTGAGCCGTGAAGTCTCGCGCGGTTCCAGACGACCGGCCGCTACTTGTTCCAGCGCAACGATGCCCGGCGGGGCGTGTGCTCGAATCGTGGATGGGATCCGAGGATGCGAGGCGCTTCCGCTGTGAGCGGACGGACGGCGACGCGTGTACGGCGGGGCCGCGCTTCGAACGAGAGGAGGTTCTTCTTCGTGTGATGTTGCCGTGGAGGGCCGGGACCGGCATGATGAGCCGCGTCCGGGGCGCGGTGCAGGTGCGGGGCGGCGGTGCTACCGTGACAGCGGATTCACGACATCCTCGGAGCTGTACACTCGCGGGGTAGGGTGAGCGTGTGACGCCGGCTCCGGCTTGATCGAGCGTGCCTCGAGCGGCGTCCGCGGGACCACTATGAACGCCAAAGACGACTTCGGAGCGTTCAACGCCGGGTATCTCGCAGAACTGTACGCGCGGTACCGAGACGATCCGGCCTCCGTCGATGCGGCAACGCAGGCATATTTCCGTGCTGGCGGCCGGCCGCTCACGACGCCCGCCCCGACGGGGCGGAGCCTCCTCGCCGCGATCGGCGCGGTGCGACTGGCGGGCGCGATCCGCGCCTACGGCCACCTCGCGGCACGGATCGATCCACTCGGACAGCCGCGCCCCGGACATCCGGCGCTGGACCTGGCGACCCACGGACTGACCGAGCAGCAGCTCCGTGACTTGCCCGCGACGATCGTGGGCGAGCCCCTCCGAGCCGGGGCCGCGACTGCGCTGGATGCGATCGCGGCGCTGCGGCGCGTGTATGCTGCGACGGCCGCGTACGAATTCGACCACCTCCGGATCCCTGCGGAGCGCGCATGGCTTCAGGATGCAATCGAAGCGGCGCGGTTTCGGCCACCCGCGGACCCGGTGGACGGGGTGGCGCTTCTCGACCGGCTCACCGAGGTGGAGACGTTCGAGCAGTTCCTCCACCGGGCGTTTCCGGGCAAAACGCGCTTCTCGCTCGAGGGCACGGACATGCTCGTGCCGGTGCTCGACGAAGCGATCGCGAGGGCCGTGGGGGGCGGTGTGCGCACGGTGCTGCTGGGGATGGCGCACCGGGGTCGACTGAACGTGGTCGCCCACGTGCTGGGCAAATCGTACGCGGCGATCCTCGCGGAGTTTAAGGATCCCATCCGGAGCGCGCAGTTCCGCGATGATCTAGGATGGACGGGCGACGTAACGTATCACCGCGGGGCCCAGCGCCCGCCGAACGTCGGGCCGGGCGGAATCACCGTGACGCTTGCGCCCAATCCGAGCCATGTCGAAGCGGCCGACCCCGTCGTGCTGGGCATGGCGCGCGCGGCGGCGACGCGCGCCGACCGTCCGGGCGCGCCCACGATGGATGTCGGCGCGGTGCTGCCGGTGCTGATGCACGGGGATGCGGCGTTTGCGGGACAAGGGGTGGTCGCCGAAACGCTCAACCTCGCGCGGCTCCGTGGTTACGCCGTCGGGGGGACGATCCACATCATCATCAACAACCAGCTCGGGTTTACGACGGTCCCGGCGGACGCACACAGTACCGTGTACACGAGCGACCTCGCCCGCGGGTTCGAGATCCCCGTGGTCCACGTGAACGCGGACGATCCGGAGGCATGTCTCGAAGCGGCGCGTCTGGCGTGGGCGTACCGACGCGAGTTTGGGAAGGATTTTCTGATTGACCTCGTCGGCTACCGCCGGTATGGCCACAACGAGGGCGACGAGCCATCCTTCACACAGCCTCACATGTACGGACTCATCCGTGGTCACCCGACGGTGCGCGCGCTGTGGGCGCGTACGCTCGTCCAGCGCGGCGAGATCGGGGAACAGCACGTACGGGAGGCGGTGGGCCGCCGGATGACCGCGCTGCAGACGACGTTGGCATCGCTCGCGCCGTCGCGGGCGGCACCGCAGGATGGCCCGCCCCCGCCGCCGCCGGCTGGAGCCGCCGAACACGTGCTCACGGCGGTGTCGGCGGACCGGCTGAGGGAACTCCATCGCGCGCTCCTTGCCGTGCCGTCCGGGTTTGCACGCCACCCCAAACTGGGACACAGCATCGAGCGGCGTCGCACCACGCTCGACGATCCGAGGCAACTCGCAATCGACTGGGCGCTCGCGGAGCAGCTGGCACTGGCGTCCGTCCTGGCCGATGGGGTCCCCGTCCGACTTACGGGCCAGGACACCGAGCGTGCCGCGTTCAGCCAGCGCCACGCCGTGTTCCATGATGTCCAAACGGGAGCGACGTGGGTCCCACTCGCGTCATTCCGGCAGGCGCGAGCGTCCTTCGAGATCTGCAACAGCCCGCTGAGCGAGAATGCGGCCCTCGCGTTCGAGTACGGGTACAACGTGCAGGCGCCTGCGCGCCTGGTCATTTGGGAGGCCCAGTACGGCGACTTTGTCAACGGGGCCCAGGTCGTGGTCGACGAGTTCATCGTCTCCGCGCGCGCGAAATGGGGGCAGACCCCGTCGCTGGTGTTGCTGCTGCCGCACGGGGCGGAAGGCCAGGGGCCTGACCATTCCAGCGGCCGGCTGGAGCGCTTCCTCGCCTTGGGAGCCGAGACGAACCTGCGGGTCGCTGTACCCACGACGGCGGCTCAGTACTTCCATCTGCTCCGACGCCAGGCGGCGCTGTTGCGGACGGATCCGTTGCCGCTCGTGGTGATGACCCCAAAGAGTCTGCTCCGGCATCCGCGCGCCGCGTCGTCGCTGCAGGCGCTCGCGGACGGCCGGTGGCTGCCGGTCCTCGACGATGCCGAGGCGCAAGACCGGCCGGACGAGGTGCGCTGTGTGCTGCTCGGCAGCGGCAAGATTACGGTCGAGTTGGCGGAAAGCGACCTCCGCCAGGCGCGCGCGGACGTGGCGATTGTCCGGCTGGAGCAACTGTATCCGTTCCCGGCTGCAGCCCTGCGGGCGGTGTTGGACCGCTACCCGCATCTCGATGCGCTCCGGTGGGTGCAGGAAGAGCCCCGGAACATGGGGGCCTGGCCCTTCGTTGCGGCGCCACTCGCCGCGCTCGCGGGAACGCAGCGGCCGGTACAGTGCATCAGCCGCCCCGCGAACGCGAGCCCGGCGGAAGGCTCGCACGCACGGCACGTCCTGACCCAGCATATCCTGTTGCGGTGGGCACTCGATCCGCACGTGCCTGCGCCGGAGCCGGTACTCCCCGTGGTCCCAGGATAGGACCCCGGTGTGTGGTGAGGGCCCATGACCATTGACATCGTTGTACCGACGCTCAGCGAGTCCGTGTTGCAGGCCAGGATCGCGCGCTGGCTGAAGCGGGCGGGCGCGGCGGTCCAAGTCGGCGAGGCAGTGGCAGAGCTCGAGACTGAAAAAGTCAACTTCGAGGTCGGCGCCGAAGTCGCCGGTACACTGGCGCGCATCGACCGGCGAGAGGGCGAGGACGTGCGGCCAGGGGACGTCATCGGGGCGATCGACGAGACGGCTGTGGCGCCAGCGGCTGCGGGGCCTGCCGCCGTGGCTGGGCACGCCGTCACGGAGCGTGCCTCCGGGGCGGCGGCGGAGTCACATCCGCCGGAGGCGCCCTCCGAGAGGGCTGCTTCGTCCGACCGGGAACGTCCCGCAGCCGCGGCGACGCCCACGCCTCCGGTCTCACAATCGGGGAAGCCGCCGCTGACGCCGATCGCGAGGCGTCTCGTGGCCGAGCACGGCATCGATGCCGCGGCGCTCGTCGGAACGGGGCCGGGGGGTCGGGTGACCAAAGAAGATGTGGAGCACTACCTGCGGCAGCAGGGCGCACCCGAAGCCGTCCGCGCGCCGTCGCACCCCGCGACGCAGATGAGCCCGGAAGCTCCCGCGGTTCCGGCAGCCGTCCGCCCAGAAGAGCGAGTCCGGATGTCGCTGCGCCGCCTGACGATCGCGCGGCGTCTCCTAGAGGTTCGCGAAGCCGCGACGCTCACCACGTTCAACGAGGTCGACATGGGCGCCGTGATGGAGATGCGCGCCCGGCACAAGGCGGCGCTCGAGGAGCGATACGGCGCGTCGCCGGGGATTGTGGCCTTTTTCGTCCGGGCCGCGGTCGCGGCGCTTAAAGCATTCCCCAACATCAACGCGGAGATCCAGGGGGACGAGATCGTCCTGAAACACTATTACGACATCGGCATCGCGATCGGCGCGCGTGAAGGCTTGGTCGTTCCGGTGGTGCGAGACGCTGATCGCCGTTCCCTGGTCGAGGTGGAGCGGGCAATCCGAGACTTCGCGGCGCGGGCGGAGCAGCGGACGCTGTCGCTCGACGACCTGCGGGGCGGCACGTTTACGATCACCAACGGCGGGGTGTTCGGTTCGCTGATGAGCACGCCGCTACTCAACCCTCCGCAGGCCGCCATCCTCGGCCTGCACCGGATCACCGAGCGTCCGGTCGCGCACCAAGGCGCGGTGGTCGTTCGACCAATGATGTACGTCGCGCTCACGTACGACCACCGCCTCGTGGATGGGCGGGAGGCCGTCCAGTTCCTGGCGCGGATTCGTGCGCTGATCGAAGACCCAGAGCAGCTCCTGCTCGAAGGTTAACGCCCGGAACGTTGCGCGTTGCCGCAGGGGTCGCGCGCGGCGGCGGTTACAGAGGCCACAGACTCGCGTCCTGCTCCATAGTGCCGTGCCTCGAAGACACCGGCTGTCGCGCAATCGGTACAATTGCTCCTGTATCTGGGACGGCGTCAGCCGCGGTCGACGGACTCACGAGGGAGGAGGGCGTCACATGACGCAGCAGGCGAGGTCGGTTGACGTGACCCAGGCGGTAGCGAAGCTAGCGCAGGGCGGCCACGTCATCGAGGTGGAGGGACAGCAGATTGCGAGGACGGTGCTGTTCGAAACCGCGCAGTCGCAAGCCGCCGTCTTCCGGCTCGGGCCGGGGCAGCGCATCCCGGCGCACACGCACAGCGCTATCGACGACATTTTCTTCTGCGTAGGGGGTCAGGGCCGCATCCGAGTCTGGGATGCCGATGGCGCTCCGCACGACCACGCGATCGCGCCCGGCGTTGTCTTCGTCGTGCCCCCCGAGACGCCGCACGAGGTCTCCTGCGCGGGAGGTGAGTTCTGCTACGTGCTGCTCCAGGCGCCCAAAGAGCGATACGACAATCGCCGGTACGGCGAGCGGGAGCCCGTATCGTGATGGCCACTACTCGCGGTCCTCAGCCTCGTGGGCCTCTCGCCACGTCCTCGTGGGCAGCGGGAGAGCCGCCCGCATGGGCAACGACCCAGACCCACACATCGTCCACGCAACGCCCACGACGAGAAACACGGCGTAGAGCTCCCACGGCTTCACGTCGCCCCTCCCCGCAGGATATGGAGTGTCCGTCGTCCGGTCCGGCGCGCACAATGCGCGATGGCAGACCGGAGGTCAATCCGCCGCAGTGGCCGCTGGCGCCTCCTCATCGTCGTGGTCGCGCGCCGCTGTCTCGTCGCGGGCCCGGGCCACGGGCAGCGTGTCGAGGACGAGCGTCGCTGCAGCCGCGACCACGATATTGAGCACGAACGCGTCGAGCGCGGCATAGGCGGCGACCGTGACGCCGCCGAGATGCACCGAGTACACGGCGGACTTGAAGCCCGTCGACGCGGCCATCGCGGTGCCCGCGACCATGCCTCCCACCCAGCCGAGCAGCAGACCGAGCGGATGGAACCACCGTCCGTACAAGCCGAAGGCGATGGCCGGAAACGTCTGCAGGATCCAGTCACCCCAACGCCGCACGGCGCGGCGCGTCGTTCAGATGCACGAAGCGTTCCGGAAACGCGGCGACACGTTGCTCTGTCGACGTGGGCACCCGCGTAGTCAGCGGGTCCTGGCACGGTTGGGGAACGTTTGTAATGCCTGCGCCTGCCGTCGGCCTGGGCAGAACAGGACCCCGGCAGGTTTCGGCGGCTCTCATGCGTCCTTCGGCGATCCGCGTGAGCTCCGCCCCCGACCGGATCAGGATGCATCCCCGGCGGCTCTCCACAATGCCGGCGCGCTTCCAGCGGGACAGGATGCGGCTGACTGTGTAGACATTCGTGCCGACGAACTCCGCAAGATCCCGGTGAGGAAGCGGCACCTCGGTGGTCCTCGCCGGCCACGCGGTGCTGCCGGGTCGCTGCGTCAACTGCAAGAGCGCCCCCGCGATTCGCTGCCACGTGGGTATGTTTGACGGCGGTGTGCACCAGGTTTCGGCGCAGGCCACGGGTGCTGGCCGCACGATCTTGCGCCGCTCCTCCTCGGAGACGTGTTCAAACAGCGGGGAGCCGTGAAGGATATGTGGCGGAACGGCGACTCGATCCGCGACGGCCGCCGGCCGCACCGCGGTAGCGGCGGCGGGCTTTTGCGTCTCGTACGCTAGCCTCGGCGCGTCCGTCACCGGGCGCGCACAATCCGGTGCGCGATCGTTCATACCTCACCCCCCAGGTGCACGCTGTGTCGTGCTTGGTGCAGAATGTGTGTCGCGATGGCAGCGATAGTCTGGCACAGGCGGATATACAAATCGATCCGGGCGTTGCGCAACCGCCGCTACGAGTTTCTCGCAGTTCTCACCCGGGAGAACCCGTACCCGGGAGGCTTGACGGGAACTGTTTGATCTATAAGCCGGGCGTGCCGTGCCTGGGATTCCCGAAGCCGGATGGTACGTATCGCAGGTCGTCTCGATGTGCATCTCCACTGGCCCGGCACACTTGCGGTGGTGCAACGACCACACACCCGGATCGCGCTACGCTCGGCGTGCGTGGCAATGGAGGGGTGTGATTTGCGCGATGCTGGGGGACGAGGCCGGAACCGGAAGCGACCTGAGAATGCAGGAGTGGTATGCGCGGAATCCTCTACGGCGATGGAGAGTCCGGGGGCGTCGGGAAACCCGGGAAGTCGAGGAGTGGCTCAAATGTTCTCCCGGACACGTGCATGCGTGGGAAGCGGGACTCGCGGTCCCGGATGCGGCGAACGACACGGGTCGGTTTGTCGTGCTTCTGAGTCGCATGTCCGGTGCCCAGGCCCGCGACTATGCCGCCCGGACGGCATCCACGCTCGCGCAAGATCCACGGGCCGTGGGGGCATTCGGCGTCGACCGGCTGGCGGTGCGCACCGCACGCACTTCGTATCCGGGCGATGGAGACACGGCGAAGATGCTCCTCGAACACCTAGACGTGCTACTCGCGGCGACGGTTGCAAAAATCGATGCGTACGGAGCGCATGCGGAAATGAATCCCGCTTAGCGCACCTGCGATCTTCGGGTTGCACAGGGGTGTGGGCGAAAATGGAGACGTTTGATATCACGGTGGTCGGTGCGGGGCTTGGCGGGTTCAATGCGGCGATCGAGGCGGCGGCACTCGGCGCTCGGGTCGCGCTGGTGGAGGGGAACAAAGTCGGCGGGACGTGAGCCAACGTGGGGTGCATCCCCACGAAGACCCTGGTAGGGTCGGCCAAAGGCATTCATACGGCGCGTCGCGGGGCCGAGTTCGGGTTCCGGGCTACGGGTGTGGAGGCGGATTGGCCGCGCATCCGGGCGCGCAAAAACGAAGTCGTGTCCACGATCGTCGCGGGACTGATGCGCGGGCTCCAGCGGTACTCGAACCTCACGCTGGTGCGGGGATGGGCCTCGCCGGGGGGGATGAGGTGCTCCAGACCGAGCGGCTGATTCTGGCCACCGGCGCCCGTCCGCATATTCCGGACATCACGGGCCTGTGCGACACCGACTATCTGACCAACGAGACGGTCATGGACCTGGACGAGCTTCCGCCGTCGCTGCTCATTATTGGCGGCGGGCCCGAGGCGATGGAGGTTGTGCGGCACTTCCAGGGAAGTACCGACCGTGGCTTGCCTCAGGTTCGACACGCCCGACTCGCCAGCGAGACGCCGTGACAGTTTCGCTCGCGGTCACATGAATGTCTGCGGCCTCCCCCCTGTGGCGCTTGGAGCGCGCCTGGAGCGTGGTCTCGGCTGGTTGCGGCAGCGTGCCTTCCTTGCGGCGACCACCTTGGCGGTCATCGCGATGATCCCGGCTGCAACCAGCGCCGCGGGTGCGCCACCGGGCATTCGCTACGATGGCCCGACCCGCACCGCCGCGCTGGACCTGACGGCGGGGCAAGGGGATGGATACAACTTCAACGGCTACGCGGGGGGCGCGCTGGTTGTGAGGGTGCCGACCGGAACGACCATGCAGGTCACGATGCACAACGCGGCCTCGGATGTCTCGCATAGTGTGCTGGTGGCTCCGTGGAGCGAACGCACCAAGGGCAGCGGGTTCGCGGCGGCGTTCCCGGGCGCGGCGCCGCCCGATTTCGAGATGGGCATCACCTCGCACGATCCTCCCTTGCGTTTCAGCTTCACCGCCCGCGCCGCGGGGCAGTACGCGCTCGTTTGCGGGGTCCCGGGCCATGCGTTGATCGGGATGTGGGACGAGTTAGACGTCGTGGACGGCCTGTCCGCGCCGTCGGCCACTGCAAAGTGACCACGGCAGCGGTGCACGCGTGATTGGCAAGCAGGAAACGGCTCCGCGTGGCGGGATGCCCGCGGGCGGTTGCGAGGAGGACGTCGATGGCGCAGACCTCTGGCTTCGAGCTCGGTACGGAGGGCCTCCGGCTGACGCGGCGGGCCCTGCTGGTTCGAACTGGCGCGGCCGCCGGGGCCGCGGCGTTGGGAGGCGTGTTCGCGGAGGGACGGCGCGCCTTCGCGCAGGAGCAAGGGTTCCCCGGCGTCGCGTCGGGCATGAGGGTCATCAGCCGGTCTCCGATTAACCTTGAGACACCGATCCCGCAACTGCGCACGTGGATCACGCCTGACGACTGGTTCTTCGTCCGGTTGCACCTCCCCGGCTACGCGCAGCTCAACCGCGACACGTGGCAGATGACGGTGGACGGTGAGGTCGGGCAGCCCTTACGGCTCGGATGGGCCGAGGTGCAGCGGTTCCAGCGCGTGGAACTCACGGCCTGGCTCCAGTGCGCGGGTAACCGGCGCGGCCACTTCGAGCCGAAGGCTGCCGGCGGCCAGTGGGACCGCGGCGCGGTCGGCAACGCCCGGTGGGCCGGCATTCGCCTGCGCGACGTGATCCTCTCCACCGCCCCCACCTTGAAGGCCCACCATGTCGCGTTTGAGGGGAACGACCCGCACGGCGACGCGCCGCCCTACGTCCGCAGCGTTCCGATCGAGAAGGCCCTCGATCCGAACACCCTGCTCGTGTTCGAGATGAACGGGCAGCCCCTGCCGGTCCTGCACGGGTTCCCCGTGCGTGCCCTGGTGCCCGGCTGGGTCGGGTCCGCCAACGTGAAGTGGATCCGCAGCATCCACGTGCTCGATCAGGAGTGGACCGGGCCGTACATGAAAGACCTGTACCGCATCAACCTCGTGCCGATGAATCCGGCAAACAAAACCTTCAACTTCGCGCAAGACTTCGTCGCTACGACCGTGTTCCCCGTGAACTCCTTCTTTACGTCGCCGACCACGGGCGCAACGCTACCGGCTGGACCGACCGTCTTGAGCGGCGTCGCCTACGCGGGGGAAACGACGATTGCCGCCGTCGAGGTCTCCGTGGATGGCGGGGCCTGGCAGCCAGCGCGCATCACGACACCGGGCACCGCGTACGCGTGGTATCAGTGGGCGTTCTCCGCGACCCTCGCCCGGGGGAGTCACACGCTTGCGGTGCGCGCCACCGATTCGCGGGGCCGTACCCAGCCTCGGGAGGCGCTGTGGAACCCACAGGGGTACTTTTACAACGCTTGGGATGTGGTGACGGTACAGGTCTCGTGAAGGCCACGTCCTGCTGCATCCGAGTGTAACCGGCGTCCGCCCGTCGGGTGCGCGGGACGCGGAGCATCCGAGCCGCTCCGTGCTCGCCCTGAGTTCCCCGACTAGCGCGCTGCAATCGTGCCAAGACTTCGTGCCGGGCGCTTGCAACACACTCGGCTGGACGTTCCGGTGGATCTCTGGCGATCGGACGCCCCCTCCGTAAGCCGTCCCGCCGCCTGGCGGACCCCATCGCCATCTACGCCGGGCCTGTGGTGTGAAGGGCGGCGTTGGCGATGACACTTTCCGAGGAGCTTCGTAAGGCAGAAATGCACACGCGAGCTCGTCCTCGAAGACTATCGACGCTGGCGCCGAGCGATGCGGCAGAAACGGCAGTGGGGTCGCGCGTGACGTGGTCATGGCGTGTTGCCGCTGCAACGCTGTTGCTGGAACAATTCACCGTCCGGCGCACATTCCTACCGTACGAACTGCCTGCCGCGGCGGCACACTCGCGGCGCGCGCGCCCGACACCGGGCGGTGATGGGTTGCGGTGGCTCAAAGACTGCAGTCCGGGGACGCGCTAGCGTGAAAGCGGTACGAACGACGAGGAGGCAATGAGATGGAGCCGCGGATCAACTACCGGAAGGTCGCGCCAGGCGCGCTGCAGGCAATGCTGGGCCTGGAAGAATGCGTACGACAGAGCGGACTCGATCATGTGTTGCTTGACCTGATCAAGACGAGGGCGTCACAGTTGAACGGGTGCGCGTACTGCATCGACATGCATACCAAGGATGCGCGGGCCCGGGGCGAAAGTGAGCAACGGCTCTACGCGCTGGCCGCGTGGCGGGAGACACCGTTCTTCGGTCCGCGCGAACGTGCGGCCCTCGCCTGGACCGAGACGGTGACGCTGATCGCCGACGGCCACGCGCCCGACGACGTTTACGAGGAAGCTCGTAGGTCCTTTTCGGAGAAGGAATTGGTGGACCTGACGCTCGCGATCGTCGCGATCAACGGCTGGAACCGGTTGGCCATCAGCATGCGGACCGTTCCGGGGACGTACCGAGCGGCAGCGGCCATTCCCGAGAGCCGGTAGTCGACAGCAGACTTTTTGGCAGGGCCGGATCCGCTCACGTTGCATTCCAGGCGGCCGTCCGGCGATGCGCAGTGGCAGAGATAGGTGATATGCCGGGCTACATGGGCGCGCGGGCGACGATGAACATGTCACTTGTCGCGCTTACCGGAAACGCATCGTTTTTCCCCTCCGCACTCGATGGGTGAGCCCGCCTGCACGGTCGAGGAGTTCCACCGGCGCCTGCGCGAAGCCCTCGCCGCGATTCCACACCCATCGGAGGAACAGGTGGTCGCGGCAGCCCGTCGCCTGGCCAGAACGATGCAGTTGTCGCCCGCGCTGGAAGATGAATACGCCGAGCAGGCCGGGATGCTCATGGCTGAAGGACAGGCCGAACCGCCGACATAGTCAACAACTCCGACGCTGCCACCGCGACATGGCGTAGAGTTCCCGAAGCGTAAGTAGCGGCGGACGGGAATTTGCACACCGCAGATCGCGGTGATATCTGGCCCTCCCACTTTAGTGAGCCGCAGGAGCATGCGCGCAGCCGCCTCGGTCAGCAGGACGGCCGTCCTTCCCCGGTCTAGGGACGAACCCCCATCACCTGCGACACGTCTTGCCGGGCGGCCAGTGAGATTCAGAGGAGAGTGTGCGGTACATCAAGCCATTCGATGTCCTAGCGTGCACGATCCCGCCCCCCCCGCAGTTGCGGTGCCGCAACGACGGAGCAGATGGGACAACCTACCCTCGACATGGATCGAGCGGCGATTCGTCAAGATGCCGCATTAGTCGCCGGTAATGCCATCGTGCGGTTGTGCTGATGCGGCAGTAATCGCTGATTATGTGGGGTTTTCGACGAGGTGACTGTCAGCGTGAGCCACGTTGCAGCGGTTGATTTGGCAGACGGGATATCGTGTCCTCGCATTGCGAGCCTGGAATACAAGGAGGCACATACATGAGCGCAGTGACGGAGACACATCCTCCGGACGTGACAGCACGCGATACGAAGACGGTTATGAGAAGGCCGGGACATCTCCGTTGGGGAATCGGGGTTCTCCTCGGTATTGGCATTCTCATCAATTACTTCGATCGGATCAACCTGTCGATCGCCGCGCCGGCGCTCTCGAAGGAATTTAGCCTCGGCCCGGCCCAGCTCGGGCTCCTGTTCGGGGCCTTCTTTTGGAGCTATGCGCTCCTGCAGATCCCGGGCGGGATGTTGCTCGACCGCCTGGGCGTCAAGACCATCGGCCGGTGGGGCGCGTTCCTGTGGAGTGTCGCGTCGGGCGTGATCGCTTTTTCAACGAATCTGACGCATCTTTTCGGTGCGCGTACACTGCTCGGCGTCGCCGAGACGCCCGCGTTTCCCGTAAGCTCCAAAGCAACGAGCTACTGGTTCCCCCGGACCGAACGTGGTCTCGCCACGGCCATGTTTGATGCGGCCGCGAAATTCAGCAACGTCATTGGTGTGCCGCTGCTCGCGTTCTTCATCGTCTCGTTTGGCTGGCGCTGGGGCTTTGGTATGACGGCCGTCCTGAGCTTCCTGTACTTTCTCGCGTTCTACTGGATCTACCGCGATCCGAGCAGGCATGCGTGGCTGGGCGATGCGGAGCGGACGTACATTCGCGAGGGCGGTGCGCAACCCGAGGGCGTCTCAGCCGCGGGCACGGGGCCGACGCTGGGCTACCTGCTCACCAAGGCCAAGGTCTGGGGTCTGACGCTCGGGTTCGCGGCCTACGGGTATTCCTTCTACCTCTTCTTGACGTGGCTGCCCGATTACTTAGTCAAGACCATGCACATGAGCATCCTCCGGTCGGCAGGCTACACTGCGATCCCGTGGGCCGTCGCCACCATCACGGACCTTGTGGCCGGCGGCTGGCTCGTGGACTACCTCGTCCGCCGCGGCGGCAAGGAGACGGCGGTCCGCAAGACGATCCTCATCGTCGGGATGCTCTTCGGTCTCGCGGTGTTTGGCGCGGCGCGGACCACCAATCCCAACGTCGCCATCGTGTGGATCTCCATCGCCCTCGGCGGGCTCGCGGCCTCGGCGCCGGTCGGCTGGTCGCTGCCGGGCCTCGTCGCGCCGAAGGGGAGCGTCGGCACCGTGGGCGGGATCATGAACTTTGTGAACAACCTCATGGGGTTCGTCGCGCCGGGCGTGACCGGGTTCATCGTCGGCGCGACCAATTCGTTCGGCAATGCGTTCATCGCGGCCGGTGCCGTCCTGATCGTCGGCATCATCTGCTACGTGTTCCTGCTCGGCCGGATCGAACCGCTTCCGGAGCCCCAGCGATGAGCGGACACACCGTGTCCATCGGGCTCGATCTCGGAACCACCTCAGCGAAGGCGCTGGCGTGGGCCACGGACGGGCGCGTAGTGGCCGAGGCGACCGAGCGGTACGGGGTCACGTCGCCCCGTCCCGGGTATGTGGAGCAGGACGCAAACGCCGTGTATCTCGCGGCGACCCGAGCCGCTGCAGATACGATTCACGACGCCGCGGTGCGCGGCGGCGAGATCGTCTCGATCGGGTTCTCCAGCGCCATGCACGGGCTCGTGCCCGTGGATGAGCGGGGGGAGCCGCTCGGCCCGTTCCTCACATGGATGGATCGCCGATCCAACGCTATTGCGCAGGGATGGCATGAAGACGGCACCGGAGCGCGCCTCTACCAACGGACGGGCGCGCCGATGCACCCCATGCTGCCGTTGTGCAAGCTGCGCTGGCTTGCGATCGAAGCGCCCGACATTTTCGTTCGGGCGAGCCGATTCGTTTCCATGAAGGAACTGCTTGTCTATCGCTGGACGGGTCAATGGCTGATCGACCACGGGATCGCGTCCGCTACGGGCCTGTTCGACCTCCGCGCCCGACGGTGGGATGATGAAGCCCTCGCGCTGGCGGGCGTCGAACGCTTTCGCCTCTCCGAGCCCGCACCGCCCACAACTGTCCTGCGCGAGATCCGCGCCGGAGTTGCCCGCTCGCTCGGCCTGAGCCCTACGACCGCCATCGTGCTGTGTTCGAGTGACGGGGCGCTGGCGAACCTCGGCGTCGGTGCCGTCAACCGCCAGGCGACTGCGCTCACGCTTGGGACCAGCGGGGCCGTCCGGACGGTCACGGAGACCCCGGTGTTTGACCCGCAGGGACGGACGTTCTGCTACGCGTTCGACGACACGCGCTGTCTCGTCGGAGGGCCCACCAGCTCGGCCGGAGGGGTGTTTGACTGGCTCTGCGGCTTATTGCTGCCGGAGATCCCGCCTGAGCGGCGGTTCGAGGCGGCCGTCGCATTGGCCATGGACGTCCGGGAAGGGGCGGATGGGCTGATCTTGTTGCCCTTCCTGTCAGGCGAACGAGCGCCGTACTGGTACGGGGACCTGCGGGGCGCCTTTGTCGGACTCGATCTCTCCCACGATCGGCGCCACCTGCTTCGTGCCGCACTCGAAAGCATCGTGTATGCGGTCAGGACCGTATCGGATATCGTCGGCGAGCTCACCGGCCCGCCGCACGCACTACTGTTGTCCGGTGGGTTAACACATTCGGCCGCCTTCCGGAAGTTGATCGCAGACATCTTTGGCATCGGAACGTGGCTGCCCAACACCGATGAGGCGTCCGCATCCGGGGCGGCGATGATGGCGGCCGTCGCGGTCAATGCCGTGCCGGGACTCGACGCCGTACGCGCCCTCGTCACCTATCCCGAACGGTTGGCCCCGGAACCCGAGGCGAGACGGCGCTATGAGGCTGTCTACCGGCGGTATCGACAAGTCGTGGAGGCGGTGCTGCCGCTGTGGCACCCCGAATTTCGGCCCGCCGGCACAACGCCCGCGCCGTCACGCGCCGGCGCGGGTTAGGGGCTACGGATGCGGTCGAGTGGAAAGGCAGGGGCGCGAGAAGGGAGACCTCGGTATGCTCACGATCCGTTTGAAGCGTGCCTATGATGCGGTCGCGGCGGACGACGGCCCGCGTGTGCTCGTCGACCGGGTGTGGCCGCGTGGCGTCACAAAGGACCGGATCGAGATCGACGCGTGGTTGCGAGACCTGGGTCCGAGCACGACGCTACGACAGTGGTTCGGGCACGATCCCCGGAAGTGGGAGGGGTTCCGCGAGCGGTACCGCGCCGAACTGGCGCGAAAGCAGGCGCTCCTTGCGCAGCTGGCCGGATTCGCACGCCACGGGAAGCTCACGCTTGTTTATAGCGCCCGGGACACGGAGCACAACCAGGCCGTCGTCATCAAAGAGATGCTCGAACAGCGTCCCGTGGCGACCAGGTGAACGACACGTAACGCCGGGAGGACCCGGGGTACGTGACCGAGAGGGATCGCGATGAAGCCGCTACAACAGCTTCATGAGCTCGGCCAAAGCCTCTGGCCCGATAACACCACGCGATACATGCTCATCGATGGGACGTTGGCGCGTTATCGCGACCATTCCCGAAGCCACGCTGAAGGCGTTTGCCGATCATGGCGAGGTCCGATCCTGCTTGCCGGCTGACGGTGGGGATGCCAACACAGTGCTGGGCGAGTTCGCGCAGGCCGCAATCGACGTGAGCAGGCTCGCCGATCGGTTACAGCAGGAGGGGGCTGCCGCATTCGTGCAATCCTGGAATGACCTGCTGTCGTGTCTGCACGAGAAGTCGCTCCGGATCATGCGGGCCAGTTGAGGAAGAGAGTCGCCCTGCGCAGATGGGGGTGCTGGCCGATACCCTGAACTTGGCACGCGGCGTCTCGTGGGAGGAGCACATCATGGTGAGGGATTCGATAGCACAGCGAATCAGGTTGCGGGCCGTCGGGGTTATTCTCTGCGGGCTCGTGGTCTTGCTAGTCCTACCGGCGGTATCAGGAGTCCCGGTCCTCGCGGGGCCGCATACGGTGGTGGTGACGTTGGTCGCCGGTGAGACGCCCGCGGACGGAGGTTTCAACTTCAACGGATACGGGCACGGCGGCATGACGGTCACGGTACCGCTGGGATGGACGGTCGTGGTACAGTTCCAGAACGCAAGTGCGCTTCCGCATAGCGCGATGATCGCACCGTCGGCGGCCGCCCAATCCGGCGCGCCGACCGCAACGCCGGTATTTGCGGGCGGGGCGACAAAGGACCTCTCGACCGGGTTGGCCCAGGGCACCAAAGCAACGTTCTCGTTTGTCGCGGATAAGCCGGGCACCTATGCGATTGTGTGCGCGGTCCCGGGGCATGCCGCGGCCGGCATGTGGGACAAGCTGACCGTCTCGGCTACGGCCAAGGCGCCAAGCGTGGTCCCCGCGACGGCGACTCACCTCAAGTCGGAGTAGCGATCTTCCCGGTTCGATCCGAGAACGCCACGCTCATTGCGGTTGCGCAAAGAAGTTGCGGCAGCAATGATGCTAAATTATAAATTAGCATGACTGCGTCATGTTGTGCATCGGCTTGAGGGCTGTTATGCGCCGCGTACAGCACTGGCCGAGAGAGCGAGGCGGGTTATGCCCCACTACCGATATTTGATCATTGGCGGGGGAATGACGGCAGATGCCGCCATCCAGGGCATCCGCATGTTGGATGCTTCAGGCCCTATTGGGTTGGTCGGTGACGACCCGCACCGTCCCTACAATCGCCCGCCGCTGTCGAAGGGGCTGTGGAAAGGAGACCCGTTGGCAAGCATCTGGCGAAAGGCCGACCGGGCGGGCGTCGATCTGCACCTCGGCAGGACCGTCAAGACGCTCAACCCGAGAACGAAAGAGGCGGTAGACGACCTGGGGACGATCTACTCCTGGGACAAGCTGCTTCTCGCCACTGGCGGTCACCCACGGCGGCTGCCCTTCGGCAACGATCGAGTAATCTACTTCCGGACGCTCAACGACTATGAGCGCCTTCGCACGCTCGCCGACCGCGGCCGGCGGTTTGCCGTCATCGGCGGCGGATTTATCGGTTCCGAGATCGCCGCCGCGCTGGCCATGAACCAAAAGGACGTAGCGATGTTCTTCCCGGAGCGCGGCGTCGGCGGACGGCTCCTCCCCTCCGGGCTCTCGACGTTTCTCAACGGCTTCTACCGACAGAAGGGCGTGGACGTGCGGGCCGGTGAGACGGTGGCAGGCCTCGACCCCGATGGTGACCGGATCGGTCTACGGACCCAGCGCGGCGAGACAGTCACGGTCGACGGCGTGATTGCCGGACTCGGGATTGCGCCCGCCACCGAACTGGCGCAGGCCGTGGGGTTGGAGATCGGCGACGGGATTACAGTCAACCAGCACCTCCAAACCAGCCACCCGGACGTCTACGCGGCCGGCGATGTCGCGACGTTCTACAACCCGGCGCTGGCGAAGCGCATTCGGGTCGAACACGAGGATAACGCGAACACCATGGGGCAGGCGGCTGGACAGGCGATGGCAGGAGGCGGAGAGCCGTACCGTCATCTGCCCTTCTTTTACTCCGATCTTTTCGAGCTCGGCTACGAGGCGGTGGGCGAGCTCGATGCGAGACTCGAGATAGTGGAAGACTGGAAGGAGCCATACCGGGAAGGGGTGGTCTATTACCTGCAGCAGGGGCGCGTGCGCGGAGTCCTCCTCTGGAACACATGGAACCAAGTCGATGCGGCCCGTCGCCTGATCGCCGATCCCGGACCGATTCACTCGGTCGATCTGCCAGGGCGGCTCCCGGCGCCACCGTGACCGGCGGCCGCCTGCAGGGCGTACGCTGATGACCACGGCGCTCCATCGCTTGACGTTCCTCGGAGAGCCCGGTCTGATCGGCCTAATCCTCGTCCCGCAGACCGGAACATCCGGTCCACGTTCGCGTGAAGCGGACAAATTCTCGCGTAGCGTGACGAGCACGCGGTTGAACGGCGCCTGAGCACTTATTCGATCGCCGAATCCCGGCCGCTCTGTTCTGGTATCGGCCACCAGCTGGCGCTGTGCTGAACTGTGTCCCGGACGGCTACTGGGAGATGCCGCCGGAACGAAAGGCGCAGGAACAGGTGGCTTCCGGCGATTCTCAGGCTCTGCAACTCAGCCCACGGGGCGTTCTCGGGTGCAAACGCGACATCCGTCACGAAACCGGGGCGTGCAACCGGCCCGTTTCGACCGGCTACCTGCGGGGCGATCGTCAGGAAGAGCTCGTCCGCCAGGCCGACCTTCAGGAACGGGCCGAAGAGCCGCGGCCCGCCCTCGTGGAGGACCGTCCTGACCCGGAATTCCGTCCAGAGACAACGGAGAATATCGGCCGGGTGAAGCGCGTTGCCGGGTGCCACGCTCCGCACCGTGATCGTGTCGAGCCGCGCGCCTCAGTCGTGGGCGAGCCGGGTACGGCCCCGTTGCGTAGTGATGATGAGCGACGGCACGTCCTCAGCGTGAAAGGTCGGCTCGGTGAGGTCGATCATCCCACTTTGCGTGACGACGACGTTGAGAGGCTCGGGCGTAGCCTTGCCGAGATGCCGGCGCAAGACGCGGAACTCTTTCGCCAGTTCGGGTAAATGCAGCGGGATGCCCGCACGCGCCCAGGGTCCTCGCGAAGGGTTCCTGCGCGGATCACAACCGCATCCGCGCTGGCCCGGAGCAACCCCATCACGAAATGATCGGGCTCGCTGAACCCGGAAATCGGCCCGCCCGCCGCCTTGCCGGGGATCTTGAACGAGACGACGCCGTCGAGCGTCATGACAAAGTTGCCGAAGACGTAGGGACGACCCCGCGCGTCCGGAAACGCCAGGTCCCCACCGTACAGCCGTAGGAGCGGAGGGGTCAGAAACTCGAAGGCGCGCGGCCGTTCGGTCGAGGACGGCCAGCAGCGGGGTCATGACAACCGTGGGCGCTAGACAGGAAGAAGCCGGCCGTGTTCTTTAATGGCGATGGCCGATCGGACATTCGCGACGAGCTGCGGCTCCGTCTGGAAGATGCCCTGCCACGTTTCCATGATGGTGTCCGCCTCGCGCGCCTTGACACCACGGAGGCGCGTGCACCCGTGCGTCATGCGGCTCACGACGGCCACCCCGTCCGGATGGCCGCTGTCGCCGCCGCGGTCCTGGCCGCCGGGTTGAGCGCGGCGTTGGGTCTTGCGGGCTCGCCGCCAGACATCGTCGTGCCGCAGCCCGGGCACGTGTCGGTTACCCTGGTCGCCGGATCCACGGCCGCCGACGGCGGGTTCAACTTCAACGGGTATGCGAGCGGAGTATCGACCGTCACCGTTCCCCTCGACTGGACGGACACGGTGAAGTTCCGCAATGCCGCAACACCACCGCACAGCGCCGTCGTGCTGCCGTTTGCGCCACGCCAACCCGCCGAGGCCGGTGCGCCAGCGTTTCCCGGCGCCGCCACGCCGCGTCCCACCTCCGGGCTGCCGCGCGGCGCGACGGCGACGTTCTCCTTCGTCGCGAGCCGAACCGGCACGTACGAGTTCGCGTGCGGCGTCCCCGACCACGCGGCGGCCGGGATGTGGGACTACCTTGTCGTCTCGCCCGTGGCCCGGACGGCGTCGGTCGCGGTGCGCGCGCCGTTCGCGCCGCGGTCGGGGCCGGGGGCGCTTGACCACCCCTCGCTCGCGCTGGAGCTTGCGAACGGCAACATCATCCTGAACGACGATTTCAACCAGCGAGTAATCGTGCTCGACCGGACGACGAAGCGCATTATCTGGCAGTACGGCGTGACGGGTGTGCCAGGGCGCGAGCCGGGGTATCTCCGGAATCCCGACGGTGTGGACATCAAACCGGCGGCATTTGGCCGTTGAGCCTTCGGCCCCGAGCCATCACCCTGCCGTTCCTTGAGCGCGGGGTCGCGGAAATTAGGAGAGCCTCCTCGTGTTAGAGGAAGCCCTCCCAGCCGGCATTACTGATAATTGCAGTAGCGCTGGCGCGCTACATGTCCATGTCGTCCGGGTTGTACCCGCCCGGCGCGCCGGCGCCGGCCTTTTTCTTCTCGCGCTTCTCCACCACGAGCGCTTCCGTCGTCAGGAGGAGGCTGCCGACGCTCGCGGCGTTCTGCAGCGCCAAGCGCGTGACCTTGGTCGCGTCGATGATGCCGGCCTTCACCATGTCGGCAAACGTGCCGTCCGAAACGTTGTAGCCGACGCCCGGCTTCTCGTTCTTCACGCGCTCCACCACGACCGCGCCTTCCATGCCGGCGTTCGCGGCGAGCCACTTCGCCGGCTCCTCGATCGCCCGCCGGATAATCGACACGCCGATCTTCTCGTCGTCGGCCTCGGTGCGCACGCCGTCGAGGGCCTTCGCGATGTTGAGGAGCGCCGTTCCCCCGCCCGGCACGATGCCTTCCTCCACCGCCGCCTTGCTGGTGCTGAGGGCGTCCTCGAAGCGGTGCTTCTTTTCCTTCAGCTCGGTCTCGGTCGCCGCGCCGACCTTGATCTGCGCGACCCCGCCGGACAGCTTCGCGAGGCGCTCTTGAAGCTTCTCTTTGTCGTAGTCGGAAGTGGTGGTCTCGATCTCCTTCTTGATCTGCGCGATGCGGCCCTGAATCGCCTTGCGGTCGCCCTTGCCCTCGATGATCGTCGTTTCTTCCTTCGCGACCCGCACCTTGGCCGCCCGCCCGAGCATGTCCAGCTCGACGCTCTCCAGCTTGACGCCGATGTCGTCGCTGATGACCTGACCGCCCGTCAGCGCGGCCATGTCCCCGAGCATCGCCTTGCGTCGGTCTCCGTACCCGGGCGCCTTGACGGCGACGCACGGCAGCACGCCCCGCAGCTTGTTCACGACGAGCGTCGCCAGCGCCTCGCCCTCCACGTCCTCGGCAATCACGACGAACGGCCGGCCGAACCGCATGACCTTTTCCATGACCGGGACGATATCTTTGACCGCGCTGATCTTCTTCTCGGTCAAGAGAATGTATGGGTCCTCGATCACCGCTTCCATCTTGTCCGGATCGGTGACCATGTACGGGGAGATGTAGCCGCGGTCGAACTGCATGCCCTCGACGACCTCGACGGTCGTCTCGATGCCCTTGGACTCCTCGATCGTGATCACGCCGTCCTTGCCGACCTTGTCCATCGCCTCCGCGATGAGCTTGCCGATCTCCTCGTCGTTGCCGGCGATGCTCGCGACGTGCGCGATGTGCTCCTTGCCCTCGAGCGGGATGCTGATCTTCTTGAGCTCGGCGGTCAGCGCGTCGACTGCTCTGTCGATCCCGCGCTTGAGGATCATCGGGTTGGACCCGGCCGCCACGTTCTTGAGGCCTTCCTTGACGATCGCGTGCGCCAGCACGGTGGCGGTGGTCGTACCGTCGCCGGCCGCGTCGTTCGTCTTGCTCGCCACCTCTTTCACGAGCTGCGCGCCCATGTTCTCATAGGCGTCCTCCAGCTCGATCTCTTTGGCGACGGTAACGCCGTCCTTGGTGATGGTTGGGGAGCCCCACTTCTTTTCGAGGACGACGTTGCGGCCCTTTGGGCCGAGGGTCACGCGGACGGCACTTGCGACTTTCTCGACGCCGCGCTCAAGCGCCTTGCGGGCGTCTTCATCGTACAATAGATGCTTGGCAGGCATGCAGGCGGCCTCCTCCTCCTGTGGTATTTAGCACTCTTCATGGTCAAGTGCTAACTATTCTTATTCTTCATTCTCGACGCGGCACGATCAAGAGCATGGCTGGCCATTGGCACGCCTCTATCGACCACGCTATGTATTTACCTGGCTGATACGCTTGGTTTCTCCTGATATCGCTCTGAATCTTCATCGGCCGCTGCATGCAACCGCTCGAGCCGAGGATCGTTCGGCGGGAGTTGGACCCGTGCCCGTCTAAGCCATGCAGACACCATAAGGGGGGGACGACTCTGGCGGCTTGGCAGCGTGGCGTCGCGGCGCTGTTGCTCCTCGCCGGGTTCTTGCTCGTCCTGCAGCTGCGGGCCGAACAGGCCCTGCAGGCCGGGCTTGCCTTGCCGTCGTATCGCCTGGCCGATCTCGCCGTGCTGATACGGCGTCAGCAGGAGGCCGATCGCGCCCTCACGGACGAGGTGCGCGCCTTGGAGGCGAAGCAGCGGCAGATCCAGAGCGCCGTTGCGGCGGGGCGGAGCATCGCCGAGGCGCTCCGCCGCGAGCGCGAGGCCTACCGGCTGGAGCTCGGTCAGACCCCGGTCGCTGGGCCGGGTATTATTATCGTGGTGAGCGCGGATCCCAAACGCCTGTCCGTACCCCAGGCGCAGGACGTCCGAGGGATCGTCAACGAGTTGTGGGCCGCCGGTGCGGAGGCGGTGTCGCTCAACGGCATCCGCATGCTGGCGACCGACGGGATTGTGGCGGTGCCGGTCGGTGTGCAGATAGGGAAGCAGACAACACGCGATCCGTACGTGCTCGCGGCGATCGGTGATCCGATTGTTCTCGAGGGCGCGCTGGCCGTCCCGGGCGGCGCGGTAGACGGCCTCCGAGGCGTCGGGCTGGCAGTCAAATTGCGTCGGGTGGATGTCCTTCGGCTGCCCGCCGCGGCCTCGAGGCGTGACTTTCGCATTGCGCGGCCGATGGGTGAGCCCTAGCGGGCGTCTGCGAGGGAAAGACGGGGCACGGTGGGCTCGAGAACAAACTTCGACGGCTGCCGCCGAGTACGGGGATGCCGCCCGCTCTCGGCCGTCGCAGCCGTCGATGCCCCATCCTGGGAGAAATCGCCCGCTCTTGTGCCGGATACCGTCGAACCGCTTGAGCCGGTCTCCCGGCGCTGCGGGCCGCTCTCGTCGAGACGGGAAGTTAGGGTAGCACACCGCGCTCGTCGTTGTCAAGGAAATGCGTCCGTGAATCGGGCGCTTTAGGGCAATGTACGGGGGGAAGTCATGTCGAGGATGACGCAGCAACCCACGCGCGCCGGCGGGCCGGTGACAATGTTCCACGCCGGCACGACTCAACTCGACGCGATACGGCGCGCCTACCGCATCGCGGTGCGCGATCTCCGAGCCTGCTACAATCCCGGCGGTATTGTCGCCGGACGGCTGCACTTCAACGCCTACTGGGCACGCGACGGTTTCTGGGCATCGTTCGGCGCGCTTGCGCTGGATGACCACGACCAGGTCGCGGCGCAGCTGGAAACCTTCATCGAGTTTCAGCGCGCGAACGGTTGCATCCCAGTGCGCCTCGAGTTCGTGGGCGAGACCGTGGGCGGCTACCGGCGCCTGTTGACCCGGCCCAAGGTGATCGGCCGCGCCGGCGGCATCTTCGCCGACCCCGTGGATCCGGCGGCCTTGTTCATCATCGCCGCGGCCGCGTACCTCGACCGGACAGGCGACGTGGCGTTCGCGAAGCGGTTCGAGCCGGCCATGGACCGCGCCATGGCATGGCTCGCGCGTCAGGACCGCGATGGCGATGATCTCATCGAGAGCCACTTTCTGGCGGACTGGATGGACTCCATACTCAAAGTAAACAAGATCTGCGATCTGAACATGTACTACTGCGCCGGGCTGCGCGCGTGCGAGGCGATTAAACGCGCAGTGGGCGCCGCGGGCGACGCCGACGTCTACGCGCAGCGCGCGGCGCGCCTGCAGGCGCGGATCCAGGCGACGTTTTGGAACGGAGACTATTTCGTCGACTGGATCCATGGGATGGGGCAGGGCGGGTTTTCGTCGGACGGGAACGTGGTCGCCATGCTCTTCGGCATCGCCTCGGCCGAGCAGGGACGGCGGATCATCCGCTTCGTCGAGACGCGGGGACTCCAGCGAGGCACGCCGCTGCGGACGTGCGACCCCGTCTACCCCTGGTGGCGGGTGTTCCCGTTGTACTACCTGGCCGGGATCCCCGACTATCATCGCACGTTGATCTGGCCGTGGCTCGGTACGCTGTTTGCGGTGTGCAAAGATCGCCTCGGCGATCGCGCCGGCGCCCTCGCCGACCTGGCACTGATCGGCGAGTGGTATGTCGCTTCGAACGCCGTGAACGAGGTCTATACGCTTAAGGGACGGCCGCTCTCCCGCACGTTCTACACGGCCGAGGTGCCGTTCGCGTGGAACGCCGGCACCTATGTCTACGCGGTCAACGCGCTCGGGCCGCCGCGCGCGTCTCAGACCAGCCCGGCGGTTGCGGCGCCCGGTGATCGGACTTCCCACGACGCCCCGTGATACCATGGGCACATGACCGATCGTCCCGACCCCAACATGGGGAACTCGCCGTCCGGATCGCGAGCCACGGTGGCGGCGCGGCAGGCGGGCGAGGCGGGGAGTGTCGGCGTGCCACCGCGCGGACGCTCCTGGGTCGTCTGGGCCGGCCTCCTAGGTCCACTCGCCATCCTGCTCGTGCTCTTTGCGACCGGCTTGGCGCGCCACGCACGGACGCTCGCGATCGGCGATGCACTGGCCCGGGGCGAGACGCCGCCCGCGCCGGCCGTGGCCATGGCGACGTTTTCCGGCCGGTCCCTGTCGATCGCGTCGTTTCGCGGCCATCCGGTGATCTTGAACTTCTGGGCATCATGGTGCGCACCATGCCGTGAAGAGGCGCCGCTGCTCGAAGCCACGTGGCGCGAATATCGCGGCCGGGGCCTTATCGTGTTGGGCGTCGATACGCAAGACATGATCTCGCCGGCGAAGGCCTTCCTGTCGGACTACCGCCTCACGTTCCCGGCCGTCCGCGACCCGGACGGAACCGTGGCGCGGCGCTACGGCACGACGGGCGTGCCTGAGACGTTTTTCATCAGTGCGGACGGGCGCATCGTCGGGAAGTTTCCCGGAGAAGAGGTCCGTCGGGCGGCTTGGCGCCGCGCCGCGGAAATGCTGCTTGCAGGCGGGCGGCCCGACCAAGCCCGCTGAGGGCTTGCGTTCGTGACCCGTCGGCCCGCACAGGCCCCGGCCCGCCTGTGATAACCCCAAGCGTCCATGAAATCCTCGGTGAGAAGTTGACCTGAGCGATGAACATAGCGTTGACAAAAGCCCAATTGGTGGTTATTATTTAGAACGGAACGATCCTAGACTGGCGGGTCCTAATTCGGCGGCGCAGATGGCTCGCGAGCAAAGCAATAGGGAAAAACTGCTGCAGACGGCGGCATCGTTGTTTCATCTTCAAGGCTTCCAGCCAACGTCGCTCGACGAGATCCTCGATCAAAGCGGGGTGTGCCGGAGCAACTTCTACTATCACTTCCGGAGCAAGGACGATCTCGGACTTGAGGTGCTCACCCATCAGGTCGAGCACTTCGTGACCAACGTGATTGACGGCATCCTTTACGACGAAACGCACACACCGAGAGAGCGCATTGAGCGGTTGTTCACCCAGGTGGGATCCGCGGTTTGCGAGGGCTCCTACCGTGGTGGATGTCCGTTCGGCAACCTCGCGGCGGAGATGGCGGGGCATGCGGAGTTTCGTTCCCGGCTCAGTGGGTTCTTCAAGCGTTGGGAAGAAGCGGTGGAGCACTGCTTGGCGGACGGCGTAGCTCGCCGGCATTTTCGAGACGATCTCGACGTGCGCGGCGCCGCAACCACGCTAGTGAGCCAGATCGAGGGAGCGATTCTGCTCGCGAAAGCGTACGGAAACGGCGGCCCGCTCGAGGCCGCTAAACAGCATGTCTTGAAGTTTCTGGAAAGTAGGTGATGGCCTTGCAACATGTGATGCGTCGCACTACGGAGGCTCCGACCGGCACGCCGGTGCAGGCGGCGGTCGGGCCGGTCACGGCGGCTGCGCGGTCGCCGGAGGCGGTGCTGTTCGAGGAGATGGTAACCTCGCACCTCGACCCGCTGTACCGGACCGCCCTTCGGCTCACCGGGCGCCCCCATGACGCGGAAGATCTGGTTCAGGAAACATACCTGCGGGCGTGGCGATCGCTCCACACGTACCGCCCGGGCACGAATCCGAAGGCGTGGCTGTTCCGCATTCTGCAGAACGCCCACATCGACCGGTACCGCGCCGCGACGCGGACCGTGCAGACGGTGGACGAGATGGAGGGACAGGACCCCGCATTCGTCGTGCACGAAACGCCGGAGTCGGTGGTGCTCTCCGGCGTCATGGACGCGGAGATCAAGCAGGCGCTGATGGCGCTGCCTGAGGTGTTCCGGTCGTGCCTCATCCTGGCCGATCTCGAGGGATTTTCCTATCAAGAGATCGCGGACATCCTCAGCATTCCCAGAGGGACCGTGATGAGCCGGCTCTTCCGCGGCCGGCGGGCGATGCGACGCGCCCTCGCGAATTATGGCCGCGAACACGGATACGTAAAGAGCAACTGACGTCCCCGGCGTAAGCGGCGTCGGCATCGTAGCCGGCGCCGCTTGTGTTTTGCACCGCTCGGCGCGAGCGGGTCCGGCGTGGCGGCAGGCCGGACGTGCGCCGGCGTGGAGGGAGGCAATGCGGGGGCACGAAACTCTATCCGCACCATTCCGCAGTGCCGGGAACCCCGCGGAGGCTTCGATGCCCCTGGACCTGAACGCGCTCGCCGCGCGGCGAACTGTTCGATTCTATACGTCCGAGCCCGTGGCCGAGGAGGTCGTCGACGCGCTCCTGGACGCCGCGCGGCTCGCGCCGTCCGCCCACAACGCGCAGCCGGCCCGGTTTGTCGTGATCAAATCCCCGGACATCCGGCGGCGGTTGGCCGCGCGCATGGCGGAGCGATGGCGGGGCGACCTCGAGCGCGCCGGCACGACCGAGCCGGCGATTCGCGTTCAATTGCGGTTCTCCCAGCGTCGGTTTGGCGAAGCGCCCGTGCTGATCCTGGTGGGATACACGCTGGAGGAGATGGACGTATACCCCGACCGCGCCCGGCGGGCGGCGGAGGCCACCATGGCGTCGCAGAGCGCCGCCGCGGCGATCCAAAATCTGCTGCTCGCCGCCGCGGCGCACGGCCTCGGCGCGTGCTGGTGCTGTGCGCCGCTGTTCTGCCCGGCGATCGTGCGGCAAACGCTGCGATTGCCGCGCACGTTTGTCCCTCAAGCGCTGCTGACGATCGGATACCCGGCCCATACGCCGCCGGTCCCGCCCCGCAAACCCCGCGAGGCCGTCGTGACGTACGTGGAGGGATGATCGCGGTCCTGTGCGGCGGCGTCGGCGGCGTGAAACTGGTCGCCGGCCTCGCCGCGATGCTGCCGGATCCCGCTCGGCTGTCGGTTATCGTCAACACCGCCGATGACTGGACGTGCTTTGGATTGCACGTGTCGCCCGACGTCGACACCGTGCTCTACACCCTCGCCGGGTGCGCCTCACCCGAGCGCGGCTGGGGGATCGACGGGGACACGTGGGGCGCGCTCGAGATGCTCGGGCGGTACGGGCTGCCGACGTGGTTTCGCATCGGCGATCGGGACCTCGCCACCCACGTCGCCCGGACGGCGTGGCTGCGCGAGGGCCAGCGGCTCACGGCCGTCGTCCGGCGGCTCGGCCGGTCGCTCGGGGTGCACGCCCGCGTGCTGCCCATGTGCGACGAGCGCGTCGAGACGATCGTGCGGGTGCCGAGCGGGCGGCTGGCGTTTCAGGAGTACTTCGTAGCCCGGCGGGCCGCCGACCCGGTGCTCGGGATCGAATTCGACGGCATCGACCGGGCCCGCGTCACCCCGGAGGCGATGGAGGCGGTCGAGCGGGCGGCGCTCGTGGTAGTCGCGCCCAGCAACCCGCTCGTCAGTATCGGCCCCATCCTCGCCGTCCCCGGCATGCGCGAGGCGCTTGCCCGGACCCGAGGCGTCAAGCTTGCGGTGAGCCCGCTCGTGGGCGGCCGGGCGCTCAAGGGACCGACCGTCGAGATGTTGCAGGGTGTCGGGATACCCGCGGAGGCCGCGGCGATCGCCCGGATGTACCGCGAGTTTCTCGATGTGTTCGTTCTCGACACGCTGGATCGTGCGGCGGCCGACGCGGTGGCCGCGACGGCGACCCCCACGCGCCCGCTCACGGTGGCCTGCACGGATACGATCATGGCCGACGATGCGGCGCGGCGCCGGCTCGCGGTCGACATCCTGCGCATCGCCCGCTCCCGCGGCGCCGACGTACCAACTCCGGCAGCGTGACCGATGGGCGTCCTGGCAATCGTGCCGCAGAGTCACCTCCGCGCGGCAAAGACGCGTCTTGCGGCGGTGTTGCGGCCCGACGCGCGCGCCGCGCTGGCACTCGAGTTGCTCGGCCGTGTGTGCGCGGCGCTCCGTGCGACGCCCGCCGTGACGGCCCTCACGGTCGTCAGCCCCGACCCCGCTGTCCGCGCATGGGGCGACCGCAACGGGTACGCGGTGACGCTGGACCCCGGGTGCGGCCTCAACGCCGCGCTCGAGTATGCGCGCCGCGGAGCGCGGGACCCTCGCCATGACGTCTTGATCATCGCGGCGGACCTGCCGTGGCTCAGGGCTGCCGACGTGACCGCGCTGTTGCGGGCACGGCGGGACACGCGCATCGTCCTCGCCCCGTCGAAGGACGGCGCGGGCACGAACGCGCTTGCCCTACCTGGCTGCCGGTGGTTCACCCCGTCGTTCGGGGCCGGAAGCCGCGTTGCCCACCGTCGCGAGGCGGCCCTGCGTGGTCTCGAGCTTTTCGAGGTGGCCCGTCCGGGGCTCGCGTTCGACGTCGACACCCCGGACGATCTCCGAACGCTATGGAGCACGGTGCCGGCGCGCGCAACGCGCCGGGCGTCGGGGTCGCGTTACAACCAGGGGTAGCGCGGTTCGCGGTACATCTTGCCGAAATCGAGCGCGTTGCGCACCATGCACGCCAGCAGATCAACCATGTGCCCGTGCAGGGGCCCCGGCACGCCGTCGGCGCCGGGGTCCAGCAGCCCGGCGTCGGCGTCGTTGCCGCCCGCCGCGGCACATCGATCATAGACGCGCGCGTCGAGTTCGCGCGTGTGCAGCACCTCAGGGCGGCCGAGGAGCATGGCCATCGCCGCCTCGATGCCGTACGCGCCCCAGTTGGAGATGGCGGCGGTAACGAGCACATCGGTCTCCGTCACGGGCACCACCGTGCCGCCGCAGGGGCACACGCAACGCCCGCCGCGGGGAGCCACGCGGAGGACGGCGTCGCGGATCTTGGCGCATCCGAGTTCGTTGCCGCCGTCGCCGACGCCGACGCTGAGGATCTCCCGGGCCCGGCCGGCGCGAAACAAGGCGTCGATTTTGGCACAGTGCTCGGTCAGCGGCCGGCCTCCGGCGGAATGATAGTGGCCGTGTTCGTTGGCGCCCGGCCGCTCGATCGCGATGAGCGCCGCGGGCGCGAGCGAGCCCAGCAGCTCCGCGGCGCGTGCGTCCGCCGCGGCCCAATCAACGGGAAAGTCGAGGACGGCCGCGGTCGTGGGCAACCGTCGGGCCTCCTCCAGCGACCCCACGTACAGACCCGCCCCCCCGAGAGCCGCGGTGCAGAGGGCCACGTTCGCCGGCTCGGTCACGATGACCGGGCACGCGCCCACGCCGAGGACCAGCGCTCGCGCAAGCGTCGCCGCGCCGACGGGGCCGTCCTGCTCGCCCCGGAACCACGGCGGGATGGGGAGCCCGGTCGCCAAGACCACGACATCGCGACGGCGGACCGCGCGGAGCAACCGGTCCGCGGCGGCCAAGCAGAGCGGCCCACCCTCGACATCGCGGGCGGCCGCATGCATCACGCTAACGACGCCTCGGCCGCCGACCTCCACGTTGATGAGGGCGTCCATCCCGGCGGCCATCGTGATCTGCGCGACAGTCGGTACCACGGCGGTTGACTCCTTGGCAGAAGGCGGAGCGGATGAGCGCCGTCTACTATCCCACGACGCTCTCCACCCTTCCTGCGTCGGATCGCGCGGCTACCTGTCGGAGCGGTGGGTCGGGTGGTAGTCTGCCGGTCGACGGCCCGACTCGGCGGCGGTCGGCGCCGGGGTCACCGCGCTATCCGCGCGCGGCGGCGGTGATGTCTCCCGGCGTTCTTTCTTCATCGCGTACAATCGGGCGTCCGCCGTGCGCAGGAGACCTTGGGCGTCCGCGCCGTCGGCGGGACTGGACGCCGCTCCCCACGAGATCGCCACCGACAGCCGCGAGCCGTGGGGCGGCAGCGAGATGGTGAGCTGCGCCAGACGGCGAAGCACGGCCGGCGCATCCGGTCCGGTCTCGGGCAGCAGCACCGCGAACTCGTCTCCGCCGAATCGCGCGAGCAGGTCCGACGCACGCAACCGGTCGAGCAGACGCCGTCCTACCTGTTGCAGCGCGGCGTCTCCCGCCAGGTGGCCGTGCGTGTCGTTGAGCGTCTTGAAGCCATCGAGGTCGAGCAGCGCGACCATGACCGGGGCCGACCTCCGGCGCGCACGGTCGAGCTCCCGATCGAGGGCCGCGAGAAAGCGCCGCCGGTTCGACAATCCCGTCAGCGGATCCGTCTCCGCCAGCCCGCGAAGACGGCTCTGCAGCCGCGCGATGGCAAACAGGTTGGACACGTAGCGCGCCACGACCGCGAGCAGCGCCAGGTCCTCGGCTTCAAACGCATTGATGGTGGCGGCATGCGCCGCGAGCGTGCCGATGGGCTCGTGATCGGCGGTCAGGGGCGCGTAGATCGATGAGCGGATGTCCTGGCAGCGGTGGAACCGCCGCTCGTCGCTCGCTACGTCGGGAACGTAGACCGGGCCTTTCGCTCGGAGGGCGGCCCACCCGAGGCCGCGGGGGTAGGGCACCCGAAGACCGCGCAACGGAGCCGCGAGCCCCGAGGCCCCCGCAACGATCAAGATCTCGGGCTCGCCCTCGTCGGTCAACGCGATCGTCGAAGAGTGGAATCCCGCGTCTTCGCGCAGGGCTTTGAGCGTCCACTCGACGAGCTGGCGGGTATCCAACGCCGCGGTGAGGCCCTGCGCCAGCGTCGCGAGGAACTTGAGCGCAGCCGCGGAGTCACGCCGTTGCGGAAGCGGCGCCAACATGCATCTCCTTTGTCGCCACACGTGGATTCGTCGCTGCAGAGCGAGGCCGGTGCAACCACCAACACAATGCCGCACTGCCGTACCGGCCGCAAGCCCCGTCGCTGAGTCTTTCGATTGATCTTCGAAGGCGGGGACTTATCCACACGCCGTCCGCGGTTCATGTAGGCTGCCCGTGGGCGGCGGCTGGGAGGCCTTGTTATACTACAGTGGGAGGACGGACTGCGCTCGCACGGGAGGTTTACCAGGATGATCCAGATGAAGGTCCGGTGCCTCGCGATGGATCAGCAGATGAATCCGGTCGTGCTCCTCGTGGATCAGGCCGAGACGCTCGCGCTGCCCATCTGGATTGGCGCTGCCGAAGCGCAATCGATCGCCCTGCAGCTGCAGGGCGTGCGGCCGCCGCGGCCCATGACCCACGATCTCATGCGAAACATGCTGTCGCAGCTCGCCGTCAACGTCGGCCGGATCATCGTCGCCGCCGTGCAGGATGGGGCGTACGTCGCCGAAATCCACGTGGATAACCATGGCGCCAACGTGGTGGTCGATTCGCGGGCAAGCGACGCGATCGCCCTGGCGCTGCGGACGGAAGCCCCGATCTACGTCGAGGAGCGGGTCGCGGGCAATGCCATCCCGCTCAAAAAAGCGTTCGACGAGCACGAGGTCGAGGAGTTCCGGAAGTTTCTCGATCATGTAAAACCGGCCGATTTCGAAAAGGGCCAGGAGAGCCAGTAGGGGCGGTTACAGGGCGCCGTCAAGAAGCCCACGACCTGTCGCGCGACCGCGGTCACGCGACGCTTCACCGTATGCGACGCCGTCCAGCGATTTGGGCCAGCGGAAATGCCGGGCGACGTGCTACCACGAGCCGTTCGTTGTTAAACGGGCTAATCGTCTTCGCCTGCTATGTCGTCAATACCACCTGAGACAGCCTTAGGCCGTGGCTCCCTCGCGAAGAAGTATTCCCGCGCCAATGTCGGGTTCGGGAAAATCGGGAACACGGTTTCGAGCGACAGCACACCGCAGATGCGTCGAACGGCTGTGTCGGCGGCAACCGCAAACGGCGTCTGTCGCATCTGGCATCGGTCGCTTATTTCCGTCAAGACGCGGAGGCCGGTGCTGTCGATGTACCGAAGGCCCGTAAAATCCAACAGGAGAGGCAGATCGCGGTCAAAGACCATACTGACTGCGTTCTCCACGACACCAATGTTGGAGAGGTCTATTTCGCCGCTCGCGGCGACCACGCTCATATCGCTGAGCTGGTAGACTTTGACTTCGAGCATGTCGTCGCGGAACTTCATGGCGTTCTCCCCCGGATTTCGATCCCCCCAAGATGGAAAGGCGCTTCCCGATGCGGACGGAAGGAGTGAAAGGTCAATTTACCACCTACGGCAGCTACGGCAGCCTGGGAGGAAAACCCTTCAATACTCAGGCCTACTTAGGCCCTCCTCCGAGAGCCCGGTTAGGGCCTCCCAAGTACTTACCGTAGTGGCGTATCGCGCGACAATACCGCGACCTCTTTGGCAAGACGGGCACCGAGTCTATCCTTTTCCACTTCCACTTCGAGGTCAAATCGAGTTTAGAGGTTGAGCCAAAACCGTTCAGACGTCCCAAAATGGCGCGCTGGCCGAAGCGCAGTATCAGCTGAGACTGATCGTGTTGCGGTCATCAGGACCTGTGATCGTGGTGGGCCGTGCAGGACTCGAACCTGCAACCTTGGGATTAAGAGTCCCCTGCACTGCCAGTTGTGCTAACGGCCCGGAGCCATTCTAGCATCCGCGAAAGATGGAAGGGAAGAGGGCGCGCGTCCAATCAGACGATTACTCGGAGCTGGACGACTCGCGCCCGAGTTCGGTACACTTACCCACGAGCGCAACGCGCGGGCGTGGCGGAATCCGGCAGACGCGCCAGGCTTAGGACCTGGTGGGCCGCGAGGTCCATGGGGGTTCAAATCCCTCCGCCCGCACCATCAAACCTGCGCCAGGCCTTGCTAGACTTGGGTTCCAGAATGGTAACGAACACGCTTGCGGATACAGCAAGCCCATGCCCGCACTCGAGCTGCACTCAAACTGCACTCGTTGAAAAATCCATGCCGTTGCCCAGGCCTGGAATCATCAAACGCGCGTTGTCCGCCGCCCGCAGCACGCATGCTTCCGGCTCGTCCTCGACGGGTGCCCTAAGCGTATCGCCCAAGCACCGGATAGATCGGTGCTTGCCGGATACGGGTGTGTCAAATGAGATCGTGTTGTTGAGGGGCCAGCGCTTACCGCGGGTAGCGGTTCTCACGGCCGTGAGGATCTGGCGTCGAATGCACAGTATCGCAAACGAGCGAAACAACGCCAGGCCAGGTCGTTGTCGTCAACGGTCCAAAACTGTACCAGTTTGAACGGCGAAGAGTGTACCAGTTTCGCCGGTCGAAAAGTGTACCACGCGAAGGAGTGGGTGCTATCTGCTAGCCTCGGCGCCCGCTAGCACACGCGAGCATGGACGGCCCGCTGACGTCAGAATATTCTGAGGGTGCCCAATTGCGGGAACGGATATCAGGAGTTGCGCGAACGCGACGCCGGGCGCAGGTCGACATCGTGCAACGCGATGCCGGTCTCGGATCGAAACCGTACCCCCTCCGCCTGGTACCGGGCGTGCACTCGTTTGATGAACTCGTGCTTGACTGTATCCTGGTTGCCGATGCTCTGTGCTTTGAGCACGACGGTGAAATCGATGCTCGCGTCCCCGAACGTGTGGTACCTAAGGACGGGCTCAAATCCGGGCAGGCTTCCGGGCGCTGCCGCCAACGCCTCGCGCGCAACGTCGAGCGTGATCCGCTCCACGGTCGCCAGGTCACTCTCGTAGCTGACCCCCAGCCGAACGGGCACGACGATCTCGCGCTCCGGCTCATCGTAATTCGTAACCGTCGCAGAGGCTAGCTTGGCATTGGGGACGATGATCAGGTTGTTGAGGCCTTCGCGAAGTTTGGTACTTCGCCAAGTGATGTCGATAACCGTTCCTTCCTCGCCCGTGGCGAGCTTCACGTAGTCGCCGGGCCGGATGTGGCGGGCGGTGATGATGTAGAGCCCGGAGAACAGATTCGAGAGCGTTTCCTGCAGGGCCAGAGCCACCGCCAACCCGCCGACCCCGAGCGCGGTCAAGATCGGTGTGATTGCGATGCCCAGCGACTGGAGGCCGATGAGCGTTCCAACTAGAAAGACGAGTAACTGCGTGAAATTCGTGATAATCGAGGGGGACAGTATTTCCGGAGCCTGCCCGTGGCGGTGCAGGTGACGAGTGTACACACCGACGAAGCTTCCCGCAAGGCGCGCCACGACGACCGTCACGGAGCCGATCGCGATAATCACCAGCAGGCGCTGCCAGAGCCGGGACCAGTCCGGAGCGATGTGTGCACTGAGGATGGCCCCATGAAGTCCGAGCGCCGCGCCCCAAACAAACACAACGCCCCGGAGCGAATCGCGCATCAAGTCCTCGACGCTCCGTGCGCGACAAGCGACGCGCCGCGCGACCGCGGGCAGAATGACTTTCTCCCCGACCAATCCTGCAACTAGGCCGGCGGCGACGAGGGCGGCAGGGATGACCCAGATGTTCGCGGCGATCATACTCTCCCCGGCGGCTTCCGCCTGCACCTCTAGGGTGCGGCGGACGCGGCACCGTGATCTCTCTTTGAGCTTACCCTGATTATTAAACAGGTCCACCTCCGCCTGTCCCCGCGCAGGTGCAACCAAACGTTAACCTCAACATCTGCTGCGGACCGCAGACCCGGGCGCAATACTGTCAGGGCGATCGATTCGGCCATTACTGGGGCCGCGACCACCGGTATGATCAGACGTATTGGCAGAATCGGAGATATGCGCTAGGATATCGTGCCTATCCGTACCATCGCTGGTAGCCTGCATTGCGAGTGCTGGCGTAGCGCGCCAGCTTCACCGCTTATCGAGGAGTAGGCGCCTCGTAGAAGGGGCGCTGCGGGTGGTGGCGCGGGCGTCGGCATCAACGTGGGCGGCATCGATGTCGGCGTCGCTGTGGGGGTTGGGGTGAACGTGAGTGGAAGCAGTGGCGGTGGCCGTGACCAGAGCAACGGCGGCGAAACGGAATGCCATAACGACAAATAGGCGGGCGCACGGTTCCATGAAGGTCCGCCACACGGCGTCCAACTGGGATGCGGTCGTCCCCCTGAGCACGAGTGAGCGTCTCACCTGCGCAGGGACTGAGACTCACGCTTGTAAAAGCGTGGGAGTCTTAGTCAGCAGATGGGTGGGCATGATTCGTATCTAGGGCCACCTTCGCAACACGGCGCGGCCAAGATGGTTCGTGAGCACCAGGTCGGCGGGGGGAAGCGACGGCACTCAAAGATTCAGAGCCTAGACCACGAGTTGCGGTCCGATCGCGACGCAGGGTATCGGACCGTCTGCTGGCCTTCCTCGCGGGCCTTGCCACTGAAATGTCGGCGGTGCTCGATCTCGCCATGTTGCTTCGCCACATCATCAGCGCCATGCATGATGCCATCGGGTTTGAGTCCAGCGCCGTGTCGCTCTTGGAGCTATGCGACGGCCAAGACGTGCTCGTCGTCAAGGCGGCCTCCGGGTTGCGGGCGAACACGGTCGGGTTGCGGTTCCCGCGGGGGCGAGGTTTGGTGTGGGAAGTCATGCAGGGCCAGACGCCCATCGTCGTGCCCGACCTTCATGCGGACCCGCGGGTGCTGCGGAAAGACGCGGGCGTCCGCTCGGGAATCTATGCGCCACTCGTGACTCGTAATCGGTCGATCGGTGTGTTGAGCGCGTACAGGGCCGCGACGGACGCGTTCACGGAAGCCGATCTCCACCTGCTGACGGTGGTGGGACGGTACATTGCCGGCGCGGTTGAGGTGAGCCAGCTGCACGACGCGCTGAGAACCGCCGCGGCCACGGACAGCCTGACCGGGATCGCCAACCGGCGTGCCTTCATGGATCGGCTCGAACAGGAAGTTGCCCGCTCGAGGCGGACGCCGCGGCCCGTCACGATCGTGTTGCTCGACCTCGACGGCTTCAAGCAGATCAACGACACTGACGGTCATCACGCGGGCGATGACGTTCTGGTCGCGGTCGCCCGTGCCTTGACGCGCCACCGGCGAGCCAGCGACCTCGCGGCGCGCTATGGTGGTGATGAGTTCGCGCTGTTGCTTCCGGAAACAGACCGAGATGAGGCAACCGCAGTTGTCACCCGACTTACGGAGGCCATGATCGGCGCCGGGGGATCCGCGGACGAGAGCCACGGCTTGCGGTTCTCTTGGGGCAGCGCAACGCGGCCTGCAGACGGCGCGACCGCAGACCAGCTGTTGCTCGCCGCAGACTTCCGGCTGTATCGCATGAAAGAACAGCACGGCCGACTTACTGGCGGCCGCCCATCGCAGGGGTAAGCGGTTATCGCAGCTGGAATGACGGCCTGGTTCAGCGCCGGCGTTGCGAACAAGGACAAGAGCCCGAGGCTACCGCGTCGTGATCGCCTGAATGGCGGCGTCGGCGGTCGAGAAAATCGGAGGTGCCTCGTGCAGCGACATGAGCTGCGACCATGGCGCCAGAGCGTGCGTGCTGCGCGCGACCTCTCTAAATTCTCCATGAGTTTGCGGCGCTCCATAACGGCCAGGTCCATCGCCTCGATGGGGGTCAGCGCTGCACCGTGTGCTACCGTCCTCGATAGATCGTTCTGCCTGCGGACGATGCGCCATGTGAACTCTCGCCCCACCTGCGTGAGGAAAATGGTGAAGGCGCAGTCACCCCGGCACGCCGTGCTGAACGATCTTACCAATTCACCCGCGGCGATAAGAACGTTGCCGGATGATACCGGAGGATTTGGCAGACCATCGGACCCAGCCAGTTGTTGGGCCGGTTTACGCGAGCCTGGAGGACAATCCCTTAAAGCGTGGCTTTCACTCCGCGCCCGGTGAGTACCGCCCTTGCAGTATCCCGAATGCGCCAGGCCGACGTCCGTCTTCTCGACCGAATGCTCCCCGATACCCATGCTGAAGGGTGGACGCGACACCCGAGCGGTATGATACCCTAAGTTTCGGAATGGACCCAGTCGAGAGGATGCACAAAGCTGTCGAGGTGCTCGCCACGACGCCCGGCCGGATTAAGGATCGCTTGGAGTTGACCCTTATCCAATGTGCCCCGCTTCAGCCGAACGACTTTCCCGAGAGTCTCCGTGGCGAATACGAACAGGTTTTGAAAGCGTACCAAGAACTGACGATGCGAACCGAGCGTCAGGCGATTAGCGTCGCGAAGCGACTTTTTCGCATTTATGTCAGTCTGATCAACCACGACGACAACATATAAAGTGATTCGAATCGTCTCATGCTCGCCGAGCCCGGGACGGAACCGCGTGATAGGATTGTGGGCCTTCACCTATCGCGACATCGCGACCAGGGGTGCTTGGTGCGCCGCCCGCGCCCTACGACGCCTTCGAGCCGGCCCACCACGGCACAAGCAGTGAGACCACTGCCGCGGTCACATAG
>JAJPIA010000045.1 GCA_021324975.1 Bacillota bacterium
ATCGTGCTCGGGCACGAGTACGAGCTGAGCGGCTACACGCGCGGCGAGCTCATCTACACGAAGGACCGGCTGCAGGAGAAATACCCCGGCGAGTCCGGGCGGGATCCGCATCGAGAAGTGTAGCGCCGCAGAGCCGCGAGAGCGCACGGAGGACGGACACTAGGGGGCCGGAGGAACGGCGTGGAAGCGGTCCTGTTTGCGATCACCGCGGTGCTCGGCATCGCCGGGGGCGTGGGCGTCATCGCGGCACGCCAGCCCGTGCACAGCGCGCTCGGGCTGCTGCTCGCGCTCCTGAGCCTGGCCGTGGACTACCTGCTGCTGGACGCCCAGTTTGTCGCCGTTCTCCAGGTCATCGTCTACGCCGGGGCGATCGTGGTCCTCTTCGTCTTCATCATCATGTTGCTGCGCGCGACGGGAGACGCGCCGCGCGCACGCACCGCCGTGCCCCCCGCGGCCGCATCCGTGCTCGGCGCCGTGCTTGCCGCGGCGCTGCTCACCGCCGCCCTCACGGTGCGGACGGGGCCGGGCGGCGTGGGCGCGGAGTACGGGACGGTGCAGCAGGTCGGGCGCGCGCTGTTCGGCCCGTACGCGCTGCCGTTCGAGGCCGCCTCGATCGTGCTCGTCGTCGGGATGATCGGCGCGGTGGCGTTGGGCAAGCGGGCGCAGGTGATCGCGGTCGCGCGGACCCACGCGGCCCCGGGCGTGCGCGCGCCGGCGCCGGACGCGCCGGCGGGCCGCGTCGCGGCCGGTGGCGCCGGGGAGCGGGAACGGTGAGCGTGCCCGCCCCGCTGTACCTCAGCCTGAGCGCCGTGCTGTTCACGCTCGGCACCGTCGGCGTGCTCGTGCGGCGGTCCGCGCTGATCGTGTTCATGTCCGTCGAGTTGATGCTCAACGCGGTCAACCTGAGCCTCGTGACGTTCGCGCGGTTGCGGGGCGGCGTGGACGGGCAGGTGGTGGTGTTTTTCGTGCTCGTCGTCGCCGCCGCCGAGGTCGTGATCGGCCTCGCGATCATCGTGAACATCTTTCGCACCAGGGACACCGTGGACGTGGACGATGTCGACCTCCTGCGGGGGTAGGCCATGACGTACGCGGTCTGGATCCCGCTGCTGCCGCTCCTCGGCTGGGTTGCCAACGGCGTGGCCGGCGGCCGGTGGGGGCGGCGCGGTGTGGCGGTCGTCGCGTGCGGCACGGTCGTCGCCGCGTTCGCGGTGGGGCTCGCCGTGCTCGCCTCCCTCTCGTCCCTCCCCGCCGGCGCGCGGCACGTGGAGGTCGACCTGTACCGGTGGATGGCGGCGGGCCCGATCACGGTGCCGCTGCGGCTCCTGGTGGATCCGCTCTCGGCCGTCATGGTGCTCGTCGTGACGGGCGTCGGGGCGTTGATCCACATCTATTCCGTGGGGTACATGGCGGACGACGACGCGTTTGCGCGCTATTTCGCCTATCTCAATCTCTTCACCGCGTCGATGTTGACGCTGGTGCTGGCCGGCAACCTGGTCGTCATGTTCATCGGGTGGGAGGGCGTCGGGCTCTGCAGCTACCTTCTGATCGCCTTCTGGTTCACGCGGCCGGCCGCGGCCGCGGCCGGCGTCAAGGCGTTTATCGTGACCCGGCTGGGCGACGTCGGGTTTCTGCTCGGCATCTTCCTCGCGTTCGGCGTCTGGGGCACCGCCGACTTCGGTGTGATGACGCGCGACGCGGCGGCGCATCTGCCGCTCGGGGGCGCGGCCGCGACGGCGCTGTGCCTCTTGCTGTTCCTCGGCGCCTGCGGTAAGTCTGCGCAACTCCCGCTCTACATGTGGCTGCCCGACGCCATGGAGGGCCCAACGCCGGTGAGCGCCCTGATCCACGCCGCCACGATGGTCACGGCGGGCGTGTTCATGATCGTGCGCATGCACGCCGTCTACCTGCGCGCGCCGCTGGCCATGGACGTGGTGGCCGTCACGGGCGCCGTGACCGCGATCTTTGCGGCCGCGTCGGCGCTCGTGGAGCCCGATCTCAAGCGGGTGCTCGCATACTCGACGATCAGTCAGCTCGGCTACATGTTTCTCGCCGTGGGGGTCGGCGCGTGGGGCGCAGGGATCTTTCACCTGACCTCCCACGCCTTCTTCAAGGCGTTGTTGTTCCTCGCGGCCGGGAGCGTCATGCACGCGCTTGGGGGAACGACGGACATGCGCCGGATGGGCGGCCTGGCGCGGTCGCTACCGTGGACCGCGGCGACCTTCGGCGCCGGTGCGCTGGCGCTCGCCGGGATACCCCCGTTCGTGGGGTTCTTCAGCAAGGACCAGATCCTGTCCGCGGGGTTCCGCCACCACGACGTGATCCTTTGGATCATCGGGCTCGCCGCGGCCGGGCTGACCGCGGTCTACATCGTGCGGGCGTTCGTGCTGACGTTTCTTACCGCGGCGCCCGGCGTCATGCGGACGCCCGGTAACGGCGACGCGGGAGGCCACGGCGCGCCGCATGAGGCGCCCCCGATCATGGGCATTCCGACCCTGGTGCTCGCCGTGCTGACGCTGGTCGGCGGCGCGCTCGGCGTGTCGTTCGTCCACCCCGGCGTGCTGGCGCGATTCCTGCTGCCGGCGGTGACGGAAGGCGGGCCGGCCCCCGCTGGATCCGAAGCCGGCGCCGGCGAAGGCGTGCTCGTCTCCGTGAGCGTCGCTGTGGCGCTCGCCGGTATCCTCGCAGGGTGGCTGATCTACCGCACGGGAACGTTGCGCGGGCGATCCGACGCGGTGCGGGCGCTCCTGTCCCGCCAGTTCTACGTCGAAGATTTCTTCAACACGTTGGTCACGACGCCGGGGCGCGGCCTGGCCTGGGCGTTCGATCTGTTCGACCGGGACGGCGTCGACGGGGCCGTGATGGCCATCGGGCGCATGATCGGTCGGGGCGGCGGGTGGCTCCGCCGGGTGCAGAGCGGCTACCTCCGGCAGTACGCGGCCATCCTGCTGATCGGGGTCATCGTGCTATTGGCCTATTGGGTGTCGCGATGACTCCCGGACCGCTCACCTTGCTGCTCGCGATCCCGCTGGCCGGCGCGGCCGCGGCCGCCGCCATGGACGCGCGGGAAGAGCGGCGGCTGCGCGCGATCGGGCTTGTGGCCATGCTGCTCACATTCCTCCTCGCCGCGTGGGTGTGGCTGCGGTTTGCACCCGGGGTGGCCGGGTTGCAGTTCGAGGAACGCGCGCCGTGGGTGCCCGCAGTCGGGATGACCTATCACCTCGGCGTGGACGGCCTGTCTGTAAGCCTCACTGCCCTCGTAGCGTTTCTGTTCCCGATCGCGCTCGGCGCTTCGGCCGGGCAGATCCACGACCGCGTGAAACCCTTTGTCGTCACGCTGCTGCTGCTCGAGACCGGCCTGCTCGGCACGTTCCTGGCCCAAGATCTGGTGCTGTTCTACGTGTTCTGGGAAGCGATGCTCGTGCCGATGTACTTCCTCATCGCCCTCTGGGGCGGCCCCGGCCGGATGCGGGCGGCGATCAAGTTCTTTCTCTACACGATGGCGGGCAGCGTCCTCATGCTGCTCGCCATCATTGCCGTGTACTTGAACGCCGCGCGCCTGCCCGGTGGATCGACGTTCGACCTCCCGGTGCTCCTCACGCATCCGCTCGGCGTGACCGGGAGCACGGAGACGTTGTTGTTCCTGGCGTTCGCGGTCGCTTTTGCCATCAAGATGCCGGTATGGCCGCTCCACACCTGGCTGCCCGATGCGTATGCCGCGTGCCCCCCGGTCGTGACGGTGCTCCTCGCGGGGTTGATGGCCAAGGCCGGCGCCTACGGCCTGCTCCGCTTCTGCCTGCCGCTCTTCCCGGACGCATCCCGCGCCTTCGGGCCCCTCCTGTCCGGGCTTGCGGTGGTCGGGATCCTGTACGGCGGCGCCATCGCCTGGACTCAGCGCGACATGCGGCGCCTGCTGGCGTACGGCAGCATGAGCCATATGGGGTTCATCCTGCTCGGCATCTTCGCGCTCGACGCCACGGCGGTGCAGGGCAGCCTGATCCAGATGATCAACCACGGCATCAGCACCGGCGCGCTGTTCGTGCTGGCCGGCCTGCTGCTCGACCGAACGGGCCGTGCGCGGACGGACGAATACGGCGGGATCGCGTCGCTCGTCCCGGCGTTCAGTGCGGTGACGTTGATCGTGGTGATGTCCTCGCTCGCGCTGCCCGCCACCAACGGCTTTATCGGAGAGTTCCTCATCCTGCTCGGCACCTTCGAAACGCGCCCGGCGGCGGCCGTGATCGCGACGCTCGGCGTCGTCGTCGCGGTCGCGTACCTGCTCGCGTTCGTCGGGCGCGTCTTCCACGGGCCCGTGCGCGAGGATCTCCGCGGCCTTGCCGACCTCACGCCGCGGGAGCGCGCGCTCGTGGTGCCGCTCGTCTTGGTTATCTTTTGGACCGGGCTCTATCCGCAGCCCCTGCTGGATCGGAGCGCGGCCACCGTCAACGCCCTGCTGAACCGCGTGGCGGGGACGACGGCGGTGCAGCCCCAGGCCTCGCGCGGCGGCCCGCCCCGAGCCGTGACGCCGGGCTCGCCGCCGGCCGGTGCATCCCCCACCGCGTTCGCCGCCGGTCAGGGCGGCACCCCGCGGAAGGGGCGGTAGCGCATGGCCTGGCGCGATCTGGGAGCCGCGTCGCCGGAGCTCGTCCTGACCGTGGCCGCGTTTGTCGTGCTGCTCTACGACGCCTGGATGACGGGCCCGTCGCTGGAGTCGCCTCGCAGCGGGGGCGCGGGCTGGCTCGCGCTCGCCGGCGTGGCGCTGGCCCTGCTCCTCAACGCGTTTCCGCCAACGGCGCCTGTGGCATTTGCCGGCATGTACGTGCGCGACCGGCTGACGCAGGCGGTGACCCTGGCGGCGCTCCTCGGCACCGGGATCACGGTGCTGCTCTCCCCGGCGTACCTGAACCGGTTCCGGCTGCCGGCCGGCGAGTACTACGCCCTCGTGCTCTTCAGCGCCGTGGGCGCGATCCTCATGGGCGCCGCGCGCAATCTCGTCGTCTTGTTCCTGGGCCTCGAGATCCTGAGCTTTCCGCTCTACACGCTCGCGGCGCTCGCGACCCGCAGCCGGCGATCACAGGAAGCCGGCCTGAAATACCTGCTCCTCGGTGCGTTCGGGACCGCGTTCTTCGTATACGGCGTCGCCCTCGTCTACGGCGCGGCCGGGACGCTGGACCTGTCGCGCCTCGCGGGGGTGCCGCTCACGCCGCTGCTCGGGGTCGGCGTTGCCCTGCTCACGATCGGCCTGGGATTCGAGGCGGCGCTGGTGCCGTTTCATGCCTGGGCGCCGGATGTCTACGAGGGAGCGCCGCTACCCGCCACCGCGTTCATGTCCGTGATCGCCAAGGTCGGGGCGTTCGCCGGATTCCTCCGTGTTTTCCCGCTGGCGCTCCCCGCGGCGGCGGCGCAGTGGAGTGCCGCGCTGGTCGCGGTGGCGGTCGTGACCATGATCTGGGGCAACCTCGCCGCGCTGTTCCAAACAAACCTGAAGCGCCTGCTCGCCTACTCGAGCATCGCTCACGCCGGCTACATGTTGATCGGCATCGCCGCTCCCGGACCCGCGGGGACGCTCGGCGTGCTGTACTACCTCGTGGTGTACGCGGTGATGAACCTCGGGGCGTTCGGCGTCCTCATCCTGCTCGAGCGGCGTGGCGAGGAAGCCGACGAGATCGCCGACCTCGCGGGGCTGTGGGGACGCGCGCCGTGGGCCGCGGGCGTGCTCGCCCTGTGCATGGTCTCCCTGGCCGGATTGCCGCCGACCGGCGGCTTCATCGCGAAACTGTACCTCTTCCGCGCCGCTTTGCAGGGCGGGCACACGACGCTCGCGCTCGTCGCGGTGCTGACGAGCGTCGTCTCGGTCTACTACTACCTCCGCGTCGCGGCGGCCGCCTTGAGCGGCACGGCGCCCGATGCGGTTGCGCCGCGGCGCAGCGCCACGGTCGGCATCGCGCTCGCCCTCGCCGGCGCGGGCGTGCTCTGGTTCGGCATCCTGCCGTCCACCCTCACGGCCTTCGTGCAGCAGGCCGTTCAGGCGCTGCGGTAGGCCGGCGCGCGTGGCTTCGGGCGACGAGTTCGACGCGATCGTCGTAGGGGCCGGCCCCGGGGGCATCGCCGCCGCGCTCACGATGGCGCGGTCGGGCCTCAACGTGGTAGTCTTCGAGCGCGCCGAGCGGCCGGGTCAAAAAAACGTCATGGGCGGCGTCATGTACGGGCGCATGCTCGCGGATGTTGCGCCCGAGACGTGGCGGGACGCGCCGATCGAACGCGTCATCGTCGACGAGCGCGTCTGGCTGACGACGCCCGATGCCGCGGTCACGCTCGGCCACAAGCACGTGCCGCACTCAGACGCCTCCGAACCCCCGAACGCGTTCACCGTGCTCCGCGTTCCGTTCGACGCCTGGTTCGCGTCGCAGGCCGAGGCTGCGGGCGCGCTCATCGTTCCCGGGACCCTCGTTGAGGACGTCATCATGGAGCAGGGACGGGTCGCCGGCGTGCGCACCGGACGCGCGGACGGTGATCTCCGCGCGCCGCTCGTCGTGATCGCCGACGGCGCCAACTCGTTCCTCGTGCAAAAAGCCGGCCTGTCGCGTCCGCTCGAGCCGCATGAGATGGCGCTCGTGGTCAAGGAGATCATCGCGCTCAGCCCGGAGGCGATCGAAGACCGGTTCAACCTCGAGCCCCGTCGCGGCGCGACGATCGAGGTGTACGGCGCGGTGACCCGCGGTATGGCCGGGTACGGCTTCATCTATACGAACGCCGCGTCGCTCTCCGTCGGCATCGGCGCGCTCATCTCCCATCTCATGAAGACCCGCATTACACCGTGGGACCTGCTCGAGGGTTTCAAGACGCATCCGCTCGTCGCCCCGCTGCTGCGCGGCGGCGAGGTGCGCGAGTACCTCGCGCACGCGATTCCCGAGGGGGGCCTCCGGGCGATGCCCAGGCTGTACGGCGACGGCGTGCTCGTCGTGGGCGACGCGGCGATGATGGTCAACAACCTGCACCGGGAGGGCAGCAACCTCGCCATGGCGGCGGGGCGCATGGCGGGCGAGACGGCGGTGCTCGCCAAGCGTGCCGGCGACTGGTCGGCGCGCACCCTGTCGACGTATCGCGACCTGCTGGAGGCGTCGTTTGTGCTGCAGGATCTCCGCAAGTACGAACGGCTGCCCGAGATCGCCGAGCACCGGCCCGAGTTGCTGTCGGTGTACCCGGCGATCCTCAGCGAGGCGGTGCACGAGATGCTTCGGGTGGACGGGGTGTCGAAGCGCGAGAAGCAGCGCAAGATCCTGCGGCGCGTGCTGGGGCAGCGTCCGTGGTGGCAGCTGCTCAAGGACGCGGTCGAGGGATGGAGGGCGATGCGATGAGAATCGAGGATAAGCTCTACACCCTCCGCTGGAAGCACGACAAGCAAACCCACATCAACATCGTGCGGGGCGACGTGTGCTCCGCGCGATGCGGCGGCGAGTGGCAGCGCCCGTGCACCACCTTTTGTCCCGCCAACGTGTATCAGTGGGACGGCGAGAAGATCGCGGTGTCCTACGAAAACTGCGTCGAGTGCACGAGTTGCCTCCTGGGGTGCCCCTACCGCAACATCGACTGGAAGCCGCCCCGGGGCGGCTTCGGCATCGAGTGGCAGAACGGATAGCGGCGCGCTACTCCGCCCGCGCGCCGCGCCGCTCGGCC
>JAJPIA010000063.1 GCA_021324975.1 Bacillota bacterium
CACCCGGTCAGGGCGCTCCTCGGCCTCGCCGTCTTTCTCGCCGCGATGGCCCTCGTGATCGGACGGCCCCGGGGGCTCAACGAGGCCTGGCCGGCGGTCGGGGGCGCGGGCGGGCTCGCCGTGCTCGGTCTGCTCACGCCGGCCGACCTGCTCGCCGTCGCGCGGGAGACGGGCGGCATCCTCCTGTTCCTCCTCGGCATGATGATCGTTTCCGCCGCGCTGGAGCTCGCCGGCGTGTTCGCGTGGGCGGCATCGTACGCGGCGCGCGCCAGCGGCGGCAGCGGACGGCGTCTCCTCGTCAACGTCTTTGTGCTCGGCGCGGCGGTCACCGCTGCGCTGTCGCTCGACGTGACCGTCATCATCGTCACGCCGCTCGTCTACGCGACGGTGACGGCACTCGGGGTGGACCCGCTGCCCTACTTGTACGCCTGCACGTTCGTGGCCAACACCGGCTCGCTGGTGTTTCCGATGAGCAACCTCACGAATCTGCTCGTGACCGACGGCCTCCGGCTGCCCTTCTGGCGGTTCACGGCGGCGATGGCGTTGCCTGACGCGGCGGCGGTCGCGATGAACGTCGCCGTCTTCGCGTGGGTCTTCCGCGACCGCCTCGCGGGCAATCTCCCGACGGCGCCCGCCAAGGCTGTGGCCACCCGTACGCCGTTCTTCCGCGGGGCCGCCGCGGTGCTGGCCCTGTCGCTGCTGGGCCTGTTCGCGGCAGGCCTTGCCGAGCGCCCGCTCTGGCCCGTCGCGCTCGCGGCCGCCGCGGCGATGGCCGGCGTCGCCGTCGCGACCGGAGGCGCCTCGCTCCCCGCGATCGCCCGGGGCATCTCGTGGTCCCTGTTCCCGTTCGTGTGGGGCATGGATGCGATCGTGCGGGGCGTGGAGCATGCCGGCCTCATGACGGGGTTCGCGCGGATCGTCCTGGGCGGTCACGCCTCGCCGGCGGCGCGCCTCGTCGCGGCCGGCGGGATCGCCGCCGCCGGCGCGAATGTCTTCAACAACATTCCGATGACGCTCCTCATGCTCGGCATCCTGCCTCTCGCGCCCCGCGGCGACGTGATGGCGCTCGCCGCCGCCACGCTGATCGGCGTCAACATCGGCCCGGCGCTCACGACCGCAGGGTCGCTCGCCACGATACTCTGGCTCGCGGCCGTGCGCCGGCGGGGGGTCGAGGTACCGGCGCTCGAGTATCTCCGGATCGGCGCCGTCACGGTTCCGCTCGTGCTGGCGGCGGCGCTCGCGGCGCTCATCCTGGAAGGAGGCCTGAGATGAAGCGGGTGCTGGTCGCGGTCAGCGGGGCGATGGTGGAGCGGTTCCTCGATCGTGTGCTGGCCCGGCTGGCCTGGGCCGACACGGAATTGTGCCTCCTGCATGTTGTGGACACGCGGCCCCTCAAGGAGTACGGGCTCGCGGCCGGCGGCCTGGCCGGGCGCGCCGCCGGGGCCGAGCACCGCCTCCGGCACATGGGCGCGCTCGGCGCCGAGGCCGGTGAACGCATGCTCGCCGACGCCGAGGCGCTGGCCGCGCCGCGCCTCCCGGCCGGGATCACGGTCCGCCGTCTACAGCGCACCGGCATTCCGGAACACGAGATCATTGCCGCGGCGTACGAAGTCGAAGCCGGCTTGGTGGCGCTCGGTGCCGCCGAGGGAAGCGCAACCCCGCCGTCCAGGCACGGCCCCCCGCCGCCCAAGCCCGGGGGGCCGCCCAAGTTTCCGCGGCGTCACCTCAGCCCGACCGTGCGGTTCGTGGTCGACCACGCCCCATGCGACGTGCTGCTGCTCTACGCGGACGGTCCCGCCGCGCGCTGAGTGAGCATGCCGGTCCACCTCAACCGAGGAGCAGCTCCGGCCGGATCGGCAGGTCGCGGACGCGCACGCCGGTGGCGTGATAGACCGCGTTTGCGATCGCCGCCGCCACCCCGGTGGCTCCCAATTCCCCGATCCCCTTGGCGCCGAGCGGGCTCGCGTGGGGATCGACCTCATCGACGAAGTACGCTTCGAGGGCGCCGACATCGGCGTTGGCCGGGACGAGATACCCGGCAAGGTTCTTCGAGACGAAGCGCCCGAGCTCGGCGTCGGTCTCCGACTGCTCGAGCAATGCCTGTCCGATGCCCCAGATCATGCCGCCCGTCATCTGGCTGCGGGCGGTCTTGGGATTGATGATGCGTCCCGCGCTGTAGGCGCCCACGCAGCGCGCAACACGGGTGATGCCGAAATCGGCTTCGACCCGCACGTCGACGAACACGGCCCCAAACGTGTACATCGCGTAGTCCCCGGTGCCGAGCACGTCGCCGCCCGGCGCCCAGCTGCCCTCGGCCTCGATGGCCTCCCGTCCCGAGCGGGCGACGACGGCCGCGTAGGCATCCCTGCGGGTTGGGCTGCCTCTTGGCGTGACGGCACCGTCAGGATGCACCTCCAGGTCCTCGAGCCGGGCCTCGTACAGCGGCGAGGCCTTGTCGGCGATCGCCGTGCGCAGGATCGCAAGGCGGAGTTTGGTGGCCGCGTCCGCGACGGCGGACCCCACCCCCATCGTGCTGGACGACCCGAACGTGCCCCCGGCCTCGGGCAGGGTCGTGTCGCCGAGGACGATTTCGACGTGCTGGGGGTCGATGCCGAGGCGGTCCGCCGCGATCTGCGGCATGATGGTGCGCACGCCGGTGCCGATCTCCTGGGTCCCCGACTCGACCACGACGGACCCGTCGGCCCGCATCCGCACCCGCGCCGCGGACGGGAACCGGTACGTCGTCATCAGCGCGGTCGCCATGCCGTAACCGACGAGATCGTTCCCGTCGCGCACCGCGCGCGGGTGCGGCGCCCGCCGCGACCACCCGAACCGTTCGGCACCGAGATGGTAGGCCTCGCGAAGCTTCTTCGAGGAGTACGGCTTGCCGGTGGTCGGATCGCGCTCGGCGTAGTTGCGTAACCGCAGCTCCAGCGGGTCCATCCCGAGTTCGTACGCCAGCTCGTCCATCGCCGACTCGAGCGCAAAGTTGCCCATGCCCTCGTTCGGCGCCCGCATCGCGGTGGGCTGGATGGTGTTGAGTTTGACCACCCGATGGCGGGTGGCGATCGCCGGACAGGCGTACACGGTACGCGTACCCGCGGCGGCGTACTCCGGGAACGCCTCGGGGACGGCGTTGGCGTAGACGACGTCGTGCGCGACGGCGACGAGCCGCCCATCACGCGAGGCCCCCAGCGCGACATCGTGCACGGTCGCGCTCTGGTAGCCGCACGCGGCGTACATCTGCGACCGGGTCAGGACGAGCTTCACCGGGCGGCGCGCCTCGCGAGCGGCGAGCGCGGTGAGGATTTCGTGCGGCCAGACGAAGCCCTTGCAACCGAAGCCGCCGCCGAGAAACAGGGACACCACCCGGACGTCATCGGCCGCGAGGCCGAGCGCCTCCGCCACGACGCTGCGGACGCCCCACACGTGTTGGGTGGTATCGTAGAGCGTGAGGCGGTCGCCGTCCCAGCTGGCGATCGTCGCCGAGGGTTCCATGGGATTGTGATGGCGAAATCCCATCGTATAGCGGCGGCTGAGGCTCACGGGCGCAGACCCCAGCGCCGCATCGGGGTCACCGGTGCGGGTATCGGGTTCGTCGTACCCTTGCGTCACCGTCTCGAGCGTGTCGAAGACGGCCGCATCCGCGTCGGGACCGAACCGCTCCAGCATGCTCATCTGCGCCGGCCGCACGGCGTACGATGGGCGGACAAGCGACGCCGCGTGCATCGCTCGCTCCAGCGAGTCGGCCACGATCAGGGCGATCGGCTGGCCCTCGTAGCGGATCTGGTCGGACTGCAGGGGCAGGAACGTCATGCTGCCAAACCCGGGCGCCGGCGGCCGGAGCCGGGGCGCGTTGTGATGCGTCATCACATACACCACGCCCGGCGCGCGCTCCGCGCCGGACGTATCGAGCGCCTCGATGGTTGCGCTTGCCACCGCGCTCGTGGCGAACACCGCGTAGTGCAACCCCGGGACCTGAGTGTCCGCGGTGTAGGTGGCGCTCCCGGTCACCTTGAGCCGGCCGTCTTTGCGGCTGAGTTCGCTCCCGATCCTCATGCGCCCGCCCCGAGACCGACCGCCGCCCGCACGACGGCCCGTTTGGCCAGATCGACCTTGAAGCCGTTCGCGCGCCTCGGGCGCGCCTCGCTGAAGGCGCCGCTCTCGAGCGCGGCCCGCACGGCGGCAACTGTAAACGGCCGGCCGGCGAGCGCCCGCTCCGCCACCCGAAGGCGCCAGGGCTTTGGAGCGACGCCACCGAGCGCGATCCGCGCGTTGCGGATGGTTGCCCCGTCGAGATCGATCCCGACCGCGGCCGACACGAGCGCGAACTCGTACGACGCCCGCTCCCGCACCTTGATGTAGCGGGAGCGCGCCGCAACCGCGGAAGCCGGCACCTCGATCGCGACGATGAGCTCGCCGGGGCGGAGCGTGGTGTCGTCCTGCGGCCGGTCGCCGGGCAAGCGATAGAAGTCCCCGAACGGGACCTCCCGCGCACCCTGGGGACCTTGGACATGAACGACGGCGTCCAACGCGGCAAACGCGACGGCCACATCCGACGGATGGGTCGCAACACACGCGTCGCTCCAGCCGAAGATCGCGGCGTGGCGGTCCGCGCCGCGCAGCGCGGCGCAGCCGGAGCCGGGCGCGCGCTTGTTGCACGGCACCGGCGCGTCGGCCCGGAAGTAGGGACAGCGCGTGCGTTGCAGGAGGTTGCCGCCCATCGACGCCATGTTCCGCAGCTGTTGCGACGCGCTGCGGACCAGCGCCTCGGCCACGGCGGGGTAGTCGCGCCGGACGGCCGGGTGCGCCGCCACCTCGCTCATCCGCGCCAGCGCTCCGATGCGCAGGCGTCCCGGAGCCGTGTCGATGGTCTCCAGATCCTGAAGCCCGTTGATGTCCACGAGGGTCCCAGGGCGGACGATCCCCTCTTTGAGCCAGTTCAGAAGCTCTGTGCCGCCGGCGATGAAGATCGCCCCGGGGGCGGCGGCCAAGGCGAGGGCCTGCGATGCGTCGGTCGCGCGGCGGTAGATGAACGGCTCCATTAGCCCGCTCCCGACGGCTCGGCGACAGCGTCACCGGCCTGCCGTACCGCCGCCACGATCTGTGGGTAACAGCTGCACCGGCAGAGGTTGCCGCTCATCCGCTCGCGGATCTCGGGCTCGCTCAACATTACCGCAGGCGCCGTGACGTCGTCGGTCGCCGCGCTCGGCTCGCCCCGGCGGATCTCATCCAGCAGCGCGAGCGCCGACATGATTTGGCCGGACGTGCAGTATCCGCACTGGAACGCATCATGCTCGATAAACGCGGCCTGCACAGGATGCAACTGCCCGTCCGGTGCGATGCCCTCGATCGTGGTGATCTCGTCGGCGGTGTGCATGACGGCCAGCGTCATGCAGGCGAGAATGCGTCTTCCGTTGACGTGCACGGTGCAGGCGCCGCACTCACCGCGGTCGCAGCCTTTCTTCGTACCGGTGAGCCCGATTCGCTCCCGCAACGTGTCCAGCAGCGTGGCCCTCGGGTCGGCGATCACGTCGTGCCGGCGCCCGTTGACGGTAAGAGTGATGCGGGCCGGCTCCGGACCCAGCGCCTCTGCGCGGTGGAACGAGGTGCCGGGCGGGCGGCTCCCCGCGCCGCCCATTCCGCCGGCGCCGGCCGGCGGCCGCGCATTCCAAGAGGCTGCACCCGCAAGGAAGTCGTGTCGGCTCAATGCAACCCCCTCATCGCGTCGGTCAGGCGTCACCGAGGTCGTGGTAAGCAGCGCGGGCGAGAGGTTCCCGCCACCAGTATAGTCGCTCCCGGCGCTCATCGTCTCCCGAGCGCGGCCACCTGGCTCCAGATCCTGAGGAGCACGCCGACCATGACGACGAGGTCGGCCAGGCTCAAGACGGGGTTCTCAAGCAGTCTCGCGAGCATCATGCCCGCCGTGACGACCGCCGCGGACAGCACGATCTTTTGGAGAAACGCGGCCACGTGGTCGACCCCGGCGCCGCCGGCCGGCGGCGCTCCCTGCGGTGACCGCCGCGCACGTGCGCGATCGTAGGCGCCGCGGAGATCCGCATCGCCCAGGACGGTGTACGCCTCGTTGATGAGCTTCGCCCGCTCCTCGTCGCCGCCGAGATCGGGATGCGCACCCATCTCGCCCATGAGCGTGCGGTATGCCTTTTTGACCATGTCCTGCGAGGCGCGCGGGTGCACCTGCAGAACCTCATAGTAGTCGATCTCCGGTCGAAATCGCATCGCCGCGCCACGATTGTAGCACGCGCCGCGTCGCGACCCGCCCTACTCTCTCGGCCCCTGCCCGCCCGCCTCGGGATCGTCCTCCAGCCCGACGGAAAACGACCGCTCGAGCAACGATTGCGGGTACGCCCGGAACGCCAGATGCGTGTTGGTGCGGACGATCCCCGGGATCTCGACCATGGCGCCGGTCACCGTGTCCGCGAGATCCTGATAATCCTTGAGGCGCAGCACGGCGATGATGTCCCACTCGCCGGTCACGGAGTAGACCTCGGCCACGCCGGGCACCTCAGCAAGGCGGCGCGCAACCTCCTGCGTGCGGCGGCGCTCAGTCTGGATCATGACAAAGGCCGTGAACATCGTTGCTCCTCCCCGCCCCCCACCGCGCCGATTCCGCCCGTCGGCCGACGCGCAGCGACCCGGCGCGTCATTCGGCGCGCCCGGTGCGGTGCTCCTGTGGAGACCGCGGCGTCGCACACGGCGTTTCGCGCGGGCCGCCGACGCGCGGGAAACCGGGCACGGCGAGCGACGCCGCGACGGCCTCGTACTCCAAGACCGCCCGACGTTCTGCCTCGGCGGACCAGCCCAACTCCTCGGCCATCAGCCTGGCCACGCGGGGTGCGACCTCCACGCCATGCCGCGGCAACACGTGCGCGAGGCGCGTGCGCCGGAGCAGCACATCCGCTACGGTCAACGCCATCTCGTCCCGGACCGCGGCGACGACCTCCACGGCAACGTGCGGCTGACCCGGCACGAGCGGCTCGGCGAGCGCACGACGGTCGGCGATCATCTCGAAGAGACCGCGGCACCGCGCCCCGTAGGCCCGGATGAGATGCACCATCGTACGCCGCGGCAGGCCCGCCCGCCGCCCCTCGTGCCAAACCTCCCCGCCCTCGGCGGGTGGCGGAGCGCCGTCCAAAGGGATGTCTCGGGTCGGAGAGGCGGTACCGGCGCGTTGCCCCAACGCCTCGTTCACGGCGTCTTCGGCCATCTTGCGGTAGCTCGTCAACTTGCCGCCGACGATGGTCACGAGGCCCGGCCCGGCCCGGACGACCTCGTGACGGCGCGATATGCGCGCGCTGGATCGGTCGTTCGATGCGCTGACCAGCGGCCGCAGCCCGGCGTATACACCGAGCACGTCGTCACGGCGGAGCGGTGCGCCCAGAAACCTGGACGCGTGGTCGAGCAGGTAGTCCACCTCGCCGCCGTCGACCGCGGGGACGTCCGGCGGACCCTCCCATGGCGTGTCTGTCGTTCCGATCAACACCGCGCCCTGCCAGGGCACGACAAACGCCAGGCGGCCGTCGTCCGTCTCCGGCAGCACGAACGCCGCGCGTCCCATCGGCAGGCGCTCCGCGCGAACGACGAGGTGAACGCCTTTGGCCCGGCGCAGGCGAAAGCCGGGGCGCGCGACCAGCCCGGCGACGGCGTCGGCCCAAACGCCCGTCGCGTTGACGATGACGCCGGCCCTGACGATGAGGCGGGCGCCCGTCACGCGGTCGGTCACCTTCGCCGCCGTCACCCGCCCCCGCTCGACGACGAACTCTTCGACCGGGGCGTAGTTGCATGCTACGGCCCCGCGCGAGACGGCCGTACGGAGTACCGTGATGGTCAGCCGCGCGTCGTCCGCGGCCGCGTCATAATAGAGGTAAGCCGACCGTAGCCCCCGGCGGCGCATCGGCGGGACGAGCAGGACCGCCGCATCCTCGCTGAGCCGGCGATGCCGCGGCAGCCCGCAGGCAGGACCGGCGGCGGCAAGGCGATCGTACACCCACAAACCGCATCGGAGCCCAAGCGGCAACCACGGCCGGAGCAGGCTCGGGAGCCGAAGCCCGAGCGGCCGCCTGGCTCCCTCGTACAGCGGCAGCACGAACGGCAAGGGACGGACGAGGTGCGGCGCATTGCGCAGGAGACGCCCCCGCTCAACAAGGTCTTCGCGGACCAGGCCGATATCGAGCATGGGAAGATACCGGAGGCCGCCGTGCACGAGCTTGGTCGACCGGCTGCTGGTGCCCTCGGCGAAGTCGGACCGTTCGACCAGGGCCACCGACAGCCCCCGCGCGGCGGCATCCAGCGCCACCCCGGCGCCGGTGATGCCGCCGCCGACCACGAGCACGTCGAAGGTGCGGTCGCCGAGCGCCGCGAGCCGCTCCGTGCGCGACGCGGGCGACGGCGCCGGCCGCACGCTACCTCGACCGTCTCGGCGGCCGTCTCGAAGGGGACCGCCGGCCGGGGGTCCGTGCGCGCGCGGGCCGGGCTGAGCCGCGCGAAGCGCGCGAACGTCTCTTCGGCGGAGCGCCGCCCGCCGCGGGCGCGTCCGTAACCGAGGTCAGTTCCAGGAGCGCCTCCCGGACCAGGACCGCCTGGTTGTGCTCGGGATCGCGTGCGCCGTAGACGAGCGTGAGCCGCCCGCCGCGGGCGTACGCGCGCAGCTCTCGAAGCAACCCCGTTTTCGACGCGAGCTCCAGGTGATAGCGCCGCCGGAACTCATCCCATCGCGCCGGATCATGCCCGAACCACTTCCGCAGCCCCGGACTGGGGCCGAGGTCGGGCAGCCACGCCACGATGCGGAGGCGGTCTCTGCTGACGCCGCGCGGCCACAGCCGATCAACGAGGACCCGCGGCCCGTCGTCGGCGGCCGGCGGATCGTAGGCCCGCCGCGCCGTGATCACTAACGGTGTCTGGCGCGATCCTGCCATGGCGTTCACACTCCACATCTTCGGTTCTCCGGGGCGGGAACCGCTCCTGTGGTTCCCCGTTGAGATCTGCGCCATTCGTTACACCGGGATTACCGGGGGAAGAGGGTTCTCCTGCGCGGCCATGGAACCGGGGAGCGACTTTCGCGCCGGGCTTTTGGCGCGACCACGCAAATGAGGAGGGGAACCGATCATGCGAGAGAGTCTCGCGGAAGCTCGGCACGCGCGCGCGCTCGCGCGGGTGACGCGCCGGCGATTTCTCGGCTGGGCCGGCGCCGCCGGACTCGGGTTCGCGGCCGGATCGCGGCTCGCCGGGCGTGCCGACGCCGCGATGCCGGCAGGCGGACCGATGTCCATCGCGGACCTCACGGCGGGCGCCAAGAAAGAGGGCCTGCAGCTACACGCCTACGGGATGCCGCCCGACTGGGCGAACTGGGAGGGCATCTTCGCGGGCTTCAAGACGAAGTATAGCGTGACCTCGATCTACAAGCCCGAGGGGGACCTCAGCTCCGCTCAGGAACTGCAGAAGTTCGAGGCGGAAAAGGCGCACCCGATCGGTGACATCGGCGACGTCGGATTTCAGTGGGGTCCGGTCGCGGTCCAGCGCGGCATCGTACAGGCGTACAAGACCGCGCACTGGAGCGCGATCGCGGACAATCTCAAAGACCCCAACGGGTACTGGGTCGCCGAGTACTCCGGCGTGATGTCGTTTGCGGTAAATACGGCCCGCGTGAAGAAGTCACCGCAGACCTGGCATGACCTGCTCGACCCCGCCTTCAAGAACATGGTGACCATCGATCAGGATCCGCGTCAGGCGTTCGACGCGTTTGCCGCCGTGGTGTCGGCCGCGTACGCGAACGGCGGCAGCATCACGAACGTCGAGCCCGGCATCGAGTACTTCGCCAAGCTCAAAAAGGCCGGCAACTTCATTCCCGTCAAGGCGGAGCTGGCCTCCATGCAGACGGGAGAAGCGGGCGTCGCGATCCGCTGGACGTTTCTCAACCTCGCCGACCGCGACACCGTCAAGCAGAAGGGCGGCCCCGCATACGAAGTGGTGATTCCGTCAGACGGGTCCGTCGCTTCGCCGTACGTCTCCGTGATCAACAAATGGGCGCCGCACCCGAACACCGCTAAACTCTTCCAGGAGTACTTGTTCAGCGACGAGGGCCAGCTCGGCCTGCTCCAGGGGTACGCGGTGCCGGCGCGGATGAAGCAGCTCACGGTGCCGGCCGATCTTGCAGCGAAACTGCCGCCGAGCTCGGCGTTCTCCAAGGTCGTCTACCTCACCGACCTCAAGGCGCTCGCCGCGGCGCAAGCGGTCGTCAAGGATCAGTGGGGACCAAAGGTCATGGGATAGGCCCGGGCCGTGGGGCGGGCCTGACCTCGGGCCCGTGCCCGCGGTCGATCTCGAGGTGAGCGCCGCTCCCCGACCTCGGCGGGGCTTCTCCCCGGGGCGCCGATGAACACCGTTGCAATCCGCCGTCAGGAGACGCACGCCATGCGCCGGGGGCGGGCCGCGCACCTATTGGGCACGGCGGCGGGACTCGCGCCGTTTGCCGTGTTCGTCACGCTGTTCCTGATCCTCCCCGTCGCCCAGATGCTCGCCGGCGCCTTTGCGTTGCCGGGCGGCGGCGCGGGGCTGGACAACTTCCGGCGCGCGCTCGCCCCGCAGTATCTCGAGGCCTTTCGGACGAGCGTGGCCCTGTCCGTCGAGACCGCGCTCGTGGGCGCGGTCGCCGGCACGGCGGTCGCGTACGCCATCGTGCAGGGCGAACTGCGCCACCGGCAGACCCTGGTCATCACGTTCTGCACGGTGACGAGCAACTTCGCTGGCGTTCCGCTCGCCTTCGCGTTCATCACGACACTTGGGGTCGTGGGATGGGTGACCGTCGCGTTCCAAGCGGTCTTTCACGTGAGCCTGTACAATGACCTCGGCTTCACCATCTACTCGTATCTCGGGCTCGTCGTAGTGTACACGTACTTTCAGCTGCCGCTCATGGTGTTGCTCGCGGTGCCGGCCTGCGCCGCGCTGCGACGCGAGTGGCAGGAAGCCGCCCGGAACCTCGGCGCCGGCGCCTGGCGGTTCTGGCGGGACGTGGGCATCCCGGTGCTCGCGCCGCCGCTGGTCGGCGCCGCCGCCTTGCTGTTCGCCAACGCGTTCGGCGCGTACGCGACCGCGTACAGCCTGAGCAGCGGCGCGATCAACCTGGTGCCGCTCCGCATCGGCACGCTGATCAATGGGGACGTCTCGTTCGACGCCGGGCTCGCCAACGCCCTCGGCCTAGGGATGACCGTGGTCATCGCCGCCGCCATCCTCGTCTACCAGGCCGCAAACCGGCGCGCGCGGCGGTGGATGCGGTGATCCAGCGGTCCGTCGTCGCGCTGTTCCTCCTGTACCTCCTCCTACCGCTCAGCGGCATCCTCGGGTTCACGCTGCTCGACGGCGGCCGCCTCACGCTCGCGCACTACCGCCAGTCGCTCGGGGATGCCGAGTTTGCCGCTTACATGGCACACTCGCTCGTCCTCGCGGCGGGGACGGTCGTGCTCGGCGTGTCGCTGATGACGTTCACGACATTTTGGGTGCACATGCGGGCGCGCTCGCTCAAGCCGCTGCTCGAGCTGACGGCGTTCCTCCCGTTCGTCGTGCCCGCCGTGACGCTGGCGCTCGGGCTGATCCAGCTCTACTCGCGTCCGCCGCTGCCGCTCACCGGGACGGCCACGCTGCTCGTGCTGGCGTACACGGTGCTCACGCTGCCGTTCGCGTACCGGGCGGTTGAAAACGGGCTCGCGGCCATCGACAGCCGGACGCTGAGCGAGGCGGCGCAGAGCCTGGGCGCGGGGTGGTGGCGGCGGTTCCTCACGGTGATCGTGCCCAATCTGTGGCCGGGCATCACGAGCGCTGCGCTCCTCGGGTTCGCGCTCGTCATGGGGGAGTTTACGCTCGCCCTGTTCCTCGTGGGCTCGGCGTATGAGACCTACCCGCTGTACCTCAATCAGGTTTGGCGCACCGACCCCAAGTACGGCGCGGCCCTGGCCGTGCTGTCGTTCCTCATCACCTGGGCGTCGTCGGTCGCCATCCTGTGGACCAGCCGCCGCGCGCCCGGCCAGATGCAGGGCGCGGCGCTGCGATAGCCATGGCCTTCCTCGTGCTGGAAGGTCTCAGCAAGACGTTTGGGCACACCGCGGCGCTGTCGGACGTCACGCTCTCCGTGGAGCGCGGCGAGCTCGTGTCGCTCCTCGGCCCAAGCGGGTGCGGCAAGACGACCACGCTCCGCATCGTCGCCGGCTTCGAAACGCCCGACCGCGGACGCGTGCTCCTCGACGGCCGGGATCTTACCGGCGTTCCCCCGGAACGGCGCGGCTTCGGCATGGTGTTTCAGCACTACAGTCTCTTCCCGAACATGACGGCGGCCCAGAACATCGGCTACGGTCTTAGGGTCGCCCGCCGGCCGGCGCGGGAAATCCGGCGCCGCGTCGGCGAGTTGCTGGAACTCATCGGGCTTCTCGACGCGGGCGAGCGGTATCCGCACCAGCTCTCGGGCGGCATGCAGCAGCGGGTCGCCCTCGCCCGCGCGCTCGCGATCGAGCCGCGGATCCTGCTGCTGGACGAACCGCTCTCCGCGCTGGACGCCAAGGTGCGCGTGACGCTGCGGAACGAGATCCGCCGGATCCAAACGCGCCTCGGGATCACCGCGCTGTACGTGACGCACGATCAGGAGGAAGCCCTTTCGCTCTCCGACCGCGTGGTCGTCATGTCGCGCGGCTGCATCGAGCAGGTCGGGCCTCCCGAAGAGGTGTACGGCGAGCCTAGGACCGAATTTACCGCGAGCTTCATCGGCTCGATGAACAGGCTCGCCGGCGTCGCCGGAGCGGACGGGACGCTCGCCTATCGCGGGCAGATCCTACGGCTGCCGCCGGACGCGGCGGTTCCCGCCGGCCGGGCCGCCACGCTCGTCGTGCGGCCCGAAGCGATCACGCTGACGGTGGACGGCGGCCCACCGCCTTCCGGACGCGCGAACGTGCTCGCGGGCACGCTCGTGACACGGACGTTTCTCGGCCCCGTCGTCCGCCTCATCGTCGACGTGGACGGCGAGTACCTCAGCGTGGACGTGCCGGGAGCACAACGCCGCGCCTATCCGCAGGGCGGGCGCGTCTGGCTGTCGTTCGATCCGGGGGCCGCCATCGTGATGGTCCCCAGCGCCGCAATGGAGGACGGTGGCACATGACGCACTCCGCGTCCGGCCGGTTCTCGCTCGACGATCTCGCACGGGAGGTGGCCCAGGGCGGCATCGATACCGTGATCGCCGCAATGGTAGACATGCAGGGACGGCTCATGGGGAAGCGCGTCACCGGCGAGTTTTTCCTCGATGAGGTCGCCGGGGACGGCGCGCACGCCTGCAGCTACCTCCTCGCCTGCGACGTCGAGATGGAACCGCTCCCCGGGTACCGCCTTACGAGCTGGAGCACGGGCTATCACGACGTCCGGCTCCGGCCCGATCTCTCCACGCTCCGCCGGATCCCGTGGCTCGAGCGGACGGCGCTCGTGCTGTGCGATGTCTGCGACGATGCGGGCGCGCCCATCCCCGAATCGCCCCGCCAGCTCCTGCAGGCGCAGGTCGCGCGCGCCGCGCAGGCCGGCCTGCGTCCCATGATGGCGTCGGAGCTCGAGTTCTACGTCTTCCGGGAGACCTACGAGCGCGCGCGGGAGAAGCACTACCACGACCTGGTGCCCTACGGACAGTACATCGAGGACTACCACATTCTCCAGGGGACCAAGGAGGAGTGGCTGATCCGTCAGATCCGCAACCACGCCACGGGTGCCGGCGTGCCGGTCGAGTTCAGCAAGGGGGAATGGGGCCCGGGCCAGCACGAGATCAATCTGCGTTATACGCACGCCGTCGAAATGGCGGACCGCCACACGCTGCTAAAGCAGGCGGCCAAGGAGATCGCGGCGGCCAATAGCGTGGCCATCACGTTCATGGCGAAGTGGCGCGCGGATCTCGCCGGTTCGTCCTGCCACGTGCACAGCAGCCTGTGGGACCGCGAGGGGACGCGAAACCTGTTCCACGAGGAGGGTGCGGACGGCGGCATGTCGCGGTTGTTCCGCCACTACTTGGGCGGTCAGATCGAGGCGGCCCGCCAGCTCGCGTATTTCTTTGCACCGTACGTCAACTCGTACAAGCGGTACCTCGCCGGCACCTTTGCGCCGGTGTTCGCGGTGTGGAGCCGCGACAACCGCACCTGCGGCTTTCGGGTCGTCGGCGACGGCGGCGCTCTCCGCGTCGAGAATCGCATCCCCGGCGCCGACGTCAATCCCTATCTCGCGTTCGCCGCAACGATCGCCGCGGGGCTGTGGGGCATCGAGCACCGCGTGGAGCCGCCGCCGAGCTTCGAGGGCGACGCCTACCACGCACACGGACTCCTGCGCGTCCCCGGGACGCTGCGCGAGGCGCTGGACGAGCTCGCGCGTAGCGAGATCGCGCGCGCGGCGTTCGGCGACCGCGTGGTGGAGCACTACCTTCACACCGGGCTTCTGGAGCAGCGGGCCTATGACCGCGCGGTCACGTGCTGGGAGCTTGCGCGCAATTTCGAGCGCATTTAGTGCCTCATCTGCTATGTGCGACAAGGGTAGACGTCCGACGCCTTTGACATTTGCGTGGGAGGTCTTGCATGAGGCTGCGTGACAAAGTCGCCCTGATCACCGGCGCGGGCGGCAGCATGGGCCGGCTGGGGGCGAGTGCGTTCGCCCGCGAGGGCGCGCGGATCGTCGCCGTCGATGTCGAGGCCGGCGCGGCGGAAGCCACTGCAGCCGCGATCACGCGTGACGGAGGACGGGCGATCGCGGTGCGGGCGGACGTCGCCATCGAGGCGCAGGTCAAGGAGGCCGTGCGCCGCGGGGTGGGCGAGTTCGGCCGCCTCGATGTGCTCTACAACAACGCCGGCATCTTCCCCGAACGCGACGGGTCCGTGGTCGACATCGACGAGCCGGTGTGGGATCAGGTCATGGCGGTCAACGTTAAAGGCATCTATTTTTGCTGCAAGCACGGCATCCCGGAGTTGCTGCGCGGGGGCGGGGGATCGATCATCAACGTCGCGTCCTTTGTCGCGCTCGTCGGGTGCACGGTGCCGCAGGACGCGTACACGGCGAGCAAGGGCGCCGTGATCGCGCTGACCAAGTCGCTCGCCGTACAGTTCGGCCCCAAGCAGATCCGGACGAACGCCATTGCGCCGGGCCCCATCGAAACGCCGCTGTTGACGTCGTGGCTGCTCAACAACCCCGAGGCCAAGCAACTGCGCCTCAACCGCATCCCGATGGGGCGCTTCGGCCGGCCGGACGACATCGTCAACCTGGCGCTCTACCTGGCATCGGACGAATCCACGTGGGTGAACGGGAGCGTCATCGTCGCGGACGGCGGCATCACGTCAAATTACTTCTGATCTGCCCGCGAGCCGGCCCAACTGAGAGTCGGCAGCATCGGTGCGCGGCGGCGCTTCGCATGCTACAATAACACCCGGGCCGGGACGCCCTCGGAGACAAATCCGGGGGCGTCCTGCTGTTTGTGCAAGGTGAACCGTCGTGTGGGAGGTGAGTTCGATGCACGCCCGCTCCGCCACGCCGGACGACGCGGCCGCCATCGCCGCGATCTACAATCAGGGCATCGAGGACCGCGTCGCGACGTTCGAGACGCGGGCGCGCACGCCGCAGGACGTGGCGGCCTGGTTCGACGGCCGGCATCCCATCGTCGTCGTCGAGGATGGGGGCACCGCAATCGCGTTTGCGTCCACGTCGACGTACCGGCCCCGGGAATGCTACGCTGGGATCGCCGAGTTCTCCGTGTACGTTGCGCGGGGGGCGCGTGGCCGCGGCGCCGGTCGCGCCGCGATGCTGGCGCTGATCGACGCGGCCGAGCGCGCGGGGCTGTGGAAGCTCGTGTCGCGTGTGTTCCCGGAGAATACCGCCAGCCTCGCGCTGTTGCGCAGCGTCGGCTTTCGCGAGGTGGGAAGGTACGAAAAGCACGCCCGGCTCGACGGCGTGTGGAAGGACGTCGTGATCGTGGAGTGCCTGATCCCCGCGAACCTCGCGCGGGACGCGCGCTCCGCCTAGGGAGCAGCAGCGCCTACTTCATCTCCAGCTACTTCAACCCGTACGCCGCCACGGTATGCCCGGCGCCCACGTAAACGCGCCCCGCGGCGATCGCCGGTGTGATGAACTGGTGCGCGCTCCCCAGCAGGTCCGGGCCGGACGAGGCGTACACTGCGGCGCCGGTGGCGGCGTTGAGTGCGTAGAGCACGCCCTCCGCGCTGTCGACCACCCACACGAGCCCGCCGGACGCACCGGCGCTCGACACGGCGGGCGCGCCCGCGTTGCTCATCGATCCGCTGCACCAGGCCACGTCAAACCCCGCGCCCCCCGCGGCCCCGAGCTTGAGCGCGGCGACACCGCCGGTGCCGCGGCACGGCGCGGGCTGGGAGCCGTGGCCCGGGACCACGATGAACCGGCCCGCGGATCCGCCGTCCCAGTACGCCGCGGCGGAAAATACCTCAGGCCGCCCGCCGCGGCAGGAGCCAAAGACGCAGCGGCTGTACACCCCCTCGCCCGTCACGCCGTTGCCCTTGGAGAGGCCGCCCATGTCGTCGGCGTTGATCAGGTAACCGACGCCCTGCTTGCCCGCGATGAAGATGAGGTGCGGCACGAGACCGGGCTGCGGCGGGAGCAGGAGCGGGGCCGCCGATCCCAGGTCGACATCGCCCGCGTTCAGCGCGACGAAGTTGCTCGGCACGAAGTAGTCCCGCGTCGCGCGCGAGAAGCGTAGTGTCGGCTCGGTCTGGAGCCGGATCACCGCGTCGCCGAAGTCCACGGCGCTGCCGGACTCGCTGTTGCCGGTCGAGGCGTAGAGGTTGCCCGCGGCATCGAGGGCGACGCCCCCGGCCGCCCAGATCGCGCCCATGCGCTGCGTGGGGACGGCGAACGACTGCTGATGCCCGGGATCGCCTGCCGGGACGCCGATGACCCAGCCGTAATACTGCCCGCAGTCACCGAAGTAGCCGCCGAAAGGGACGTAGAGCACGCCGTGCGCCAGCCCGAGCGCGGCGCGCTGGTGCTGCGCGGTCGCCACGAACTGCCGGCCGTCGGACGCCGGGGGCGCGATCGTCACGGGCCAGCCCGGGCGCATCCGGCCGCTCGCCAGATCGAGCGCCGCGGCCTTGTACACCTTCGTCCGCCCGCCGTCCGGGGTCGTGAGCCCAACGAGGTACAGCGTGGACGCTGCGCGGTCGACGACCGGCGTGCTCGTGATGCCGACCGGATCGATGTTGCCGCATGGCAACGACGCGCGCGGCACCGGTTGGCCCACGGAGACCGGGCCCCACACGACCCTGCCGGTCGCGGCGTCGAGCGCGTAGACGAGATCCCGCTCCGTCACCGTGTAGATCACCGTGCGCGGCGCTCCGCCGCCCGCGGCCACGCCGGAGACGACGAGCGGCTCGGCGTAGATCTCGCCCTGGACCGGAGCCGTCCACAGCTTCCCAAACCTCCCCGCGCGGATGGAGTCCGGCGTGAGGGTCGACTCGTTGGCGTCCCACCCGGTGCGCGCGAAATCGCCGTGGAACGTCAGGACGTCCGCGCCCGCGGGTGCGGGCGCCGGCGCCGCGGCGGGGGCGCCCGCGCCGATCGCGGCCAGCAGGAACACGCCCGCGCACATGGTATGCCACAGCGATCCGAAGCTGCGCGCTCGGATCGCCGACCGCGTAGTCATTGAGCACCTCCGAATGCGGGGCGGCATGGGACCGGCCGCGGGGAATATTCGAACCAACGATGCTGCGCCGTCGGGCGATGTCTAACCCTTACCAACTCGTGGAAAGGACGCCGCTCCGTCTTCGGCGCCCCGCCAGGGCATTCGTCCGCGCGATCGCCGCGTTGTGGTACCACGGCGACCTGTTCTCGGGCGCGGCCATCAGCTTCTACGCGCTGTTCTCGCTCCTGCCGCTCCTGATCCTGTTTGCGGTCTTCATCAACGTCGCGTTTCCGCACGCGCACCCCGACCGGATCATCTCCCGGCTGGTGGGCGGCGCCCGGCATCCCGACATCCTGCTGCGCACGGTGCAGGATGCCTACGGCCATCGGGCGTCGCTGGGATGGTTCGGCAGCCTGACCCTGATCGTCGCGGCCACCGGCGTGTTCGGGGCCATCCAGGTGGCCCTGGATCGCGTCTTCGAATGCCACGGCCGTCTCCTGGCAGTCCGGTTCGCCGTGGGCGTCCTGATGATGGTCGGCTCGCTGCTGATCTTCATCAGCGTGATGTTTTCCACCGTGCTGACACTGCGCTTGTTGCGTGAAGCGGGGCTGGCGCCGCTCCTCGGGATTCCGCTCGACCCCCGGCGCGGCGGCGGACGCATCATCGCGCTGTTCCCCGTTGTGGCGCAGTTCAGCATCTTTTGGGTCGGCTACCGGCTTTTACCCAACGTCCCCGTGCGGTGGAGCGAGGCGTGGCCGGGCGCCGTGATCGCGACGGTGCTCTGGCAGGCCACGAGCTATTTGCTCGGCCTGTACATCGGCCGCGTGGCGGACTACACGGCCCTCTACCAGTCGCTCGGCGTGGTCGTGGCGCTGTTGGCATGGATCTACGCGCTCGCCTGCACATTTTTGTTCGGCGCGGAGTTTGTCGCGGCGTACGCGCCGAGACGGCCCGTCCCCGCGCGCCTGCGGAACGCCGGGATCCCTCTGCCCGGGCAGGGGGGCCCTCGTTCTCGGTGAACTACGTCACCGCGGTGGCGGGCTTGGGCCCCGCGGGGAGGCTCCTATGCGTATTGCGCTGTGCCAGCAGGTTTCATCGCCCCGGAAGGACGAGAACCTGGAGACAGCCCGGCTTGCGATTCGAGAGGCGAAACGCCAGGGGGCCGACCTGGCGCTATTGCCCGAGGTGTTCATGGCGTTCCTCGCGCCCGACAGCCCGGTGGCGGCCGCGCAGGTCGCCGAGCCGATCGACGGGCCGTTTGTCTCCGCGCTTGCCGCGGAAGCGCGGCGGCATCATCTGTACGTCGGTTGCGGCGTGTACGAGACCGCGCCGGACGAGCGCAGGCGCGCGTACAATACCGTCGTGCTCCTCGCGCCGGACGGCGATCTCGCGCTGGCGTACCGCAAGACCCATCTCTACGACGCCTTCGGATATCGCGAGTCGGACCGGATCGTCCCAGGGACCGAACCCCCCGGGGTGGCCCGCACCCCGCTCGGGACGCTCGGGCTGCTCGTGTGCTACGAGTTGCGCTTCCCGGAGCTCGCGCGCGCGGTGGCGGTCGCAGGGGGCGACGTGCTGTTGCTGCCGGCCGCGTGGGTGGCCGGACCGCTCAAGGAGCACCACTGGACAACGCTGCTCGCGGCGCGGGCGATCGAAAACACGATCTTCGTCGCCGCGGCGGACCAGGTCGGGACCATCTGCGCCGGCCGCAGCCGGCTCCTCGACCCGATGGGCGTCACGCTCGCCGACGCCGGCGAGGAGGCCTGCGTGGTGACGGCGGAGGTGGATCTCGCGCGGGTCGCACGCGTGCGCGAAAAGCTGCCCTCACTGCGTCACCGCCGGGAGGAGCTCTACGCGCGGCGTGAGCCGGCGCGGCGATGAGACGTCGGAGGGGCGCCGCGCGGCGCCCCTCCGACACGACCGCAAACCGGCGTCCTATCCTCGCGCCGCGGCCTTGACCCGACCGTAGACGGGCGTCAGCCACCGCCGGTACTGCGCGACGCGCCCCTCGGCCACGGCGAAGTAGGTCTCCTGCAGCCGGCGGGTCACCGGCCCCGGTTGCCCCGTTCCCACGGGGTAGTGGTCGACCGAGTTGATCGGGGTGATCTCCGCCCCACTGCCGCAGAAGAACGCCTCGTCGGCGATGTATAGCTCCGTGCGATCGATGTCGCGCTCCTGCACCGGCATCTTCAGGACGTCGCGGGCCAACTCCAGGATCGTCTCGCGCGTAATCGACTCCAGGATGTTGGACGTGATCGGAGGGGTGACGAGGACACCGTCGCGGATCATGGCGAAGCACGCCCCCGGTCCCTCCGAGACCTTGCCCCGCTCGTTCATCAGGATCGGCTGTCCCGTGTACCCGTTGAGGCGCGCCTCCACGGAGGCCAGCCGGGCCTGGTGATAGTTCGCACCGGCTTTCACGCGCGGCGGAACGTTGGTATCCGCGATGCGCGTCCACGTGCTGATGCAGGTGTCGACGCCGGCCGTGACCTCCTCGCCGTGCGGCGAGAGTCGAGGCAGGATGAAGCCGCCGATCCGGGCCTCGGCGGGCGGAAACGTACGCCCTTCGCCCTCGCCGACGTACAGGCTCAGGCGAAACCAGACTGTCCCCTCGAAACGGTTGGCGCGCAGGACCTCGACCTGGGCGCGGGTCAGCTCCTCCGGCGACCAGGGAATGGGCATGCGCATGATCTTCGCGGAGTTGCGAAGGCGCCTGAGGTGCTCGTCGTTTCTAAAGATGTAGAGCTCGCGCTCGTCGCTGTTCCAGTAGGCGCGGACGCCCTCGAACACGTTTGCGCCGCGGAGCACGGTCGCCGTGGACACGTGCACCGTCGCCCGCTCCCAGGGCACGACTTCACCGTCGAACCAAACCCACTCCGGATGTCCGGACATCGCTAGCACGCTCCTCCGCGGGAAATAACGGCCCCCAGGGCCGCCGGTACCGGTTCCTTCGCCCTGCCCCACACGATTCCTCGTCCGCTCGCGTCCGTGCGCGCCGTGATGGCGACCGCGCGACGTCGCCACAGGATCAGGGGCGTTTGGACTGCACGGTCCCCGGCGCGGCGCCGTTAAGATGCTGCGGCGTGTCGAGAATGCCGGTCCAGAGGTCGCCGACGCGCTCCAGACGATCGAACACCGTGGCCGGCGTCCACGACAGCGGGTCCACGCCGGCCCGCAGCTCGTCCCACGTCACCGGAACGCTGACCGTCGCCTCCGGCACGGGCCGCAGGCTGTACACGCTCGCGAGCGTCTTGCCGCGCACATTTTGATTGTAGTCGACAAACACCTTGCCGCGACGTTCCTCGACCGCCCACGCGGTGGTCAGCTCCTCCGGATGCCCGCGGACCAGCCATTCGGCGAGCGTCTTCGCGAACGCGTGCGTCTGGGCGTACGTGTACTCGCGCGCGAGCGGCACGAAGACGTGAATACCGGTCTTGCCCGACGTCTTGACGAACGATCGCAGGCCGAGTGACGAGAGCGCCTCCTCGACCCACAGCGCCGCTTGACGCGCGGCATCGAAACCTCGCCGCGTGTAGTCGGGATCGAGCTCGCCGTGACGGCGCACGGGCTGCGCGCCCTCCGGATAGATAAACGGGTCGATGTCGAACACGATGTAATCCGGGTAGTTGAGCACGCTCCGCTCCAGCGCCTCTTCGGATCCGGCGAACACGGTGGCCCCGCGCTCGCCGTCCCGGCCGCCGAGGGGCGTCGTGCGCGAGAACCATGCGTGCATCTCGATGCACGCGAGCTGGGCCAGCCACAGCAGCGTGGCCTCGTCCCCCCCAACAACGGTCTCGATATCCCGCCGGCCCTGGTCCGACCAGATGCGCATCCGCCGGGCAAACGGCGGCGCGTCCGGGACGTCCTTTTGAAAGAACGCCTCGCCATCGATCCCATCCGGAAACCGCCGAAGCGATAGCGGGCGATCGCGCAGGTGCGGCAGCACAAATGGGGCGGCGCGCCGGTAGTACTCGATGACGTCGCCCTTCGTGATGCCGGCCCCCGGAAAGAACACCTTGTCGAGGTTGGTGAAAGCCAAGCCGGCCGGCGCTTCCGGCGCACGAGCCGCCTTGCGGCCGGCGCCCGTGCGGCGCGACGCTCGCGGCCGGACCGCTTGGCGCGCCGACGCCGCGGGTGCGGCCTGGGATTCGTTGTCCCGGAACACAGCCTCCGGGCCCCTTCCAAGCTCGTCCCCGGACGCCGCCACCGCTGCGGCCCGGGAGACGAGCACGTCCCGCGCGGGCACGTCGTCCCGTACGCGCACGAACACCGGGAAGCGCAGCACGCCGTCGGGAGTCCACCCGCCGTACGCCACCTCCACGACGACCTCGGGACGCACCCATGTCGGCGGGGCAAGAGGACGTGGGCGCGGCGTGAAGGGCGCGGTTGCCACGACGAGCGGGTCCAGCCGGCGGCGCAGCGCGCGCACGTCCGCATCGCTCAACCCCCCGCCGACCTGGCCCACCGGGACCAGATGGCCGGTCTCGGGGTCATACTGGCCGAGCACGAGCGCGCCGAACGAGCGGGCGCGCTGCCCTTTCCCACGCGTGAAGCCGCGGACGACCGCCTCGACGGTACCGCGCACCTTCACCTTTTGCCAGTCCGGGCTGCGCACGCCCGGCCGGTACAGGCTCGCGGCCCGCTTGGCGACGATGCCCTCCAATCCGTGCTCGCGCGCCGCCGCGAACAGCGCCAAACCCCGTTCCGTGACGGTGTCGGTTCTGAGGAGGCCCGCCGGCAACTGGAGCGCGTCCAAGATCCGGCGGCGCTCCGCCAGCGGGCTTTCCCGGAGATCCCGCCCGTCGAGGTACAAGCAGTCGAAGACCGCGTAGACGACGCCGATTCGGCGCGCCGCGCCGCCGTCCGGCGTCGAGGGATCCACGTGCAACCGGCGTTGAAGCCGCGCAAAGCTGGCTCGGCCGTCTGCGTCCGGCGCGATGATCTCGCCGTCGAGCACGGTGCTCCGGACCTCCATCTGGGACACGGCGTTGACGATCTCGGGGAACTGCGCGTTGAGGCGGCGCCGGGTGCGGCTGAGCAGGCTGACCTCCTGGAGCGACCCCTGCCGGCGGACGAACGCGAGGGCCCGCACGCCGTCCCACTTCACCTCGAAGAGCCAGCCGGCCCGGTCGAACGGGGCGTCGACGCTCTGAGCGAGCATCGGTGTGAACGGTTCCGGAAAGGGATCCGTGCCCTCCTCTCCGTCCGCGGCCTTCCGCCGGCCGCGGCTGCGACCCGTCTTGGAGGCACGTCCCCGCCGCGACGTCGCGGGACCGGCCGCCTCGGGCTGCACCGCGGGCTGCCACCGCTCGCCCGCGTCGGATGCGATCTCCTCCATGGTCCGCCCGCTCTTCACGGATCGGGTACCCATCGGCGAATACCCGGCGACAACGAACTCGTCTTTGCCCTTGAAGAGCAGCCAGTCACGACCTTCGTTGCGCTTCGTCCGCACGAAGTGGAACTCGCCGCGCAGCTTCTCCCCGCGGCAATCGAGCGTGAGCTTGCCGGCCTGGAACGCCTCGACCGGGTCTCCCTCGCGGCACGTGTAGGTGCCGCGGTCCCACAGGAGCACGGTCCCCGCGCCGTAGTTCCCGGGCGGGATCACGCCCTCGAAGTCTCCGTACTCCAGCGGATGGTCCTCGACCAGCACCGCCAGCCGTTTGTCCGCCGGATCGAGCGACGGCCCCTTGGGCACGGCCCAGGAGCGAAGCACGCCTTCCATCTCGAGCCGCAGATCCCAGTGGCGTCGCGTGGCATCGTGCTCCTGCACGACGAAGCGGTGGCCGGCGCCGCGGGCGGTCCGGCCGGCGCGCGGTGCCGCGCCGTGGGGCTCGGGCGTGCGGTCGAACCGGCGCTTGCGTTCGTACTCCTTAAGCCCCATCAACGAGCTCCATCAACCGGCGCGCGTAGCCGACGGCTTCCGGCCCGGTCTCGTGCGTGAAGTAGCAGAACACGGGGCGAAGGCCGGCCTGCTCGCGCAGGTGCCGCGCCCATGTCTGCAGCCGCTCATCGTCGTAGTGAAGCCGGTGCAGCCGATAGTAGCCCCACCCTGCCGTGTGCACGAGCGGCTCGCATCCGTCTTCGTCCTCGGCGATGCAGACCGCGACGCGATGCGTGCGCAGCAACGCGTACGTCGCCTCGTCGTGCCAGCTCGCGTGGCGAAACTCGATCGCCGTGTACGGCAGTGGAGGCATGGCGACGAGGAACCGTTCCAGCAGCTCGAGATCCCGGCGGAAAGAAGGCGGTAGCTGGAACAGCACCGGCCCGAGCCGGTCGCCGAGTTCGCCGGTGCGCTCGGCCAGCCACCGCAGGTCGTCGTCCACGTCGCGCAGGCGTTTCTGGTGCGTGATGCGCCGGTGCGCCTTGATCGCGAAGCGGAACTCCGGCGGCGTCTGGGCGTGCCACGCCGCGAGCATGGCGGAGGTCGGCATGCGGTAAAACGATACGTTGATCTCCACGGTGGGCAGCGCCGCCGCGTAGTGGGACAGCAGGCGGTCGTTGGGCAGATCCGGCGGGTAGAAGCCGCCCTTCCACTCTGCGAACGCAAACCCCGAGGTCCCGGCGAGGACGCGACCGCGGGCCGCCTCCCCGCCGGCCGCCCGGCCGTCGCTCATGTCCGTCAGCACCTCGTCCGGCATCATGCGCCTCCGACCGTCCACCCGCGCGGCACGCTCGCGCCTACCCCTCCGTCCGCAGCAGCAGACCCAGCTCGCGGGCGGTGGTCATCACACGCGCAAACACCGCCGCGGCGATCGCGAGCAGCACGACGTTCGTCGCCGCCGCCCATCCGACGTGGGCCCACGGAAGCGGACCGCCGGTGAGGACCGTGCGCATCCCTTCGAAAGCGTGCGTGGTGGGCAGCAACCAGGCGATGCGCTGGATCGCCCGGGGCAGCACGGCCACCGGATAGAAGACCGCGGAGAGCGGTTGAAACAGAAACGGGATGGCCCAGGCCAGCGCTTCGGCGCCGTGGCCGTAGCGCAGGATCAGCGCCGTCGTGATGATGCCCATGCTCCAGGCGGCAACGATGAGGTTGAGCACGAGCGGCACGAGCGCGAGACCGTAGTGGAAGATGTTGAACGCGTACAGCGCGAGCGCGAGGACGGCCAGCAGGGTGCCGATGATCACAATTTTCATCACGCCGAGCAGCATCGTGGCGGAGAGAAACTCGGCCGTGCTGATCGGGCTGACGAAGACGTTGACGAGATTGCGCGACCACACGTCCTCGAGAAACGACACCGAGATTGCCTGCTGAACCCGGAAGAAGATGTCCCACAGGATCATGCCGCCGAGCAGGAACGCCACGGCGGCGCCGGCACCGCCTCGGAGTTGGCGTACGTAGACGCTGAGAAAGCCCCAGACGAGGAGATCCATCACCGGCCAGTACACGATCTCCAGCGACCGGATGAGGCTCCGGCGATACAAGTAGAGCTGACGCTGGAGCAGCGCGAGCACCCGTCCGGCGCTCAGGCCCCGGATCTCCGCCGTCCTCGCGGCGCGCCGGCTCGCCCCTACCCGCCCCATGCGGCCGGCGCCTCCTCCCGCGCGACGTCGAGAAACATGTGCTCGAGCGTGTCGCGCTCGAACCGGCGCAATACGTCCCCGGGCGCGCCGTCGGCGAGCAGACGACCACGGTGCAGAAACAGGATCCGGTCGCTGAGCCGCTCGACTTCCTGCATGTTGTGCGAGGTGTAGAACAGCGTCATCCCGCGCTCGTCCCGAATCTCCTTCAGCGCCTGCCTGACCCGCTCCGCGCCGTCGGGGTCCAGACTCGCCGTCGGCTCGTCCAGGAAGAGCACCTCGGGATCGTTGAGGAGCGCCTTGACCAACCCGAGCCGCGTCCCTTCCCCCGACGACAGGCGTCCCGCCGCGCGGTCGCGCAGCCGCGTGAGGCCGAACCGCTGGAGCAGCGCGTCGATGCGGTCCCGTGGACGCGCAAGGCCGTAGAGGCGGGCGAACACCGCGAGATTCTCGCCGACCGTCAGGTTGCCCGGCAGCGAGACGTACGGCGAGGTGAAATTGACACGCGCCAGGATGCCCCGGCGCGCCTCCGGCATCGGCAGGCCCAGGATCTCCACGCGTCCTCGCGTCGGCCGCAGCAGCCCGAGCAGCATGCCGAGCGTGGTGGTCTTGCCCGCTCCGTTGGGCCCGAGGAAACCCACGATCTCCCCGCGCTCGACGACAAACGACAGATCCTCCACGACGGCCAGCGCGCCGTAGTGCTTCGTCAGGTGCTGCACGAGGATCGCGGGGTCGACCGGCAGGGTCACGGCAGCATTATACACCGCCACCACGGACCGCCCGCGGCCGGTGGGTCGTCGACGCCGGCCTTCCGCGCGCCCGCATTTGTCCGTATAATGGGAAATCGTACGACAGGGGCGACGTTATGCACATTGCCGGCGCCGGGCAGCCAGCGCCGGTACGGCCAGCAGCTTACCAAGGCGTAGACTGGAGCGCCCCGCCCATGATCGGCCTGGACGGCGTGGCCATGATCGCGTTTCGCAACGTCTCCAAGCGCTACGCGCACGGGGCGCGGGCTGCCGTCGACGACGTGTCGTTCGACGTGCAGTCTGGCAGCCTGTGCATGATCGTCGGCACGTCCGGATCGGGCAAGACGACGCTGCTCCGCATCGTCAACCGCCTGATCGAGCCTACCGGCGGCGAGCTGCTCATCAACGGACGCAACGTCCTGCACGAAGACCCGATCGCCCTCCGCCGCCGCGTCGGCTACGTGATCCAGCAGGTCGGACTATTTCCGCACATGACGGTGGCGGAGAACGTGCGTGTGACCGCGGAGATCGCGGGATGGACGCGCCGCCGGCTCGAGGGCCGTGCGGACGAGCTGTTGACGCTCGTTGGGCTCGCCCCCGCCGAGTACCGGCACCGGTATCCCCGGCAGCTGTCGGGCGGAGAGCAGCAACGTGTCGGCATCGCGCGGGCGCTCGCGGCGGACCCCGGGATCTTGCTGATGGACGAGCCGTTCGGCGCCCTCGACGCCATCACGCGCGACCGCATGCAGCACGAACTCCTCCGGATCCAGCGGAGCCTGCGCAAGACGATCCTATTCGTGACCCATGACGTGGAAGAGGCGCTGCGGCTCGGCGACCAGATCGTCGTGCTTTCGGGCGGCCGGCTCGTCCAAACCGGCAGCCCGGTCGAATTGCTCGCCCATCCCGCCGACGACTTCGTCCGCCAGCTCGTCGGCGCCGACAGCGCCGTGCGCCAACTGGAGCACCTGCCGGTCTCGGCCGCGCTCGATCCGCACGCGACGTGGGCGATCGCGCCGGGGGACGGCCTGCGCGTGCTGCCGGACAGCACCCTGCTCGATGCCATGCTGCGGCTGCTCGACACCGGCGCGCCCGCCCTCGCCGTCCAACCGCCGTCGTCTTCCGCGCCGGTGGGCTACGTGACGCCGGCGAGCATCATCCGCCTGATCGCGCCCGGGCGCGGCGGACCCGCGGCACGCGCGGGACACGGGTGAGCCGGCGTGCACTTTCTTCTCAATCCCGCCAGCTACGATCTCACCGATGCGTCGAGCGTGCCGAACCTCCTGCTGCAACACCTCGTCATCGTCGGCACGAGCATGCTGATCGCGATCCCGGTCGCCGTGCCCGTCGGCGTCGCGATCGCGCGCTACCGGCGATTCTACCTGCCCGTGATTACGGCGGCGGGGCTCCTGTACACGATTCCCGGCCTGGCGCTGCTCGCGCTGCTGGTACCGGTGACCGGGCTGAATGCGACGACGGCGATCATCCCGCTCGTCATCTACGCGCAGCTGGTGCTGATCCGCAACACCGCCGCCGCGATCGACGCCGTGGATCCACTCCTCGTCGAGACGGGATACGCGATGGGGATGACGCGCGCGCAGGTGCTCCGCCGGGTCGTGGCGCCGCTGGCACTCCCGCTGGTGGTGGCGGGGCTGCGGGTGGCGACGGTCACCACGATCGGCATCGCCTCCCTCGCTTCGCTCGTCGGCGCCGGCGGCCTCGGGGATCTCATCTTTTCCAGCCTGCAGAACACCAACTACGACGAAGTCCTCGGCGGGGCCATCACGATCGCGGCGCTGGCCGTCACCGTCGATCTGCTGCTCCTTGCCGTGCAGCGGGTGCTCAACCGGGGCCGTCTGCCCGTGGCCCTGTCATGAGGGAGCGCACGGGCGCGGCGCCCGCCGCGGGCGCCGGGAGGGGCTGATGCTCACCCGCTTGGCGGCGTTCGTCGCCGATCCCGCAAACACGTTTCCGGCGCACACGGCGGAGTACGTGACCCTCTGCGCGGCCGCGGGGACGCTCGCCGTGCTCACCGGGACCGCGCTGGGCGTGGCGGTGGCGCGTCGGCCGGTGCTGGCGTTCGTCGCCATCAATGGCAGCGGGCTCATGCGGGCGATCCCCGTCATCGCGTTTTTGGCCTTCGCCATCCCCTACCTCGGCCTGGGCTTCCTGCCGTCGTTGATCGCGCTCGCCGTGCTCGGCGTGCCGCCCGTTCTCTTGAACACGTGCACCGGCATCCGCGGCATCGATCCCGCGACGATCGACGCGGCGCGCGGCTGCGGCATGACGCGGTGGCAGATCGCCCGCCGCGTGCAGCTCCCGCTCGTCGTACCGGTCATCGCGGCGGGCGCCCGCACGGCGGTGGTGCAGATCGTGGCGACGGCAACGCTCGCCGCATTCATCGGCGCGGGCGGCTACGGCGATTACATCCTCTCGGGGCTGTACCAGGTCGACACCACGCAGATTCTGGCGGGGGCGATTCCCGTCACGCTGTTGGCCATCGTCGCGGAGATCACGCTCGGACGCCTGCAGCACGTCCTGACGCCCGCGGGGCTACGGACGCCGGGAGGTGAAATGCGCCCATAACGCCTCGTCACCCGCGATCCATCGCCGGACTCGAACGGACGCTTCCTTATAAAGGAGGGGAGACGGATGCAACGACACGGTTGGCGGCGTCGCTGCCTCGCGGCGGCCGTCGTCGTCGGGCTCGTCCTGGTCCCGGCCGCCGCCGGGCCGCGCACCGCCGCGGACGCCGCGGCCATGGCGCATCTCGTGGTCGGCGGCAAGCTCGACACGGAGGCGCAGTTGCTCACCAAGATGTACGTGCTCCTGTTGCGTCACGCCGGCTTCGATGTCACCGAGAAGGCGAAGCTCGGCACGAACGACATCGTGTTCAGCGCGATTACGAGCGGCCAGATCGACCTCTATCCCGAGTTTACGGCGACCGGGCTCGCCCGCCTCGGGCTCAAGACCACGCACGACGATCGCCACGACTACGCCGCCGTCAAATCCGGCTACGAAAAACGGTACCACATCACCTGGCTCGACATGGCGCCGCTCAACGATACCTACGGCATCTGCTCCACGCAGGCGCGGGCGGGCCAGCTCCACGCCACGAAGGTGTCCGAGCTGGCGTCGGCGGCCTCATCGCTCACGGTTGCAACCCCGCCGGACGGCAAGACGGATCCCAACGTGCTGCCCGGGCTCAAGGGCACGTACGGTTTCACGTTCGGCAAGGTGACCGTCCTCGACGAAGCGCTGACCTTCGCGGCGGTTCAGCAGGGCCGGGCCGACGTCAACGTGTGCTACACCACGAACGCCTTGATCCCCAAGAACCACTTCGTCCTGCTCGACGATGACCACCACCTGTTCCCCATCTACCACCCGGCGCCGATCGTCCGCGACGCCTCGCTGCAAAAAGCGCCGGGGATCGCCGCCGCGCTGAACGGCCTCGCTCCGAAGCTGACAACCACCGTGAGCCAGCAGCTCCAGCTGGAGGTCGTCAACGGCACGTCCGTCACGCAGGCTGCGACGGATTGGTTGAAAAGCGTGGGGCTCCTGTAACCCGCGCGTATCGTCGAGCCGGGCCCGGGCCTGACGCCTCGCCCGGGCCCGGCTCAAACGGTCGAAGGAGGCGGTCTGCCCCTCACCGAAGCCGCGAGGTACCGCAGTATCGAATCGCGGGAGGCGTCGCATGACGGACGACATCACGCTGCACATTCCCGGGCCGATTCCCGTGGAGCCGGACGTGCTCGCGGCCATGGCACAACCGGTCCGGCAACACTACGGCGGCGACTGGGTGGCGTACTACCAGGCGTTCACCGAGCGGCTCCGTCGTGTTTTTGCCGCCGGCGGCACCGTGTATCCGCTCCCCGCCTCGGGCAGCGGCGGTGTGGAAGCCATGATGAGCACCCTCATCGGCAACGGCGGGCGCGTGGGGGTCATCGTCAACGGATTCTTCGGCGAGCGGGTGCTCCAGATCGCCCGCGCCCACTCCGCGCAGGTCGAGACGCTCGAGCTGCCCTGGAACCGTCCGGCCGATCCGGGCGAGGTCCGGACCTGGTTGCGCCGCACCCCCGTGTCGGTGCTTGGGGTCGTGCACAGCGATACCTCGACGGGGGTGATCAACCCCGTGGCGGAGATCGCCGCGGCCGCGCGCGAGGAGGGCGTCGCGGTGGCGGTGGACGCGGTCTCGTCGCTGGCCGGCATGCCCGTCGAGACCGACGCATGGGGATTGGCGGCGGTCTCGACCGCGTCGCAAAAGTGCCTCGAAGCGCCGCCGGGCCTGGCGCCGGTCGCCGTGACGAAGGCCGGGTGGGAGCTGATCGACCGGCAGCCCGAGCCGGCGCGGGGCTGGTATCTCAATCTCCGCACGTGGCGAGAGTACGAGCATTCCTGGCCGCACCATCCGTATCCGGTGACCCTCGCGACCAACAACATCTTCGCGCTCGACCGGGCGCTGGAGCGAATCCTGGCGGAGGGCTTGGAGGCGCGGTTTGCACGGCACCGCGCGGCGCAACAGGCGTTGCGCCGCGGGCTGCAGCGCCTGGGGTTCACGGTGCTGGCCGATGCCCGTTGGGCGTCCCCGACCATCACGGTGGCGTACCCGCCGTCGGGTACCAGCCCCGATCAGATCGTGCAGGGGCTCCGGTCGCGCCACGGCATCGCGATCGCCGGCGGCCTCACGCAGCTCGCCGGAAAAGTGATCAGGGTCGGCCACCTCGGCACGCAGGCGTACCCCGAGAAGATGCAGCGGGTCGTGGACGCGCTCGAAGCCTGCCTCAAAGAGCTGAGCGCCGCACGGGCCTAGCACCGCCTCTTCCGCCGCCACCGGCATGATGCCGCCGACGCGTCTCGCCGTGGTCGGCGACATCCACTGCGGCCCCGACCGGGACACCCAGCTCGGGAGCCGCGCGCCGGAGCTGCTCGACGGCGTCGTGGCCGCGGCGCGCGCGTTCCGGGCGCACGGCATCGTCGACCTCGGGGACCGCATCAACCCGGTGGCGCACGCCCAGGACCGCACGCGCACGGCATATGTGCGCCGGCGCCTCCTGGAAGCCGGCGTCCCGGTCTACCACGCGCTCGGCAACACCGACGTCGCCAACCTCGAGAAGGATGAAGTGTGCGCGCTGCTCGGCAAGACCGGACCCTATGAGGTCGCCGAGCTCAACGGGACACGCCTCGTGCTGCTCGACAGCGTCGATCCCCTCGTGGAGCGGGTGGGCGGAGCGATCGGCGAGGCGCAGCGAGCGTGGCTCGAGGACGCGACCCGCGGCGCGGACCCCTGCGTCGTGTTCTCGCATCATCCCCTGGCAGGCCAGCCGCTCGAGGGGCACCGCTACTTCGCCGAGCGGCCGCACCTCGCCGCCGTGCGCGGCGGGGAGCATCTTCGCCCGCTCCTCGAACGCCCGGGGGTGCGCGCGGTGTTCGCCGGGCACCTGCATTGGACGCGCACGGCGGCCGTCGGCGGAACGCCCCACGTGACGCTCGCCTCGCTCGTCGACTGCGCCTACACCGGCGGCGAGCCCGCGAACGCGTACGCGCTCGTCACCACCGGCTGGGACCGGCTCGACGTCGCCGTCACGGGCCTGCTGCCCGCCACGCTCTCGGTGCCGGCGTAGAACGCCGCGGCGCCGGCGCCCGCGCACCACCCCACATATTCGTCCGGCCCGGACGCCGCCGTCGGTTGACCGGCGCGCATCTACGGCGTATCATTAGCGTAGCGTATGGTTAGTATGACGAATCATTCGCACGGCAAATCGAACGGCGACGGGCGCTCCCGCGTGAGAGCCTGGGGCCGCCCGAAGCAGGCATCCCCGGACGCGCGGACGTGCGCCGCCCGTCTCGTCGAGGTGGCGCCGCTCGTCGTCCGCTTCATCCGCGGGCAGATGCGGCGGCAGATGCCGGGGCTCACGATGGCGCAGTTCCGCGCCATGTCGTACCTGTACCGCCGCCCGGGGTGCTCGCTGCGCGCGCTGGCAGCGCATCTCGGCGTCACCCCGCCGACCTGCTCCGCGCTGGTGGCGCGCCTCGTGGTGCGCGGTGTCGTGACCCGCGCGCCCAACCCGGCCAGCCGCCGGGAGGTGGCGCTTCACCTGACGCCCGGCGGGCGGGCGCAGTTCGAGGCCGCGACGGAGGCGGCGCGCCGCAGGACGGCGCGCGTGCTGGCGGAGTTGCCCAGCACGACCGTCCGCCGGCTCACGCAGGACCTCCACGAGCTGTGGGCGGCCTTTGCGGCCGCGGAAGGAGACTCCGAGCGATGACGAGCATGCGCTGCGAGCAGGCGCCGCCCGGGCCGCTGCCGGCACGCGGCGGGGAGGCGGCGGCCGGCCCCGCGGGGCCGGAGGCCATTCACACCGAGGCGCTGACGCGGTGCTTCCGCGACATGGTGGCGGTGGACCGCGTCTCCATCGAGGTCCGGGCGGGGGAGATCTTCGGGCTCCTCGGGCCGAACGGCGCCGGCAAGAGCACGATGATCAAGATGCTGACCACGCTGCTGCCGCCGACGGGCGGCCGCGCGCAGGTGGCGGGATTCGACGTCGCGCGCGAGCCCACGCAGGTGCGCCGCCGCATCGGGTACGTCCCGCAGGCGCTGTCCGCCGACGGGGCGCTCTCCGGCTACGAAAACCTGCTCGTCTCCTCCAAGCTCTACGGGGTTCCGCGCGCGGAGCGCCGGCGGCGCATCATCGACGCGCTGGACCTCGTGGGCCTCGCCGACGCCGCGCATCAGCTGGTCCGCCAGTACTCCGGGGGCATGATCCGGCGGCTGGAGGTCGCGCAGGCCATGCTGCACCGGCCGGCTGTGCTGTTCATGGACGAGCCGACCGTGGGCCTCGACCCGGTCGCGCGCCGCGCGGTATGGGACCATGTCCGGCGCCTGCGGACAATGTGGGGCACAACGATCTTGCTCACGACGCACTACATGGACGAGGCCGACGATCTGGCCGATCGCGTCGCGATGATGCACCGGGGGCACGTCGCGGCCGTGGGGACGCCGGCCGAGCTCAAGGCCGCGACCGGCGACGGCGCCACGCTGGACGACGTCTTCGTGCACTTCACCGGCGCCAGTATCGAAACCGGAGGGACCTATCGTGACGTCCTACGCAGCCGCCGCACCGCGCGGCGTCTCTCTTAGCCCGCGGGGCGCGGCCGCGTTCCTCGGCCAGGTGGCCACCGTGGCCGACGCGGAGATTCGCAAGCTCCGGCACGACCCGCTGGAGCTCGCGATGCGGGCGGTGCAGCCCACCCTGTGGCTCGTCGTCTTCGGACAGGTGATGTCGCGGCTGCGCGGCGTGCCCACCGGCAACCTCCGCTACCTCGACTTCATGGCGCCCGGCATTCTCGCCCAGAGTGTGCTCTTCATCGCCATCTTCTACGGCGTCGCGGCGATCCGCGAGCGCGATCTCGGCGTGCTCAACAAATACATGGTCAGTCCGATCTCCCGCACGGCGCTGGTGCTCGGCAAGGCGCTCTCTGCCGGCGTGCGGGCCCTGTCGCAGGCGGTCGTCGTCTACGGGCTCGCACTGCTGCTCGGCATCCACGCCGCGTGGGCGCCGTGGAACGTGGCGGGCGTGCTGCTCCTGATCTTGATGGGATCCGGGGTCTTCTCGACCTTGTCGCTCGCGATCGCCTGTCTCGTCAAAACGCACGAGCGCGTGATGGGCATGGGGCAGATCATGACGATGCCGCTCTTCTTTGCGAGCAACGCCATCTACCCCGTGGTGCTGATGCCGGCGTGGCTGCGTGCGATCGCCGCGCTCAACCCGCTGACGTACGAGGTCGACGGCCTGCGCGCGCTCATGGTGCAGGGCGGCACGAGCACGATCGGTCTTGGGGTGGACGTCGCCGTGCTGCTCGCGTTCGTGGCGGCGCTGGTGGCGATCGTGACGCGGTTGTACCCGCGCATTTTGGTCTGACCCGCCCGTCTCCTGACGAGCGGGGCGGCGCGACCCGACCCGGCGCTCTCGGCACACACCGCCCCGCGGCGCACCTCCGCGCGCTGAGCTCGTACGCGGAGATCGGCGCGGCGCTAGCCGGGGAGCAAGAGCAGCTTGCCCGTCGTGGCGCGGCTTGCGAGCGCGCGATGCGCCTCCGCCGCCTGCGCCAGCGGGAACGTGCGGTCGATGCGCACCCTGAGCCGCCCGGAGGCCACCCACCCCAGCACCGCGTCGGCGCGCTCCAGCAGCGCCTCGCGCGTCATCACGTAGTGTCCCATCGTGGGCCGCGTGATGAAGAGCGATCCCTTCTGGGCCAGGACCTGCAGGTCCAACGGCGGCACCGGTCCGCTGGCCTGCCCATACAGCACGAGATACCCGCGGGGCGCGAGACAGTTGAGGCTGCGTTCGAACGTGACGCGGCCGACCGAGTCGTACACCACCTGCACACCCTGCCCGCCGGTCAACCGCTTCGTCTCGGCCTCGAAGTCCTGCGTTTCGTACAGCACGACCTCGGCGGCCCCCGCCTCGCGCGCGAGCGTCGCCTTGGCCGCGGTGGAGACGGTGCCGATCACGCGCGCACCTCGCATCTTCGCCATCTGCACGAGCAGGAGTCCCACCCCTCCGGCCGCCGCGTGGATCAGCGCCGTATCACCCGCCTGGAGCGGGTACGTGGCGTGCGAGAGGTAGTGCGCCGTCATCCCCTGGAGCATGACGGCCGCGGCCTGCCGGGAGTCCATGCCGGCCGGCACGGGCACGAGCCGCGGGACCGGAACGACCGCATGCGTGGCGTATGCGCCGAGCCGGCCGGCGTATGCCACGCGGTCGCCCTGCCGCACGCCGCCCGACCCGGCACCGACCGCCTCGACCACGCCCGCGCCCTCGGATCCCGGCACAAACGGCAACGGCACCTTGTACTGGCCGAGCCGCTGGTAGATGTCGACGAAGTTGATGCCGATTGCCTCGAGGCGCACGAGCGCCTCGCCGGGCCCCGGGGCCGGCGTCGGCACCTCCTCGTAGCGCAGCACCTCCGGCCCGCCGTACGCGGGCACCCGGATCGCCTTCATGGCCGCTACGAGACGTGCAGGACGATCATCTTGAGCTCGGACATCTCCTGGACCGCGTACTTGGGGCCTTCTTTCCCGAACCCGCTCTCCTTCAGGCCGCCGTACGGCATCAGGTCCGCACGCCACTGCGGGCCCCAGTTGATGTGGATGTTCCCGGCCTCGACCTCCCGCGCGAAGCGCATCGCCGTGTTAATGTTTTCCGTGAACACCCCGGCGGACAACCCGTAGTTGGTGTCGTTCGCCAGCGCGATCGCGTCGTCCACCGTCGGCGCCGGCGTGACCGCCACCGCGGGGCCGAACAACTCGCTCTTCGCCACGCGCATCTGTGGCGTCACGTCGGCCAGGACCGTCGGAGTGTGGATGGCGCCGCGCCGATCGCCCCCCACCACCAGCCTCGCCCCGGCGCCGACGGCCTCTTTGATCCACGCCTCCACGCGCTTCGCGTCCGTCTCCCGGACCATCGGCCCCACCTTGGTGCGCTCGTCGAGCGGGTCGCCGGTGGTCAGCGCGGCCACCTTCGGCTGGAGCGCCGCGAGAAAGTCCTGGTAGATCGGCTGCAGGGGAATGACGCGCTGCGCGCTGATGCACACCTGACCCGCGTTGCTGTAGCCGGTCGCCGCGACCGCCGTGGCGACCTTGTCCAGGTCCGCGTCCGGCATGATGATGAGGGGCGAGTTGCTGCCGAGCTCCATCGTGACCTTCTTGAGCCCGGCAACCCTGCAGATCTGCTCGCCCACGTCCCGGCTGCCGGTGAACGTGATCTTGCGCACGCGGGCGTCGGCGCACAGCGCCTCCCCCACGTCCTTGCCGCTGCCGGTGATGCACTGGATGCCATCCGCGGGCACGCCGCACTCGAGCAGGAGCGCGGTCAGTTTCAGCGCGCTGAGCGGCGTGTCCGTCGCGGGCTTCAGGATGACGCTGTTGCCCGCCGCGAGCGCGGGGCCGACCTTGTGCGCGACGAGGTGCAGGGGGAAGTTGAACGGGCTGATGCCCACGACGACGCCGCACGGCACGCGCAACGTAAACCCCATCTGCGTCCTGACACCCGGGGCGCCATCGAGCGGGATGACCTCGCCGTACAGGCGCTTCGCCTCTTCCGCCGAAAGGGCCAGGATCTCCGCGGCGCGCGTGACCTCGAACCGGGCCTCGCCGATGATCTTGCCTTCCTCGAGCGTGATCGTGCGCGCGAAGTCGTCGGCGCGGGCCAGAAGCAGGTCCGAGGCTTTGCGCAGGATCTGGAACCGCTCGTACCCGGTCAGGCGGCGCATCGCGGCGGCGCCGCGTACCGCGGTCGCGAGCGCCCGCTCCACGTCGTCGGGATCGGCCCTGGGGATCGTGTCGATCTCCGAGCCGTCGTACGGGTTCAGCACCGGGATCGTCTGTCGCTTGTCCACCCACTCGTTCCCCACGTACGTCTTCATGATCCCTCTCCCTCCTCGCGGGCCGGCGGCCTCGGCGCGGACCGCTCAGGCGCCCTCACGGAAGATCTTCCCGACCCTGATCCACGTGTGCCCGGTAGAACTCCAGCACCTTGGCCCGGTCCAGTTCGTGCAGCCACAGCCGCCAGTCCCAGGAGAGCACGGCGTACTGATGCGGCATGTCCTCGTACGGCGCGGCCACGAACTTGACGTTGCCGAACTTGCTCGGCGGAAAGTCGCGGAGCATCTCCTGCAGCCGGAGCTCGACCCCGGGCGCCGCCGGCGGCCTGAAGAGCACGACGATGTAGCCGTGCTCGAGATTGTGAACCCAAAACCCCGGGGCGAGCCCCTGCATGTAGACACCCGCCGGCGCGGGCATCGGGTAGTGCGGACCCGAGGCCGGCGGATGTGCGCGGTACGGGATCGCGCTCCCGACGGGCACGTGGTCGTACCCCTCGTCGGGCACGTGCTCGCCGATCATCGGGCCCGCGGGGAGCGCGTGCGGCCTGAGCAGCCACCACCCGCCGGCACCGGCCATGACCAGCACCGCGAGCCCCACGATCCACGCCCACGAGCGTCCGCCGCGCTGGCGAGGCGCCGGCGCGGTGCCACGTCGCGACGCGCGCCGTGCGCGGCCTTGTCCTTGCGGCATGCTGTGCCCCACCCCACCTCGCGGCACGCCGACTTGCCCGTCCATAGTCGGTTCCCGGTCCCGTCCGCGGCCCCCTGCAACGAAAGATCGGCGCGGATCCGCGTCGAAGCACGCGGCCATGAAGATCCTCGCCTGCGCCGACCTGCACGGCCACGCGGAACGCATCGCGCGCGTGCGCACCCTCGTCGCCGAGCACTCGCCGGCCGTGGTCCTGCTCCCAGGCGACCTCACCCACGCCGGCCACGGGGAGGAAGCGCTCGATCTTCTCGGCGCGTTTGCGGTCCCGGTCTTTGCGGTCGCCGGCAACATGGACGGGCCGCGGGCGCTCGCGGAGATCGTTCACCGCGGCGGGCTGGCGGGAGCGACGCCGGTGGAGATCGGCGGCGTGTCGTTCGGAGGTCCACACGTGGCGTCGCCGTGCGACGTGCTGGTCACCCATGAGCCGCCGGCCGGCACCCTTGATCTCGCGTACTCCGGCCACCACATCGGTACCCGCGCCGTGCTGGACCTGATCCGGCAGGTCCGCCCGCGGGTGCTCGCGTGCGGGCACGTCCACGAGGCGGGCGGCGTGGCGTGCCTCGACGGCACGCTTGTCGTGAACTGCACCATGGGCGACGGAAAGACCGGCGGCGCCCTGATCGAGCTCGCCGCCGACGGCGTCACGGCGCGGCTCCTCTGATGGCCGCGATCACGGCGGAGACCGCGGCCGGGCGGTTGATGCGCCGCGAGATCGAGGAGCAGCCCGAGGTCGTCGCGCGGCTGTACGATCGCGAGCGTCCGGCGATTGCCCGCCTGGGCCGGTGGCTCCGGCGCCGGGCGCCCGAGACGATCGTGCTGGCGGCGCGCGGGACGTCCGACAACGCCGCGCTCTACGGCCGCTACCTCATCGAGACGTTGCTCGGGATCCCGGTCTCGCTTGCGGCCCCGTCGGTGCTCACCGTCTACCACGCCCGGCTTCGCCTCCGCCGGTCGCTGGTCATCGGGCTCTCGCAGTCCGGCGCATCACCGGACATCGTCGAGTTCGTCGAGACCGCGCGACGGTACGGTGCCCGGACCGTCGCCGTGACCAACGAGGCGGGGTCGCCGCTGTCCCACGCGGCGCACGACACCGTGCTGCTGCTCACGGGCCGCGAGCGGAGCGTCGCCGCGACCAAGACCTACACGGCACAGCTGACGGCGCTCAGCCTGTTCGTGGCGGCGGCGTCCGGCCGCGGCCGACTCATGGACGCGCACGCCGGCCTGCCGGACTGCATGGCGCGTACCTTCGAGGCGGACGGCCGCATCCGCGACATCGCACACCACTGGCGCCGGATCGAGGAGTGCCTCGTGACGTCGCGGGGCTACGACTACGCGACCGCGCGCGAGGCCGCGCTCAAGCTCAAGGAGACGTGTTACCTCGTGGCGGAGCCGGTCTCCGCGGCCGACCTGCTGCACGGGCCGATCGCCGTGGTGGACGAGGGCTTTCCGGTCCTGCTCATCGCGCCCCCGGGAGCCGTGCTGCCGCATCTCACGGCGCTCGCATCGCGGCTGCGGCGCCGGGGCGCAGGCACGCTGATCGTGTCCTCCGACGCGGCCATCCTCCGGCAGGCCGCCATCCCGCTCGCGATGCCGGCCGTCCCGGACGAACGCCTCAGTCCGCACGTCTACGTGATACCGCTGCAGCTCCTCGCGTACCACTTGTCGCGGATCCGGGGACACGATCCCGACCACCCGCGCGGGCTGCACAAGATCACGCGGGCGCGTTAGCCGTCGCGCGCGGCGAATTCCTCGGCCGCGGCATCCATGCGCACGAACACCGCGCGCTGCGCCGCGAGCGCGTCGATCAATCGTTCCAGGACGAGCATGCGGTGTCCGCGGCCCATCACCTGGGGGTGGAAGGTGTACGTCAGCACCCCCCAGTCCACCGTCGCGGCCATGTAGCGAAAATCGTCCACCCAGTTGTCGAGCACGTCCCCGCCACGGCGGAGCCCGGGTTGAATCCCGGCGGGGGACCGCGCGTACTCGAAGTGGGGGTAGTCGTCCAGGGACCAGCTCACCGGCATCTCGATGAGGCGGGTCGCGGCGCCCCAGCGCACGGGGCGGTCCGGTGCGATGTCGTCGCCCTGCCGCGCCCGGTACGGCAGGCAGTCGTGCGCCATCATGCTGCTGTCGTAGACAAACCCCTGCTCGAGCAAGAGACGCACCGTGTGGGGACTGAGGTCCCACGCGGGCGACCGGTAACCCCGCGGGGCGCTGCCCGAGATCCGGCAAATAGCCTCTCTGCCCCGGCGGAGCACCGCGGCCTCGTCCTCGGCGGAGAGTGTCGCCGGCGGTTCGTGCAGGTACCCATGATGCCCGATCTCGTGTCCCTCCGCGTGCACCCTTCGGCACATCTCGGGGTACGTGTCGACGGTGTGGCCCGGAATGAACCATGTGGACGCGATACCGCGCCGAGCGAGCAGATCGAGGATGCGTCCCGCGCCGACCACGCCGAACTCGCCACGGGAAATCGCCGTGGGCGTCACGGCACCGCGCGCGATCCAATTGGAGACCGCGTCGAAGTCGAATGTCAAGCACACGAGATGTCGCGCCATGCCTCCCTCCTCCGCCAGCCTGGCATTCACGCCCGGAGCCACTTATGCGCGGACCGCGCGCGGCCCTGTCGCCCGGCTCAGCAGGATTCCCGCGCCGCCTCCAATATCACGTTCATGAAGCCCGACGCCCCGAAACCGTAGCGGGCGTGAAGGAGGGGAGATCGGTGGCCGATACCATCCGGATCGTGGACTACTATTACATCGAGGCGCCGAACAAGCCGGGGGAGGGCGCGCAGATGCTGCGCCACCTCGAGGATGCCGGCGTGAATCTTGCGGTGCTGCACGCGTTCCCGAGCGGCCGTCGCACGCAGGTGGACTTCGTGTCGACGGACGCCGCGGCGCTCAAGCGCGCCGCGAGACCGGCGAAGTGGAAGCTCGTCGGGCCGAAAAAGGCGCTCCTCGTCAACGGCGACGACCGGGTCGGCGCCTTAACCGGCTACTTCGAGACGCTCGGCGAGGCGGGGGTCAACGTGACCGCGGTGACCGCGATCGCGGCGGGCGCCGGCCGCTTCGGGGCCATCATCTGGGTCGACCCGCGCAACGTCCGCCGCGCCGCGCAGTTGCTCGGCGCTTCGTCGTAGGCCCGGCACCCGCGCAGCGGCCCGCTGCCTTCCGTGCGCGTCGCGCGCCGCCGCGACAGGGTGGCGCTAGTCGTAGTATTGCGGCGCCTTGCGCAGCGTCGCCCACTGCGCCGGATCGTGCCCGTACACGAGCATCGCCCGCTCCGCGCGGGCGAGCTCCATGAGACGCCGCGCGCTCGCACGGGCCCGGTCCCGGTCCATGTACACGCCCCAGTTGTCGGTCTCCACGTTCTCCGGGGTGTAGATGGCGTCGATGGCCAAGATGACCGGGCCCGTCCGCGGCAGGCGCACCAGGACCGACTGGTGGCCGGGCACGTGCCCCGAGGTCTCGAGGAGCCGCACGCCCGGGGCGATCTCCGTATCGCCCTCCACCACCTCGTAGCGGAGGTGCGGCAGGTCGAACAGGTCTTGCTGGAAGCGGTCGGAACCGCGCGCGGCTTCGTAGCACTCGCGCTGGACGAAGATCCGGGCGCGGCCGAAGTCGGCGTGATTCCCGCAGTGGTCGAAGTGAAAGTGCGTGCTCACCAGCACGTCGATGTCGTCGACCCCGAGGTCGATCTCGCCGAGCCGGTGCGCGATGTCGTCTTCCGGCCGCATCTTGACGGTGAGCACCTTCGCGAACGGCTTACCGCGGTGGGTCGCGAGCGGGTCCGCGATGTGCTTGCGGTGGATGCCGGTGTCTACCAGCAGATTGCGGCCGTCGTCCGCCTGAATCACGTACCCGACGATGGGAATGTCGATCCGGGTGCCATCGCCCGACCCGGGGGTCAGCACGGCACCCTTGTCCACATCGCACCGTCCCAGGTCCAAGATATACAGTCGCACGGCCCGCCTCCTTCGCGCATCGCGGTCAGACCTCGGCAAGGGTGGAGCCAGACACCGGCCGCCCCTGGCGGTGCATCGACACTGCACTATGGACGGCGCAGCGCGGGGTCCAGCGCCTCCGTGACGCCGTCGCCCACGAAATTGATGGCGAGGATGACGAGCACGATCGCAGTGCCCGGCGCCGTGCTCATCCACCAGGCGGCGTTCAGGTACTCCCGGCCGGTGTTGAGATCCGCGCCCCACTCCGGGGTGGGCGGATGGACGCCGAAGCCGAGAAAGTTCAACGTCGAGCCCGCGATGATCGCCCAGCCCAAGGCGGTCGTGGAGAGAACCGCGACCTGGGCCCAGACGTTCGGCAGAATGTGCCGGCCGAGAATCCGCACGGATCCGCAACCGATCGCCCGGGCCGATACCACGAACTCGCGCTGCCGGATCGACAGCATGGCCCCGCGCACGAGCCGCGTAAAGGCGGGGATCAGCGACACGCCCACGGCGATCATCACGTTGAGGAGGCCGGTGCCCAGGATCGTCACCACGACGAGCGCGAGCAGGATGCCCGGAAACGCCAGCATGATATCCATCGCCCGCATCACCGCGCCGTCCACCGCGCCGCCCGCATACCCCGCGGCGGCGCCGAGTACCACCCCCGCCCCGGCGGCGATACCGATGGCGATCACCGCCGCGAGGCACGTCGGCCGGGCGCCGGCCACGACCCGGCTGAGCACGTCGCGGCCGAATTGGTCCGTGCCAAGCCAGTGCACCGCGTCAGGCGGGCGCAACCGGTCCATGATGCTGACGCGCTCCGGACTGTACGGCGCTACCATAGGCCCCGCCGCCGCAAGCGCAAACACCACGAGCAACAGCACGGCGCCGGCGGCCGCGAGGCGGTGGCGGGCGAACCGTCGCCAGGCCCAGGACGGCCGTCCCGTGGCCGGCGGCGCCGGCGCCGGCGGCGCCGCGGAGGTGGCCTGAACGTTCACTCAGCCGTACCGCACGCGCGGATCCAGCGCCGCGTACGCGACGTCCACGGCGAGGTTGACCAGTAGGTACACGAGCGCCACGACGAGCACGACCCCCTGGATCATGGGGAAGTCCTTGGCCTGAATCGCCCGCACCGCGAGCGACCCGAGCCCCTGGCGCCCGAAGATGGTCTCCACGACCACAGCCCCGCTCAACAGGTTGCCCACCTGGAGCCCGAGCAGCGTGACCACGGGGATCAAGGCGTTCTTGAGCGCGTGCCGCACCACGACCGCGCCGGCGCGCAGGCCCTTCGCGTACGCCGTCGAGACGTAGGGCTGCCCCAGGGCCTCGAGCAGGTTCGCGCGGCACAGGCGCGTGATGATCGCGGAAAAGCCCCAGCCGAGGCTCACCGACGGCAGGATGAGCCCGCGGGCGCCGCCCTCGCTGAGCGCGGGAAGCCACCCCAGGCGCACCGCGAACACGAGAATGAGCAGCACGGAGAGCCAGAAGTTGGGCACCGCCACGCCGAGCACGGAGAAGCCGGTCCCGGCGAGATCTATCCAGCTCCCGCGGTACATCGCGCCGATGATGCCGGCACCGAGCCCCACGGTCGCGGCGACGACCATCGTAGCCAGCGCCAGGGTGGCCGTGGCGGGAAAGACGAGCCCGATCTCCTCCGCCACCCGCCGCTGCGAGATAAAGGAGACGCCCAGATCGCCGTGCACGAGCCGCCAGACAAAGTCCCCGTATTGCACCAGCAGCGGCCGATCGAGGCCGAGAGACCGCCGCAGGCTGACGATCTGATCCGGGGTGGCGTCGGTGCCGAACAACATGATCTGCGCCGGATCGCCCGGGATGAGGTGCAGGATCAGGAACACGAGCGCGGTGACGCCAAACACAATCGGCAGGCTCGCGAGGAGTCGCCGGCCGATGAATGCGCCCACCGATCCGCCCCCGCGCGATCCTCCGCCGGCCTACGCGCGCAGCGTGGCGTCGTAGTAGATGGGGAACCCGTTGACGGTGAAGCGGAGCGCCTGCACGCGGTCGCTGGCGTCGAACACCGCCCGCTGCTGGTAGATCGGGATGACGACCGCCGCCTCCATGACGCGCCGGACGGCCTGGCGGAACGGCGCGATCCGCTTCGAGGGATCGGCCGTGGCGTTGCCTTTGGTGACCAGCGCGTCTACCTGCGGGTCGCAGTAGTGCATCCAGTTGAAGCCGTGGGTGACCTGGTCGCACGCGTAGAGCGCCCGCATCAGGAACGGATCGACGGAATAATAGAAAAAGTCGGCGAGGTTGTGATCGCCGCGGTTGTACGTCTCGGCCACGGTCGGGAAGGACTGTGCGGAGATGTCCGTCTGGATCCCGACGTCCTGCCACTGCGCCTGGAGCAACTGCGAGATCTGATCGAAGCCGAAGTTGGCGATGTTGATGAACACGAGGCGGAGCGGCCGGCCGTCCTTCTGGCGGACGCCGCCGGCCCCGATCTTCCATCCGGCTTCCTCCAGGAGGCTCTTGGCCCGGCCGGCATCATATCGGTACATCTTGTCGAGGGTGGGATCGTAGGACAGCGTCCCGGGGAGGAAGATGTTGTGCGCCGGCTCGTAGATGCCCTTGTACAGGGCTTCGATAATCGCCTCTTGGTTTGTGGCGAACTGCAGCGCCTGCCGGACCCGCAGGTCATCGGTCGGCGGGCGCTTGGCGTTCACCATGATGGAGTACGGCATGCCGGTCACCGGCGCCGCGAACACCGTGTAGCCCGAGGCGTGCTGCAACGCCTGGACGTCGGTCGGCGCCAGGTTTTCCGCGATGAGCACCTCGCCGGTGCGGAGCGCGTTGAATCGCGTCGACGCGTCGGGGATGATGCGGAACGTGATCTCGGCGAGATGGGGCGATCCCTGGTGGTGGGCCACCGGTGGCGCCCAGTTGTAGTCGGGGTTGGCGACGATCGTCACGTGATTGCCGAGGACCCACTCCTGGAACTTGAACGGCCCCGTGCCGACGGGATGCTGGCTCACGCCTTGGTGGCCGTATCGCTTGAGCGCCGTCGGCGAGATCGGGGAGAGGCCGGACGTCGCCACGTTGTTGAGAAACGCGCCGTTCGGCTCCTTGAAGACGATCGTCACGACATCGTCGCCGGTCACCTCGGTGTGCGAGTATGGGCCCAGCGCCGTGATCGCAGATCGCGACTTGGTCTCAGGATTCACGATGTGCTCCAGCGTGGCCTTGACGGCCTCGGCAGTAAACGGCGTGCCGTCGTGGAACTTGACGTCGCGCCGCAGGTGGAACGTGTACCGCTTCGCGTCCCCCGACACCTCCCAGCGCAGCGCGAGCCCGGGGAAGTATTCCTGCCCCTGGCGCATCCCCGGGAGATGCCAGATCAGCGGGTCGAAGAGGTTGAGGCTGATGTACCCGCTGGAGATGAGGCCCGACGTCCCGGGGTCGAGCGACTCCGGGCTCTGCCACATCCCGAACACGAGCCGGCCCTGAGGCGCCGGCGCCGAGGTAGCGGTGCGGGTCCTCGTCGCGCCGAGGAGCGCCGCGCCCCCCGTGCCGAGCGCGCCGGCAAGCAGAGTTCGCCGCGTCACTCGAGCGCCGGCCGCGCTCGTTGCCGGGCGTGGCGTATGTTGCGTTGTCACAGCTCGTCCCTCCCTTTTGCCCCTCAGGTTCCACGTCCCGCTTGCGAACTCCCTTCACGCGTCCCCTCGCGCTGCGGCCGCGCGGGAGGAAGCAGCGGGGCGCGGGTCTAATGAGGCGGGCGATCCCGACGCAGTCCACCAGCGAGGAGACGTACCGGACCGTGCCATACCCCCGCAGGCGCGGCCTCATCCTTCGTCAGGGCGTCACGATCGCGCTCGTGGCGGCTGCGTACGTCGTCACCGGCAAGCTCGGCCTCCGGCTGGCCGCCGTGCATCCGAGCGCGACGCCGGTCTGGGCGCCGACGGGCATCGCGCTGGCGTCGGTGCTCCTGCTCGGATACCGGGCATGGCCTATCACGTTTGCCGGCGCCTTCTACGTCAACATCACCACGGCCGGCGACCTCTGGACCACGCTCGGGATCGCCGCGGGGAACACGAGCGAGGCGCTCATGGGCGCGTACCTGATCAACCGCTACGCCCACGGACGCGACGCGTTCGACAGTCCGCGCACCACGCTCGCCTTCATGCTGTTCGGCGCCGGGGTGGCGCCGGCGGTGAGCGCGACCGCCGGCGTCACGAGCCTCGCGCTCGGCGGGTACGCCTCGTGGCACGCCTACCCGGCGATCTGGGCCACGTGGTGGCTCGGCGACATGGCCGGAGCCATGATCGTTGCTCCACTTCTGATCCTGTGGAGCCGGCCGGCGCGCTTGGAGTTGAGCGGACGCGAGATCGGCGAGCGCGCGCTGTTCCTCGCGATGCTCGCGGCGGTCGCGTGGATCGTCTTCGGCGGCATCTTCCCGTTCTCGTACCTCACGGTGCCGCTCACGGTCTGGGCCGCGTTTCGTCTCAGCCTCCGGGAAACGTCCACGGTGGTCGTGCTGCTCGCCGGCATTGCGACGGTGGCCACGGTTCACGGGACGGGTCCGTTTCACACCGTCGGCCCCAACGCGTCGCTTCTGTACCTCGTCGCTTTTATGGGCATTCTCGCGCTCGCGGCGCTTCCGGTCGCAAGCATCGTATCGGAACGCGCGAGAGTCTCGGAGGCGCTCGCGGACCGCATGCAGGCGGAGCAGGCCGCGCACGCGGCGGCGGAACGAGCCGCGCACCGCCTGGCGCGGCTGTACGCCGTGAGCGAGGCGCTGTCGGAGGCGATGACGTCCGGGGAGGTGGCGGACGTCATCATCGCCGAGGGCACCCGGATCCTCGGCGCATCGGCGGCCTCCGTGTACCGCCTGTCCGAGGACGGCGCCGCCCTGGAGTCGCTGCGGCACCACGGTTATCCCGCCGACGTCGTGGAGCACTGGCGGCGCCTACCTACGTCCGGGACCTCGCTGGCCGCCGAGGCGGCGAGAACAGGACAGCCGCGGTACCTGCCGTCGCGCGATGCGATGCTCTCGCAGTATCCTGGGTTCCGCGACACAGCTCTGCCCCAGGCCGGAGCCCGGGCCGTCGCGCCGCTTCTCGTCGGGCCCAGGACCACGGGCGCCCTGGTCTTCGTGTTCGACGGGCCGAAGGAGTTCAACGAGGAGGAGCGCGGCCTCATCGTCGCGCTCGCGCACCAGTGCGCGCAGGCGCTGGAACGCTCCCGGCTCTACGAGCGCGAACGCAGGGTCGCCGAGATGCTGCAGGGCGCGTTCCTTCCGGCCGGGCTCCCCCAGGTGCCCGGCATCCGCGTGCACGCCGCGTATGTCCCCGCGACCGCGACGCCGTCCGTGGGCGGTGACTGGTACGATGTGTTTCGCCTGTCCGATGGACAAGTCGCACTGTCCGTCGGGGACGTCGTTGGGCACGGCGTCCAGGCCGCCGCGGTGATGGGGCAGGTGCGACAGTCGATTCGCGCCGCGGCATTGGACGACGCGGAGCCCGCACGGGTGCTCGCGCGGGCGGATCGCGTGCTCAACCTCACCTACGAATTCGAGGCGATGGCAACTGCGATCTTCGCACGGTTCGACCCCATCGCGCTCACGCTGGAGTACGCCACGGCGGGCCATCCGTCGCCCGTCGTCGCGGACGCGGACGGATCGGTGCGGATGCTCGAGGGCGGCGGCCTCCCGCTCGGCTACGCGGGCGACCGCGTCTTTCCGTCGCGAACCGTGCAGCTCGCCCCGAGCACGCTCCTCGTGCTGTATACGGACGGCATCACCGAATTGACGCGCAATCCCACGGCCGGCCGCGAGCGGCTGCTCGCCGCCGTCGCGCACGCGCACGAGGCCGGGGCCGAGGATCCCGCCCACAGCATCCTGGCCCAAATCCTCGGCGACGGCTCCGCGCCGGATGACATCGCCATCGTCTCGGCGGCGGTCGACGCCGCTGCGGTGGCCGAGCTCGACCTCGCCCTGCCCGCGCAGCCCTCCAGCCTGCGGCTCGTCCGCCAAGCGATCCGAAAGCTGGCAGCCGGGCTCGCCCTGAGCGAGGACCGGTCTTTCACGCTCAGCGTCGCCGTGGGCGAAGCGGTCAACAACGTCATCGAGCACGCGTACGGGGTCGCGCCTGGAAAGGTTTACGTGCGGGCGCGCCGTGACGGCGCGTCGCTTCGGGTCGAGGTGGAGGACCGCGGGCAGTGGCGGCCCGCCCGCCCGCAGGGAACAGGCGGGCGCGGCCTCGCGCTGATCGGCGGGCTCGCGGAACACCTGGAATTGATCGCGGGCTCTACGGGCACCATCATCCGGTTCACCGTTCCGCTCGAGCACCCGCAGGCCGAGGCCATCGGTGCGCCTCGGGCGGTCTCGCCGCGGCCGCCGCAGCCGCACCAGGTGTCCGCCGGCGCACTGCCGGCGCACCCGACCGACGCGGGGACGCGAGACGGCCGGTTCGAGGTCCGGCCGGTAGACGGCGTTCCCGTGGTCGACGCGGCCGGCGACATCGACCTGGACAACCTCGGGCGCTTTCTGGCGGCGCTGGAACAGGCCGCCGCCCAGAGTGAGCACGTCGTCATCGTCAACCTCGAGGGAACCACGTACATCGACAGCCGGGGCGTGCACGCCTTGTTCCAAGCCGGGCAGCGGCTCAAAACGCGCCGGCGGGACCTCCTCCTGGTGATCCCCAAAACGTCTCCGCTGCGCGCGATCCTCGCCGTCACCAAGCTGGGCGCGGTGTTGGACATATTTCACACGCTCGACGAGGCGCTCGCGAGTCCGTTGAGCGGGAACGCCGCGGGATGACGGCGCCCGCCACTGATCCGGCGGTGGCCGCCGCATCCCGCTGACTCGATCGTCTGTCCGGCAAACGTTGCACGCGTGGGAGGGATACGATGAACAAGGGTGATCTGTGCTGGACGTCCGCGCAGGAGCTCGCGCGGATGATTCGGACCAAGGCCGTGTCGCCGGTCGAGGTGGTCGACGCGGTGCTGGAGCGGATCGACCGGGTCAATCCGACCGTCAACGCCTACGTCACCGTCACCGCGGATCAGGCGCGCGCGGCGGCTGCGGCGGCCGAGGCCGCGGTCATCCGCGGGGACACGGTCGGTCCGCTTCACGGCGTGCCGTACTCGCTCAAGGATCTCACCGCAACCCGCGGCATCCGGACGACCATGGGCTCCAAGATCTTCGAGCACAACGTACCGGACGAGGACGCGCTCCTTGTCCGGCGCCTATATGCCGCGGGCGCGATCCTCGTCGGCAAGACCAACACGCCCGAGTTCGGGTGCAAGCCGTTTACGGACAACCGCGTGTTCGGCGCGACCCGGAACCCGTGGGCGCTGGATCGGTCGGCCGGAGGGTCCAGCGGGGGTGCCGCGGCAGCGGTGGCATGCGGGTTGGCCCCGCTCGCCGAGGGCAGCGATCTCGCCGGGTCGATTCGCCATCCGGCAGCGTGGTGCGGCGCCGTGGGCTTCAAGCCGACGCAGGGCCGGATTCCACGATACCCCAACGTGGCCGGGTGGAACGCGATGTCGTCGAACGGCCCGATCACGCGCACGGTCGGGGACGCGGCGCTCATGTTTTCGGTCATGGCTGGGCCGGACGATCGCGACCCGCTGAGCCTGCCGCACACGGGCGAGCGCTGGACCGCCCTCGCCGACGCACCGAGTGTTCGCGGGTGGCGCGTCGCGTGGACGCCGGATCTCGGCGGTGCGGCGGCGGTCGACAGCGAGATCGCGTCCGCGTCCGCCGCCGCGGCCCAGGCGTTCACCGAGCTCGGCTGCACGGTCGAAACAGCCGCACCGGACGTGGGGAACATCATGGAGCCGTTTCTGGCGCTCAACGTCGCGGTGCGCGTGGCCACGGTTGGCCGTCACCTCGCGCAGTGGCGTGACCAGATGGATCCGATCCTCGTCCAGCGCCTCGACCTGAGCCGGAATCTCACGCCCGAGCAGATCGGTCAGGCAGAGGTCGCACGCACGGCGTACCATCATCGCCTGCTGCGCTTCTTCGAGCGGTACGACCTCTTGCTGCTCCCGACAACGGCGACCGCTGCCACGCCACTCCAGGCTCCGATCCCGGCGGAGATCGCCGGCCGCTCGATCCGGCAACACCTCGACATGCTCATTCCGACGTTTGCCTTCAACCTGAGCGCGTTTCCGGCGATCTCCGTGCCGTGCGGCTGGACGGCGAGCGGCCTACCGGTGGGGCTGCAGATCGTCGCGGGGTGGCGACAGGACGCACGTGCGCTTGTGGCGGCGGCCTGTTTCGAGGCCCAACATCCCTGGTCAAATCGCCGGCCACCGCTGCAATAGCCGGGCTGTGAACACGGCGCCTCGCCGGTACCGCCCGCGTGTCCTGCGAGCGGAAACCTAGTTCATCATCGCATTACTTCGGCAAGGGGAGGTACGTTGATGCCGCGGGGCCGGCGCGTCAGCGGTGCCCGGCGAGCGCCGTCACCGGGAAGACGTCCCGATACTTGCCCCCGGCAAAAACGAACACTGTCGATACACGGTCTCCCTTACCCGCTGAGCGGTCAATCAAGAACGCGACGCCTGTCCGGTCGTAGACGAGCACGATGGCGCCGTCACCATAGTCGACGGTTTCCGCGTAGCCGTACGCCGCGCGAATCGCATTCGGGCTGCTCCCCACTCCTAGCCCGGCGGCCGTACGGTATCCGGCGTCATCGGAGCCGGAGAGCGCCACGATCTTCCGGGTCACGACATCGACCAGCGCGCCCAAATGACGGAGGGGCCAGTGATAGCTCAGCATCGCTTGCGGGAGCAGCGCGGGGGGGAGCGGCGGCCCAAGCATCTCCGACACCGTGTCCACCGAATCTCCGAGGTGAAAGAGGCCGATGGACCGGCCGGGCACGACGGGGTGGCTTTGGGCATGGGCGGGCAGCGCCGCGAGCACTAGGCCCGCGATAGCAAGAAGCGCCACAGTCCGGGCGCGCTGCGTAGACAACCTCGGGACCCGCACGGTCAATACACCCGCCTATCGCCCGGCATCACCCGATCTTCCTTAAATAATATCACCGCCACCAATATCACCCTCACCGCCGGGGCATTCCGCGAGGCGCCGCGCCGTCCACTCGCCGGGCCCGGTGACCCTGGGCGGCTCCGCGGCCCCGCGGCGGCTTACAATGAAAATGGAGCGGATCGCCCGTACTTTGGTCTGGCGCGACGAATGTCCGAAACCGGCGGAGATTTGGGCATTCGAAGTCGTGCGCGGTGCCCGCGCGGTGGAGGCGCTGCCCATGTCCCAAAATCTGTTCAGACAGACGATCGTCGCCGTCATCTGGGATTTCGACAAGACCTTGATCCCGGGGTACATGCAGACCCCGCTGTTCCGCCACTACGGTGTCAATGAGGAGAAATTCTGGAGGGAGGTCGCGGGGCTACCGGAGTTCTACAAGAAGCGCGGCCTGGAGCTTGTCTCCCGCGATACGCTCTACCTCAATCACATCCTCACGTATGTGCGAAGCGGCCGCTTCAAGGGGCTCAACAACACGTTGCTGCGGGACCTCGGCGCGGCGCTCGAATTCTACCCAGGACTGCCCGAGTTCTTCGCCGCGGTCAAGGAGCACGTGGCTCAGCAGCCGGAATACCGGCAGGCCGAGATCCGCGTGGAGCACTACATCGTCAGCGTCGGGCTCCGGCAGATGATCCTCGGCAGCAAGATCGCGCCGTACGCCGACGGGGTGTGGGGATGCGAGTTCGTAGAGACGGTGGCACCCCCGGACTATCTGGACGCCGGACGGCAACAGCTTCTGCTGCAGACCCACCCGACCGCCTCCGAGATCGTCGAGCTGGGGTACGTCATCGACAACACAACGAAGACCCGGGCGATCTTTGAGATCAACAAGGGAACGAACAAAGAACCGACGATCGACGTGAACGCGAAGATCGAGCCGCAGGACCGCCGGGTCCCCATCGAGAGCATGATCTACGTGGCCGATGGACCGAGCGACATCCCCGTGTTTTCCATCGTCAAGCAGTACGGTGGCCAGGCATACGCGGTGTACGGCCAAGGCGCGGGCAAAGAGTTCGAACAGGTTCGGACCCTGCAGGCCCAGCAACGCATCGACGCCTTTGGCCCGGCGGACTACCGGGAACGATCACACACCGCGATGCTCATTCTCGACGCAGTCGACCGCGTCGCACGCCGCATCGTGGAAACCCGCCGCCGGATGGTCGGCGATCGCGTGGGCGCGCCGCCCCGGCACATCGCGAACGACGCCGACGCGGCCCCGGCCGTACGGACGCCTCGTCAACTCGATCTCGGCAGGGGATAGGTGCGCGGCCGGTGGTGTGCCGCCGCCTGGCCGCGCACCCGCGTCACTGGGCGGGCAGGCCCGGGATCTCCAGGATCGGCCGGATCTCGACGGTTCCAAGCCGCGCCCCAGGGAGCCGGCCCGCGATCTCGATCGCCTCGTCGAGGTCTGGGACATCGACCAGGAAGTATCCTCCAAGTTGCTCGCGCGTCTCCGCGAACGGGCCGTCGGTGACGAGGCGCTTGCCCTGCCGCACCCGCACGCTCGTCGCCGTGGACACGGGCTGCAGGGGAGAGGCGTCGAGATACTGCCCGGTCGCCTTGATCTGGTGCGCGATCTGCGCGGATTCCCGGTAGCATTGCTCCTTTTCGGCTTCGTCCGAGGCATCCTCGGCGCCGTACACGAGCAGCATGTATTTCATCGCCCGCCCTCCTTCCCGTGCGCCGCGGACGGCCGCTGCAGGCCGGGCAGCGTCGCCGCCGCACGCTGAACGTCCGGCGGGAAGTCGGACAGTTCCTGCACCTGGCGTAGCTCGATCACGTATTCGTCGCGATCCGATGCCGGGCACCTGAGCGCCCAGTCGACCGCCTCCTGTTTCGACCCCACCTGGATCATCCAGTACCCGCCGAGCGTCTCCTTGGTTTCCACAAACGGCCCGTCGGTCACGGTACGCTTGCCCTTCGACACCGAGACGCGCACGCCCATCGACGGCGGGTGAAGGCCATCGAGGGCGAGCAGGACGCCGGCTTGCTGTAGGGCTCTATTGTATTCCATCATCGCCTCGACGGCCTTGGCGTCCGGCATGGCGCCCGCCGCCGCCTTCTCATACCCCTTCGGAATCATCAACATCATGAACCGCATCGTACCCCTCCATCTCGGCGTATGGACTCCCCGCCGGCATCCAGTCGGCCGCGGATTCCCGCGGGGCGCACGATCACATACCTCCCACGCGTGGTGCGGGGCCGGCTCGGGCACGCCGGCGCCCCTGCCCATGCTGAGTGTGCGTTCCGCAACGTAGTCGAACGGGTCGGTTCGCAATCGACAGCCCGCTGGCGGCCCGCACCTCTTTTTCGATATGCTGGGAGCCGGCCGGCAGGGAAGGCACGCGACACGTACGCCGGGAGCCCGCGATATGAGCCAGGATGCAGCCCATGTAGCTCAGGCGGTGGAGGCGATCTACCGGTCGGAGTCGCGCCGGGTCCTCGCCACGCTCATCCGCGTTCTCGGGGACTTCGACCTCGCCGAGGAGGCGCTGCACGATGCCTTTGCGGCGGCCGTGGCACAGTGGCCGAGGGACGGTGTGCCCGCCAACCCGAAGGCGTGGCTCGTCTCCACCGGCCGCTTCAAGGCCATCGACGCCATGCGGCGCCGTGCGCGATTCGACGCGTCGCTTGCCGAGCTTGCGAAGGAACTGGACACCGGCACGGCCGAATGGCGGGACGAGGAGCTCGAGGACGACCGGCTCAGGCTCATCTTCACCTGCTGCCATCCGGCCCTACCGCAGGACGCGCAGGTGGCGCTGACCCTGCGGGAAGTGTGCGGCCTCACCACGGAGCAGATCGCGCACGCCTTCCTCACGGCCGCGCCCACGCTCGCCCAACGCATCGTCCGTGCCAAGCGAAAGATCCGCGACGCCCGCATTCCGTATCGCGTGCCGTCTCGAGCGGACCTGCCCGATCGGCTGGATAGCGTGCTCCGCGTAGTCTACCTCGTGTTCAATGAGGGCTACTCGGCGTCCTCCGGCGCCGCGCTCACGAGGCCCGATCTCTCCGGCGAGGCCATCAGGCTTGGCCGGTTCCTCCTCGATTTGCTGCCGGAGCCGGAGGTCGCAGGATTGCTCGCGTTGATGCTGCTGCACGAGTCACGCCGGGCCGCGAGAGCGTCGGCCGCGGGGGAATTGATCCTGCTCGAAGAGCAGAATCGTTCGCGATGGAACCGCGAGCAGATCCGGGAAGGGCTGGAACTCGTGACCCGGGCGGTCTCCTCGCCGCGGGCCGGCCCCTACACGATCCAAGCGGCGATTGCGGCCGTTCACGCCACGGCACCCACAGCCGGCGCCACGGACTGGAACCGCATCGTCGCGCTGTACGACGCGCTGCTGCGCACGGATCCGTCGCCCGTCGTCGAGTTGAACCGCGCGGTGGCGGTCGCGATGCGCGACGGCCCGAGGGCCGGCCTCGGTCTCATCGATGCCCTCCTCGAGCGGGGGGATCTCGCCGAATACCACCTGGCGCACGCCGCACGGGCCGACCTGCATCGCCGGTTGGGGCAGGTCGACGCCGCCCGCGCCTCCTACGAGCGCGCCCTCGCCCTGACGGAGCAGGAACCCGAACGGCGGTTTCTGGAGCGGCGCCTGCGCGAGCTACGGGGTTAAGGAGACCTGCTGTGCGGCGGATCGCGTATGCGGCGGTGGGCATGGTCGTCGCGGCCTGCGTCGGCCTCGGCCTCGGAGGAGAACGCGTGGCCGGACCGGACGGCTCCGATGGCGTGACGGCGAACAACTGGACGTTGACGCCGGCCGGCGTGCAGGTCGCCGTCGGGGACCGGCCGTTCGGCGCGGCGTTGAGTCCCGACGGACGCTATCTTGCCGTGAGCGACGACGGGGACGGCGTGCAGTCGCTGGCGCTGCTCGACACCTCGGCGAGGCTCGTCGTCCAGTCGATCCCGTATCACAAGCCGGACGCGCTGTACGTCGGCGTGGCGTGGGCGCCGGACGGGCGCCGCTTGTATGCCTCGGCCGGCGGCAACAATCTGGTGCGCACGTACGACTTCCAGGACGGGCGCCTGCGGGAAGGATCGCCGATCACCTTGGGAGAGCGCGCGGCACACGTCTACCCGGCCGGCCTGGCAGTGTCGGCGGACGGCCGGAGCCTCTACGTCGCGGAAAATCTGGCCAACCGGCTCGTCGCCGTCGACGCGGCGACGGGGCAACCCTCAGGTGTGGCTGATACCGGACCCCTCCCGTACGCCGTGGCCGCCGCCACGCACCGCGGCAAGATCTACGTGAGCAACTGGGGCGCCGACACCGTGACGGTCCTGCGGGCCGATGGACTCGCACCGCTCGGCACGGTGACCGTGGGGCTTCACCCCGCGGCGCTCGCGCTGGACCCATCTGGCGGGAGACTCTACGTCGCCAATACCGACGGCGACAGCGTGTCGGTGGTGGATACCGGGACGGATCGCGTGGTGGCGACGGTATCGCTCGCGCCGTATCGTGGTGCGCCGGAGGGCAGCATCCCGGACGGCCTCGCCGTGAGCAGCGATGGGCGGACGCTGTATGTCGCGAACGCCGGCAACAACGACGTTGCGGTGGTGGACCTCTCCGGTCCCCGGCCCGTGGTCGCGGGGTTGATCCCGACCGCCTGGTACCCGACGACCGTGACCATGTCGCGCGACGGACGCGTACTGTTCATCACGAACGCCAAGGGGCTCGGCGCCGGGGCGAACCCTCATGGCCCGAACCCCACGCGAGCCGAGACGGACAACGAGCAATATATCGGCAGCATGATCGTCGGCACCGTGTCGATCGTGGATGTCCCGGACGCCCGGCAACTCGCGGCGTTGTCGGCCCGTGTCGTCCAGAACAACGGCTTCGACGAGGGCGCCGGTAGGCTGATACGCTCCGCCGCCGCGATACCGCCCCGCGTCGTGCCCCGGCGGGTCGGGGGCCCGTCGCTGATCAAGCACATCATTTACATCGTCAAGGAGAATCGCACGTACGACCAGGTGCTGGGCGACCTGCGGCAGGGAAACGGCGACCCGTCGCTCGTCTTGTTCGGGCCGGCCGTCGCGCCCAATCATCACACGCTGGCGCAGCAGTTCGTCCTGCTCGACAACTTCTACGCGAATGCCGAGGTCAGCGCGGACGGCCACAACTGGTCGATGGCGGCGATGGCCAACGACTACGTGCAGAAGAACTGGCCGGCCAACTACTCCGACCGGGGCCGCGCCTACGACTTCGAGGGCGGACAGCCGGCCGCGTACCCGCGCAGCGGGTTTCTCTGGGATGCGGCGGCGCGGGCCAAGGTATCGTACCGGATCTACGGCGAGTTCACCGAGTTGGGCATGACTCCCTCGCGGGGCACAATGGCCTCGATGGAGCGGCACGTCGACCCCGCCTATCACGGCTGGGACCTCAAGGTAACGGACCAGACCCGGGTCGACGAGTGGCTGCGCGAGTTCAGGACATTTGAGCAGTCCGGGGAGATGCCGCAGCTCATGATCCTCCGGCTGCCTCAGGACCACACCGCGGGCACCCGCCCCGGCTATCCGACGCCGCAGGCCATGATGGCGGACAACGACCTCGCGCTCGGGCGTCTCGTGGACGCCGTCAGCCATTCCCGCTTCTGGCAGGACACGCTGATCGTGGCGCTGGAAGACGACGCCCAGGACGGCCCGGACCATGTCGATGCCCATCGCACCGTCGCCCTCCTCGCCGGCGCCTACGTCCGGCGGGGCGCGGTGGACCACACGTTCTACAGCACCGTCTCCGCCTTGCGCACGATCGAGCTCATCCTCGGCATCCCGCCGCTCACGCAGTATGATGCCGCCGCGCAGCCGCTCCTCGGCGCCTTCACGAGCGACGCGCGATTGGATCCGTACACGGCGATCGTGCCCCGGCAGTCCCTGACCGTCATGAATACCCCCGCGTCGCCGGGCGCGGCGGAGTCGGCGCGCCTCGATTTCGACGAGGCGGACGAGGTGGGTCCCGGAGTGCTGAGCCGGATCCTCTGGCAGACCGTCAAGGGACACACTCCGCTCCCGACGAGCCCGAGGGAAATCCGCTAGGGCCGGAGGCGTCATAGCGGCCGGAGTGTCCGGATCGCCCGGCGCCCGGCGCAGGATGCGGGCGCGCCGCGTGCCGCAGGGCCGAGCCGGCGAGGCGCGACGCGACCAACGCGGCCGCCACGCCGATCGCGGCGGCCGCGGCCGCCAACAGGCCCACGATCGCGAGTACGGCTTTCGCCACCGCGACCGCCACAAGCGTGATGAGCTGCACAAACCCCGCGATCATCATGGCGCCACCGCCTGGCCCCCGGCGAAGCATGTTTCCCCGGCGACCGGCAAGCCTAACGTGCAGCCGGTCGGGGTTTGACCGGCGCCTCGAGCCAGCGCCGCAGCGCTTCCCGGTTAGCCTACTGCGGCTTCGAACACGCGCAGGAAATTCAGGCCCAGGATCTTCGCCACGTCGCCGTCCGAGAATCCGCGCTGCACCAACCGGCGTGTGATGTTCGGCCAGTCCTCCCAGCTGCGGAAGTCCGTCAGGTGCTGGTTCCAGTCGACGCGGTGTTCCGGGCGGAAGCCGATGGCGTTCATCTCCTCGTTCATCCGGTCCGCCAGCTCGCGGGGAAAGACCGCGCCCCAGTCGGTGCCGATCCCAACGTGATCGATCCCGCAGATTTCCGCGGCACGCTCGAGGTGGGTCATCGCGACCTCGAGGCTCACCTCGGGCCGGTCGGAGATAAAGAACGGGACGACCAGGATGCCGACGTAGCCCCCGGCGCCGGCCACGGCCCGCAGCAAGTCGTCGGCCTTGGCCCGGTCGTGCTTCGACAGCGCGGCGCAAAACGTATGGGTGCAGGCAACCGGCTTCTTGGACGCGCGGACGGCGTCCCAGGCCGTCTGAGCGCCGCAGTGCGATAAATCGATCAGCACCCCCAACTCGTTGAGCGTACGCACCAATTGGACGCCGAAATGGCTCAAACCGGCGTCTGTGCGCTCCGTGCATCCATCCCCCACGTAGTTCCTGTTGTTGTAGGTGAGCTGAATGATACGGATCCCCAGGTCGTAAAAGAAGTCCAGTTGACGCCCGTCGAGCCCGAAGTGCGTGGTGTTCTGAAAGTTGAGCACAACGGCACGCCGGCCCTCGCGTTTGGCGCGCCGGACGTCATCGGCGTGGGTCGCCTTCACCAGGTGCTCCGGCAGGGCGTCGATCAGGCGCGTCGTGTGGGCGATCGCGTGCAGTTCGGCCTCGTAGCCGAACGGCGGCGAGCCGAAGCCGCCCTGCGTCGCCGACACGCAGGTGACCCCGGCGGCAATCCAGGCGTCGAGATACTGCTCCCGGGCGGCGCCGTCCGTCGCGATCTCGCGGACGAGCGAGCCATCGATCTCGGCCAGCACGTCGATCGCCGTCCTCCCGGCCGCCAGCATCGCACGGACCTGCTCGCGTATCCGCTGCGGGAAGATCGTCGGGCCGCCGGATAGCGTATCGATGACGATGCTTTCCTCGTGCAGGCGCTTCGCCCGCCGTTCTTGTTCGGCGCTCAGCGTCACCATGAAGTCCATCCCTCCGCGACACGTCCATGATACCTAAACAGCCCGCAGTTTGTCCGGATTGCCGATCAGGAACCGCGCCACGTTGAGGCGTCCCTGCACCGGCCGGAGCGCCGCTCCGGGCACCTTCCCGCCGCCGTCGGCCCACATCGTGACATCATCGGCGAGCAACACCGTCAACCCCTCCAGGTCGCCGGTCCGCGAGGCGCGCAGGAATTGCTCGACGGGCCGACGATTACGGATCTTCGGACGTCTCCAATTTCAACCATGCATTTGGGAGAGAATTCGGCGTCGCCCCCCGCGCGTATCGCGGCCTCACTGATGGCTCGCCGGGGCGGGCGGCGTCGAGGATTGGGGGACGGTCGACCACACCTGTCCGTTGAAGCGCACGGTTTGGCCCACGCTCACTTCATTGTAAAACGTCAACGGAACCTCGTAGGGCGTGCCGTCGACGTCGATCAAGTAATCACCGGCATCGGCCCCACGGACGTATTTCCCAGTCACCCGGCCATAGACGTAGGCATGTTGCCCGCATCCGACCGACACGTCGGCAGCAAACAGGCTGAGCATGAGCACGAACAGCAGCACCGCCGTCCCATTTCGCATGCAGCGCGCCTCCACCCGGATGTGCCGGGATGTCGTTCCATAATCGGCCAGAATCAATATTGAGATTCTCAATATTCTCACGCCACGATAGAGAACGACCTGGCCCGTGTCAAGTGGCGACCGCGGGTGTGGGCGGCGTAGCTGCGTGACGTGCGGCCACCGCGGGGACTCACGTCCCGGCGCCACGGCCATAAGCCGTCCGACACATCTTGACAATCGAACCATATATGCCTATTATCCTGGCGTGAACCGCCGCAAAGACGAGCTCATTCAGACGGAGATCGACTTGTTGACGGCCGCCCTACTCCTGCGCCGGCGTGGCGTCCGCGAGTTCCACGGGTTTCTGATCGGCAAGACCATGGAGGAAGCGGGCAAACCTCGTTCGTTGATTGGTCACGGCACGCTCTACAAGGCGCTGGGACGCCTCGAAGAGCGCGGATACGTCAAAAGCCGGTGGGAGGGGTCAAGAGCAACGGATCGTGATCGAGGGCCTCGGCGCCGCCTCTACGAGATCACGGCGGCGGGAGAGCGGGCGCTCGCGTCGGCATCGGCACGTGGAAGCGTGATCCGTCTCGTTCACCGGCCGGCGCCATCGTGATCATGCGATTCCTTACGCCGACGGTGGCACGCGCCGGGGCCGTCGCGCTCTTGCTGGCCGTGCGGCTGGAAGAGTTCTGGGTCTGGGTCGTTACCGCGCCGGCCCCGGAGACGATCCGCGATCGCCATCGAACCGAACGCGCCGCGCATCTCATTGACCACGTCTACGACGATCAGATCAACGGGCGCACCCAGGTGCGGACCGCGCTCCGGGTCTTTACTCGCTTCCTGGCCGGGGTGCCGGCCGATATCATGTTCGCCGCGGATCGATCGGTTGCGAGAGTCAGGACATCTCGGGAGGCCGTCATGTCGATAGTGAGAGGATACGCGACCCTTGGTCTCGTGATCGTCGTTACGCTGATTGGCGTCACGGCGGCCCTAATGAGCGGGTCCGAACCCCTCCGAGCCGCAGGGTACTCGCAGACGTTCGTCACTGCCACACCGGTACCAAACGGCGTCATCGCCGCAAGTCCGGCCGCACCGCCGTCCCCGCGGACCGACACCCCCGGTCCGTTCGCACCTCCACCGTGCGCGGCGCCGATGTGCGGCGGGCGTTTCATCATCCGTGGACCCGAGGCCTTCGGTCCTGGACCGGTGCTCGCGCCCCCTCCGGGTGCAGGTGTCTGGATTGCGGGCCTCGGGTTTTTGCTCTACCTCGGCCTGCTGGTCAGCTTGATCGCGCTCGCCTGGAAGCTCATACGCGTCATCCCCAGATGGCGTCGTCCAGACAATGCCATGGGTCTCCTGCGCGAGCGGTATGCCCGTGGCGAGATCGACGACGATGAGTTTGGAAGGCGGTTAGCGGCCCTCCGCTGAACGTCCCGGGAGCCCGTCGGCTCGCTAACGGGCCAACGGGCTCTCCCAGACGCGGAATAGTATTTCCTTCAGTTGGGCGAAACGCCGGCTCCCGAGTTCCGCACTCCATTCGCGCTCAATGACGCTCAACATGTCGTAGATTTTTGCGTATGCGGCGCGCCCACGCTTGGTCAAACGGATCACGCGCCCGCGGCCCTCGTCGGGCACGTCGGACCGGACAATATAGCCCAGGCTTTCAAGACTCCGCAGCAGCTGGTTCATGGCCTGCTTGCTCACGCCCGCGCGCTCCGCGAGAGCCCCCGGGCGAACGCGGTCCGGGCCCGGATATTGCAGCACCGCCATATGCGGCACGCGCAGGTCCTCAAAACCGGCCGCGTTCAGTCCCTTGATAATGCGCCGCTGGACCGCCTGAGCCGGGACGCGCAGCAATGCACCGATGAGCATATCCCGGGTCCGAACCGGCGATCCCGGCAGTCGGGCCGGCCGCCGAACCTCGAGCGCGCGGCCGCGAGGCAGGCGATTCGAGACGGGCGAGCGTCCATCGGCGCGCATCTGCGCCCCGATGTTACGGCCGAGGAACAGCCGGCGTGAGGCCGTGGCGGTGCATGATTTCCACCATTTTGGCGCGGTCTGGCGCGCCTCCGCCCGCCGTTTTCAGCACATCGGCAGTCTCGCGGAAATACTGCGGACCGATCGCCGCCGGCGAGACGATACAGAGCGCTTTCACGTCCCGGTTCCCGTGGTTATCGAACCGGTGGACGGCACCGCGTGGAATGCATAGCGTCTGCCCGGGCCCGACCTCGATGGGTACCCCGTCGACAGTCCAAGTTAGCACGCCGTTGATGCCATAGATCGTCTCTTCATAATGATCGTGGCTATGCGCCGGAGCCGTCAGACGCTCCCCAAGCGGGACGGTGAGCTCAAACGCCGTCACGCTGCCGTTCGAGTTCTCACCGATGATGAGGAAACGCACGGTGAGCGGCCCGAGACGGACGGTCTCGTCGGAAGGATTGACGTGGAGATCGACATTCTGCTGCGCCATGAGGTACCTCCTTCTAGTAAATTTAGTTTACCACGTCCAGGGTAAACAGAATTTACTGGAATGTCAATACCGTTTCCCCAGCATGGTCACTCCCTTGAGGACACGATCTTGCGCCATCGCGGAAAGGCAAATGGCGCTATCGGGCGGCATCCCGGGGACATCTCCTCGCGTGCAGTCGCGGCTTCGAGCAACCGATTCCCTTATTCGACACGTGCGCCTGCTCTAGGCGCGGCTTGGAGAAACGCGCGACCGGCCCCCGTGAACAATCCCGTCGCTCCGACGGCGATGGCGCGAACGCCCTGTGCCACAAGAGCCGTCGCCGCCGCGGGCGTCCCAGCCACCGTCGCGACGACCTTGCCCGCCCCCGCGCTTTCTGCAATCGCCCGGCGCACGAGGTGATCGACCGAAGGGAGTGACGCATCATCCTTGCCCAATTGCGACAGAGCCAGATCCCCCGGGCCGATGAAGACCGCGCGGACGCCGGGCACCGCGAGGATGTCCGTCAGGTTCTCCACTGCTTCGGTATCCTCGATCATCGGAAGCGCCCAGACTCTCGTGTTGGCGGTCCGATAGTAGTCGAGAGGGGTTCCCGCGGTTCCATATCGTGCCGCCCGACTTGAACTCAACGCCCCTCGTGCCCCCTCGGGTGGGAACAAGCACGCCGCGATGGCGTTGCGCGCATCAGCGGACGTCCGAATGTGCGGGAAGATCAGGCCCGTCGCGCCGGTATCGAGATACCGGTAGACGCCGCGCGTATCAGCGTACGGCACACGGATCCACGTGGCCATTCCCTCGCACGCCGCCGCGCGCACCAAGCCAACGCACTCCCGAATCCCGAGGGCGCCATGCTCAGCATCGACAAAAACGAAATCGAATCCGCAAGCGCCCGCCGCCTCCACAAGATCGGGATCATCCCACCCCATGACGATGCCGTACGCGACCTGGTCTCGCTCCAAGCGGTCTCGCAACCGATTGGCGTCCATCACGCCTCCTCGTGCTGCTTGTGTTCTCGACGCCATAAGCCGATGCCCTTGCCTCCCCGCGGATCTGATGCCGCCGCCACTCCTGCGGAGGTCACGGTGACTGCTTGGTTACATCCCATGTAGCCGGTCACTTCGATCTCGTAGCCGCGACGGCGAAGGGCGTCCGCGACCGCCCCGGAAAGCGCCGGCTCGACGTAAATCTTGCGCCCAGACTCGCTGTGAATCCGGGGGGCCGCCACGGCGTCCTGCGGCGACATGCCGAACACGACGATGTTCAGCAGCGTCTGGAAGACCGAGCTAATAAGGCGGCTCCCGCCCGACGACCCTATCGCCATCCACGGCGCGCCGCCCCTGTAGACGATGGTTGGGCTGCCGCCACCCATGCGTTTCCGAGGCGCGATCGAATTGTGATAACCACGGAGCGGGTTGAAGTGGCCAAGAAAATTGTTGTAGAGGAAGCCGAGCCCAGGGGTCATTACCCCGGCCCCCGCGATCGAGCCGATGGAGTGCGTGATGCTCACGATATCGCCACTGTCGTCGCAGACCGAAACATGTGTGGTATGCCCGTCCGTTGGAGTAGGACCGGCGTGCCCGGTTTCAAACGCGAACTCCTGTCGGGCGGCCCTGACTCGATGCTTTGAAGCGAGCCACTGCACCGGAACGGTCACAAACGCGGGATCTGAAAGGTACGGCATGCAATCGCCAAACGCGGTCCGTGTCGCCCAGGCCACCGCCTCAACGTAGTCCGGTCCGTTCCAGGCCAATCCGGCAAGGTCGACCGCCTCAATCAAGTTCATCATCGTTAGGAGAACGACGCCATGGCCGGGCGGAGGGCTGGAGTACAGCGTGAGATCGCGGAAGTTCCCTTGCACCGGGTCAACGGTCTGCACGTCGTAGGTCGCGAGATCCTCCCGCGTCACAAACGCTTCGTGCGCCGCGAAGTCCGCGGCCATGCTGGCTGCCACTTCGCCTTGGTAAAATTCGTCCGGCCCGCCCCGCGCCAGCCGCTCGAGCGTTCGGCCGTACTCGGGTTGACGCAGGCGCTCCCCCACACGCATGACGCGCCCGCCGGGGAGGTATCGCTCTCGTGCGGCCGCATCCGTGCTCAACTTTCGAAACACGTCGGGGTAGCCCGGTCGGTCCAAACCCTCGAATGTGTAGTACGTCTCAAGGTATGGGTAGACGGGAAATCCATCCGAAGCGATTCTTGCAGCAGGCTCCACTAACGTCGACCAGCCAAGTCGCGCATCCCCATGGTGCAAGGCCGTCTCCATGCCGCGCACGAACCCGGGCGTCATGATCGACATGTAGCCTAGCTGGTTGCGGTCGCCCTCGACCAGGTAGCGCCCCGCACGCTCGCTGCGGCCCATGAAGGCCTCCTCGAAACAGCCGGGCGCTGCGCGCGAACCGACAGCGACCGACGCGTTGAAAAAGCGCGGCGCCGGCCATCCACGCTTGGTCATCATTATGTGCGCCATTCCGGCCAGGCCGCAGCCCAGCGGGTTGGTCACGCCCTGCACAAGCGCCGCGGCAACGGCGGCGTCCGCGGCCGTCCCGCCTCGAGCAAACATTCGCTCCCCGGTCTCCGCGGCGAGCGGTTCCGGACAAGCAATGGCTCCCGCGTTCACGGTTTCGCTCCTACTCGAGCCTGAGGCTCGGATCTAGAATGTCGCGCAGCAGATCGCCCACGATGTTGATGCTGAGCAGGGTCGCTCCTAGCACGGCCCCTGGCCAGATCCCAATCCACCAGTCGGTTTGTAAGTAGCCGCGGGCAGTTTCCAGCATACTGCCCCACTCCGGGGTCGGGGGTTGCGCGCCGAGGCCGAGGAAGCTCAGGGAGGCGCCAATGAGAATCGCGGTACCATAACCGAGAGATCCCAGGACAAACACGACATGGCGAACGTTGGGCACAACGTGCCGCCATATCACGCGGGCCCCTGTAGCGCCCAATCCCTGCGCCGCCTCGACATACTGACTGGTCTTCACTCCGAGTGTCGCGCCGCGGACCACGCGGCTGAAGGCCGGCGCCTGGCCGATGCCGACCGCGATCATCGCATTCGTCAGCCCGGGCCCGAGCAACGTCACCACAATCAGCGCCAGCAATATGCCGGGAAACGCCAAGAGGATGTCCACGCCGCGCATGACGACGTTATCGACCCGACCGCCATAGAACCCCGCCGTGACGCCGATACTGGTCCCCAGGATGCTACCGATCGCCGTCGCCAGGAGGGCGTAGCTGAGTGACGTGCGCGCGCCGAACACAACTCTCGTCAGAATATCGCGCCCAAACTCGTCGGTCCCAAAGGGGTGGGCAATGCTTGGGGCGCCCAACACCGCCACCGGATCCATCTGATTGGGATCGGACCGAGTTAGTGCGCTCGGTGCGATGGCGACCAGGACCACAACGACGAGGAACCCCGCGGCGCCGATGCTGGCCGGACTGGCACGGCGATACGCACGTCGGATCCACCGCGCGGGTGGCCACCGTTCCCCCCGTGTCGGATGCATCGCCACCGTCGCGGACAAAGGGGGCATGAAAGTCATCCGTAGTGAATCCGTGGATCCAGCCACGCGTACAGCAGGTCTGTTGATAGGTTCACCAGCGTGTAGATGAGAGCGATCACGAGCACCACACCCTGCACGACGGGGAAGTCGCGCTGCAAGATCCCATCGACGATCAACCGCCCCAACCCATCGCGCGCAAACACTGTTTCGGTGATGATGGCGCCGCTCAGCAGAGCGCCAAACTGAACGGTCGCGAGCGTCACGGCCGGTAGGAGGGCATTGCGCAACGCATGGCGCAGTACCACGACGCTCTCACGCAGGCCCTTCGCACGCGCCACACCCACGTACTCCTTGTGCAGGACCTCAAGCATGGCGCTTCGCAAAAGACGCGCGATGGCTCCAGCCGGGAACCAGCCGAGCGTGAGGGCCGGCAGCACCAATGCGCGCAGACTCCCCTGGCCAGTTGCGGGAAACCATCCAAGGTGCACGGCGAACAATACGATGAAGAGAATCCCCGTCCAAAACGACGGCAGTGAGATGCCGAAGACGGCGAATGCGGTTGCGAACGCGTCTGCCCACCCGCCGCGATAAACGGCGGCAATAACTCCCGCCGGCGCGCCTACGAGCACGCCAAACAGCATGGCGGCAATCGCGAGCGAGATGGTCGATGGTAACGCTCGGCGCAAATAGTCGCTGACCGGACGGCCGGATCGTAACGATCGACCCAAGTTGCCGCGGACGAACCGCCCAGCGTCCCCGGCGAGTTGCACGACCAACGGGCGGTCGAGCCCAAGGCTGTGGCGAATCGCCTGCAATTGCGCCGCGGAAACCGGGGCGTCTCCAACCATGAGCTGGGCGGGGTCGCCAGGGACCATGTGGATCATCAGTGACACGAGCACGAGCACCCCACACGCCACCACGGCACTGTGCCCAAGTCGGTATACGATGAACGACCCCACGACCGGCAGGCTCCCTCTAGCGCCCCCGGGCCGCTACGGCTCGAGCGACGTATCGTACAGCCATGGGAAGAATCCGGTGGCGTCGAAGCCGAGTCCCTGGACCTTGGCTGACTCCAGCGAAACATTATCGCGCGTCGTAATGGGGAGCATGTAGGCCTTTTCCATCGCGTACCGCTGCGCCTGCGCGTAGATCTGCTTGCGCTTCTCGAGGTTCACTGCAGTGGCGCCGGCATCAAAGAGCTTGTCGAGCTCCGGGTCCTTGACAAATGAGAAGTTGAACCCCCCATTTCCGACGTTCCGAGAGTGAAGGAACGCCGATAGAACGTCCGGGTCGGTCCGCGCGCCGGGCAGCGGGGACAGATTGGACTCCCCCTTGCGCTGGTCTTCGTTCACCGTCAGGCCGTCGTAAATCCCGACTTTCACGTCCATCCCGACACTCCGCAGCTCCGCCTGGACGAGCTCTGGAATGCCGTGCTCCCAGGCGTTGAACACAACGACGAGCGGCTGGCCGTCCTTCCGTCGGATACCATCGGGACCGGGCTTCCATCCTGCCGCGTCGAGCAGTGCCCGAGCCTTCGCTGGGTCGTAGTGATAGATCCCAGACTCCTTATCGTAGCCCCAGGTCACCGGGCTCAGCAGGGTGAAAGCGGGCCGGTACGCTCCGTACGCCTGGAACGGGCCGTAGACGACGCGTGCAATGAGATCCCGATTGATTCCGTATTCCGTTGCCTGGCGCACGGCGAGCTGGTCGGTCGGAGCCTTCGTCACGTTGATTGCCCACGAATACGGAGAACCCGGGGAGAGACCGATGATAGGCTTGAACCGCGCGTCGTGCGCGAGTCGCTGAAGGTCCTGCGCGGATACCGCTGTCGTTACCTGCACTTCCCCGGTCTCCAGAGCGTTGACCCGGGTCGATGGATCGGGAATGATCCGGAACACGACGCGGTCGAGGTAGGCGGGGCCCTGGTGCTTGAAAAGCGGTGAGGCCCACGCGTAGTCCGGGTTTCGCTCGAGGACGACGCGATCATTGGGGGTCCATTGCACGAAGCGGAACGGCCCGGAGCCGACGGGATGTTGGCCAAAGTCCTGGTCACCGGCCTTGCGCACGCCGGCCGGGGAGACCATCCGATAGAAGAGGCTTGCCGCATCAAGAAACGGGGCCCACGGAGCCTTGAGGCGGATGGTGACCGTTGAGGCGTTTACGGCATCCGCTGATTCATAGAAACCCATCGCGCAGCCACCACAGCGCGTGCCGAGCGCGGGATTGTGCGTCCGGTCGAAGTTGAACTTCACAGCGGCGGCGTCGAGCGGTGTTCCGTCCTGAAACCTGACGCCCGGGTGCAGGTGGAAGGTGTATACTTTCCCGTCCGGCGAGACCGACCAGGACGCCGCCAGCCAAGGCTTGATCGTGTTATCCTTCGGGTCCCGTACCACCAACGGGTCGAAAATCTGGAAGAAAACGATCTGTGCGGGCCGTAGGCCGGACAAATTAGGGTCGAGCCGATCCGGACTACCGTCGAGTGAGTAGACTAACGTCCCGCCGCGATGCGGCGCCACCGCAGTGAACCCGGTCTGCGGAAGACTTACAATCGCCGCTAACAGAAGAACAAACGGCATTCGCCTCATCGTCGCCCCCTTCTCGCACCGGTCACGATGGTGCGGCGCTTTCAAACAGTGCCAGACATGCTCGCCGTCGCATTCGAGTCGTCGCCGCGCTCCTGGAATTGAGCAAGGACATCCGCGCGTCCGCGCCGGATATGGCGTGTCATCAAATCCTCGGCCAGATCCGCGTCTTTGGCATCGATGGCATCGAGGATCGCGCGGTGCTGTTCGATCGCCACGCGTTGCCGGCCTTCCCCACGGATACTTCGGTATGCAAGCCGCCGGATGTCTACACTGATCAATTCGTACATCCTCCGCAGGCGCCCGTTACCGGCACCCTGAAGCACCAGCCCGTGGAATTGCCGGTTGTAGTCCACAGAGTATTCGATCGGGACCCCCCCGGCGGCGAATCGCTGTTCGGCGCTCGTTTGGATACTTGCCAGCGCGTCAATCGACACCTCATCATGCCGTTCCGCGGCGCGCCGGGCTGCCAGGCGCTCGAGATACTCGCGTAAGTCATAGAATTCCACAACGTCGGCTCGCTGCAGTCTCCGCACTTCCGGGGTGCGGTGGGCGTCGGCGACCAGGAATCCTTCCGCTTGCAATCGTCGCAATGCCTCGCGAATCGGGGTCTTACTGACGCCGAGCTGCTCCACCAGGGTGTCTTCCTGGATTTTCGCTCCCTCTGCGATTTGGTTCGTGGCAATTGCTTCGATGAGACGAGCGTACACTTGGTCTCCGAGGCGACGAGGTGATACCGGTTCAAGCAACGTCCGCGGATCATTCATGCGCGTCAGTCTCCCGGGAGATTCGCTTGATAGCAAATTCGCATCGGTTAGTCCGCAGAAATATGCTTCACGGCGAAAAGAATAATATATCTTGATAAATAATATTATTCATCTTATATTTCTAATATCATAAACTCCGTACGCTCACAAGCCCTGGGAGGGTTCAATGCATCTCGGTGAGGTCAGCTGGACGGCCGCGCAAACTGCCATCGCCGACCAAAGATCCGCGATTCTGCCGCTTGGTTCGATCGAGGAACACGGCCCGCATGCACCGATGGGAGACTATATGATCATCGATGCCATCGCGCGGCGTACCGCGGAAGCCACGGGTGACATCGTCGTCCCCACAATACCGTTCGGTTACTCCGAATACTTTCGTCACTACGCCGGCACGATTACGCTTCGCCCCGAAACACTCGATGCGGTGGTAAGCGACACGATCGACTGTCTCGTGCGCCACCGATTGCGCCGTATCGTCATCTTCAACGGGCATGCCGGAAATGGCCCGATATTGGAGCCGTTGACGCGGCGCGTCCGTCGGCAGATTGGTCTGCTTATTCCAACCGTGTCGCCGCTTCAGGTGATCCAAAATCCTGCGCTGATCAAGCAAGTGTACGGAGACAACGTTCAACTCGGCCACGGCGGCGAGCCGGTGGGGTCGCTCATGATGGCGCTGCGATCCGAATTGGTCCATCTTGACCGGGCCGGGGCATTTGGGCGCAAACAGATTCTCGGAATGCCCAGCGATGGTCTCGGCGCAATTCTGTTCCGCAACGTACGCGTGGCCCTGCCTCTAGATATGCGGGATGTCACGCCCGAGACAGGAAGCTTGAGCGATCCATCGCTGGCCAGCGCGGAACGCGGCGAGACATTGATCAAATACGCGGTCGAATTCTGCGCGGAGTTCATGCGCTGGTTCCGTACTGTGGACCCCTGGGTGGAACCTGACGCCGTGACTCCTCTTAAAGGAGGGTAGACCACGTTGGAAGCCGCAAGCCAAAGATCGGTCATTGAGTACCTCGGGTTTCGAGGCATTCGGGCGATTCCACGCCCGTCGCCAGACCTCGTTCGCCAGCTCGCGGAGTATGCTCCCCCCGATCTCTCCGACGCGATGAACGGTGCCCACACGCTGGATCCACGCATCCGGCCGCTCTACTCTCTGCGGCGACGCATCGCCGGCCCGGCCGTCACGGTTGCCGTTCCGCGCGCTGCCTTCAACATCATCAAGTTCGGCATGCAGCAGACGCGGCGCGGCGATGTCATGGTCATCAACGCCTGGGGGATCTCGACCTTCGCGGCTTGGGGCGGCAACGTAAGCAAGGGGATGCAGCGCCGCGGCGTGGCCGCCGTTGTCATCGATGGGGCGGCGCGCGATCCCGAAGAAGCAGAAGCAGTCGACTTCCCTGTGTTCGCCCGCGCGCAAGCCACGGCAACTCCACCCCTCGATGGCCCCGGCGAGGTCAATGTCCCAATCGCTTGCGGCGGCGTCGTGGTAAATCCGGGCGACATCGTGGTGGCCGATGCCAACGGCATTGTGGCCATCCCCCCAGCGGCGGCGGCGTGGGTTTTGCGTCAGGTGGCGGACCTGAAACAGCGCCACGCGAAGCTCCAACCCGTGCTGGAACGCGGCGACGTGACGGGGATTGATGCCATCGTCGACTCACTCGGCAAGCAAGGGTTCGCAATTGATTAGGGTGGACCACGCTGGACTGCCCATCTGACTGCTCCGGAGGTGGGTGATGGCTGATTCCGTCTTGCGGGAGCGCGGGCTGGCGATCCGCAAGCAACTCTGGCCGGACCGAGAGGGCGGCATTGCTCATTTTCGCGCACTCGATCCCGCTTTCGCCGACTTCATCCTGGAGCACGGGTACGGCGCGATCTACGGAGATCCTACGCTCGATCTCCGCACTCGTAGTCTGCTGACGTGCGCAGCCCTCGCTGTCTTAGGAAGAACGCACGGCCTCGAGTCGCACCTCCGCGGCGCCCTGAACATCGGCATCACGGCACAAGAGTTAATCGCGATGTTGAAACAGATGGGATTGTACGCCGGTTTCGCCACAATCAACGACGCATTCAGAATCCTCAAGGTTGTGCTTGACGAACGAAACACCCCGAGCGCGTGAAGCCGATCTGTGTCGCCCGGACGATCGGCGGAATCGACGTCCGTCGCGTGCGGCCGTCGATGGGAGGAGGGAACAGCGATGTGCAGGGCATGGGTGCTGTGTGGGATGCTATTGTTGGCGCTGTCGGTATCCTTTACCGCTGCTACCGCAGCTTCACACGAGGGAGGTACCCTCGTTTATGCGCTCCGCGATGAGCCCGATCGCCTGGATCCGAACCTGTCGGGACTTCGGCCTTCCCAGATCGTCTTCTTCCAGATCTTCGACCCGCTCATCGTTCGAGACAAGCGAGACCAGAGCTTCAAACCTTGGCTTGCTACCTCGTGGAGTGTGTCAGCTGACGGCAAGGTCTATACGTTTATGCTGCGGTCCGGCGTGACGTTCCAAGACGGTACTCCCTTCGATGCCGCCGCCGTCAGGTTCAACTTCGACCGCACCCATAACCCGAAGCTTGCAAGTCGGTGCGGAGGATGCGCCGTGGGCTTTTACGATCATGCCGTCGTCGTCAATCCCCACACCGTGAAAATCTACCTCAAACGACCATGGGCGCCCTTCCTCGACGCGGTCAGCCTCTACTACCGAATGGTGTCTCCAGCGGCCGTGCAGCGGTACGGCGATCAGGACTTCGGCCGCCATCCGGTCGGCACGGGCCCGCTTCGGTTCGTCGAGTGGATTCCCAACGACCACATAACGCTCGAGCGCTATCCCGCGTACAGCTGGGCAGCGCCGATCTTGCATCACACGGGGCCGGCATACTTGGATCGCGTGATCTTCCGCATGCTGCCCGAAGACGGCACCCGGGTAGCCGCATTGGAGAATGGCGAGGCGCAGGTCATTGACAACGCGCCCGCGCAGGATTTCGACCGCCTCACTAAGGACCCTCGCTACAAGGCACTGATCGGGTTCGTCCCTGGGATTCCGTTCGATTTCGCCATCAATGTCACCATGCCCCCGACGAACGAGCTCGCGGTGCGACAGGCAATGAGCTACGGGCTCGATCGGCCGACTATCGTCAAGACGGTGTTTGGGCCGTTCGAGAAGGTCGGCGCGTTTCTGCCTGCTTATGGCCTGCTTACGCCCTATACCTACGGCTACGACAAAACCGCAGGCCTGTATCACTACGATCCGGCCAAAGCACGCGCGCTGCTCGACCACGCCGGCTGGAAAGTCGGACCCGACGGCATTAGACAGAAGAACGGACGACGTCTCACTATTCCACTGGGGTCCTGGGAACACGGGGTGCCTGAAGTCATGCAGGCGCAACTCAAGCAGATCGGCATCGATCTCAAGCTCTTTATCGCCACGGGCACCGCCATTCAAACGGTAAATGAGAACCAGCGAAAGGGCGTCACACTGTTGTCGCCGCTGCCGGCTCCTCGGAGCGATCCGGATATCATCAGTGCCTTTCTCCATTCCCGGAACGTCGGCGGAGGGGGGTTCAACTTCTCCTTTGTGAAAGATCCGGCGCTGGACCGGCTCCTGGACGCCGAGGCAGTCGAAGTCGATAGCGCCAAACGTGTGCAGATTCTTTCCAGGGTTCAGCACATGGTGATGGAAAAGGCCTACATGCTCGCCGTCTACGATTGGGACAATATTTCGCTCAAGTCCGCGACGGTGAATGACCTAGAGTTCGATAACATCGGGTTCTTCCCATGGCTTCACGATGCCTGGCTCGCGCATTAGGAGGGCCCGTCGATGGCGTCCGCGCCAGAAACACTCCACAAAGGCTTAGCCGCGGATTGGCGGCAGCGCCTCCAGGAATGGCCGCTTCCGCTCCCGCGGTTTCCGCTGGATCTACGGAAATCGGCCCTGCTCATCATCGATATGCAGTATGGCTCTGCCGATCCTGAGCATGGCGTGGGGCCGTATCTGCGGACGCACCGGCCCGCAATCGCCGAATATTATTATGGTCGTGTACGGAATAGTGTGGTTCCGAACATTCAGCGGTTACAAGCATTGTTCAGACGTTCAGCGCGGCCCGTGATTTACCTCACGATAGGGTTCACAAGGGCGGATCGAGGCGATGGCCTACCGTTACTTCGCCAAATTGACGACGATCTGGCAGCGCTGACCGCCGGCGGCCCACTGGTTAGACACGGAAGCCGGGCGAACACTGTCATTGAGCCCATAGCCCCCATCGACGGCGAGACAGTGATCAACAAGACCTCGATGGGGGCATTCAATTCAACGGCAATCGACCAAATGCTGCGGAATATGGATATCACGACCGTGATAACAACGGGGGTGTCGACCGAATGCTGCGTGGCGACGACAGCGCGAGACGCTGCCGATCGCGGCTATCATGTGCTCCTCGTAGAAGACGCGTGCACGGCCGTGACGCCCTACCTCCAGGAGAGTAGTCTCGTTACTTTCGCCGCGATGTTCGGCCGGGTGGCCGCCACAGACGCGACGATCCGGGAACTTGGCTTGGACACGGGCCGATGACGCAGTGACCGATGCTTCGGTTCGCGCTACACCGGGTCTTACAGTCGGTCCTTGTTGTATTCGGAGTCTTGGTCATCGTGTTCCTCATGGTGCACCTTGTCCCGGGCGATCCCGCCCAGGTATTGTTCGGCGACGCCCCGGTCCCGAAAGCGCAGGTGGAAGAAGTACGGCATGCGCTCGGCCTCGATCAACCACTGGCGGTGCAGCTCGCTCGGTATCTCCGCCGCGTGCTGACTGGCGATTTGGGGAGATCGCTTAAGACGGACCGACCGGTAGCGACCGACCTCGCGCGGGCGATTCCCTCCACCACAGAACTCGCCGTTGCCGCTATGGCCCTGGCGGCAGCGGGCGGTGTCTTCTTTGGCATTGTGTCAGCGTCGTCACACAACACCTGGTTGGACAGCGGCGTTTCGACGGTCGCGCTGTTGGGTATTTCATTTCCAACGTTTTGGACGGGCTTGCTGCTAATCTGGCTCTTTAGCGTCAAACTCGACTGGTTCCCGATTACCGGCCAGTATTCGCTTCGTAACTTAGTGCTGCCGGCGATCACCCTCGGCTGGTATGCGGGTGCGATCCTTGCGCGACTGGTCCGCAGCGGGATGCTGGAAGTCCTCCGCCAGGAGTACATTCGAACTGCGTGGGCCAAGGGTGTCACAAGGCGTCGAATACTCGCGTGGCATGCCCTGCGCAACGCGTTGATCCCGGTCATCACCGTGGCGAGCGTCCAATTTGGAACACTGCTCGGCGGCGCCGTCGTAGTGGAAACAGTCTTCGCGAGGGACGGCGTAGGTCGGATGCTTGTCCTCGCCATCTTGCAAAAGGACTTCCCGGAAGTCCAAGGCGCGGTCCTGGTCCTCGCGCTTGCATACACTTTTAGCAATTTGCTGGCTGATCTGTGCTACGGTAGCATCGACCCTCGCGTCCGCTACGGGTAGCGCACATGGCGGTCGTCCTTTCAGGAATGCAACTGCAACGCAGACGGTGGTCGCGCGTATTGCCTTTCCTTCGCCGTCTCAGTCCGGCTGCCAAGTTGGGGCTAGTGGTCATGGTGCTCTTCCTCATCCCGTTGATCGCGCCAAATTGGATCGCGCCGTACGATCCCACGGCGGTGATGCCGACCGAAATCTTTCAACCGCCATCCGCCCACCATTGGTTAGGTACCGATCAGTTCGGGCGAGACATCCTGAGTCGACTCATCTATGGCGCCCGCAATTCGCTGACTCTCGGCATCGTGTCCGTCTCCATATCGGTGCTGATCAGCGTCCCCGTGGGACTCGCCGCGGGGTACTATCGTGGCCCACTCGATGCCGTTACGATGCGTGCCGTGGACATCGTGATGGCGTTTCCTGGCATTCTGCTCGCGCTGGTGATCATCGCGATCCTTGGACCCGGCTTGACAAACGCCATGATCGCAGTGGGCATCGGGGAAGCTCCAGCTTACACACGTGTGGTTCGCGGATCGACTCTCGTGGTCCGCGAGCACTCGTACATCGAAGCGGCGCGCGCGGCCGGAACGGGCGATTTCCGCATCATGAGAGATCACGTATTCCCGAATGTGATTCAGCCGTTGATTGTGATCTCTACCGTCGGGTTTGCAGTCGCGATCGTAATCGGGTCGTCGCTTGGTTTTCTAGGTCTCGGGGCACAGCCACCGGCCGCCGAGTGGGGCACGATGGTTAGCGACGGGCGCAATTATCTGCGAACAGAGTGGTGGATTTCCGCATTCCCCGGCGCAACGATTGGTGTCGTCGTGCTTACTCTCAACGTTCTTGGCGACGCCTTACGCGATATTCTCGACCCGCGGCTAAGGTAGTTAAGCTCGGGCAGCGGGCTTGCAACGCTCTGGAGCCGGCGAGCGGATTTGAACCGCTGACCTGCGCATTACGAGTGCGCTGCTCTGCCGCTGAGCTACGCCGGCCCGCCTCGCATCGCAAGTATACACAAGCCCAATAGCGGCGACAACCGACCTTCTCGAGCTGTGGAACCGTGAAGCGGCAGATCGTAGGGCACCGTCAAAATCGTGATCCACCACCGGTCCTGGGCGTGGCCATACGCTGGCGCCGGCAGCGGTCTTCCGCGCGAAGCGTCCGTGCAGGCTGTGCGTCGTCAGCGCCGCCAGGTCTGCACGATGAGCAGCACCCCCGCGATCAGCGCCAGCAGCGGCGCCAACTGGGACAGCCCGAAGAAGTATCCGAATCGGTCGAGACCGACGATGATCAGGTAGATCCCGAGCACAAACAGTCCCCAGTCGGTCACGCGCATCGCGCAGTTCCCCCCAGTCGGTCCGGGCGTCTACCAGCCCATCGCGTACCCGTTGCGCCGCGGATCGGCGCCGCCCCGCAACCAGCCGTCCTCGCCGACGACGATGCCTTGGGCGCCGCCGACGCGGACCGACCAGTCCTCGAGCACCTCGAGCTGGTATCCCCGGGACGCGAGCGTCCGGCGCACGTCGGACGCAAACCGGCCTTCGAGCAGCAACGTCTCGGGCGGCAGCGGATCGCCGACGTCGTCCTTCCACCGGAAGCGCGGCGCGGCGATCGCGTCCTGAATATTGCGGCCGTAGTCGATGAGGCCCACGATCACCTGCGCGGTCGTCTGCGGGATACTGTAGGACCCCGGCGTCCCGATCAGGAACGCGATGCGGCCGCCGCGCGCGGCGTGGGCCGGCCCGAGGGGATCGATGCCGAAGGAGTGCGTGGGTGCAACCGGCGCGCCGTCCAACGAGAACCCGTGGACGGGCGACGACGGCGACTCGCGGCGCTTGTCGGGCGCGATGACCTTCGCGTCGCCCGGAATGAGCGTACACCAGTGGTGGCCGTTGTTCATCGTGATCCCGGTGTCGCCGATCACGACCCCGGAACCGTAGCCGCTGCCGATCGTCTGGGTGATGTTGACGGCAAGACCGCTCGCATCCGCCGCCGCGAGATGCGTGGTGGAGCGCTCCGGAGCCTTCCGCGCGCGCCGCACCGGTGTCCGCCGTTGCGAGGCGCGGCTGCGGGCGGCGTCGAGCCGCCGGTGCACCTCTGCGCGCAATTCCTCGATCCGCTCGTCCGACAGCATCCACCCGATCGGCACGTCGACAAACGCGGGATCCGCGACGTGAGCGGCGGCGTCCATGCGCGCCAGCCGGATGGCCTCGGCCGTAGCCGCCAGGTTGTCCGCCCCGAGCGCATCCCCGTCGGTGAGCGCGAACGCCTCGAGGATACGCAGCGTCTGCAGCACCTGCACGGCGCTGCTCGGCGGAGGTGTGGTGCGAATCTGATAGCCGCGATACGAGGCGACGATCGGATCCTCCCAGCGAATGCTGTCGGGGTAGGACCGCAAATCCTCGGCCGTGATGAGGCCGCCGTGCTCGCCAAAGTACCCCGCGATCGTCTCCCCGACGCGCCCGTGGTAGAAACTCAGCCAGCCGTCCGACGCGAGGGTGCGCAGGGTCGCGGCCAGCCCGGGCTGTCGGAGCACCTCGCCCGGCTCGTAGGGCCGCCCGTCCTTGAGAAAGGTGCGCGCCGCGTCCGGCCGCGGGGTGAGCCGGTCCACGGTTTGCGACGTGCGCACGTGGTCGAAGTAGGTCACAGGCGTCCCCCGCTCGGCAAGCTCGATCGCCGGCTCGAGCACCTGCGCCAGCGGGAGCCGTCCGTACTCCCCGTGGAGGCGCCCCCAGCCCGCGACATTCCCGGGCACCATCGGCGCGAGGATCCCGAGGTCTTGCGTCCGCTCGTTGAACAGATCGGGGCGCGCCCCGCGCGGGCTCCGCCCCATGAAGTTGAGCGTCCGCGTCTCCCCGCTCGGGAGCGACAGCACCGCGATGCCGATCCCGCCGGTGGAAGAAAAATACGGCTCGACCACGGTGACCGCCGCAGCCGTCGCGATCGCCGCGTCCACCGCGTTGCCGCCTGCGGCGAACATCCGGAGGCCGGCCTGCGTGGCGAGGGGATTGGCCGAAGCGACCATGCCGCGGCGCCCCATCGCCACAGGTCGAGGCCCAAACTCAGATGCGCCGCCGGCGTACGTCACGCTGCACCCCCATCAAGTTCTGCGCCGGGCGCCGCGAACGCTGCGCCCGGCTCTGTGCGAGGTTCTACGTTGCGCGGAGGTTTCCCTCGACACGACGCCGGGGGGGAGTTGCGTGCAGCCGTGCGGAAGATACGTCGGCGACAGTTTGACACTCTGTGACATTCCGGAGATAATGAAGCGGTTACGCACAAACATTCCCGACGCAACCGCACATCGGATCCCATGAAGGAGTGATGGGATGCCGGCGACCTTGATCGTCGCGAACCTCCGGTCCGGCGGCGGACGCGCGAGGGACGCGCTCCCGCTTGTCACGAGCGCGCTCCGGCGCGCCGGCCGCGTCTATGATCTTGTGGTGGCCCCCACCGCGGAGGCCACCGCACAACTGCTGTCCGCCTCGCTCAGGCGGGACGGGGCGAAATTCGACCGGGTCGTCGTGCTCGGCGGCGACGGCACGATCAACGGGGCGGTCAACGGCATCTTGAACACCGGCTCGACCCTACCGCTTGGCATTGTCCCCTGCGGCACCGGCAACGAGGTGGTCCGCTCGCTCGGCATCCCCAAGGACCCGGAAAGGGCCGTCCGCATTTTGTCGCAGGGCCGCGAATGCGCGATCGACGTCGGCGTGGTCAACGGCCGGCACTTTCTCCACATCTTCGGGCTCGGGGCCGACGTGCAGGTCGTCAAGATGGTGAACACGCTCCGCGCCCGGTACCGGCTGGCCAGGAATCGATCGGTGTACTATCTGGCGGCGCTGCTCCTGCTCTCCTCGGGTTTTGACCCGTTCGCGGTGGAGATCGAAGTCGGCGGCGAGGTCTTCCGCGGCAAGGCGCTCATGATCGCCGCGGCCAACGGGCGCATGTACGGAGAACGGCTGCAGGCGCTGCCGGCGCCGAGCCTGTCCGACGGGTTGCTGGACCTCTACCTGCTGCAAGATCTCGGCGGCCGGCGGCTGCGCAAGACCGCGCGGCTGCTGCGCCGCCTGCCTGTCCCGGAGCTCAGCGTGCAGCGCTGCCCCGAGGTGACGATTCGCCTGGATCAACGGCGCGAGGCGCAGGTCGACGGGAGCCTGCTCGGCCCCACCCTCACGTTTCACCTGTCGCTGCTGCCGCGGCGCATCCGGGTCATCCATCCCGCGCCGCCGGCGCTCGCGGGCACGGCGCGCCACCGGGGGGAACCCGTCCGAGCCGGAGAGAGCAGCCCGGGCTGGTGAACCGGATGCGTCTCTCGATCCTGTCCTGCAACTACGGCGGGGGGCACAAGCGCGTCGGCGAGGCGGTCGCCGCGGAGTGGGAGGCCCAAACCGGCGGCCGGGCCGAGATCGTGGATTACTTCGCGCGCTTCGTGCACCCGGTGTTCGACGCCGTGACGAAATTCTCGTACATCCAGAGCGTCCGCCGGGCGCCGATGATGTACGGCATGTTCTACAAGGTAACCGGCGACATCCGCCCCGACTCCCTCGTGCAGCGCGCCATCAACCGCATGGGGATGGAACGCCTGGACCGATACCTCGGGGACGAGCGCCCCGACGTCGTGTGTTGCGTGCACTGCACGCCCGCGGGGACGATGTCGGACCTCAAGATCGCGGGCCGCACCGCTGTCCCCTGTCTCACGGTGATCACGGACTACGTCACGCACAGCCAGTGGATCCACCCGCGCGTCGAACAGTACTGCGTCCCGAACGCGCTCGTACGGGATGGATTGATCGGGCGCGGCATCGCCCCGGCCTCGACCGCTGTCACGGGATTGCCCATCGAACGAAAGTTCACGCGGCCGCTGGACCGCCGGGCGCTCATGGCGAAGTTCGGGCTCGTCCCGGACGCGCCCGTGGTTCTCGTGATGGCCGGCGCCTACGCCATGCTCGGCGGGGTCGGCGACGTGGTCCGGGTCCTGGCGCGCTTCCCTCGCCCGCTGCAGGGCCTCGTCGTGTGCGGGTACGATCGCCGGCTCGAGGAGCAGGTGCGGGCGCGAACGGCGGGCTCTCCGCACCCGTTTCAGGTCTTCGGCTACGTGGACAACGTGGAAGAGCTGATGGCGGTCAGCGACCTGCTCATCACCAAGGCCGGCGGCGTCACGGTCAGCGAGGCGCTCGTGAAGCGACTGCCGATGCTGATCTACCGGCCCATCCCGGGCCAGGAAGAAGGCAACACACGGTTCTTGCTCGACCGCGGCGCCGCGCTCGCGGCGAAGGAACCGGCCGACCTCCACGCCGCGCTCGAGGACCTCCTGCACGCCCCGGAGCGCTTCGCCGCGATGAAGCGCGCGGCCCAGCACCTGGCCCGCCCGGACGCCACGTCGACGGTCGTGCAACACCTCGTCGCGCTCACCGGCCGCCGGGCGGAAGGGCCCGGCGAACCCGCCTCCGTGGTCCCCTCCATCACGCCCTGATGCTGCGCAGCGAGACCGGGCTCCTCGCGGTCTCCATCGCGCTCGTGGAGTTCGTCCACGGGGCGCTGCTGTTCGTGCTCCTCCCGACGATCCTGACCCAGCGGTTCGGCTGGCCGATGGGCACGACGGGAGCGGCCGTGTCCACCTACTTCTTTGCCGAAGTGGCGCTGAAGCTCGTGGCCGGGTGGATGGTCGACCGCATCGGGACCCGGAAGATGCTGCTCTACGGGTTTTGGCTGTACTTCGCGGCGTTCGTGGCGCTGCTTACCTCGCGCGGCACGTTGCAGGTGTTCATCACGCTGGCCGTAATGGGGGCCGCGGCCTCGCCGTTGTGGCCGGCGGCGCTGACGCGGGTGACCAAGGGCGCCGGCCCCGCGGTGGGCGGGATTCTCGGCCGCGTCTTCTCCATGTGGTTTCTGGGCGGTGGCGCCGGGATCGGCCTCGCCACGCTCATCAGCCGCGCGGCGCATCCGATCTCCCTCGGCGTGTTCGTCATTCCACTGCTCGCCGCCGCGCTGCTCGGTCTGCGCCTCCCCAAGGTGGAGACCGAGACGCCGTTGGCGCGGGTGTCGCCGGGCCAGCTCGTTCCCTCGGTCGTGCGGGCGCTTGCCGGGCTCGCCACCAGCCTCGTGCCGCAGATCATCGCCGCCGGCGTGCTCATCCCCATCATCGTGCCCTATCTCGAGTTCGTGCGCGGGCTCGACGAGCGTGAGCTGTTTTTGCTGCTGATCCTCGGCCCCGGCAGCGCGCTGCTGCTGATGGAGCGGGCCGGCCACATCGGTGACCGCTTCGGCCGGCAGCGGACGTACAGCCTCGGGCTCGGCAGCGTCGCGCTGCTGCTGCTGCTGCTGCCCTTTTGCCACCAGCTGTGGCAGTTGATCCTGGACTTCATCGGCATCGGCGTCGCCTACGCGTTCGTCCTCCCGGCCTGGAACAGCATCATGCTCCGTCTGCTTCCCGACGAGGTGCGCGGCGCCGGGCTCGGCGTAGCGATGACGATCGAGGGCATGGGCGGGGTGATCGGGCCGCTCGTCGGCGGCGCCCTGTGGCAATGGACAAACCCCTCCTCGCCGTTCTACCTAAGCGGCGGGCTTCTGCTCATCGCCGCCGGCACATCCGCACGGTGGCGCTCCGACCTCGTGGAGGGCTGACCGCAGCCGCTCGCTCCACGGAGGGAACGGGCATCGCGGCGGGGCCTGCCGGGACAAGCCGCCGACACGAGACGCGTACGGACGACGGCCGCGGGATAGTTGCCGGTTCCGCGGCTGCCCGTAGTGCCGTGTGCGCGGCCGCGCCGGAATCGGCAACCGGCCGCGCGCGTTCCCGGGTAGTAGCTTCGACAGCTCGCCGCGCCCGCGGGCGCGCAGGAGGACCTTCGGCATGATCAGCGCGGCCACACTCGCCCGCGGCCGGATCCACTACGGCTGGATCGTGGTGGCCGTCACGTTTCTCGTGCTCCTCGTGGCCGCGGGGATCCGGGCCACGCCGGGCGTGCTCATCGTTCCGCTGGAGCGCGAGTTCGGGTGGAGCCGGGCGGCGGTCTCCCTGGCCGTCTCGATCAACCTGCTGCTGTACGGGCTCCTCGGACCGTTTGCGGCCGCGCTCATGGACCGGTTCGGGGCCCGCCGCATCACGCTCGGCGCGCTCAGCCTGCTCGCGGTCGGGGTGGGGCTGACAACGTTCATGCGCGCGTCGTGGCAGCTCGACCTGCTGTGGGGCGTCGTCGTCGGCGTGGGCTCGGGGTCGACGGCCACGGTGCTGGGCGCGTGGATCAGCAATCGCTGGTTCGACCGGCAGCGCGGCCTGGTGATGGGCGTCCTCACGGCGAGCACGGCGACGGGTCAGCTCGTGTTTCTCCCGATCCTGGCGCACGTCGTGGTCACGTCTGGGTGGAGGGTGGCCGCGCTCGTGATCGCCGCCGCAGCCGTCTGCGCCCTGCCGCTCGTGGCCGTGTTCATGCGGAACGATCCGCGCGACGTCGCTCTCCGGCCGTTCGGCGCGCCAAGCGGCGGGCCGGAACCGCCGCGGCCGCCGGCCCGCGCCGCGGGCGCGGCGGTTCAGGGGCTTGCGGCCGGCCTGCGCTCCCGGAATTTCTGGCTGCTTGCCGGCACCTTTTACATCTGCGGGGCCAGTACGAACGGGTTGATCGGCACGCATTTCATCCCGGCGTGCACGGAGTTTGGGATTCCCGAGGTTACCGCGGCGGGCCTGCTGGCCTCCATGGGCATCTTCGACCTCTTCGGGACGACGGTGTCCGGCTGGCTGTCTGACCGGTGGAACAACCGCTATCTGCTGTGCTGGTACTACGGCCTCCGCGGGCTCTCGCTGATCTTCTTGCCGATCGCGTTCGGCGCGCAGATCCTGTTCCTCCCCGCCGCCGCGCCGTCGTTCGGGCCGAAGTTCGTCGGGCTGGTGGTGTTCGCCGTGTTCTACGGCCTCGACTGGGTGGCCACGGTGCCGCCGACGGTGCGGCTCACCGCTGATCTGTTCGGCAAAGAGAACGCCGCCTTGATGTTCGGATGGATCTTCGCGGCCCACCAGCTCGGGGCGGCGACCGCCGCGCTCGGCGCCGGTCTGGTGCACATGTGGCTGGGAGGCTACCCCGTGGCCTTCGTCATGTCGGGCGCGCTGTGCTTGTGCGCCGCCGGGCTCGTGCTCCGCATCGGCTACCCGGGCGCCCGGCCAGCCGCACCGCTCCAGCCGGTCCAGGCCGGCGCCACGGCGTGAGGCCAAACGGCCGCACCCCTTCGGGTCGCTCCAGACCGCACACTGCGGGAGGCCCGCGGCCGCCCGCCCCGGCGCCTGAGAACCGGTAGCGATGCCGCGGTCGCTCGCCGCGCGTCCACTCCACGGCCGCCGCACCAAAATCGTCGCCACGATCGGCCCGGCCACGGACAGCGCCGAGATGCTGGCGCGGATGATTGCGGCCGGCATGGACGTCGCCCGGATCAACTTTTCGCACGGCACCCGCGCCGAACACCACGGCGTCATCGCGCGGCTGCGGCGCCTGGCGCGCGAGGCCGGCGCGCCGCTGGCGATCCTGCAGGACCTTCAGGGCCCGAAGATCCGCGTCGGGCGGCTTCCGCATCCGGTGCACCTGGCTCAGGGCGCGGAGGTAACGCTGACTGCGACCGGGAGCCCCGGCAGTGCGCAGCGGATCCCGGTCGCGCTGCCGAGCCTTGCCCGCGTCGCGCGGCGCGGTCAGCGGATCCTGCTGCGCGACGGGACGATCGAACTCGTGGTGGTGCGCCGGCGCGGTAACGAAGTGCGCTGCCGCGTTGTGCGCGGCGGCACGCTCGGCGAGCACCAAGGGGTGAACCTCCCCGGAGTGCGCCTGCGCGGCGCCGCGCTCACGTCGAAGGACATCGCCGACCTGCGGGCCGGACTGCGCTACGGCGTGGATTATGTGGCGCTCAGCTTTGTGCGCAGCGCCGCGGACCTCCGGCAGGTGCGGCGCCTTCTGCGCCGGTGGGGCCGGTCGGTACCGATCATCGCCAAACTGGAGCGTCCCGAAGCAGTCCAGCACCTCGAGGAGATCGTGGCGGCGTCGGACGCCGTGATGGTGGCGCGCGGCGATCTCGGCGTGGAGCTGCCGCCCGAGGAGATCCCGCTGCTCCAAAAGCGCATTATCCGCGCCGCAAACGAGCGCGGCGTGCCGGTGATCACGGCGACCCAGATGCTCGAATCCATGGTCCGGGAAGAACGGCCGACGCGCGCGGAGACCTCCGACGTGGCGAACGCGATCTTGGACGGCACGGACGCGGTCATGCTGTCGGCCGAGACGGCGGTGGGTCGCTTTCCGGTTGAAGCCGTGCAGGTGATGGACCGGATCGCGCGCGCGACGGAGGCGGCGGGACATGCCGGCCGGGACGGCGCGCCCTCTCGCACCGTCCTGCACGCGATCGGGAGCGCGAGCCAACGCCTGGCGGACCAGCTCGGCGTCCGCCTGATCGTCGCGGTGACGTCCAGCGGACGGACGGCATGCGCCCTCTCCCAGCTGCGGCCCGCGGCTCCGGTGCTGGCCTGCACCGAGGACGAGCGCGTGGCGAGGCGGCTCGCCCTGTACCGAGGGGTCTGGCCCATCGTGCTCCCATTTGAGCGCACGGCCGACGCGATGGTCCCCGCGCTGGATCGGGAGTTGTTGCGCCGGCACCTGGCCCGCCCGACCGACCCGGTGGTCATCGTCGGCTCCGTACCCGTTGTCGCGCGGGGGCGGACGAACTTCGTGCAATACCACCGGGTCCAGGGTCCCCGCGGCGGGACCATGATGGAGTAGCCTGGGTGCCCGCGGCCCGCAACGCGGCACGGCTCGTCCCGAGAACCGGTGAAGCGCCCACCGGGACACCGGGAAGAATGGCGGCGGCTCCGGCGTTGCAGAGGACGGCGGATCCTGCGTGCGCCGCCGGGAGGTGACGGCATGACCGAGACACGCAAGGTCATCATCCTGGGATCGGGCTCGGCGGGCCTCACGGCCGCCATCTATGCGGCACGAGCGCAGCTGCGTCCGCTGGTCGTGGCCGGCAGCCAGCGTGGCGGCCAGCTCACACTGACCACGGACGTCGAAAACTTCCCCGGGTTCCCCAACGGGATCCAGGGGCCGGAACTGATGGATCTCCTGCGGCAGCAGGCCGAGCGGTTCGAGGTCGCGTTCGTGGACGACGACGCGACGGCGGTCGACTTCAGCCGGCGGCCGTTCCGGGTGACGGTCCCGGACCGGACGCTCGAGGCCGAGGCCGTGATCATCGCGACGGGCGCCGGGACCAATTGGCTGAACCTCCCGAACGAGCAGCGACTGATCGGCCACGGCGTATCGTCATGCGCGCCGTGCGACGCGTTCTTCTTCCGCGGCAAGGAGGTCGCCGTTGTCGGCGGGGGCGACTCCGCGATGGAGGAAGCCCTGGTGCTCACCAAGTTTGCCACGCGCGTGACGATCATTCACCGCCGCGACAAGTTCCGGGCCAGCAAGATCATGGCCGACCGCGCGCTTCACCACGACAAGGTTGGGGTGCGATGGAATAGCGTGGTGGAGGACGTGCTCGGCGACGACAAGGTGACCGGGCTGCGGCTCTACGATCGTGAGCACCGGGCCCGCGAAGAGTTTCGGGTCGATGGCCTGTTCGTGGCGATCGGCCATCATCCGAACACGGAGCTGTTCCGTGGTCAGGTCGACCTCGACGAGCAGGGATACGTCCGGCTGCACAAGCACACGATGACCAGCGTCGCGGGCGTCTTTGCCGCCGGCGACGTCCACGATCATCGTTACCGACAGGCCGTGACCGCCGCCGGGTGGGGGTGCATGGCGGCCATGGACGTGGAGCGCTATCTCGAAGGCCATTAGCGAGGGGTGGGGTTCAGCGGGGCAGGCGTCGCCCCGCGTGGCGGAGGACGCGGCCGAGCCCGTAGCGCGCCTGGATCTGGCGCGTCCCCTGCTCGCGTTTCTCGACGGGCTGCTTCGCCGCGAGTGGCTTGTCACGAACGGCCGGGGCGGGTACGCATCGGGCACCGTGGCCGGAGCGAACACGCGCCGCTACCACGGGCTGCTGGTCGCGGCGCTCAAGCCGCCTGTCGGCCGCACGGTCCTGCTCGCGAAGATCGACGAGACCGTGGAGCTCGGCGGGCGCGCGTTCGAGCTGGGAACGAACGAATACCACGACGGCACGATCGCCCCGGAGGGGTACCGGCACCTTGCCGGCTTCCGGCTGGAAGGCACGCTTCCGGTCTGGACCTACGCGCTTTGCGGCGCGCAGGTGGAGAAGCAGGTGTGGATGCCGTCGGGTTGCGACGCGGTGTTTGTCCGGTACCGCGTGCTCGGCGCGGCCGGCCCGTTGCGGCTGCGGCTTCGCCCGTTTCTCACGGAACGCGACTACCATGCGCACACCCGAGGCGATCCGGGCTGGCGCTTTGACGTGGGGGAGATCCCGGGAGGCGTGCGCGTCGTCCCATGGCGCGGCGCCACGCCCTACACGCTCACGGCCGACCGCGCGGCGTTTGTCGCTGCGCCGGACTGGTACTGGCGGTTCCTTCACCGCGTCGAGCGCGAGCGCGGGCTCGACGACGAGGAGGACCTGTACGTCCCGGGCACGTTCGAGGCGGTGCTCGTCCCGGGACAGGCGCTCACCTTCGTCGCGGCGGCCGGTGACAGCCCGCCGCCGGCCGAGCCCGACTCTCTGGCCGCCGAAGCGCGGCGGCAGCGGCGTTTGCTGGAGCTCGGCGGCGGGCTGGCTCCGGACAGCGTCTCGCTTCCCGGATCCGGGGGCCTCCCGCCGCGGCTTCTGCTCGCGGCCGATCAATTTCTGGTCCGGTGCGCCACGCGGCGGTCGGTCATCGCCGGTTACCACTGGTTCAGCGACTGGGGCCGGGACACGATGATCGCGCTGCCTGGGTTGACGCTCGCCACGGGCCGGCTGGATGAAGCGCGCGACATTCTCCTCTCGTACGCGGAGCACGTCAGTGAGGGCATGCTGCCGAACCGATTCCCCGACGACGGCGGCGCACCGGAGTACACGAGCGCGGACGCGGCCCTGTGGTACGTCCACGCGGTGGGACGGTATCTGTCGCGCGCCGGGGACCGGGATCTGCTCGCGCGCCTGTTCCCCGCGATGCGCGAGATCATCGACCGGTACCGGGCCGGAACCCGGCACGGCATTCGCGTCGATCCCGCAGACGGTCTGTTGGAAACGGGCGCCCCGGACCTCGCGCTCACGTGGATGGACGCCCGCCTCGACGGGCGCCCGGTCACGCCCCGCACGGGCAAACCCGTGGACCTCAACGCCCTGTGGCACGAGGCATTGTGTCTTGGGGCCGCATGGTCGGAGGCGCTGGGGTGGGACGGATCCGCGGACGCCGCGGATGCCGCCGCCCTGCGCCGGGCCTTCACCCCACGCTTCCTCTATGACGCGGGCGGATATCTGTACGACGGGATCCGGCCGGATGGCAGCCCGGACGCGTCGCTGAGGCCGAATCAATTGCTCGCGCTGTCCCTGCCGCGCCCGCTCGTCGATGGCCCCACGGCGCGCAGGGTGTTCGACACCGTAACGGCCCGCCTGCTGACCCCCCTCGGCCTGCGCACGCTCGCGGCCGACGCACCGGAGTACCGCGGCCGGTACGAGGGGGATGTCCCAGCCCGCGACGGCGCGTACCATCAAGGCACCGTCTGGGCGTGGTGGCTCGCGCCCTACGCCGCGGCGCTCGTGCGTCTCACCGGCAACCGTCGGGCGGCGCGCCGGCTGCTCGAGCCGTTTCGCGCGCACCTGCTGGAAGTCGGCCTGGGTACGGTCTCCGAGCTCTTCGATGGGGACTCGCCCCACGACGCCCGTGGATGCATTGCCCAAGCATGGAGCGTCGCCGCCCTGCTGGACGTGTGGCAGCTGACGGGGGAGGCCACGTGAGCGCGCGCCTGTGGGACCTGTACGCCGCCGTGTGCCAGGACGATGGTCGTCCTCTTGGCGAGTTCATCGACCGCCTCCTCGGCGGTGAGTGGGGACGGTTCCCTAAGGACGACATGCTCGAGCTCCTCCGGGAGCTCGAGTCCCGAACCCTCTCCAACATTCAGATCAAAACTGCTGAGGGCCCCTGGTACGCGCAGATGGCCGAAACCGTAGCAGAGCGCACGCACGAGGAGTTTGCGGAGCTGGCGGCGCGGGTCGAACGCGCGTCCGACGGCTGATCCTCGGCGGCGTCCTCGCCGCGCGGCGCGGTCGGTCCTAGGTCAGGAAGCGGCCGTTTCGATAGACAACCTCGCCGTCGGCGTGGATCTCCGCCCCGTTGTTGCGCAGGTCGAGGATCATGTCCCAGTGGAGCCCCGAGGTGTTTTTGCCCCCGGTCTCGGGGTACGCGGCGCCAAACGCCATATGCAGCGTGCCCCCGATCTTTTCATCGAAGAGGATGTTGCGCGTGAACTGCTGGATGTTGTAGTTCAGGCCGAACGCGAACTCGCCGAGGACCCGCGCCCCCGCGTCGACATCGAGCATCGCCCGGAGAAACTCCTCTCCCTTGGCGGCCGTCGCCGAGACGACACGCCCGCCCTCGAACGAGATGCGGACGTCGCTCACCTCACGGCCGCCGTAGATCGCCGGGAACGTGAACCGCACGGTGCCCCGGGTCGCATCCTCGACTGGGCCGGTGAAGACTTCCCCGTCGGGGAAGTTGTGGGTACCCGCCGCGCTGATCCAGCGCCGGCCTTCCACCGACACCGTGAGGTCCGTATCGGGGGCCACGATGCGGAGGGTCCGCACCCGCCCAAGCCGGTCGCAGATCACGTCCTGTTCGCGCGCCACCCGCCGCCAGGCCGCCACGGGATCGTCCTCGTCGACGCGCCCGGCGCGGTAGACGAAGTCCTCGTACTCTCCGAGGGACATCTCGGCCTCCTGAGCGTCCGCCTGCGTCGGCGCCTGCGTCAGGCACCACCGAAGCGCGCCGCCGGCCGCGCGCTCCATGAATCGCCGGCTCAGATCGCTCGTGGCCTCCCGCCGCAGGCGCATCCGCTTGGGATCGACGCGAGTAAGCGCTCGGGTGTTGTACGCGCCGAGAAACGACACTTCCGCGTCGACCGTCTCGACCTCGTGACGGTCCAACGGGGAGACGTAGCGTAGCTGATCGTCGGTCGCCGTGCGATAGTACAGCTCTTCGGTCCCGTCGATGCCGACGCGAACGACCGGGTGGGCGCCGGCCTCCAGCACCGTCCGGTACAGGGCGAGGATATGCGGCGCGGCCAGCGCCGATCCCCTAATGCGCACCAGCTGACCGCGCTGCAGATCGAGGGAGTAGTGCACCAAGACGCTGGCGAGCTTCTCGACACGCGGGTCCGTCATGCCAGCGGGTTCGCCCGGAAACGCCGGCTTCCTTCGGCCCCCGCGCGGCGGCCGGCTTGAAGCGAGCGCTGCGTAGACACGCCGCGTCGCCGCATGCGTATAACACCGCGAAGGGCGATCTTTCTTTGGAAGACGAAGGGCGCCGCTCACTGAGCGGCGCCCCTGCGCGAGCAACAAGGCAGAAGCTCGACTTAGCGCTTCTTGCCCTTCTTGGCTGCCTTCTTCTTGGTCGCCATGGACTGGGCCCTCCTTTCGATTTGTGGTGTCCAGGGGGGACCTGTTCTTGCCCCTCAATAAC
>JAJPIA010000029.1 GCA_021324975.1 Bacillota bacterium
GAACTTCGGCCGCAAGTCGCTGGACGAGGTCAAAGAGAAGCTCGCGGCCCTGGGGCTCGAGCTGCGCCGGCGGGGTGCGTGATGAGCCTGGGGCAAAAGGGACGCCGCCTGGGCCGCGATACCGGCGCGCGCACGGCGCTGCTCCGCGGTCTGGTGCTGGCATTGATCGAGCGCGAGCGCATCGTCACGACCGAGCACAAGGCCAAGGAGACCAAGAAGATCGCGGACCGCATCATCGATCTGGCCCTGGCGAATGACCTCCACGCCCGGCGGCAGGTGGCACGCGTCCTGCCGGACCGCGCGGCGGTCAAGCGGCTGTTCGCCACGGTGGCGCCGCGCTATCAAAAGGGCCGCGGGGGCTACACGCGGATTACCAGGACGGCGCCCCGGCGCGGGGATGCGGCGCCGATGGCGGTCCTCGAGCTCATCAAGTAGCGCCCGCCGCCTGCCGCACGGCCGGCGGCGCGCCGTAACATGAGTGACCTTGCCCCCGCGCTCATCAGGGTGCGGGGGCTTTTCCACACCTACGAGCCCGGCGCCGGCGAGCCCGTGCCCGCGCTTCGCGGCGTGGACTTGGACGTGCGTCGCGGCGAGTGCGTCGCCCTCATCGGCGGCAACGGGTCGGGGAAGAGCACGCTTGCGAAGCACCTCAACGCGCTCCTGCTGCCGACCGCCGGGGAGGTCATCGTCGACGGGCTGGACACGCGCGATCGGGACGCCGTCTGGGCGGTCCGCCAGCGCGTCGGCATGATCTTTGAGCACCCCGACGACCAGCTCATCGCCGCCGTGGTGGAAGAGGATGTCGCGTTCGGCTGCGAAAACCTCGGCCTCCCGCCGGCGGAGATCCGATCCCGGGTGGATGAGGCCCTACGCATCGTCGGGCTCGAGGCGCTCCGCCGCCGCCCGCCGCACCTCTTGTCCGGCGGCCAGAAGCAGCGCGTCGCGATCGCCGGCGTGCTGGCGATGCGCCCGCGCTGCCTCGTGCTGGACGAGGCGACCTCCATGCTGGATCCGGCGGGACAGCGGGAGGTCATGGAGACCGTCTTGCGCCTGCGCCGCGACGAGGGGCTGGCGCTGGTGCTTATCACCCACTCCATGGAGGAGGCGGCGCTGGCCGACCGCGTCGTCGTGCTGGCGGGCGGCACGGTGGCCCTGTCCGGTACGCCGGCGGAGGTGTTTGCGCGCGACGACGCGCTGCGCGACCTCCGTCTCGAAGCTCCGCCGATCGTGGCCCTCGCACGCGGTCTCGCCGCGGCCGGGGTGGCGCTGCCGGCGGGCCTGCTGACGGCGCCGCAGCTTGCGGACGCGGTGGCGGCCGCGTACCGGCGCGGCAGGGGCGAGGCGTGATTCGCTGCGAGGGCGTGACACACGTCTATCAACGCGGGAGTCCGTTCGAGGCCACTGCGCTCGAGGACGTGTCCTTAGAGATCGGGGCCGGCGACGTCATCGGTATCATCGGCGCCACGGGCTCGGGCAAGTCCACCCTGGTGCAGCACCTGAACGGCCTGCTCCGCCCGACCGCGGGGCGCGTGTATCTCGACGACGTCGACATCAACGCTCGGGAAGTGGACCGGCGGCGCGTGCGGCAGCAGGTCGGCCTGCTGTTTCAATACCCGGAGCACCAGTTGTTCGAGGAGACCGTCACCGCGGACGTCGGCTTCGGCCCGCGGAACCTCGGGCTCGCGCCGGATGAGGTCCGCGAACGGACGGCGCGGGCGCTCGCGCAGGTTGGGCTCGATCCCGCGGTGTTCGGTCCGCGCTCCCCGTTCTCGCTCAGCAACGGGGAAATGCGCCGGGTGGCGATCGCCGGGCTCCTGGCGATGGAGCCCCGCATGCTGATTCTGGACGAGCCGACGGCCGGCCTGGATCCCGCGAGCCGGCGGGAGATCCTGGACCACATCATGCGGCTGCGCAACGCGCGGGGCCTGACGATCGTGCTCGTCTCGCACAGCATGGACGCCGTGGCCCGCCTGTGCCGGCGCGTTGTCGTGCTGGACCGCGGCCGGGTGGTCGCCCAGGGCCCGACGCGCGACGTATTCGCGGACCCGGCCCGGCTTGCGGCCCTCGGGCTCGGGGTGCCGCAGGTCGCCGAGTGCGCGCGCCTCCTGCGGGAGCGGGGCGTGCCGGTGAGGCCGGACGTGCTGACGGTGGAGGAGGCGCGCCGGGCGATCCTCGACGTCCTGGCCGGCGTGGCCGGCCGGCGCCCGGCGCCGAAGAAGGTTCCGTGAGGCGGATGCGATGAACTTCCTGCGGGGGCTCATGCTGGGGCAGTACGTGCCGGCGGAGTCGCCGGTCCACCGCCTCGATCCGCGCACGAAGCTCCTCGGGACGATGTGGCTCGTCGGGGTGGTCTTCGGGACCCGGTCCCTCGCCGGGCTGGCCGTCTTGACCGCGTTTCTGGCGGGCGTGCTCGCGGCGGGTCGCATCGGGCCCGCGTACGCCCTGCGCGGCCTCCGTCCGGTGTTCTGGCTCGTCGGCATTGCCGTGGTGTTTCAGGTCGTGTTCGGTGACAGCGGCGGCCACGTGCTGTTCCGGCGCGGGCCGCTCGTCGTCACCCGCGAAAACCTGGCCGCGGGCGTGTTCTACGGATACCGGTTGATTCTGCTCGTCGCCGCCACGACCGTGATGACGTTTACCACGTCCTCGGTGGAGCTCACCGACGGATTGGAGCGCCTGCTTCGGCCGTTCCGGCGCGTTGGCGTCCCGGCGCACGAGCTTGCCCTGATGATGACGATCGCGCTTCGGTTTATCCCGACGCTGTTCGAAGAGACCGAGACCATCATGAAGGCGCAGATGGCGCGCGGGGCGGAGTTTACCCGCGGCAGCCTGGCCGCCCGAGCGCGCGCGTTGATCCCGCTGCTCGTTCCCCTGTTCGTCGGCGCGTTCCGGCGGGCGGACGCGCTCGCGTTGGCGATGGAGGCCCGCGGCTACCGGGGCGGCGAGCACCGCACGCGGATGAAGGAGCTGCGCGTCGCCATCCGGGACTACGTCGCCGCGGGCGCGCTCCTGCTCGTCGCCGCGGTGGTGCTCGTGCCGCCTTCCTTATGGCGGGCCGTCGTGGGCCGCTGATCGCGCCCGGTATGCGCACGCTCAAGCTGCTGATCGAGTACGACGGCACCGGCTATTGCGGGTGGCAGCGGCAACGGGGAAGCGCGGCGCGGGGCGCGCCGTCGGTGCAGGCCACACTCGAGGCCGCGGTCGCCGCGGTGACGGGCGAGGCGACGGACGTGGTGGGGGCGGGGCGTACCGACGCGGGCGTGCACGCGTGCGGTCAGGTCGCGAGCCTCGTGACGCGAAGCCGGATCGCGGCGGGCGGGATGCCCGCGGCGCTCAACGGCCATCTACCGCCCGACGTTCGCGTGTTGGCGGCGCAGGACGCGCCGGACGGCTTCCACGCGCGGTACGATGCCGTGGCGCGAACCTACCGATACGAGATCCTCAACCGGCGCGCGCCGTCGGCGCTGCGGCGGCACCGCGCCTACCACGTGCCCGAGCCGCTGGATGCCGAGGCGATGCGCCGCGCGCTCGCGCCACTCGTCGGCCGGCACGACTTCGCCGCCTACCGCGGGGCCGGAAGCCACGCCAAGACGACGGCGTGCGTCGTGCGCGAGGCGGTCTGGCGGCACGACGGCGATCTGCTCGCGCTCACGATCACCGCGGACCGGTTTTTGCGCCACATGGTGCGGACGCTCGTCGGCACGCTGGTGCGGGTGGGGCGGGGCCGGTTGGAGCCGGAGGCGCCCGCCCGCTTTCTCGACGATCCCGACAACCGGCGGACGGGACCGACCGCGCCCGCACACGCGCTGTATCTCGTGCGCGTGGACTACGGCGACGCGTCGGGCGGCTGAGCACGGTCCGGGCGCCGGCGCCGCGGGGGAGTAGGAGGGATGCGATGACAACCACCGATGAGGACGCGGGCAGGCAGGTCGTCGTGGTCACCGGCGCGAGCCGCGGGATCGGCGCGGCCGTCGCGCGGCTGGCGGGCGCGCGCGGCTATGCGGTCGCGGTGAACTACCATCGGGACGCGTCGGCCGCGGCCGGCGTGGTGCGGGCCATCGAGTCGGCGGGCGGACGAGCCCTGGCGATTCAGGGAGACGTGGCCAGAGAGGACGACGTCGTAGCGCTCTTCGATCGGGCCGTGCAGCAACTCGGTCCCGTGACCGCGCTCGTGAACAACGCGGGCGCGGCGGGCCGCCCCGGGCGGCTCGACGCGTTGACGGCCGATGACCTGTGGCGTCTCCTCGGCATCAACGTCGCGGGCACCATCTTGTGTGCGCGGGAAGCGGTGCGCCGCATGTCCCGGCAGGCCGGGGGCCGGGGCGGCGTCATCGTGAACGTCTCGTCCGCGGCCGCCCGGCTCGGCGGCGCAGGCGAGTGGGTGCACTACGCGGCGACCAAAGGGGCGGTGGACGCCTTTACGATCGGGCTGGCGCGCGAGGTGGCCGCCGACGGGATCCGCGTCAGCGCCGTGCGGCCCGGCCTGATCGAGACCGAGATCCACGCGGGTGATCCCGGCCGTCTCGCACGCCTGGCGCCGCTTGTGCCGGCCCGGCGCGTGGGAACCCCGGACGAGGTTGCCGAAGCGATCCTGTGGCTGCTATCGCCGGCCGCCTCCTACACGATCGGGGCCATCCTGGACGTGAGCGGGGGCCGCTGAGCAGAGACCCGCGGCGCGAGGCCGCGTGTCATGTCAACACCGCGGGGTTGGTACGATGGGCGTCGTTCACCGGCAGACCGGACGGGACGGAAGCTTCGCGTGGGAGGGGGTCGAACCGGAGCCGTATCAGGGCGGCGATGCGAGCGCGGGCAACTGCCGGTCGGTTCTGATCGGCCCGCGGGAAGGTGCGTCCAATTTTGCGATCCGCTATTTCGAGATCCCGCCCGACGGGCGGACATCCTCCGATCGTCACGCGCACGACCACGGCATCGTCGTGCTGCGCGGTCGGGCACGGGCGCGGCTCGGCGCTGATATCCGCGAGGTGGGGCCGGGCGATGCGGTCTATATCCCCCCGGACGAGCCGCACCAATTCGAGACGCTCGGCGCTGAGCCGTTCGGGTTCCTCTGTGTGATCCCGTCCAAGGAGTGGCTGCACGCGCGCGGGAGCCGGCGATAGCATTGGTAGCGGGGTGCGAGTCACGCGGACGGGCGCACGATCACCTTGAGCGCATCCACCCCGGTTCGAAGCAGGGCATAGCCGCGCTGCACGTCCCCTAGGCTCAGGCGGTGCGTGATGAGCGGCTCGACGGCCAGGCCGCCGGCGAGCAGCTGCAGCGCTTCGCGCATATCCACCGGGCCGGCGGAGTACGACGGCACCAGCGTTATCTCGCGAAAGAACACCTCGTGCACCCCAAGCGGCCAGCGGACATTGGGCGGCGTGGGCGCGAACATCACGAGCGTGCCGCCGCGCGCGGTGGCGTGACACCCGGCCTCCAACGCCTCGACGCTGCCCGGACACACGATCACCACGTCGGCGCCGGCGCCGCTCGTGAGGGCCGCCGTGGCCTCGTCGATCGGATCACGGGAGACGTCGATCGTAGCGTCCGCGAGCGGCGCGGCAAGCGCGAGGCGGGCCGCGACGCGGTCCGCCGCGAGCAGTTGGCTCGGCCGGCCGGTTGCCCGTGCCGCCAGGAGATGTAGGAGTCCCATGACGCCGGCGCCCACGACGAGCACGCGATCGCCGCCCCGCAGCCGGGCCCGCCGCAGCGACTTGAGGACGCAGGCGAGCGGCTCCACGAACGTGGCCGCGTCGTCCGACAGCTCATCGGGGACGCGCATCGCCTCGGCCGACGCCGGCGCCCGCACGACCGCGTACTCCGCGAGCCCGCCGGGAATGAGCCGCCGCGGTCCCCACGTGGCGCAGTGCACGTAGTCGCCGCGCCGGCATGAGCGGCACGCCAGGCACGGCGCGTGATGGTGGACCACGACGCGTTCGCCGGCTCGAAAGGCCGCCCCGTCCGCCGCCTCCACGACCTCGCCCACGGGCTCGTGGCCCAGCGGGACGGGCGCCTTGCGCGACATGTACCAGTCCATGATCTCACCCGGGCACAGGCCGCACGCGCGGATCCGCACCAGCATGTCGCCGGCCTCGAGTCGCGGCAACGCGATCTGCTCGAGCCGCAGGTCCCCTGCGGCGTGATAGACGGCGGCGAGCGTCGTCGCCGGCCTGACCGGTCTTCCGCGCGGTTCGGAGGGCGGTCCCGGCGCAGGCGCTAGATCCACGCCGAGCCCTCCGGCAGCACGGCATACTTGGCGCCAATCCCGGCATCGAGGTCGCGGAACGTCTCGACGATGGCGGCGAGCGGGCGCACCCCGGTGACGAGATCACGAGGTCGGACTGCGCCCGACGACAGCAGCGCGAGGGCGTCGTGTACGTCCTCGGTGCCATAGTGGAACGCGGCGATCAGGTCGACCTCCCCGTAGTGAAGCCGGGTCGCGTCGAACGCCGGCATCGTGCCTCCCGGCAGCCCGCCGAAGAGCAGCACCCGACCGCCGGAGGCCGCCCAGGATGGCGCCGCACGCCACACCGGCTCCGATCCGGTGCACTCGATGACGACATCGGGACCGCCCGGCCAGATGTCTCTCAACGACGCGCCGACGTCAGCGCCGCCGGCGTCGATGACGTGGGACGCGCCTGCCCGGATCGCTTGGTCTCGCCCCGCGGCCCGCCGCCCGACGGCAACCACCTCGAGATCCCGGCGGCGCGCCTCGCGGACGTGAAGCAACCCGATCGAGCCGGTCCCCACGACCGCGACGCGGGGGCCCGGCGGTGTGCCGAGGCGCCGCCACCCATGCACGACGCACGCGAGCGGCTCCAGAAACGCGGCCTCGATGTACGACAGCGACGCCGGTTTTGGCAAGAGGTGCCGGCGAACGATACGGGCCGGGAGGCGGATGGCGTCCGCGTACGCGCCGACGGCGATCTCCTCGAACAGCGTCTCGCAGAGGTTTTCACGGCCGGTCCGGCAGCCGCCGCAGGTGCCGCAGGGCGCGGTCGGTGTGAATACGACGGCCTGCCCGGCCAGGAACCCCTCGGCGTCTTGCCCGGCGGCGAGGACGTCTCCCGCGGCCTCATGGCCGAAGGGGCCGAAGGGCACGCGCGGATGACCACGGCGGTAGGTCTTGAGATCGGTGCCGCACGTGAGCGCGGCCCGAACGCGTACCACGACCTCGCCGGGCCCCGGGTGGGGTACGGGAACGTCCCGGAGCGTGAGCTCATACGGGGCCCGCAGAACCGCCTGCCGCACGGTCACGCGCCGGCGCCGGGCGCCGGCGCGCTCACTCGTCGGTCCAGGCGCCGAGCGCCCGCCGGAGGACGAGCAACTGCCCGAGATGGTACGCGTTGTGGTCGGCGACGAGCAGCGCTTCGTGCAGGATCGAAGGGCCCTTGGGGTCGTGCGGGACTCGGGACAACAGATCCGTCTTGGGGTCCGCGACGAGATCGATGAACGCCTGGCGGTCCGCCTCGAACGCGCGGACGGCATCGGCCCATGCCTGCAGGGACGGCGGGGCCGCCTCCGGCCAATAGTCGTCGGGCCATGCCTTCTCGACGTAGTCAGGATCCCGGACATAGTCCAGGATGTCGCGCTGCGCGCGCCGGAGATGCTCGAGCTGCTGCCACGCCGAATACGGCACGCCGGCCGGCTTCGTCCCTTGAAGCTCGGGGGGCATCGTCTCCACCGCCCGCTCGAACGTAACGTGCGCGCCCCTTCCGCGCAGCAGATAAATGACGTCGTCCCGGAGGTTCTTGTCCAGCCCGCGGCTCTCCACCGCCCGTGCTCGGCGCGGCGCCGCCTTTGCGCGCACGGCGCGCGCCGGCCGTGTGCGGGGAGCTTTCCGTGTTGTTGCGCGGCGCCGGCGCGATCCGCCGGCCATGCGCTTCGCACTCATCGGCGTCCTCCCGCGTCACGTCAAAAGTAAGTGTCGCGAGGGAGTTTCGCGCGGTGAAAACGCGGTTCCTGGCAGGCCGCCATCGTGCGGTGCGAGGGCTGCCAAGGGGGCCGCGCCGTTGCCGGCGCGGCCCCGACGATGCACCTTATTGACCCGGCCGCGAGCCGGGCTGGCCGGGTTGCGTCCCCTGTGGCGTCGGCTGCACCGGGACTTGACCCGGCTGCGAGCCGGGCTGGCCGGGCTGGCCGGGTTGGGTGCCCGGTTGAGTCTGCGGGGTGCATGGTTGACCGGGTTGCGTCGGCTGTCCCGGCATCTGGCCCGGCTGGGACGGCTGCCCCGGCGTACCCGGGCCGCAGGGCTGCCCTGGCGGATTTGGCTGGGTCGGCTGCCCAGGCTGGTTCGGCTGTGTGGGCACGGTGGGCTGCGGCTGATTCGGCTGGGGCTGGTTAGGCTGCACGGGCTGGGCCGGTGTTCCCGGCGTCTGTTGTCCCCATGTCGGCGATGCTGCGATTGCTCCCGCGATCACGATTCCAGTCGAGACGATGACGATCTGTTTTGGCACCTTCATCGGTGTCGGTACCTCCTGCGATCCGGCATTGAAATGCCGGTTGGGTTTTCCCGCTTGCCGCCGCATTAATCGGTGCGGTCCCGAGGCCGCTCTGGCGGGGCATCCACAAAGCATGATGCAGGCGTGATCCGCGAGGCGTCCTTGTGCCCGGCATCCCGTGCGGCAGGTGTTGCGTAGCGCGTGGTGGAAGCCCCACGCCACTTGCGCCGCGCCGGAGGGGACGTATGTATTTCAAGCAGTTCCTGGATGAACGCTGCGGATGCGCGTCGTACCTCATCGCCTCGCGGCAGTCCCGCGAGGCCGCGGTCGTCGACGCCGCGCTCGACACCGGCCAGTACGACGAGTTGCTGCGCGAACGCGGGTTCCGCTTGAAGTACGTCATCGACACCCACGTGCACGCCGACCACGTCTCGGGGGCGCGCCGGCTGGCCGCGGAGCACGGTGCGGAGCTCTGTTTCCACGAGTCGGCGGCGGTCACCTATCCGTTCCGGGGCCTGCGCGACGGCGAAGAGCTGCCGCTGGGCCAGCTTCGCCTGCGGATCCTTCACACGCCGGGGCACCGGCCGGAGCTCCTCTCCGTCCTCGTGATCAACCCGCCGCGCAGCCCGGAGCCGTCGATGGTCCTGACCGGCGATTCACTGCTCGTCGGCGATGTCGGGCGCCCGGATTTCGGCGGCGGGGACGCCGCCGTGCAATACGAGAGCGTCGCGCGCCTCCTGGGATTGCCGGACTGGGTCGCGGTGTTTCCCGGACACTTCGAGGGACCGTGCGGCAAGGGGATGTGCGGCCGCCCGAGCACGACCATTGGGTTCGAGCGTCTCTTCAACCCGGTCCTCCGCCTCAGCCGGCCCGAGTTCGTCTCGACGCTGTCGGGCAGCGTGCCGGCCCGGCCGCTCAACATGGTCGCGATCGAAGCCACGAACCGCGGCCGGGCGGACGCGACATGGGCGATGCTGACCGGGCTCCCGCTCGTGGAGGAGGTCGGCATCGAGGCGCTCGACGGGTTGCCGGCGGACGCGGTCCTGCTGGACGTGCGCGAGCCGGAAGAGTACACGTACGGGCACGTGCCGCGGGCCGTGAATCTTCCGCAGGCGGAGCTGGCGACGCGCCTCGGCGAAGTGCCCCGGGACCGGCCGGTGTACGTCATCTGCGAAAGCGGTATGCGGTCGCTCCGGGCCAGCCAGTTCCTCCACCAAATGGGCTACCGGCGCGTCGTGAACGTCCTGGGTGGGACGGCCGCGTGGCGCCGGGCGGGACGGCAGGTGATCGCCGGGGACGCGTCGGGCAAACCGCGCATCGTGGAATCCGAATGGACACACGCCGGCGGGACCCCCGCTCCGGCGGGATAGCGGCGCCACCGGTCGACGCATTCCCCGGACCGAGCGCGGAGTGACGTTCGGATCGTCCCGCGCCAAGATCTGCGTCGTCGGCTCGTCGAATATCGACTTGATCGCCCGCGCGCCTCGTCTCCCCAAGGCCGGCGAGACGATCGTCGGCGGGTCATTTCACCTCGGATATGGCGGCAAGGGGGCTAACCAAGCGGTCACAGCCGCGCGGCTCGGGGCGCAGGTCGCGTTGGTCAGCCGGGTCGGGCGTGACGTGTTCGGCGAAGGCGCGCGCCGGAACTACTCCGAGTGCGGCATCGACACGACCTTCGTCCTCGATGACGAGCGACCCACCGGGGTCGCATCGATCCTCGTGGATGACGCGGCGCAAAACACCATCGTCGTCGTCCCGGGCGCCAACCTCGGGCTGTCCCCTGCCGATGTGCGGCAGGCCGCCCCCGTCATCGAGCGGGCCGATGTCTTGGTGTGCCAGCTCGAGGTGCCGGTCGAAACGACGTGCGCGGCGCTCGGCATCGCGAAGCGCCGCGGAGTCCGCACGATTCTGAACCCGGCGCCCGCGGCGCCGATTCCCGGCGACATGCTGCGGCTGGCCGACTGCTGCATTCCAAACGAGACGGAGGCCGAGGCGTTGACAGGGCAGCGCGTGAGCACCCCTGCGGAGGCGGAGCGTGCCGCGCGAGCGCTCCAGAGACGCGGCGCGGGAACCGTGATCGTCACCCTCGGCGCCCGGGGCGCGTTGCTCGTCCACGGCGAGGCGGCCGAGCTCATCCCCGCGGTGCCGGCGGCCGCGGTGGACCCCACCGGCGCCGGCGACGCGTACATCGGCAGCTTGGCCGTGTTCCTGGCCGAGGGGCTTTCGATGCGGGACGCGGCCGTCCGCGCAAATGCCGTGGCCGCGTTGTCGGTGACGCGGATGGGGGCGCAGGCCTCGTTTCCCGTGCGCGCGGCCGCCGATGCCTTTATGCGGGAGCGCGGGATCCTCTAGCCGGGACTCACCGGCGCCGGCACGCCGGGGAAATCCCCAGCCGGGTCGCACGAGGGCGGCGGTACGCCGGGCGAGAACATCACGCCAGAGCCCGTCCGGGCTCACTGCGAGTCCACGTCTCACCCCCGAGGTGCCCCGTGATCGTCGAGGAAGAGATCCAGCTTCGTATGCCGGACGGCACGGCCGACGCGGTACTTTACCAGGAAGCCGACGGTCCCGCGCGTTCCGGCGTTTTGCATCTCACGGATATCGGCGGCATTCGCCAGTCGCAGCGGGACATGGCGCAGCGCGTGGCATCGCTCGGCTACACGGTCTTGATGCCAAACATCTTTTACCGCGCCGGGCGGCCGCCCGTGTTGCCGTTGCCCTCGGGCGCCGGCGCCGAGGAACGGTCGAAGCGGATGGCCGTTTTGCGCGGACCCTTGACGCCGGAGGCGATGGAGCGCGATCTCGAGGTTTACGTCGATGCGCTCGCGGCTTCCCGGTCCGTGGCCGGCCGCCGCATCGGCGCCGTCGGGTATTGCTTCGCGGGCGCGATGGCGATGCGCGCCGCGGCGGTGCGCCCGGATCGGGTGGTCGCCGCGGCGTCGTTCCACGGCGGCGGGCTCTACACCGCGGACGCCGCGAGTCCGCACCGCGTCCTGCCCCGCGTCCGCGCGCGGCTGTACTTCGGTCACGCCGTGGAGGACCGCAGCATGCCCCAGGAGGCGATCGACAACCTCGATCGCGCGCTCGCCGCCTGGGGCGGCAACCACGCGAGCGAGGTCTATGAAGGCGCCTACCACGGGTGGACGGTGCCGGACAGTCCGGTCTACAACCGGCCCCAGGCAGAGCGTGCGTTCGAGAAGCTCACCGCGTTGCTGGCCGAGGCACTCCGGTAGCGCGACGCCCGCATGCCTTCACCGCCGGTGCCCTTGACAATGATCAAACAAGCGATTTAATCTTGTGTTTGGATCCGTGATGCCGGCGGGAACCTCCCCCCAAGAAGCGATCCGCGTGAGCGGGCTCTGGAAGCGCTACGGCGCGATCGAGGCCGTGCGCGGGATCGCGTTCGAGGTGCGGGAGGGCGAAATCTTTGGCCTGATCGGGCCGGACGGCGCAGGCAAGACGTCGACGTTCCAAATCCTGGCGGGCGTGATGCGGGCCACGGGCGGCACGGCGCAGATCTTCGGGCGACCGGCGCGCGAGGCCCGCGCCGAGACGGGCTATCTCACCCAGACGTTCAGCCTCTACGCCGATTTGAGCGTGGATGAAAACATCCGCTACATCGGCGACCTGCGCCGGGTCCGCCCGGATGTCGTCGCTGAGCGGGCGCGCCGGTATCTTGCCATGTTCGGCATGGACCGATTCTCGGGACGCCTCGCCGGACGATTGAGCGGCGGGATGAAGCAAAAGCTGGCACTGACCTGCGCGCTTGTGCCGCAGCCCCGGGTGCTCCTGCTGGACGAGCCGACGACCGGCGTGGACCCGGTGTCGCGACGGGAGTTTTGGGACGCCCTGGCCCACCTCGCGGCCGGCGGCCTGACGATTGTCGTCGCGACGCCCTACCTCGACGAGGCCGAGCGATGCCACCGGGTCGCGCTCATGCATCTCGGCGAGATCCACGCCACGGGGACGCCGGCGCAGCTGCGCGCGGGGCTCGGGGCGCAGCGGCTCGAGGTTCGCTGCGCGCGGCTCGGCGAGGCCGAAGGGTTGGTGCTCGCGCTTCGCGGACACGGCGGCCCCGTCATGGACGTGCAGCGCTTTGGCGACCGCCTCGACGTGCTCACGCCGGACGCCGCCGAGGGCGAACGGGTGCTTCGTGACGCGGCCGCCCAGGCGCGCCTGCCCATCGAGGACATGCGCGCGGACACGCCGACGCTCGAGAACGTCTTCGTGACGACGCTGCGGCGGCTGGGACAGGAGCCTGCCCCGGCGCCGTTTCCCGCACGCCACAACCACGGCGCGTTCACGGGGCAGACCGCCATCGGAGCGACGAACCTGACCAGGCGGTTCGGGCCGTTCACGGCCGTGAACAATGTGCACCTCGAGGTGCGCTACGGGGAGGTCTACGGGCTCCTCGGCGCCAACGGGGCGGGCAAGACGACCACGATCAAGATGCTGTGCGGGCTGCTCGAGCCGACGCAGGGGCACGTCCAGCTCGCCGGTGAGCGCGGGCGCGTCCGCTCGGAACGCGCGCGGCAGCGGGTCGGCTACATGTCCCAGCGGTTCTCCCTGTACAACGACCTGACCGTGGAGGAGAATCTCAACTTCTTCGCGGGTGTGTACGGCGTGCCGCCGGACGAGCGCGATGCCAAGCGCCGGTGGGTGCTCGCGTTCTCGGGCCTCGAGGGCAAAGAGCGGGAGATCACGGGCAGCCTCCCGGGGGGCTGGAAGCAACGCGTCGCGTTCGGTGCCGCGATCATGCACGAGCCCACGGTACTCTTCCTCGACGAGCCCACGTCAGGCGTCGATCCGCTCGCGCGCCGCGCGTTTTGGTCCATGATCAACCGCCTCGCCGACGCCGGTACGGCGATTCTCGTCACGACCCACTATCTGGAAGAGGCGGAGCAATGCAACCGTATCGGGCTCATGGTGGCGGGCGAATTGGTGGCGGAAGGATCGCCGGACGGCATCAAGCGCCGGGAGATGGCCCGCCGCCGTCTCCTCGAGGTTCGCGTCGACCAACCGCAGCGGGCGGTCGACGCGCTGAAGCACGACACCGACCCGTGGCGGATCGCGTTGTTCGGCGACCGCCTCCACGTGATCGCGGACGACGAGGGCGATCGCGCCAAGGAGATCCTGGCTGCCTCACTGCGCAAACACGGGCTGGAGGTACTGGAGATCCGAGACGGCCGGTTTTCGCTGGAGGACGTCTTCATCAGCGTGGTCGAGCGGGCGCGGCAGGAGGGGCGTGTGGCCCTGGAGGAAGGCGCGTGACCGCGGTCGCGGACGCCGCGTGCCGCGCCGGGCCCGGTCATCCTCCCGCTCGCCCCCGCGCGCGCGTGCGCGGGCCCGCCGGGGCTGTGCTCGCCGTGGCGATCGCGGTGGGCGTTGGGGCAGTCCTGGCCGCGCTGTGGCGCCCCGCGGCGGCGGCAGCCATGCCCAGCGCCTCGGACGTCATCAACCGGGTCCTGGCGGCCGTGCCCGCCCCGGGACCGACCACCGCCACGATTCAGATCCAGTTCCGCATCGGGTCTCCGGTGTCGTCGACGTGCGCCTTTCGTGGCAGGCTGGAAGTGTGGCGCGACCGGTCCGCGCTCAAGATGGACCAAGCGACGCGGACGCCGGTGTGCTGGGCGATCCAGCATGTCGTGCTTCAGCGGCTGCTCGCCGATCGCGATCGCGCGGACGCGCTGCTGCCGCGATATCAGTTCGACGTGCTCGGGGAGAAGCTCGTCGACGGCCGCCCCCACTACCTGGTCTACGGCCGCGCGCTGGCGCCCGACACCGAGCCGCGGTGGATGATGGGGTGGGTCGATTACGAACGCGGCCTGGTAACCGAGGACACGCTGCAGTACGGGTGGGGGCGGGTCGACACCACCCAGGAGTACACGCAGGCCGCCGGCGCGTGGCTTCCGCTGCGCCAGCGGATCGAGATCCCGAGGTTCAACGCGCTGCTCGATATTGCGTACGGCGACATCCGCGTTGCACCGAAACGGTAGCATCGAAGGCTCCACTTGCGTATAGTTGGCCTGTGGCCGGACGGTAGCGTTGGAGCCACAGGAGACCGATGCCGTGACGCGCGGTGCACAGCACGCCGGACCTACGACGGTGATCATCACCTGGGCCGGGGACCCGGGGCATCAACAGGCGTGCACGGACCGGCTGGCCCGCGCGTTCGAGCAGATGATGCACCGTGCGGCCGGCCTGCTCTCCGCCCGCGTGCACGCGAGCGTGGACGGCGCGCGCATCGTGGTCGCCACGCAGTGGGAGAGCCATCAGGCGTTCGACGCGTGGCGGGCGATGCCTGAGGCGCAGGCGCTCTTCGAGCAGACGGGCGCGGCGGCGCAGTGGGACACACGCGTCTACGCGCACCACTCGACCTACCGGCCCGTGCGCGCGTTGCACAACGAGATGGTGGACCGTCTCGTGAGCCAAGGCTTTCGGGGCACGCCGAGCATCGAAACGGCTCTGCGAACCGTGCCCCGCCACCTGTTCGTGCCCGGCGTGCCGCTGGACGTTGCCTACAGCCAGGATGTCATCGTCACGCGGCGCGGGCCGAACGATCTTCCCTTGAGTTCGTCCAGTATGCCGAGCATCATGGCCCTGATGCTGGAACAGCTCGATGTGCGGCCGGGCCATCACGTTCTCGAGATCGGCGCCGGCACCGGCTACAATGCCGCACTGCTCGCCGCGCTCGCCGGACCGGAAGGCGAGGTGACGACCATCGATCTGGACGAGACGATCGTCCGGGAGGCCAGGGATCACCTCGACGCCGCGGGATATGCCCGCGTCCGCACGCTGGCGGGCGACGGCTGGCTCGGCGCGCCGCAGCACGCACCGTACGACCGAATCGAGGTCACCGTCGGCGTGTCGGATCTGTCGCCGGCCTGGGCCGCGCAACTGCGGGACGGCGGCAGGCTGGTGGCGCCGCTGTGGCTTGCGCGGGGCAGCGAGCTGTCCGTGGGCTTCCGAAAGGACGGCGAGCGCCTGCGGAGCGTGGGCGTCACGGAGTGCGGCTTCATGCGCCTCCGCGGCCCGCACGCCGGTGCCGAGACGTTCCTCAACGTGCGAGGATGGACGGTGCGCATGGACGCCCCGGATGCCGACCGCGCCGCGGCCCTGGAAGCGCTGCTGGCGCTCGAGCCGCGGGTCGAGGCCGCGCCGCCCGCGCCGCGCGGTTGGCGCACGCGGCTCTTGCTGGAGGAGCCACGGGCGCTCTTCCTGGGACGCACGCAGGGTAGTTGGTGGCACGCGGCGCACGGGATCCTGGACACGGCGACGCCTCCGAGCTTGGCGTTTGTGACCTCGCGGGTGTGGGATCACCGGCTCTACACCTACGGGGGACCGGTCGCGCGGGATGCGCTGCTCGAGAGGCTCACCACGGCCCGATCGCTCCACGTGGAGGACCTCACGATCGAAGTATTACCGCGAACGGCTCCGGCACCGTCCGACGCGATCGTGCTCGCCCGCCCCCACTTCCTCTACGCGATCCGGGAACGGCCGTAGCACGCTGCGGCCGGAACAATCCCTCGCGAATGGTGTGCAGGGCCTTTCTCGCGCGGACGTTCCATGATCAAATCGCCCCCGCGCATTAGGGAATGGGGGCATACCAGTCGTCGACATTCACCCACTCCATGTGCCGCGCGGGCAGTAGGAAGCGGCCAAGGCGTTGAATCTCCCACCGTGGACGGCGTGGCGCAACGTCATCCTGCCCCAGGCGATCCCGGCCGAGCGCATCCTCTCCGCCCCCCGCGAGCAACGGACGCGGATGTTTCTCAAGGCGGTGATCGAACGGGAGTAGGCCGCCGGCGCGGGCACGCGCCGCGCCCGGCCATACGCGGAGGATGGAGGGAATGGCAAAGCACGACGTGATTGTGCTCGGGCTCGGAGCGATGGGCACGGCGGCCGCCTATCATCTTGCGCGCCGCGGCGCCCGCGTGCTCGGCCTCGAGCAGTTCACTCCGGCGCACGACCGCGGGTCGTCACACGGTCGCAGCCGCATCATCCGGCAGGCGTATCACGAAGCACCGGAGTACGTTCCGCTGGTCCTTCGCGCCTACGAGCTATGGCGGGCCCTGGAGCGCGACGCCGGCGTCCCCCTGCTCAGGACGACGGGCGCTCTGTACGTCGCGTCGCCGGAATCCGAATTGATCCAGGGCGTCATGCTCAGCGCGCGCACCCACGGGATCCCGTGCGAGACGCTGACACCGGCGGATCTGGCCCGCCGGTATCCTCTGGTCCGTGCGCCCGAGGGCGCGGTCGCGCTGGCCGAGCCGCACGCCGGGATCCTCCGCCCCGAGGAGTGCCTCGCGGCCCACGCGCGCCTGGCGGAACAGCACGGGGCGGAGCTGCACTTCAACGAGCCCGTCGCGGCGTGGGATGCGGCGGCCGACCGCGTGACCGTGCGCACGTCCGCGGGTGCCTACGAGGCGAGCCGGCTGGTCATCACGGCGGGGCCGTGGACGTCCGCATGGCTCCGCGGCGTGGAGCTCCCGCTCGCGGTCGAGCGGCAGGTGCTGTACTGGTTCGAGCCCGCGGCGAACCGGGAGCGGCTCGCGGAGATGCCTGTGTACATCTGGGAACATGAGGGGGCGTCCGTCTACGGCTTTCCGCACATCGACGGGCAGGGGCTCAAGTGCGCGTTCCACCACTCGTTCGGCGAGATCACCACGCCCGAAACCATCCGCCGCGAGGTGGGCGAGATGGAGCGCGACCGAATGCGGCGGCACCTTGCGCTGTTCCTGCCCGACGCCGCGGGGCCGCTCCTGCACGCCGCGACGTGTATGTACACGAACACGCCGGACGGCCACTTCGTGATCGATCATCACCCGGCCCACTCGCACGTCGTGCTCGCGTGCGGGTTCTCGGGGCACGGGTTCAAGTTTGCAAGCGTCGTCGGCGAGGTGCTGGCCGATCTCGCGCTCGACGGTGAGACGCCCCGTCCGGTCGGGTTCCTGTCGATGCGGCGGTTCGGGACGGTGGTGTCGTGACGCGGCGCAGCCCGCGGCGTGCGGGGCGTGGCCGGGGAGGGTGGCTCGGTGGCGATATTCACTCCCGCGGAGATTGAACGGCGCTGGGGGGCGGTGCGGGCGGCCCTGGGGTGCGCGGAGTGCGCGGTCGTGCCGTCGTTCTACGGGGAGCGGCCTGATCCGCAACATCGTCCACCCCACCGGTGGACGGATCGAATTTGGCAACCTCCGGCCCCACCCGGCAAGCTCGCCATGGGGTTTTCGGAGACGGTGCGCGTGACCGACCAGGGGTGCGAGCTCATCACGCAATTTGAACGCCGGCTCTTTGCGGCCTGATCGGCCCGCCCCGCCGCACGACCCCGTCGAGCTCGGAGAGCCCGCGCTCCGGGCCATTTGGAGCGCGAGACGCCGCATCGCCTCGTACGTCCGCGAGACGCCGTTGGAGCACTCGCCGCCGCTTTCGGATGCCGCCGGTGTCCCAGTGTGGCTCAAGCTCGAATCTCTGCAGGCAACGGGGTCGTTCAAGGTGCGCGGCGCCGCAAGCGCGATCACACAACTCCCCTCCGATGTCCGCGCGCGCGGCGTGATCACGTTTTCCACCGGCAATCACGGTCTGGCCGTCGCCTCCATGGCGCACCGGATCGGCGTCGGCGCGACCGTGTGCGTGGCAGAGCGCACCGACGCCGCGAAGACCGAGGCGATCCGGCGGCTCGGGGCCACGCTGGTCGTGGGGGGCGAGGGGCAGGACGAGGCGGAGCTGCGATGTTATGAGTTGGCGCGCGACACTGGGGCGGCGGTGATCAAGCCGTTCGACGACCCGTTCGTCATCGCGGGACAGGGCACCATCGCGCTCGAGATCCTCGAGCAGCACCCGCAGATCGACACCGTCGTGGTCCCGCTGTCCGGGGGCGGGCTCGTGGGCGGCATCGCGCTCGCCCTCAAACTCATCGATCCTGGGATCAGGATCGTCGGCGTGTCCATGGAAGGCGGGGCGGCCATGTACCACAGCGTGGCGGCGGGCGCGCCCGTGACCGTTCCGGAAGCCCCCACGCTGGCGGACAGCCTGCAGGGCGGGATCGGCCGGGATAATCGTTTCACGTTCGCGATCGTGCGGCGCTACGTGGACGACCTCATCCTGGTTTCGGAGCGCGCGATCGGGGATGCGATGGCGCTCCTGTTTGCGGCCCATCGGCTGGTCGCGGAGGGAGCCGCGGCCGTCGGGATCGCGGCGCTCCTCGAGGGCAAGATCAAGCCCGGAAAGCGCGACGTTGCCGTGGTCGTGAGCGGCCGGAATGTCGATCCTGCCAGGTATCTTCGAATCGTGGACAGCCGCTTGGCGCACGTGCTCGACCGGCTGTCGAGACGGCCGTAGCGCCGGCCATTTCCGGCGCGCGGATCACGGCGGGCCTGACCAACGACCGTGAACGCCGGGGGCCGCGACCACGCCCGCCACGCGGCTTCGCATGATCCCGGCCCCGCTCGTTCAGGATGGTGATTATCGCCAGTATCCGGCGGCCCAGATCCAGCCGCCGCCCCGGGCTACCCATCGGCCCGGCACCCAAACGGCGCGGGGCCATGGACGCCGCACCCAAAATCCCCGCACCCAGATCCAACGCGCGCCCGCCCAACGCCAATATCCCGCGATCCACACGGCGCCGACAAACGGGGGTGGACCGATGACCTCAACCTGTGGCGGCGGAGGCGACACGGCGACGACGGCGTAGCCGGGTCCGCCGCCTGCCCAGTATCCGGCCACCCAGACCCAGCCATACGCGCCGCGGACCCACCGGCCGGGCACCCAACGGGCGCCGCGGTAGGGGGGGTACTGCCAGCGCCCGGGGATCCACACCCATCGCCCGGCCCATTGCCAGTGGCCGGCCACCCAGACGTAGGCCGGCCCCGGCATGGCGGGGACGGCCTCATACTGCAGCGGTGGCGGGGGGCTCGCCACCCAGGGGCTGTTCTCATCCGCACGCGCCGTCCCGTACCCCGCACCAATGGTCGCCGCCACCGCGCACAGCACGGCGAATGCAACAAGCGTTCTTGCCATCTCTCACCTCCCGGAGCGCAGCCGTCCCGCGTTGTGATCCGATGTCCTGGTCGTTTGCCCGGCAGCGATTCAGATGAGCGACGCAGGCGCCTCAGGAGTTCCCGGGATGGCCGGCATGCGCGGTGCGGACGCTTGTCCGGGTGAGCGCGGACGTGGCGAGCGCGCCGAGCGTGCGCAGGCCGCGCTCGATGCGTGGCTCCCAGTTGCGGCCGCAACTGAGCCGCAGGCAGGTACCGTACCGGCCGCCGGCCGAGAAGACGCCCCCCGGCGCAAAGCAAATGCAGCCTCAACGCCTCGCTGGCGCAGTGGCTGTTGGACAGCGGCCGGGCGCGCTCACCGTATGTCGCAAGCCAGGGCATCGCCATGGGATGCGCCGGCCGCGTCCACATCTCACGCGACGGCGGCGGGACGATCTGGGTCGGCGGTGGAACGATTACCTGCGTGAGCGGCCGCGTGGACCTGTAGCGCTTTGCCGGCAATTGCCGGCGCTCCGCGTCCCGGCGACCGTACCGTCTGAGTGCCCGAGGGTGTACGCCCGCGCTCGGCCCCTACAGGGACAGGCGCGTCGTCTCGGTCGTCTCGGCGACCAAACGGCCGTGGCTGATTACATAGCGCGGCGGCGCGTGGCATCGAAGCGCCTCGTGGACCGTCTGGGCGCGCAGCACGGCGAGGTGCGCCGCCCGCCCGACCGCCAACCCGTAGTCGTGGAGGTGCAGGACACGGGCGCCGTGCGTGGTGATCATGTCGAAGAGCGTGTCCATCTGTGCGAACGACGGGGGCCCCGTGATGTGCGACGCGAGGAACGCGACCTCCAGCATGCTGTGGCGCCCGTACGGATAATAGGCATCCGCGATATCGTCCTGCCCCAGCGCGACCGGAACATCCGCGGCCAGCAGCTCGGCGAATCGGAGGTGCAGCGAGCCGGTGTGCGGGTCCATGACGAACGCCATTCCGGCCCGGCGGCACAACGCCGCGAGCTCGCGAAAGTAGGCGTCCGGATACAGGCGCATCGCCCGCGCGTGGCAGGCCGTCACCCGGCCGCACCACCCCTCGCGGAGCGCGGCCCGCGCCAGCAACTCGGTTGTGCGCAGCCGGGGGTCACCGGTGTCGTCCACGAGGAACGCGACGTCGCGGTCGAACTCCTTGGCGAGCCGGAGCATTTGGTCCGTGTGCGCGCGTGCGTCTGCCTCCGTGCGCTCGATCCATGGAATGCCGCCCACGACGTCGGCGCCCATTTTGACGGCGTCCCGCACGTACGTCTCCGCCCCCGGATCCCGCAGCACGCCGTCTTGCGGGAACGCGACGACCCGGACCTCCACCACGCCCCGCAACTCCTCGCGCAGGCGAATCACGGCGCGGATCGCCTCGAGACGCGCCCGCGTGTCGGTATCCACAAACGCCTGCACATGCGTGACGCCGTGCCCGAGCCCCTCTAACAGCGCTCGCCGCGCGTTGGCGTAGATCCACTCCTCGGCGTACCGGTCTTTGATCGCCGAAGCAAGCTCGATGGCGGCGCCGGCGTGTTCCATGGCGCCGGTCGCATATCGCCGGATCGCCTCGTCGCCGATCATCGGCAGCGTGTAGACCTTGCAGAGATGCAGGTGCGCGTCGACGAAGGAGGGGGTGAGCAGGCATCCCCCGCCGTCCAGTTCCTCCCGCCCGCGCAGACGGTCCGCCGTGATCGCGGCGATGCGCCCGGCGCGGACGGCGACGTTGACGCGATCGTCGGGCCGTCCCCGGAGTCGCACGTCGGCAACGACGAGATCGAATAGATCGTTCACGTCGGGTCAGCCGGACGCCGGCCGCGTGTGGCGGACGGAGGCGTTCATTCCTCGGCGTTCACTGATGGCCGTTCTCGAACACGTCCAGCAGCTCCGAGATGACCCGCTCCCGTTCCCGGGGGTTCCCCGAGCGGATCGCGGTGCTCACGCAGTGGTTGAGGTGACGGTCGAGCACGAGCGCGTTGACCCGATCGATAGCGCGCTGCACCGCCTTGGTCTGCTTGAGCACGTCCACGCAGTACCGATCGTCCTCGACCATGCGCAGAATGCCGCGTAGGTGCCCCTCGGCGCTGCGCAAACGCGCCAGGATCTGCGCCTTCGCCCGGGGATCCAGTCCCGGGACCGTTTTCGGTTTCGACCGCGCCGCCACGACGTAAACCCTCCCTCCCCCCAAGGCGGGGGGCCATTCCGCTCACGCAAACGCGTGCGCCGCGCCGCCCATTCCCGACACCATCGCGTGGACCGCTACCTGTGACGGAGGCGCGGTGGGGCGCCTGGCCGGAGCGCCGGGTGGCCAAGGAGCGCGGCTGCGCGGCCGGGACGCTTCGGGCGCGCTCCGGCGTTCCACCAAACGGTAACACGCGAGAGGATGCGGAAAGGGGTGACGGGTGGCATGGCGCGCGAAGAAATAACGGTGAGCGGCGTTCACAAGACGACCGGATACTCGCACGCGGCAAAGGCCGGCGATCTCATCTTCGTCGCGGGGCAAGTCGCCAACGACATCAACGGCAATCTCGTGGGCAGAGGCGACATCGAGGCGCAGGCGGTGCAGGTCTTCGACAACCTCAAGGCGGTGCTCGCGTCGGCCGGCGCCACGCTCAACGACGTCGTCAAGCTTACCACCTACACGACGAGCGTCGCCTATCGCGCCAAGATCGCCGAGGTGCGCGCGCGGTATTTCAGCGGCTATTTTCCTCCCAATACGTTTCTCGTCGTCGCGAGCCTCGCGACGCCGGAATACTTGCTGGAGATCGAGGCGGTGGCCGCCCGCGGTTGATCGGGCGCCCGGCGTCGACGTTGCGCCGGTCGAAGACGCAGCGCTGGGGCAGGTCCGCCCACAGCTGGCGCCGGGGTAACAGGAACGAGTCGGGCCCGGCGCCAACCGGGTACCGATGGGGCTCCAACTTCGGCAGGCTACCGAAGCGGATCTGCCGGACGTCCACGAGATCTGGCGGACTGCAGCCGGCGCCGGCTCTGGCCGTCCGCCCCGCGACGTCATGCTGTCGCTCTTCCGGCACGAACTCGCGACCGGGGCCATGTGGATCGCCGCCGGCGGGGACGGTCCGGTTGGCTACACCGCCGTCGTGACGCGCGGTGCGGTCGGGTTTCTGGCGGAGATGTTTGTTCTCCCGATGCACCAGTCCCAGGGCGTCGGGAGCGCGCTCTTGCGGTGCGTGCTCGCGGAGCGCGCCGATCTCCACTGCACGATGAGCTCGCGGGATCCGCGAGCGCTGAGCTTGTATGTCCGCGCGGGATGGCGCCCGCGGTGGCCGCATTTCCTGTTGCGGCAGGACGGCACGGCCTTAGGAGCCCTGGAGACCAGCGGCATCCGGGCGGTCGTTGCGGATCCGCTGGACGCTGAGCTGGCGGCGTGGGATGCGAGAATTGGAGGGCGATTTCGCCCCGAGGATCACGCGTACTGGCGCGAGATCCTCAGCGCGGTGCCGCTGTGGTTCAAGCGCGCTGCGGTCACGGTAGGGTACGGCTATGTGTGGCACCTGCCGGCCGTGGACGAGGGCGTGCGCGTCGGGCTCGGGCCCATCGGCGTGTCGTCCCCGGACGATGCCGTCCACTGTGTGGCGGCCGCGCTGCAATGGATCGCGGACGAGTCCGGGCTCGACGCGGCATCATATCACGTCGGGATTCCCGGACCGCATCCGGCATTGATCCCGCTGCTTCGCGCCGGATTCCGGATCCGGGACGTGGAGACGTTCTGCTGTTCGAGCGACAGTCTCTTCTTCGACCCGGCGGCCTATCTTGGATTGTCGGGGCTGGAGGGCACGTCCTTTTTTTGAGCGACTCGGACACACGAGTCTCGTCCTAGACGCGAGGCTCGGTCCCTGAGGCGCGGCCCGGAGTCCCAGCGCTCGCCGTGGTGACACGCGCCCTGCGACGGCTGGATCCCGATTGACCGTGACGGCATCCTTGACACTCGCGGGATCGGCATGCTAGATAGATGATAATAATTGTCACATGTCATCATACTGCGGTAGTCATTTCATCTCCTCGCAGTCGCCGGTGTCGCGCTGCGGCCGCGCGCGAACTGCACATCGGCGGCGCGGCGCAGTTGTTGCCGTGCCGGACGCAGATCGTCTACAACTTCTAAGTCGAGGGCGCGCCGCGGCGCGCATCCGGTGCTGCGGAGGGATTGAGATGACACGAGTCGGGTGGCGTGGTGCGGGTACGCTGGTGGCGGTGGTGGCCGTCGTGGTCGCCGTGCTGGGGGAGTGGCCGGGTCGCGGCACGGCTGCTCCGAGCGCGTCACGGCCGACCGTCGTCGCGGCGGAGAATTTTTACGGGGACATCTTGGGGCAGCTTGCGGGCGATCATGTCTCCATCACGAGCATCATTAGCGACCCGAATGTCGACCCGCACGAATACGAGAGCAGCGCGCGCGACGGCGCCGCCGTCGCCCGAGCCAGCCTCGTCGTGATGAACGGGCTCGGGTACGACGACTTCATGTATCGCCTGATGAAGGCGGCGCCGAACCCCGCTCGGAAAGTGATCATCGTGGGCACGCTGGTTGGGCACAAGGGCGGCGATAACCCCCACGTGTGGTACGATCCCGGGACGATGCCCAAAGTGGCGGCGGCGATGACCGACGCGCTGAGCGAGATCGATCCCGCCGACAGCCGCTCGTTCCACGACCGGCTCGGGCTGTTCCAAGGAGCACTCCGTCCGCTGCAGGACAGGATCGCGGAAATTCGCCGCCGGTATGGCGGCGCCCCGGTCGCGTTCACCGAGCCCGTCTTCGCCTACATGGCCGCGGCTCTCGATCTGCGCGTCATCACGCCGGAGGCGTTCCAGCGTGCGGTCGAGGAGGGCGAGGAGCCGCCGGCATCGTCGATCGCGCAGATGGACGACCAGTTGCGCATGCATCAGGCGAAGGTCCTGCTCTATAATGTGCAAACGGTGACGCCGATCACGACCCGCGTTCGGCAGCGCGCCAAGCAGCTCGGCATTCCCGTCGTCGGCGTCTCCGAGACGGAGCCGCACGGGAAGAGCTACCAGCAATGGATGCTCTCGCAACTGGAGAATCTTGAAGCGGCGCTCGCCGGCACCACAAAGTAGGGCGCGGAGCCTCGCCGGCGTCGAGCGTCGGAGTGTCATTGGGGAAGCGCCGACCTCGTAGACGATGGCGGTGCGGCTGCGCTGGGAATGGGCCTCGCGGCCACGGGTTCGGAGGTCCGGACCGAAGGCGGTCACCGCGCTAGCGCGCGGTGACCGCCCCGGGATGAGGCTATCAGCCAGCGGCCGAGTGGCTTTCCACGGCCCGGCGGGCCTCCGCGGACTTCCTCCACTCACCCGCGACCTGCTTCGTGGCCACGTTGAGGCGATTCCAGACATTGATCGAAGCGATGGAGAGGAGCAAGGACGCCAGGGCCGGCTCGTCATAGTGCCGGGCCGCCTCGTTCCAGATCTCGTCGGGGACCGGGTCCGCCCGGTCGCTAAGTCGGGTTACGGCCTCGGCGAGCGCCAGCGCGGCGCGCTCGGCATCGGTGAAGTAGGGGGCGTCGCGCCACGCCGACACGGCGAAGAGCCGTTCATCGGTCTCGCCGGCATTCTTGAGGTCGCGGGCGTGCATGTCGACGCATACACTGCAGCCGTTGATCTGGCTGGCGCGCAACGTAATCAGGTCTCGCGTCCGCGCCGGGACGCCGCCCTTCTCCGCAGTCTTGGCCAACGCGTGCAGCGCCTGCATGGCCTCGGGGACGATCATCACCGGGTTGCTCATCCGTGCTTGCATGACCACACCTCCATGGAGCGATCAATGTGTTGCGAATCGCGCGTCCCGGTCACACCGGCCGGGCCTCGCTCGTCACTACGGTGACGAAACACGACGGGGGAATGTGACACATGGATCGTCGCCCGGCGTCGGAAATCGACACGGCGGCAGGGGAGGGGTGCGCCCCCGCCGGCGCCGACCCAACGCTCCGCGACGCAGGGACTTTGTCGGTTTTGACGTAAAGACCAGACGCGAACCGGTTCGCAGCCCATCTCCGCCCGTACCACGAGGGGTGTTCACCTGGCACAGCAGCGGCCTCCCGCTTCGACGCCACCGCGGATCGGGGTGGGCTGGTGGATTCTCGCCGCGCTCCTCCTGATCTGGAACCTGGTCACCCTGCTCCCGAAAGGCCAGCCGGCGGTCACGATTCCCTATACCACGTTCCTCGAGCAGGTGCGGGCGCACAACGTCACCAGCATCCGCGTGGATGGGACGCAGATCACCGGCCGGTTCGCTCACCCGATCCCGTGGCCGCCGGCTCAACACCCGCCGTCGGCTCCGAAGACCGGTGCGGGCGCCGGTCCCGCGCCGCCGGCCTACGGGTCCTTCGTCACGCAGTTTCCCCAGGCGATTGGCGATCCAGGCCTCATGCCGCTCCTGCAGGCGACCAACGTGCCGGTGACCGTGGCGCCGCCGCCCAATCCGCTGCTCGGCCTATTCCTGACGAGCGCGCTCCCGGCATTACTCTTCATCGGGCTGCTGGTGTTCATGGGCCGGCAGGCCGCCCGCGCCCAGGGAGGAGTTTTGAATTTTGGACGGATCATGCCACGGCGGTACACGCTCGATCAGGCCCGCGTCACCTTCGCCGACGTTGCCGGCGAGGACGAGGCCAAAGCCGCGCTTGTGGAAGTCGTAGACTTCCTACAGCATCCCAAGAAGTACCTCGATCTCGGCGCCCGGATCCCGCGCGGCGTTATGCTGGTGGGGCCCCCGGGAACGGGGAAAACGCTGCTGGCCCGCGCCGTCGCGGGCGAAGCCGGCGTGCCATTCCTCAGCCTGAGCGCTTCCGAGTTCGTCCAGATGTTCGTCGGCGTCGGCGCGAGCCGGGTGAGGGACTTGTTCGCCCAGGCCAAAAAGGTAGCGCCTGCGATCGTGTTCATCGACGAGATGGACGCGGTCGGGCGCCGGCGCGGGGCCGGCGTCGGCACCGTGAACGATGAACGGGAGCAGACGCTCAACCAGTTTCTCGTGGAGATGGACGGGTTCGACCAGCGTCACGAGATTATCGTGCTCGCCGCGACCAACCGCCCGGACGTCTTGGACCCCGCGCTCCTGCGTCCCGGTCGATTTGACCGGCAGGTCACGGTTGGGCTCCCGGATCGGCGGGGCCGCGAAGAGATCCTGCGCATCCACACCAAGCACCTTCCCCTTGCACCCGACGTGGATTTGGAGGTGCTATCGCGGGAGACACCGGGGTTTAGCGGCGCCGATCTGGCCAACCTGGCCAATGAGGCCGCCCTCGCCGCCGCGCACCACACGCACCATCAGGTGACGCGGGCCGACTTCGCGGAAGCCCTGGACAAGATCGTGCTGGGCGGCGTCCGCTCGGTCCTGCTGAGCCCCCAGGACCGGCGCGTCGTCGCCTATCATGAAGGCGGCCACGCCGTGGTTGCCTGGCTGCTGCCGGCCGCCGATCCCGTCCGGAGGGTCACGATCATTCCGCACGGGCGGGCGCTCGGCGTCACCGAGCAACTCCCCGGCGAAGACCGCTACAATTACAGCCGGGAGTACCTGCTCGCCCGCCTCGCCGTGATGCTGGGAGGCCGTGCCGCGGAGGAGCTGGCCGTGGGCGACATCACGACCGGCGCGGAGAACGACCTCATCGAAGCCACGCGGCTCGCCAGGCGGATGGTCACGCGCTGGGGCATGGGGAGTCAGGGGCCGCTGGCGTTCGACGCCGATGAACAACAACCGTTTCTCGGCTATAGCCTCTCCCACGGACGCGACTACAGCGAGGACACCGCCGCCCGCATCGATCGCGACATTCGCGCGATTATCGAAGAGCGCCAAGGCTTTGTCAGGCGGCTCTTGACCGGCGCTCGCGATCGGCTGGACCGGCTCGCGGAGTTCCTGCTCCAGGAGGAGACGATCGGCGAGGAAATCTTCCTGCGCGTCCTCGGTCCCCGTCCGAGCAGCCGCGCAAAAATCCCGCCCGAAGGTGCACCGCCGGATGGCGTGAACCCGCAGCGTCTAACATAGCGTCGCCGCCTTCTTTAGTGGTGGATCATGCCTCGGAGTTTAGCCACGGTTAAGCGGTTTAGTATGCACGAACGTCTAGGTAAATTGAGTTTCGGGCACGTAAATATGGCGTTCGATCTGCGGCCATGTCGCGCTGCGGGTGATCGGGATGGGGAGCCGTCGAATCAAGCCGCGCCCGAGTTCAAGCTCCTATGGCGCCGACGCTGGGAGCACGTCCGCGTGCTCCGGCCGTGAGAGTCCCGCGGCGCCCGGCGCGCTTCCCCGGGGCGCGGCCGAAACTCACTATCGAAGTCTCGTCGAGACCATGCCTGTGGGTCTTTGCCGCGTCACTCGGGACGGCACGTTTTTGCATGCGAACCTGGCCTTTTTGCGAATCATGGGATACCCGAGCCTCGCGGCGCTCCAGAAGATCGACGCGCGCGCCCTGTACGTGAACCCCGCGGACCGCGACCGATGGACGACCGAGCTGATGGAGAACGGCCAGTTCACGGACTTCGAAGTACAGGTGCGCCGAAGCGACGGGGCGGTCATCTGGGTGTGGGCGAGCGTGCGCGCCGTGTTGGACCCCATAGTGCAGGCGCTTTGCTATGAGAGCGTGGTGGTAGACATCTCGCCACGGAAGCGTGCGGAGGCCGAGACGCGGAATCGTGCACTGCAGCTGGAGATGTTTGCCGAAGTGGGCCGGCGGCTTCGCCAGGCCGACCGCGTCGAGGAAATGTATCCGATCCTCGTCGATGCGGCCATGGACCTGCTCCAGGCCCAGCACGGGGTCTTGAACCTCATCGACGCGGACCGGGAGCGATTCACGACGGTCTACTGGGCGGGCGCCATGAAGGACGCGACGGGACAGACCTTCCCGGTGGCCGGGAGTTTCTCTGGGCGCGTCATCGCCACCGGGGCGCCCCATGTGGCCGACGATATCGCACGGGAAGAGCGCCTCCCCTGGCTGCGCCCCGCGTACTACGAGACCTTGGGGCCGGCCGTGATCGTGCCCGTGCAGTCGGAGCACGGCACAATCGGAACGCTATCGTTGGGCCGCGCCAGGAACGGCGGGCTGCGTCCGTTCCTCGATTCCGAGGTGCGCCTGGTGCGCGCCCTGGCGGAGATCGGGGGCACGGCGATCCGCCGAGCGCAGCTCCACGACAATCTCGAGCAGGCGTACCTGCAGATGGTCCTTGCCCTCGCTCGTACCGTCGATGCACGGGACTCTTACACCGGAAGCCACAGCGAGCACCTCGCCATCTGGACGGAGGCGGTGGCGCGCGAACTCGGCTGCGGGGAGGAGGAGCGGCGCGCGATCCGGTGGGGCGCGTTGCTGCATGACATCGGCAAGATCGGCGTCCCGGACGAGATCTTGAGGAAGCCCGGCGCGCTCACGGACAATGAGTGGGCGGTCATGCGGAGGCACCCATCGATCGGGGAAGAGATTCTGCAGCCGGTCGAACGCATGGTCCCGGTGGCGGCGCTGGTGCGGCATCACCAGGAGCGTTGGGATGGCACCGGCTATCCGGACGGTCTTCGCGGCAAGGTAATCCCGCTCGGCGCCCGGATCATCGCGGTGGCCGACGCCTACAGCGCGATGATGGACGATCGCGCCTATCGGAAAGGGCGGAGAAAGGAGGAGGCGCTCCAGGTTCTGCGTCGAGGGGCCGGCACGCAGTTCGATCCTCGGGTAGTAGATGTCTTTTGTCGCATCCTCGAGGAGGGGATGGTGCCCGGGGCGCCGTTGCAGGCCGAGGAGGACACGGCCGCGCGCCCCGCGGTCCAGGCGATTGCCAGATCGCTGACGCAGGTGCGGCAGGCCGGCCGGCTTATGCCCGCCATGGCCGACGTAGCGAAACGCCTGCTGAGGCCGCTGGACCTGGCCATGGTGCTGGAGGAGATCCTGAGCCAGATCCAAGACGTCTTCGCGTATCCCATGTGCGCGATTTGCCTCCTGGACGAGCACCGACAAGAACTCCGGGTCGTGGCCCAGCGGGGTCACGACCCCGCTGCGCTCCCGCTTCGCGTGCGGGAGAACGGGGTGCTTCGCTGGGTCGCCCGCGACGGCCGTCCATACTACGCGGCCAACGCGGCGCGCGATCCGCTGTGCGCGGTCGAGGTGGCCGGCACGGCCTCCCAGGTCGCGTACCCGCTGATCGTCGACGGGCGGGTGATCGGGGCGCTCCACGTCGCAAGTCCCGTGCCGGACGCGTTTCCGTCGGACGTACGGGATGTCCTCGAGACCTTTGCGACGTTGGCGGGCTTGGCCATCCTCCGCGCGCGACGGGACGACGAGCTCCAGCGACTGGCGCTCACGGACGGTCTCACGGGCCTGGCCAACCATCGGGCGCTGTGGGACACGCTGGAGCGCGAGGTCGCGAGGGCTCGGCGGGACGCCCGGCCGTTGTCAGTCGTCATCGTGGAAATCGACCAGTTCAAAGTCACCAACGATCGCTTCGGCCACCTCGAAGGGGACGCGATGCTCCGCGCGGTTGCGCAGGAGCTTACCCGGCATACGCGTGCCGGAGACCTGGCGGCGCGATTTGGCGGCGACGAGTTTGTCCTCGTTCTCCCCGGCGCGTCCAAGGCCGAGGCCGTGCAGATCGCCGAGCGAATCCGCGGCCGTACCGCGGACATCCGTCGGGGGACGGAAGGGACGCGACTGACGGTCAGCCTCGGCGTGGCCGGCCTGCCGGACGATGGCGACGAACCGAGGGCGCTCGTCGAGGCCGCCGATCACGCGATGTATCAGGCGAAGTACATCGGCGGCAATCGGGTCAACGTCGCCTGACGGCCCGCCGACCCCCACGGGCCCTCGCGGATCGTGCATGGCGCGGTTCGTGCGGTGCCGTCCACAATCGCGACCTGAACGCCGCGTACAGTACCGGATGGAGGCCTGCGATTGCTCGCCGTCGCCGCGGGGCACGCGGAGACGTTGACTGTTCATCGAGAGACCGTCAGCCCCCACTGGGAGCCGCGCTCAATTGAGATCCCGGCTTAAGCCGTGGAGAATGTCAAAGCGTCTTCCGGTAATGGACACACCGGTCAACGACGGCGTAACCCAGCGCCTCGTGGACGCGTTGGGACAGGATGTTGTCGATCCACGTGTCGGACGCGATCTCCCGGCATCCCTGGCGACGCGCCCACACTTCGGCGGCCGCCAGGAGTTGCCGGCCTATCCCGCGGCGCCGCTGATCCTCGACCACATACCAGCCCTCGATGAAGCCGACGGGATGTGACGGATCGCAGCCGTCCGCGTGAGAGCGCAGCCCGACCTCGAGAAACCCGATCAACCTGCCGCCGTCTGCCTCCGCGACGAGATAGACGAGCGGCATCGTGGAGGACCCCCGGCCGGCAAGCACCGGGCCGAGTTCGCTCGCATGCTCGTCGGCGGAGGTTGTGGGCCACAGCGCCTCCTGTAGCCGCGCGAGTTGGGCGCAGTCCGACGGCTCAGCGCGCCTGATGCGGACGGCGGGATTCATGATGGTAATCCTTTCTAACGCGTGTGCATGCGTCCGGCGGACGTGCGCATCGCCGTCATGCCCGCGCCGTCACGCGCGATCGTATACCCGTTGCTCCAGCCGAACGTTCACCGTGTCGCCGGCGCCCTTTCCGATCGCGCGGCGGACACTCGCTTTCACCGGCAGCATGTGCGTGCCATCACCCCTGGCCATGAACGAGGCTCTAAACGGGTGGCCGTCAATGGTGCCGCGGACCTTGACCAGGCCCCGTGTCCCAAAGAACGCCACTGACTCCGGCCACACCAGATACGTCCAACTGCCCTTGCCGGGGTTCCGTCGAAGCCTTGCCGTGAAGCGCTTGGGTAGCCGCATTTGTTCGCCTCCACCGACCGCGTCATATCGGGTTCCCGTGTGCACACCGTGGTCCCGTCCCGTAGTCGTTGGGCAAGGAGAAAAATCGACGGTGCCGACATTCAGCATAACAGCCGGATGCTGTAGTGTACCGCCGCGCAACGCGCATCGTGAAGAAGGGAGCATTCAGGGGTGCCGATCACGGCCTCGGCGCCCATGATGACCGTGATGAAGTCATCTCCCGTGAGCGCCTATTTGACGGTACTGCGCAGCGCGCCGGGGACGGCTTCCGGATCGCCCACCGCCTTCGGGTGGAGCGGCGTGAAGCCGGCGTCTCTGAGAATCCGCGACCCTTCGGGACCCAGGAGAAACCGGACAAACGCGACCGCACCGTCCGGATTGGGCGCGTGCCGCACGACGGTCACGGTGTACTCCGCGTTGAGCGTGATCGCTGCCGGGGGCGTAATGTACGGGATGTGCGCTGAGACGGCCTCGATGGAGTAGAAGAAGCCCGCATCGAGCTGCCCGGTTTCCAGCCGGCCGATGAGCGTCTCCTCCGGGAAGATCTGAGAGGGATTCTCGTCCGGTCCGAGCACATCCGCCGCGAGGGCGGGGCGATGATAGTATTGGGCCGCTCGTTGCATGAACTGGATCGTCAAGGTACCTTTTGGATCGAGCGCGGGATCCGTCCGCCCGAGGCGGAATCCCGGACGCGCCATGACGCCGTACCAGGCGCTCGACTTCAGGTCCGCCGCGAACCGGCTCTGGGGATTGTATCCGATCACGAGCGGTGAGGTCGCGAAGCTCGTGTACCAGCGGACCCAGTCCCCGTTCTGCGACCCCATGAGCCGGGAGTTGACCGCCGGCACCGCGCTGATGAATACGTCCGCCCGCCGAAGCTTGTCCTTGATCTGGTTGGCAAGGGCGACCGATCCCGCGGCAAACCCGCGAAACTGTTCCCCGGTCGCCTGGCCGAACGCCGGGCCGATGCGATTCTCCATGACGTTCACGAGCGATCCGGCGTAGAGAACGGAGACCGGGGTCGGGCCGGCGTCGACCGCCGCGGTTTGTTGAACTGCGGCCGTCGCAGCGATCGCGACGACGGCTACAGTCGCCCGCCATAGCTGTACCGGAAACAAGATTTCGCCTCCAACGCATTGACAGGGGCATGTCATGAATTCCTTACTTATGGCACGTATACTTGACCTCCTCCGCGCGCCGATCCCGCGGCGCCGCCCGTCGGTGCGCGAGGCAAACTCGGCGCAACGTGTCCTCGCCTCTGCGCCGCATTGCCTGCCAGACCCGGGGAGAACGGGTGATGATCGGACGGCTTGTGGCGCTATCGATATGCGCAGTCTTCCTCGTGAGCACCGCGGCATTCGCGACGGACACGCTGCGGCCGGATCAGATCGCCGCGATCGATGCCGGAATCCGGCACGCGATGCGGCAGCATCACATCCCGTCCGTGGTGCTCGCGGTCGAGTGGATATCTTACGTTCTCTTTCGCATTGGCGGCGCCCGCGGGCCGAAAGCTTCCCTTGTTAAGCTGGCAGCCGGTAGATGTGTTTTGGATTCTCAATACCGATGCTTTGGGCGAGATCGGGGGGCAAGGCATTGATGATTTGTCGAACGCGATCAAGCCTCTGGTAATCGCGAAAGTCGTAGAATTGATCGCTACCGATAGCGAAGCGTTTTGGAAAAGTTCGGAAAAGCGCAAGCCAATCTGGTTTCAAGCGTCCGTTAGCCCCGGTGAGTGGCGCAGTCGCAGGTGTCCCAAGATGGTCTGATTTCAAGGTCATGAAGAGATTAGGATGCCGTTCCAGTAACCCGTTCATCAACTCCACTGTGCGCTGGCCCGTGCGATCCCAACCTGCGTGCAACCATACGATTCGTGCTTGTCGGTTGTACGACAGCAGCCGCTCCAAATGAAATATATTCTCATTCGGACCTTCGGTGATAGCCTCCATGTGGACACCAATGGGCATAGAGTACCGCGCTGCAATTTCCGTCAGGGCAAGCAGGAGCGGATGATCGGCGGGCGTGGTCTGGTGTGCCTGGGCCGCCTGACATCTGCGTGCCACTAGGCAAGACTTCCGCGCCCAATTCCGCAAAAGCGGCGGCCCCGGCCTCGGCTATGGCGGTGGCCTCCGTGCGGAATCGGTCAAGCACTTCCGGTGGTACAGCGTCGGCCGGAGTGCGCCGGAGTACCCCGTTCAGTACCTCACCCCCGGCTGCAAATGCAAATCGATCCGGTGCTTGAGTTACGAAGGAAAGTTCAATCTCGCGGTATTGTCTCGGTTCGCCCACCGCAGGCGGAGGCGCCAGTACTGTCCGCGTAATGCCGTGGGCATTCATAGTTTCCACGATGCTCCCTGCCGATGGCACGACTCCAGTTTGCGCGTTCCTTACTGGATGCACATGAAGATCGATGAATGGCGCTCCGCCCTGCGAGGCCTCGGGCTTCGAGGAGTGCGAGGGGTTCGAGGGTTGCGGGTTCGAGGGTTGCGGACTGCTCTTCGCATTAAGCACGAAGCCGAAGAGGGCTCCAACAAGCATCTCACGGCGTCCGATGCCAATGGGCTGTGCCGGCATAAAATTTTCATCCCCTCGTCAGAGTTGGCTGTGTGCTGGAATTTCCATTTTGGTCCCTGGACGCCTTCCATCAGAAGAGCCTTTCCGGCCTTTTGCCCAACCACCGCCTGGCAGTTCCCTACGAAAGCCCATTCGCGTCCTCCCAAGAACTCTGGCGTCCAGTATGGCCGCGTTGGCAGCCGATTTCTGAGACACCGTCTCCGCTGCAGCCCCATGGCCGGCCGACTTTGCCGCGGCGAGCCTTTGCGTCAGCCTGCTGGCACCGATAGCGCAGTCAGCCGGCGTAGGATCGCCCCGAACAACCGCCGCGTCAGACGCCCTTCGGCCAGCAGGAGCCAACCCGAGAGTCCTCTCGCGCCGTCAAATTGGAAATCCGGGTTGATTCCGCTGGCTACACGCAAGCTCCAAAGCGCGTGGACCTACCAAGGGAGGAACCTGCGCCCGCACGCCCAATCGGGCTTTCGAGAGACGGGCGGACAATCACCCGCTCGCAATGCCCGTCTTCGACACGATCGCGATGGTCGCATGATCTGCGCGGAGGGAGACGGCATGGATTATGCTGGCGTGTACGACGTCCTCACTCAGGCGCGCCAACGCATTTTCGATTGGGTGCGTCCGTTAAGCCACGAGCAGTACACGCGACAGTTCCCATTTGGGCTCGGCACGCTGCGCGCCACGTTGGTTGAGATCGCACGAGTGGAATTGTTCTATCGGATGCGCATGCGCGGCGAGCCGCTGCCGGCGCTTCCGCTCCAGGAGACCTTTCCGATCAGCGAGACCAATCAGCCGACGTTTGCGGAGCTGGCGGAGACGTGGACCGAGCAATCAAAAGAGACCCGCAGCGCGCTGGCCCAGACCACGGACTGGAACGCACCCATGCACCGGCGTGTCGAAGAAGGCGGCAAGACCGTCGTCTACACACTTCGCAAGGGGGAGATCGCGACGCAGATGCTTCTGCATGAAGTGCACCACCGCGCGCAGGCGATGGCCATGCTTCGCCAACTCGGCGTGCCCGCGCAAGACGTCGACTACGCCGGCTTCGTCGTTCGACGTGAGGAGCATCCGAACGACACGACATCGCACGGATGACCGGGTGGTACTAGGATTCCGCCCATCGACCGATACTCGTCCGCACAATCCTCGTAGGGTTCGGACCCGAGTGCGAGTGTCGCTCCTTCTGTCATTCGGGCCCGCGCTCCCGATCTGGCCTCACTCATGAGCGCATGCTGGAACATCTCGTCGTGTCGCCCCACATCCGACCGACCGGTTCGAAGGATCAGTCGAGCCTCAAGGTCGCAGCAAACTCATCGTCACTCCCAGCACTCTGTGTGCCGCCGGCCGTCCATCCACGCTGGATGGCATCCTGGATCGCTCGCCCCTGCGTTTCGTCGACCGCGATACCGAGCCGCGGCCATACGCGACCCTGAAGATCCCGGAACAATTCGATCTCCGCTTGGAGCGCATGGTACAAGGTGGTGCGGTCGAGTGTCGGGATCGTGCGCGTGAGACGGACGAGCACCGGAGTACTCAGTCGAGATTCAAGTCGACGATATCGCTCTCGATCGCGTCCCGCGTCCCATTCGGCGATGGGGACAAACGCGAGGCTCCTGATGCATGGAGCTTGCGAGGTGGCGGGGCACAGCGACGCTCGGGAAGAGACCGGCAACGCCGCGGCGTTGAAAAACGGGGGGAGTCATCTGCGCGATGACCAGGCGGCATCCAGATACGGGCCAACAGTGGTGGGTTGTGCTCGGGTTGTTCTCGGTCACCTCGCTGATCGAGACCATGGGCGTCAGCCAAATCACCGCGTTCCTGCCGCTCGACCTTCAAGTGATGGGTGTGTCGGCTGCGGCGATCCCGCGCTTCGTCGGGCTCCTGAACGCGCTCGTCTTCGTCTTCGGCCTCCCGCTCGTCCCCCTCTGGGGCGTCCTAGCGGATAAGTACAGCCGCAAGCTCATCATCACCCGCAGCGCGATCGTCGAGGCGATTGTCTTCGCGGCGATCGCGGCCAGCAGACATCCGGCGCAGTTGGCCGTCAGCCTGCTGCTGGTCGGGTTTCAGCTGGGAAACACCGGGGTCATGCTTGCCGCGATTCGAGACGTCACCCCGCAGGCGCGTTTGGGGACCGCAATGGCGGTCTTCGGGGCATCCTCATCGGTCGGCTTTGCCGCCGGGCCAGCTATGGGCGGGCTGCTCCTCGATCGGGCGCATACACCGCTCGCCGCCGTCTTCGCGGTATCCTCGGCGTTGTCAATAGCGAGCGCGATCATGTTGGGTGCTTGGCTCCGGGAAGTGCGGCCGCGTGTTGTCCCGACCGGTGCCGTGTTGAGTTTAGCGCGCAGCGCGCTGGGAGGGCTCTTCACGGATCGATCGACGCGGCACTTGTTCGGGCTGTTTGGATGTATGATGCTCGCTCGTCAAATGTCCTCGCCGTTTCTGCCGCTGCTCGTCGAGCAAGTGCATGGCAATTCAGCGGCGCTGGCAAGCGCCATCGCGCTTGTTGTGGGCGCGCCGGCACTCGTCGGCGGGATTGTCTCGCCCGTCGCCGGCGCGATCGGCGACCGCGTCGGGTTTCGCCCGGTGCTCGTGGCTGCGTTAACGGGCGCCGCGGCGATGCTCGTCGCCATGCCCGCGATGAGCACGGTCACGTGGCTTGCCGTGGCCAATGGGCTCGCCGCGACATGTTACGCGGCGGTGGGCGCGATGATCTACGGACTGCTCGCGTTGACCGTCCCCCCGGACCGGCGATCCGCGACGCTCAATCTCATTTATCTGCCGCTGTATCTCGCCGGCATCGCGGGCCCGGCGGCCGGCGCGTTGCTGGGCGTCCTGGGACTCGGCGCAATTTACGACGCAGCCGCGCTGGTAGTCGCGCTGGCAGTTGCGCTCGAGTTCGGGGCGGCGGCCCGCCACTACCGCCGACGTGCCGCCTGACGCACTCGCGCGCCTTCGACATCTTGCCAACATGCACACCCATGCATCTGCCATACGCTTCGCGGCGTCTCGCCACTTGTGATAGCGAGCGAAAGGAGACTGATAGAGGCCAACGATATTCTCATTGCCCTGAGTCATGCCCTCGTTCAAGAGACGGCAGAGCTCTACCGCACGAAGCCGAAGGAGGCGATTCAGGAGCTTCGTTGGCTCGTTAGCTTCACGACGGAGCGGCGCACGCTAGCCGTTATTTGGTGGGCCCGCCAGGTCTCGAACCTGGATCCGCCGGTTATGAGCCTGCGGCGCATCATCGCAAACCCCAATAAAATCAAGGGTTTGCGCGTATGGCACCCTCGCGCTGAGGGTAGCAGGAGGGTAGCAGACTCTCCCGCGCCTCTTTGAGCATTGCTGACACCGCTGCCGCGGCCTGCGCCTGGCTCCGGATAACGTGCGCGTAGACGCGCGCGGTAAACGCAGGGTCCTTGTGACCCAACCGCTCCGCGACCGTCCGCAACGGCACGCCCCGTTCCAACAGGTGCGATCCGTGCCCGTGGCGCATGTTGTGCAGCGCCCGCCGCCATGGAAGCCCGAGCTTCTTACACAGCGGGTAAAGGTCACGGTTCCTGACGTTATTCTCGTGCAACGGCTTTCCCGTGCGCTGACAGAAGACAAGATCGAGCGCGTGCCATCCGTCGCAGTGCTGCCGGCGGCAGGCGGCCCCGTCTGTGCAAGGCGCCCGGCGTGCCCGTTCTTCGTTCTGGCGCATCCTCACGTCCCGTAGCACGGCGACGGCCTCCTCCGGCAGGTCGATCGCCCGTTCCGAGTTGAGGGTCTACGGCTCTTTGAGAGTGAAGCCGCCGCCCTTCGGTCGCTGGAGCGCCTGTGAAATTGTGACGGTGCATCCGCGAAGCGACAAGTCGCGCCACGTCAATCCCAGGGCCTCGCCGATTCGCACGCCCGTGCTGACAACGAACAGGTAGAGTGGGTAATGTGGGCTCGACACTTTCGCCTCGGACCCCGAACATCCCGATCCCCGCGGCGTGTGCCAACGTATGTGCAGCGAGTTCGCGCTGCGCCGCCTCGGCTTCTGCGTGCGTCGTGAACGTGAGCCATCTGTCGCGCTTCTTGCCACGCTCTCTGCCAGCATAGACTTTCAGAGCAAATGATCGTCCTCGACGCACGATGATCCCGGGCACGGTGAACCCCCTCCCCCGTAGTTCGGTGGGGGAGAGAGTTCGAAGCCGATGGGACGTGGTCCCTTCGCCGCCCATGATCAGGGGCAGGAAGGGGCGATTGAGCAGCTCTCGGATGTCGGCGGCGGTCAGGCCCGGGGTGTTCACGTTCGCGCCGCCGGACTGCATGCCAGATCCTAGACCACCACCGCCACCGTTCGCCGCGATCACGTTCCACACGGGCACCCAGGTCTGCGCGCCCTGATCGCCGCCGCCCCCCGTCCAGTATCCGCCCGTAGACGCGAGATTCGGAGACTGCGACGCGGCCTGCGGTGCGGCTGCATTGGCTTGAGGGGCCGCGAAGTTCGGAGACACCGTGACGAGAGCCTTCACGACCATTCCCATCGCCTGGTTCAAGTGGCGCAGATTCTCGGCGATCGCTGGATCCTGACCGCTTTTGCGCTGGACGGCTCTCCGGATGGCCCGATTAGGATCCTGTATCGTGACGTCCCGCCGCTCTGCACAGGGTGGCGAGGCTCGTCACGTTGGTGCAGTCGTATCGGCGCGCGGAGAATAGGACGCAGGAGTTGAGCGAGATCGCGCGTGGGATCAAGTCGTTGGCGAAGGAGCTTGACGTGCCGGTCAGGCACGGTATCCTCTAGCGGGCTCGGTGCGACGCCGGCGAGCACTTCAGAAGCTCAAGGATGCAGGATCGGTGGTCGATGACACCACAGGTAGCGTAACAATAGTAGAAGAGCATTTTTCATATCCACCCCATGCGGCGCGTCACTTATCTCAGGCGTCCATGCCGATCTCGACATCGACGACGACGCCGAAGTGATCGCTCGCCCACGTTCCGTCGAACGTCCGGTCAAATGCGAGGGTGGCAGTTTTGACCTGGCAGTGAGCTTTCGGATGATGATGTGCCGAACCGATGAAGACGTAGTCGATCCTCCGCCTTTGACCGGGCTGTCGAACGATTTGGTCCATAACTGAATGGGCGCGGGGGTTATCGGCGGACCAGGTGTACCCGGGTCCGTCGCCGGCCACCGCCCACGCGTCCTGGTAGCAGACGCTGTGACCACCGAGCGACTGCTGGCCCTTCAGGTACCGGATGCTGGCCGCCTCGGGGCCGGCGTTGAAGTCTCCTGCGATGACGGTCGGGAGCGTGCGGCGGTGGCGTGCGTCGAGCTCGGCGAGCGCGATCACCTGGCGCTCGCGGGGCCACTCGGCTTCCAGGCGCCACGAGGTGGTGGTGGCAATGAACAGCACCTCACCTTCGCGTGGGAGAGTGACGACCACGGCCAGTGTGCACCACGGAACGTCGGCAGCGTCATGGAGACGAAGGTCGAGTGTTTCGACCACGCGATGTGGCCACCGGGTGGCCACGGCGGTGCCTCCGTAGCGATCCGCCCACGGCGGTTCGTATGCCATGGTCTGCGCCTGGTGCGTCGCCTGGAAGTTTGTCCCGGCGAGCAGTTCGTCGAGCTGACGTCGTTCTGACGTGTGGACGACCTCCTGGAGCGCGATCATATCGGGATCGAGACGCCGCAGTTCCCGATTGAGCACGTCCTGACGGCGAGTGTCGCCGGTTACGTTCTCGACGTTCAGAGTAAGAATCCGCGCCTGCATTGTGACATCACCTCGTAGATGGCATCGCACACCCGTAAGTAGATTCTGCCCCTGCCCAGCATCCGGTCGCCAAGACGACGTGCGTGGGCGGAACTGGCCCAATATCCCGGGCAAATTCGCCAACTACGACCGAAACCTACAGTAGTAGAGGCCGTGTCCCGGCCGAGTGTCGGATACCCTCGGGCGATGAGTCCACTCAACTTCCCTGTTCACGCGCCGACGTCGACCAGGTGATGCTCCGCGTCCAACGGAGGGGAGAGCAAGCACCAGCTCACGATAATGTTCTGGTTCTCGCTCCGGCCCGGCAGTCCAAGTCGTATCGTGCAGGTGATATCAGTCCGGGTGGTCCGAGGGATCAGGCGTGCTGCAGGTTGGCGGTTGTGCTCATTGTGGCTAGTACTGGGACAGCCGCCTCATAAGCGTTGGAGTCAGTTCCCCGCCGTGTATATCGAACACCTCCACTGAGGCGCTCCACGTACAAAGCCGGTTGCGCCCCGCAGCGTGACCGTACCACTGGCCACGAGGCAGGTCTTGTGTTATCTTGCGCATTGATCGGCAGATGTGAAGACGTAGACTCGAAGGCTCCGGTGCAGCAATGAAGCGTGAGCGTCCAAATCCGAACGCTTTAGTGGGCCGGGAATGGTCTCGGTATTTTCGCGACGACCGTCTGCAAGGCATTGAGGTGCTGCACGCACAATTCGTGCACCATCGATATCCGCGACATTCCCACGATTACGCTGTCGTGGCCCTCGTCGAACGTGGCGCCGCATCGTATTGGTACCGGGGTGCGCAACATATTGCCAGTGCGGGACAGGTCTTTTTTGTCAATGCCGGCGAGCCACATACCGGCGATCCCGCGATGCTCGGCGGGTACGTCTATCGGGTGCTCTATCCCCGCCTCGACTATCTCGCACACGTCGCACGTGACATTGGCACTAGCACCGGCGTGACGTTTTTCAAGGGAGCAGTCGTCGATGACCGTGATCTGAGATCGCTCCTGACGGCGTTTCACACTCGCGTCTCGGCACATGCGCCGGCTGCAGAGTGCGAAGCGCTGTTGCTGCGCGCGCTTGCCCGACTGATGATACGATATGGCGACCCGGTCGGCAGTCCTCGGCGCGCCGGATTCGAGCGCCCTGCTGTGAAGACGGCAAGAGATTTTATGGAAAGTCATTTTGGCGAGGATGCCTCAATCTCAAGACTTTCCGCGCTCAGCGGCCTCAGCCCGTACTACTTCGCCCGCTCCTTTGAACGGGAGGTGGGGCTTCCACCCCACGCGTATCTGGAGAGTGTCCGAATCCGCAAAGTTCGCGAATTCCTCGATCGGGGGGAAAGTCTCGCCTCTGCCGCCCTCTCGGCGGGCTTTGCCGATCAAAGCCATCTGACGCATCGCTTCAAACGGATTTTGGGAATCACGCCGGGGCAGTACGCTGGCGGCCGCAAGAATCGACAAGACCGTGCAGCGATCGCGCGGACAATCTGAGTAATGGGACCGGCTTCCACAGCGCAGCCGCCGTTGGCGGCGCAGACCCTTACGCGAGCATAGGGAGCAGCCCATGAGCTATCTGGTCGTTTTGCTGGCGGTGTTGACGCGCTTCATACCGCACATGCCAAACTTCTCGCCGGTGTTTGCGGTACTCCTGTCTGGCGGCGCTCACCTGAAACGGCGGGATGCGATTTGGTATCCGCTTGCGCTCCTGGCGTTCTGTAATCGTCGGGAGCACGTTGAAAGAGTCGAACAAGAGTACTGCCGTGTATGTGGCGCGTCATCGCTGTTGAGAACAACTCATGACCAAGCCGAAAGCGGCAGTCTCGTGGAGCGGCGGCAAAGACAGTTATCTGGCGTTGCATCGTGCGGCTGCCGCCTTCGATGTCCGGGCGCTTCTGAGGATGTTTACAGAAGACGGAACACGCAGCCGATCTCATGGCCTCCGTCCGCAAGTGGTGGCTCGCCAAGCAAGCCTGCTGAACCTTCCTCTCGTGAGCGGCCGAGCTTCGTGGAAAGGCTACGAAGAGGAAAGGTGCGCAGTCACCGCGTCAAGGACGGGTTGCGGCACGAGTGCGCCCCCAGCATTGTTGAAGTGCAACACATTGGCGCATCCGGGCGTGTCGCGTCGGACGCATTCAATGTCAATAGCCACAACGAGCTTCCTCAGGTTTCGATGGCCTGCGACATCTCAGTCTCGTCTAGGCGGCGCCGGTCATGTCGTCATCCGGACGGTGCGGTAGGTACACTGGGGGTCGCCGACGTCGCTCACGCAGGTCCGATCCCATCCCCACGAATAACTCTCTCGCGGACCCATAAGCTGTCGGACGACCCTGCCGGTGGTTCCGCCACAAAGACGTTCATCTCATCGCATCGCGATTACAAGACCGATCAAAATCAATGCCATGCCCGCGTAACGGATGGGGCCGAAGACTTCGCCGAGGATCACCGCCGACGCGATGATGCCCGCGCACGGCGCGAGCAGCGCGAACGGGGCGACGACGGCGGTCGGGTAGCGTTGGAGCAAGTCGCCCCAGATCGCGTATGCCAAGGCGGTGGCGACGGCGCCCAAATACACTACGGCGCCTAGGCTGAGCCATGGAGCGTGCGATGCCGCATCCGCGAGCGTCACGCCGCGATCGGCCAACGCCGACACCGCAAGAGCCGGCAGCGGCGGGACGAGGCTCGCCCAGACGACCAGCGGCAGCATCGGCGCGCCGGCCGCGCGCTTTACCAGGACGTTGCCAACGGCCCAACTGAACGCACCGGCGAGTCCGAGACCCAACCCGGCCGGCGTGAGGTCCCCGCCGACGGTCAGGCCGATAAACGCGAGCCCTGCGAAAGCGATCGCCATGCCCGCCCACTGTCTTGCGGTCGGCACATCGCGAAGAAATGACGCGGCGAGTAGCACGGTGAAGAACGCCTGCGTCTGCTGCGTCACCGACGCGAGACCCGGCGGCAGGCCGCGGGTGTACGCGAAAAAGAGCAGCAAGAACTGCCCGGTGAACAACGTGAGTCCGATCAGCACCAGCGAGAGCCACGGGATCTTGGGCCGAGGCACGACAACTGCCGGCAGGCACGCGAGGAGAAACCGCGCCGCCGTCAGCTGCGGCGCGGAGAAGCCCTCCAGACCAAACTTAACCGCGACGAAAGCGACGCCCCAGATCACCGAGGTGAGGCTGGCCAGCACCGCATCGCGAAGTCGCATCGTGGCTGATACCGTCGAAAATCACGTCCACACAGACTCTTGTAAGATGCCGACCGTAAGAAGTTTTGTATGGCCGCCCACGGCGATGTGGTGAGCGGTTTCTGCGCACCGTACGTAGAGTCGGCCGCGTGCGGTTGGCCCCCTTGTCCCCTGATCCACACGCCACGCTCCAGCGCCTGCAGCCGCTTCGAGCGAGGCGAGATATGCTGGCAGTCCCGCAACCGCCCCGCAGGTCGCCGCATCTTCGCGGCCCGACAAGGACGTGGTGAAGACGCGTATCGCCAGATGGTCCGGACCGACTCGGGCGAACGGGCACACGGCGCTGATGTTGCGTTCTCGACAGTACTGCATCACCTCGTCTGAACCAGGCGTGAACGCGTGCAATTGGTCTACCTCGCCGACCTCAACGTACGCGCGGTGGCGACCGAAACAAATGCAACACTGAGGTCCAGGTAAGTTCGCCCACCGCATGCGGCCTGCGAGCGAAGGGAAACTGTTCCTCAGCCACGGAGGTGGTCCATCAGATTTTCTGCTGCGAGGCTACCGGACGGCGGCTCGACACCCTCGACGTGCTCCTCGAACAGCAGCGTCGCTTGTCCGCGCACGCGTGTCCTCGTAATCTGTCCGGTATCAACGAGGACGCCTGCATCGATGACGCTGGGATGGTTCATCGCGTGCCCTTGACCGATCAGGTACATGTGCTACCCTTAGTGCTGCGACTCCAAAACCTCGTACCTGGTGAAGTATGCAGCGAGGGCTGAGGCGGCCACCCCGGTCGCGGGGTCTTCCGAAAAGCCTGCACGGAGCGGAAATTGCCGGGCTTCGACCTGTAAGGTCTGCGTCCGCGGACGGGTCGTAAACGTGTACACGCCCGTCGTCTTGTCGCGCTCACAGAGCGGCTCCCGTCGGCGATGCCCTGGTCCAGAACCGCCATCGTGCGTGGCAGTGGCACGACGCGCGGGCCAATTGGCGACGTAAGCTCGAATGAACGTTTAGTATCTCTCGACGACCGGACCGGCGGCCCGTCGGTACTCGATGTAGTGGGCGGTTTCGTCGGCGACGTTCGGGCCCCAGAGACGCTCGACCACGTAAAACGCCATGTCGATGCCGGAGGCGACGCCGGCCGAAGTGATGATTCCATCATCGACGACGCGAGTCTCCCGCTCGACTTTGCCGACCTCGAGTGTCGCAAGCAAGTCGAGTGCGTCCCAGTGCGTGGTGGCCCGCCGGCCTGACAACAACCCGGCCTTCGCCAGAAGGAGTGACCCCGTACAAACCGAGGTAACCTGGCGAGCTTTGGCCGCCATACGACGAATCCAGTCCAGCGTGTCCACATCATTGAGCAGGGGCCGGGTTCCGCGGCCGCCGGGCACGACCAACAGATCGATCGCCGGGGCGTCACCGAACCCATAGTGCGGAATCACCGTCAGTCCGCCGGTCGTGGCAATCGCCTCGCGGACTTTGGCCACGGTGAACACGCGGAATGGCGCCGACTCCTCGGAGCGGCGAGACTCCGCACCCGGAACAAGCCGCACACGCGAGAAGACCTCGAACGGGCCGGCGAAGTCGAGGATCTCGACGCCGTCGAAGATGAGGATGCCGACGTTCAGCTTGTCCATTCCCGGACCTCCACGCTACGGCCTCGCGGCCTGGACGGTGCGCCCCGCGCGTTATTTGCGAATGGTCTCGTAGTACTCGGCATAGCGACGCACGACGTCTTCCTCGGATGCGCCGGTATCGTAGATTGGTGAGATCAGCGGGGCCGCCTGCCGGACGTTGATGAGCGCCACGTGCTTGACCCGCCCCGCCAGGGCATCGCCGAGCCCGTAAGTGTCTCTGAAAAAGTTCATGGCGCGCTCGAAGAGCGGGCCGGCGTCTACGATCGTGGCCTCCCCTTTGAACCGGTAGCCCCCCAATCCGGATGAAGTCCGTGAACAAGTCGTCCGTTGGCAGGCCCCATAGCGGCTCCACGGCCTCCAACACCCACACTCACGGCAGAGCCGGTCTGCCCATGCCCTTACTGGCGTCGAGAAAAATGTCGCCAAAGACCACGTGGGAAAACGTGGAAGAACGCGAACTACTGTCCGAGATGATCGCCTGCACCGCATACGACCTCTGCGCCCTCCTCGGAAATAGTAAGCTGACAGGCGGAAGGAGAATAAATACGGTTTGTCGATAGCAATTGCAGCGACGCATCAACGCTCCCACGCTGTGCATCGGGCGGCATCGACCACCGGCTCTCGTCGTGGGGTTTGATTGTCGGCCGTTCTTCGGTCAACGCGAGTTTGAACCGCACATAGCTGTTCAGGTGGCTGTCCGCGACATGGTGCGCGATCTGCCGAATGGTCCAATTCCGGTATTTCGCCTCAAGCACCGCTTCCGAAAGTCCGACTATGCTCGCCCGTAACCGCGCAGGTGCATGGCCGACCTCAGCAATCCAAACCTCCCGGCGTCGGTCGTTGTGCATGGTATCTGGAGCGAACGGCCCGGCCGGATACTGCGGCTGTTCAGTCAGCTGATGTTCTCTCATCTCGGCTCTCCAAGGCAGAAGCTCACAGATCCGCACTCAGGGAGCGGGCGAGATAACTCATCACGCTGGCGCGTTTGGGATCCTGAAGCATTGTTTCGACCCAGGCGTTGCGCTCATAAGCCAACACGTTAAGCTCCCACACGCAGACGGTCGGACCACTTGTCACTTGCGTGAACTCTGTCGGGTGATCGAGTGGCGCTCGATAGAGCTTGTGACACAGGACATCCTCGTACGCCCACCAGTCGATCAACGCCCAGCAGGCGTCCTTTCCTTGATGGACGGTCAAGAAGCCGACCCCGTACCGTTCTTCCGTCGTGGGCGGCTGCGGGAGTGCGGTGGCTGCCAATTGCTTCGCGGCCTCGACGGCGTCCGGCGCCGGATATTCGCGGCCGAAGGCTATCCCGTACGCCTTGAGTTGCCACCCCGCGACGCCGCAGATGCCCAGAAACCGTATGGGTCGCGGAGCGTAGGCGTGTGTGATGTTCACACGTCGCGCTACCGCTTTATCGGTGCTCATCTGATGTCCCTGACCTTCCGGTACGAGTCCTTTCGCGTAATCCGATCGCCGTCGAACTCGTAGAAATCGCAGCCGTGAATCTCGACCGAGTTTCCATCGCGATCGACCCCCCGCCACGTCCACTGGGCGGCCCCGCGGTCTCCGGCAACGAAGGCTCGCGTATCGACGTAGCCACCCTCACGAAACCGTTCGAGGAAGCGCAGAATGGCGCGCTCCACCTCAGCCCGTCCAACATAGGCCGTTTTGTCCCGCTCGAACACGGCCGACGGATGATAGCTGCATTCCTCTGACATGAGCGCCATGACTCGATCGAGGTCTCGCCGATTCCACGCGTCGACGTACTCGGCCAGGATCTCGAGTTTCCGCTGGTCGCTAACCGCGTGGACCGCCGGATCCTCGGCGCGACGTAGCATGACACGCCTCCTTGTGATGTTTCGCCCGGCCATCCGTGGCCACGAATTATACTAGGCTTATTCGGCCTTTTTGCTCGAGCGAATCATCGTCGCCAAGATCATTGCGACCGCCACTTCCGCGCCGCCATTGACAGCGACGACCTCACCCGCGCAGGCGCTGACGGTTCGCCCCGATCTCACGACACGGCCGCGCGCGATGAACCGCGTTCCTTGCGCTGGCGCGAGGAAGTTGACTTTATACTCCACGGTGAGAACCTCGGCATCCGCCGGCAACAGACTTAGGGTCGCGTACCCGCACGCGCTGTCGGCGATGGCGGTAAGGATGCCGGCGTGCATGTACCCGTGCTGTTGCGTCAAGCCGTCGTGAAACGGCAGTTCTATCTCGACGAAGCCTGGCGCCACACGGGTAAGCATTGCGCCGATCGTTTCCATGATCTTCTGCCGCCGGAAGCTGGTGCGAACACGCTGCTCGAAGTCCTGATCTACACCTCCCACGTCACTTGTCCTCCGGCGACCCGATGGCAGTAAAGACGCCACCCGTCGGTCGTAAGAAGTGAAGCGCAAACAATTGCCACCCGATGCTCAGTTCGAGCAACGTCAGAACGGCGCACGCCGGATGAACCATTCCGGCTGGCGCCGTAGCGGGTTCGTGCCGGAAGTGTGGATCTCTGGCATCCGGGACATTCCCGACCCTCCGCAGGTCTGTAAGCGGAGAAGTACGCAACTTTCCTGGTCCGCGCGTTGCATTATTCTGAAGGGTTTGGGACCTATCCGCTCCGGCGAGCGTTATCGCGCGGATCGCGGCCGGCTCTTCAGAATCACTCGGTCACGGAAGCGATACACGCACTCTACGTTCTGGAATCCGGCCCGTAGGAACTCGTCCGTCAGCTCCGCCATGGTCAGCCGGCGAACGGGATCCTCCTCTGAGCCGCGGTCCCACGGAGCGGCCAGGCTTTCCAGATCGAACAGCCATCCTTCAGGACCCGCCAAGTCATGCAGGTCGTTCAGTGCAGCCCGAAGCCAGGCCAATCCCTGGTGAAGGGTGCCCCCTCGGAACTCCATTACGGGCATCAGCACGCTTCCAACGGTCACCACCGCTGCGGTCGCCTTAGGCAGCGCCGCTCCCTCGCCGACCCCTGCTGACAGCGGGTGGATCATCGCATCGGGCAAGAGCTCTTTCACTCGCACTTGGGCCCGATCAAGCTTGTTCTGATTTGGCTCAAGCAGGGTGATTCGGCCGAGCTTCGGATACCCTCGAGCAATGAGTACGCTCAACTTCCCCGTGCCCGCGCCGACGTCGACCAAATGGTTCTCCGCGCCCAACGGGGGAAGAGCCAGCACCAGTTCACGATAGTGTTCTGGCTCCCGCTCCGGCCCGGCGGTCCACGTTGTATCGTGCAGGTCATACCAGTCAGGATGATCCCATGGATCCGGCACAGCGCACCTCGCTCGAGATTCAGACGCCTGGACACGATCCCCGCCCCATCTCGCCGGCGCAACCGCGGTCCATCGCCAATCTCCCCGCGCGTCCAACGTGAAGCTACCACTGCCTGCGAGACAGGTCTTGTGTTATCTTGCGCGATGCTCTCCTCCAACCCCGAGGCTGCGTCACTGCCCGCAACCGATCGGAACACTGGTCAAAGAAATACCTTGAAGCACATTATGCGGAGAACGTCTTTCTAGCGGAGCTCGGAACGGTGACCTTCCGTAGCCCCTCTCATGTTGCGCCGGCGTTCACAAGCAGGGATGGTTTCCTCCGCATGCCTATGTGGAGAGCATTCGGATTGAGCGCGCTCGCGGGTTGTTGGGGTCCGGCACGATCGTGGCCGACACGGCGCTCGCGGTGGGTGATCCCGACAAGCGTACTTCACCCACCGTTTCCGGCGGCTTGCGGGATTCACGCCCGGTTGCTACCAAGCCTGCGCAAGATAACGCAAGACCCGCGTCCCGACCGGTGGTATGTTCGAACTGGGCGGCGCGGGGAGGTGCAGGCGTGCTCGAGGTGGTTCTGAAGCGTTTTGAACGTCCGGACGAGACGCGGACGTTCCCGAAAGGGAAGTTCGAGGTGATACGCATCGGCGGCATGACAATCGGCCGTGCGACGTACGAACCTGGCTGGAAGTGGTCCGTCGACGTCGGGGGACCCGCCGGACTACGGAGTTGCGCAGTTGAGCACGTGGGCTTGGTGATCTCCGGCAAGGCGGTCGCCGCGATGGAGAACAGCCGGGTCGTCGAGATGAACACGGGAGACCTTTTCTACATTGCGCCTGGCCACGACAGCTGGGTCGTCGGCGACGAGCCGTACGTGTCGCTGCATTTCATGGGCGCTGCGGAGTACGCGCAGCATGGTCCGCGTTAAGGCCAAGCTCGACCGGACCGACCGCATCAACGTCATTCTCACCCGTGTGTTTGCCGCGACCCGGACGGGCGGCAATCCCTGCCCAGTCGTCCCTGTTGCCGACGGCCTCACCTTTCGCGAGATGAAGCGGCTGGCGACGAGATTCGGATTGGACACGGCCTTCGTCCTGAAGGCCCGGTCGAAGACGTCGGCGCTTCGCATTCGATATTTCGTGCCGGACCATGAGATGGGGATTTCCGGTCATGCCACCGTTGCGGCCGTGACGATTGCCGTGCGCACTAAGCGACTGAAGCCGGGCCGGGTGCGGATTGAGACCAGGTCGGGCGCGTTCGACGTTGAGTCGGCGGGCGGGCCTGGACACATGCTGGTCACGTTGGAGCAGAATCCGCCGGTATTCGACCAAATCGTTCCGCCGGAAACCGTCGCCCGGGTCCTCAACGTCTCTCGTGACGACATATGCCGGGCCGAAGGTCCGGTTCAAGCGGTCTCGGTCTCTCGGGCCAAACTGCTCGTGCCACTGCGGGATTGGAAGGTACTCAACCGGCTCGAGCCGGACTTCGAAGCGCTCTGGCGATTATGCGATCGTTTGGGGGTCACTGGTCTCTATCCGTTCACACGCCGTACGGACAAGCCAAACGCGTCCGCGGAGGCGCGGCAATTCCCGCTTCGCGCCGGATTCCCGGAGGATGCCGCCACCGGGGTTGCCGCGGCGGCGCTTGGCGCCTACCTCGCGAACCACGACTTGGCCTTCCGGTCCGGTCTTCATACCTTCCGGATCGCGCAGGGCTACGCAATGGGTGCTCCGAGCGTGATCGAAACGATCGCCGAGTGCGCGGGTGCGCGCGTCACGAGGACGGCGATTCGGGGCGCAGCCATCGTCGTACGCCACGAACGTGTCGCACTCGCGTGACACACGACGCCTCGAACCTCGCCCGCGGGCCTCAACGAACGGCGTTTTACCGAAACGGCGTCCTCGTCTGCCTCAAGCGCGATTGCCGACCACGACGTCGAAGATGAGGCCCTCATTCGGCTTGCGGCGCCGGTGATAGAACTCCTGCCCGATCGGCGATTTACGTGTTGATGGCATCGGGGCGGCCGACGCCGGTCTTGATTTTATCGCAGCTGGCCGTTCGATCGGCGAACTTCGCCCTCTTAGGGTGACACCACCTCCATGCCGGGGCATTGCTCACCTTGTCGATCCGCTCGTACCCAACTTCCGGGCCCGGCTCGACGAGCGAACATGTCAGGGAGCCGCCACGATGTCTGACGCGGCTGCCCTCACCATCCTTGCGCAGATCAGCGATGCTCACCTCCGTCTCGGGCCAGGCGGCGAGTCGGTCCGGGCGTTGAAGGCGGCCGTCCGGTCACTGACCGCTTGTGATCCCGCTCCGCAGGCGGTGTTGATCACCGGCGATCTCATCGATACTGGCACTGCGCGCGAGTACAAAGGTGCCCGGGAGATACTGCAACCGCTGCAGATGCCGCTGTACGTGGTGGGCGGTAATCATGACGATCGTAACGCCCTTCGTTCGTGCTTTGAGGCGACCACGATCGATGGCACGGACAGCCTCTTTATCCAATATGCAACCTATGTCGGTGGCGTGCGTCTTGTCGTCTGTGATACCGCGACGCCCGGGCGTGACGAGGGTAGCTTCGGTCAAGACCGCCTTGCCTGGCTGCAGAGCGCGCTCGAGGCCGATCGCGAGGCCCCGACAATCATCGCAATGCACCACCCCCCATTCGTGACGGGCATTCGCCTTCTCGGTTTCTCGCGACAAGGCTCGCGAGGCCGCGCCGGTGCGGTGCCGGAAGACCCACCTCAGTGATGACCGCGGTCATTCCGGATAGCCGCGGCACGGCCATCAGATTGGTCCCGGCTCCCAGTCGGTCCGATTGATCGCGTACCAGAAGACGTCACGCGGGGCATGCAAACTTTACTTTCACATCGAGAAATGGCCCAAGCTCTGAAGACGACGGAAGGTGAAACCTGAGGCTTAAGGTGCTGAATGTCGGATGTCCTGAGGCTCTCCGGCGAGGGGTTAGGAATCATGATTATTCGCATCTGGCGCGCCGAGGTCGATCCGAGTCGAGTTGCACAGTACGAGGAGTTCGCGCGCGAGCACTCTCTACCCATGTTCCGGAAGCAGCGAGGTCTGCTAGGCGTGGTGTTTTCCCGCGCGTCAAACCGCGCCCTGGTCCTGACCATTTGGGAGAACCAGGAGGCAATAGCCGACTTGGAGGCTTCGCCGACATACCGAGACACCGTCACACGGATCCACCGTGCCGGCTTCGTGCGAGAAGATACCACGGTTGAGCTCTTCGATGTCCACGGCGGCACGTTGACATCGGCGCTTCTCGATAGGCTGCCAGAGTAGTGCCTCACCCGTGGGATCATCACGATTGGTAGAACCCACCGACGGATCCGATGGGTTCATGAGCTGGCCCACGGGGCGGAGCAGATGCTGTGGGGCAGCTTCGTTGCCGTTGCGCGCAGCCCGCAAATGCATGCCATCTGGTGCCAATGGTGCAGGCCGTGAAGCAGATGGTCGGCCGCCGACCGCGGCGGCTGACGGCGGACGCCGGCTACTTCAGTGAAGCGAACGTGATGGCCAAGGCCGTCCGCGGCATCGACCTCTAACAGATACGACCGCGATTGCAGCCAGTGGTGAGGATGGCAAGAGGGTAAAGGGAGGCGGGAGATGCGGGAGCTTAGCGCCGATCCAGCGATCATAATAGCCTCGCCGCCTCCGCTACGTGGCCTCCACGCTAAAACTCGGACACACACCTAGACTAGAGGGGTCGCCGCAATGAACCCGATTCGGCTCACCATCCTGGGCTCCGGCGATCTGCTTGGAAGCGGCGGACGTTTTCAAACCTGCTTTGCGTTGGACGCTGAGAATACGCACTACTTGATCGACTGCGGGGCATCGTCGCTGATCGCAATGAAGCGGTTCGGCGTGGATCCGGCCTCCATCGACGGCCTCCTGGTGTCGCACTTGCATGGGGATCACTTCGGCGGACTTCCGTTCTTGATCCTCGAGGCGCAATTCGGGCGACGCACTCGCGATCTCACCGTATGCGGTCCGGCCGGTATTGTTGAGCGCACCAACGCGGCGATGGAAGTGCTGTTTCCGGGATCGACAAAGGTAGAGCGGAAGTTCCGGACCTCTTTCGTGGAATTTGCGGATCGGCAGGCGCTTCATGTGGGGCCGCTCGAGGTCACCCCATTCGAGGTCGTTCACGCGAGCGGCGCCACACCCTATGCCTTGCGTATCGCGATGGGCGGGAAAGTCATTGCGTATTCAGGTGATACGCAATGGACAGAATCGCTCGGCGCCGTCGCTCAAGACGCCGACGTGTTCGTGTGCGAGGCGTACACATTCGACAAAGCGATCCGCTACCATCTCGATTTTGCTACCCTTGCCACCCATCGCAGTGAGCTCACGTGTAAGCGACTGATTCTGACACACATGAGCGAGAATATGATGACCAATCTTCCTCAGGTTGATGTGGAGGCCGCCTCCGATGGCATGGTCATTACACTGTAAAATTGCTCTCAAGCGCTCGCCGGCTTGTGGATCGCCACCCCAACCGCCACCAGTGCGATCCCGCTCACTTCGATCGCGGTGGGAACCTGATGCAAGACGAGCACCCAACAGTCGTCGCCGTCGCCGGCAACAGCGAGCGATCGGGTGCTGTTCCGTATCGCATATCGGCTGGTGTGGCTAGAAATATTGACATCCGCGTCGCCGGGACGAGTATCATGTGGCAACCCGCAATGGGAGGAGGCAGTGTTATGGGAATCCTGACCGAGGAGATGCAGCGGTTCGTACGAGAGCAGAAGCTGGGTTTCGTCGCCACAATCTGCGCCGACGGCACGCCAAACCTCTCACCCAAAGGCACGACGACCGTGTGGGACGATGACCATCTTATCTTCGCCGATATCTGCTCACCCGGGACCATCGCCAACCTGGTTCAGAATCCGGCGGTTGAAGTCAATGTCGTGGACCCGATCACGCGTCGTGGCTACCGCTTCAAGGGACAGGCCACGATCGTCGATGAGGGCCGGCTGTTTGAGCGCGCGATGAGTTTTTTTCGGAACGACTACGGTCTCAGCGAAGCCCTCGCGCGGCGAGTTGATCGCGTCGTGCTCATCAGAGTTGCACGGGTAGCGCCTGTTATTTCCCCGATTTACGACACCGGCGTGACCGAAGACGAGGTCGTACGCCGGTACGTCGAATATTACGAGACCATTCGCAAACAACGTGCGGGCGTCTGACCACGTCAATGGGTCAAGCACATTGAACAAACTGAGCATTGGCATCCTAAATTTTCGATGGCGTGTCGATTTCTGTCCGCTCGAGTCCGTCTCGGCGGCCCGCGCCAAGCTGATCGCACTGGTGGCCAACACGGCGACGTTGGACGCGGTCGCCCCAACTTCGAAGCGCTGTGGGATCTGTGCAACAGGTATGAGACGACTGGGATGCACGTGTTCACCACGCGCACCCGCGACTTGAACTTGTAAGTAGAGGCGTCGCAATTTCCGGTCCGTGCCGGCTTTCCAAGGGACCCGGCGACGGGTGTGGCCGCCGCGGCCCTCGCCGGCTATCTCGCGAACCATGAAGCGATCCAACCACACCGTGAGGGCTGGCGGACTTGTCACATCGGTCAAGGGTACGCGATGAAACGTCCCAGCGTGATAGAAGCAGCTGCTTTCCTGGACGCCGGGCGGATTACGAGGACGCGTGTACGCGGGCAGGCGACACTACTGTCAGAAAAGGAGATTCCCCGGATGTCGAATCCGGCCTCGGCGTGACGAACGAGTTCGTGGACCGGGACCAAACAGTAGTTGAGCGGAAACCTTCGTTCGTCCCCAGACGGCGTTTGATGGGCGAACTCATTTGGGCCTCGTTGCTGCATCTGTGGAATGATGGCCTCACCGCAGCCCTCACGCTTCTCCTGCCGTTGATGGCGATGGACCTCCACCTCAGTTATGCGCAGGCCGCCTTCGTACGCACGATACACCTCGCCACCCTTGCTGGTGTTCAGATCCCGATTGCTGTGTTCGCCGGCGCGGCACGGGAGGTCGCGGTGCTCGGCGGCGGGCTCGTATGGTTCGGCGCTTCCTACCTGGCGCTCGCGGGTGCCATGACACCCGTGGCCGCCGTGACGTGGGCCGCGGTCGCCGGCATCGGCGCAGGCGGATACCATCCGGTGGCGACGAATCGAATTGCGCACCTTGCCGACTCTGGTAACCGTGGCCGGGCGGTGGGTACCCTCAACTTCGCGGGAGACCTCGGCAAATTTCTCCTGCCGGCAGCAGCGGGCGCCGTCGCGTCCTTTCTAGGCTGGAGGACGACTCTCGGCCTCTTCGGAGGCCTAGCAGCGCTGGCCGGAATCGCATATCTCTTGGTTCGCGAGGGGAGCCACGTCTGCACCGACCGCGCCGGCCTCGTGCACGTCGCCGGTACGGAGCGCACGAAGACGGCCCTCGCAACGCGCCCCGAGGTCGCTCGCGGCAAGGACACGGCCGCTGCCGGATGGGGGATCGCTCGTCCGGGACCGTTTGCCCTCATCACAGCGATCGGGGTCATTGACAACGGGATTAGGTCGGCGGCGCTAACATTTCTGCCGTTCCTTCTCGTCTCGCGTGGCCTTGGGACCGGGGAGGTGGGAGGCCTCTTCGGCGTGATGCTCCTCGGTGGGGCGGCCGGCAAGTTCGTCTGTGGCCGGTGGACCGACTTGGTCGGTGAGCGGACCGTCATCATTGCCACGGAGGCCCTGATGGCGGCGGGCCTCGTGGGTTTGCCGCGAGTGAACGGCGTTGCCTCCATAGCAATCTACCTCCTGGCGCTCGGCATCGTACTCAACGGTACCTCCTCGGCGGTGCTAACCGGCGTGGCCGACACCGTCGATCGTGTGCGGGGGAGCCGCGGTTACGGGGCATACTTTACGAGCACCTTTGCCAGCGGCGCAATCGCCAGCGTGGCCTACGGCGTCCTTGCCGATCGCCGCGGACTCCCCGGGGTGTTTCTTGGACTTGGACTCGTGACGCTGCTGATTCCGGTGCTCGCCCTCCTGCTCCCGGCCAACATGGCTGTGCGCGGCAGAGGGAACGAGGTCAAAATCAATGCCCGCTAATCAGGGAAACGCAAATGCGTGGCACGTTCAAGTAATCGACGCGGACGATGCGGCGGGAAACGTGGTGAAAAATGCACTCCCGAGAGCTGCCGTCTCCTGGAGCGGCGGCAAAGATAGCTGCTTGGCCTTTCATCGGATGCGAGCGGTGTTCAACGTTCAAGTGCTTGTCACGATGCTGACGGAGGACGGCACGCGTACCCGGTCGCACGGATTGCGACCAGAGATTATCGCACGACAAGCGGCGTTACTAGATCTCGAGCTTTTCACCGCGCGCGCATCCTGGCAAACGTACGAGGCTGAATTCAAGCGAACGTTACGGCAATTGGTCGAACGGGGTATCTCCCACGTGGTCTTCGGCGACATCTTTCTTGACGCCAGTAAGGCATGGGCAGACCGGGTCTGCCGTGAGTGTGGATTGGAGGCCGTGGAACCCTTATGGGGCCTGCCCACGGATGACTTGTTCACGAATTTCATCCGGATTGGAGGAGAGGCCGTGATTGTTGCGACCCGTGCCGCCCTTCTCGACGCCTCATGGCTCAATCAGACTCTTGACCCGTCGATGCTGCCCGCCTTTCGTGCCTTGGGCGTCGATGCCTGCGGCGAGCGAGGAGAATATCACACCCTCGTGGTTGGCTTCCCGAGCGTTCGATCGCGCCTGCCAATTTGTGAAAGAGGTCGGCTGCTTCACAATGGCTATTGGTTGCTCGACCTCGAGTTGTGTCCGAACGATTCCACTTGAAACGAACCTCTGACGCCCCGAATCGTACTGCAACCTATTGGAGGCGAAACATGAGCACGTCCGCCATTGATCTGGCCGAGTATTTCGACTACCTGTGCAAGGCGCGCGATCGATTACTGGGGTGGGTTCGCGACCAGCCTGCAGAGGCGTACGCACGATCGTTCCCTATCGGACTTGGTTCCATTCGGGCGACATTGGTTCACATCGCCGACGCTCAGCGAGGATACACAATGCGGCTCGAGGGTTCCGAGTTCTCCCCGGCGGACAATCCGTTCTCCATCGACAAGCTGCTGGAGCTCGAACCGCTGATCTCCGCATGGTCCGGCTTCAACCCACGGACGCGACTGGCATTAGCCAATCTCGGCGACGGGGCCCGCGTGATCGAGTACGCTAGCCGGGTCCTCGCGCCAGGGAAACGCCTTCGGGGGACAGCGGGTGGGCTCGCCGCCCAGCTCTTCTTCCACGAGGTACACCACCGGGCGCAGGTCATGGCGATGCTGCGACAAGTTGGCGTCGCGGCTCAGGATCTCGACTACAACAACTTGATGTTTGACCGGATCGATTGAGCGCGTCACCGCACGTGATACATTGAGATCATTGCCAGACGGATCCGAAGCCGGCGACCGGACGCACGGCTCGCCCACGCGTATCCAGACCGTCATCCTCGGCCTGGACGGTCTGACGCTCGATACCGAAACGCCCGATTACCTGAGTTGGCAGGAGACCTACGCTCGCTACGGGCTGTCGCTCGAACGGGGCACCTGGGCCCGCGCAGTCGACAATTCCGTCGCGCCGCTCCGCGAACGCGGCGCTGATGTGGCCGCCGTCCGGGAGGCGCGCCATCGGTGCCTTGTGATCCTCCTCGTAAGCGCCAGTTCCGGGGTCGCGCCTGACCGCAGCGCGTCGCGCGCGCCGCGCCAGGCATAGAGCGCCTGGTGGCGATCGCCGACGAGAACCTGCTGGGCGTGCGTCTGCGCGAGCGTGATGGACAGCATGCACGGATTGGCGTCCTGAGCCTCGTCGAACAGGACGACGTCGTACGGCAGCGCGGGCTGGCGCAGCTGGAAGAGTTTCAGGTAGATGTCGTGCGTGACCGGGACGTCAGACGCCGGATCCGACAGGATGGCCCACGCCTCTTCGGCGGCGCGAATGCCTCATCGGCGAGCGCGCGCGTAAACGACAGGTACAGGACGCGGCGTCCCTCGAGCGCGCGGGCGAGGAGGAGCAGCGTGGCGGTTTTGCCGGCGCCGGCGAACGCGGCGACCCGGAGGGACTGGCCGGCGCGCGCGGCGTCGATGACGGCCTGCTGCTCGTCGGTGGGGCGGACGACGTGCATCACCGGCGCACGGGGCGGCCGGTGCAATCGAACGCGGCGATGACGCCGCGGGGAGTGACCTCGAGGATGAGACCGCGCGTGGGGCTGGCGAGCGTGAGCGCGGCGGCGAAATCGCTCGTGGCATCGGCTATGGAACGATCAGAGGTGCCGCGCACGACATGGTACACACGGCCGTACCGAGCCACAAGATCATCCAGGACACGCTGCCGTCCTCGAGAATCGGTCTCGGGCTGCCTGCCTGAGGCGTGCCCAATGATCCTCGGGCAGGTTCCTCCTGGTAGGCCGTGACGGACTCGAACCCCCGAGGCCCGGGTCTAAAGGCGAAGCCTCGCTAACGTTCATTGAGGGTAGCAGGGGGGTAGCAGTCGGCACCCATCCTTCTCTAACCCTTTATTAACTGGGCCCGCCAGGTCTCGAACCTGGATCCGCCGGTTATGAGCCGGATGCTCTACCCTTGAGCTACGGGCCCACATGAGATTATACCAATGTCCCGCCGGTCCGCACGGTCTACCCTTTGAGCCCCGAATACATAAAACTTTCGACGAAGCGCCGCTGGAACAAAATGAACAACACGAGCAGCGGCAGGACGACGATCACCGTGCCAGCGGCGACGAGGTTCCATTGGGCGCCTGATTCGGCCGATTGGGTGAACGACGCGAGCCCAACCGTGACCGTGCGCGCCCGATCCGTGTCCGTGATGATCAGCGGCCACAGGAACTCATTGTAGTGGTACACCACGCTGACGATTGAGAACGCGACGAGCGTCGGCTTCGCAAGCGGTACGAACACGTGCCAGATCGTCTGGAGGGTCGAGCAGCCGTCGATCGCGGCCGCATCTTCGAGGTCGCGCGGCACGCTTCGGAACGCCTGCCGGAGAAGAAACATGCCGAATGCCGAGGCGAAGTAGGGGATCATGATCCCCAGCCGCGTGTTGAGCAGCCCCAGTGTCCGCAGCGTCACGAAATTCGGCAGGATGAGTGATGACGGAGCCACCATGAGCTGGAGGAGGAATAGGCGGAACAGTACTTCCCGTCCCGCGAAGTCCATGCGGGCGAACGCGTAGCCCGCGAGGGTGATCGTGATGAGCTGCACAGCCAAGATGCCGAAGACGACCACGGCCGTATTGTAATAGAGCCGCACGAAGGGTGCGTCCGCCCAGGCGTCGCGGAAGTTTGCGAAGCTTGGGTGAGAGACCCACAGCGAGGCGATCTGACTTCCGAGTTCGCCTGGTGCCCGGAGCGACGTGGACAACGCCCACAACAACGGGAAGACCCAGATGAACGCCAGGGCTCCGACCCCGAGGGCCCAGTAGACGCTGGAAAGGTGACGCGCGGTGCGGGGCGACATGTCAGACTTCGTAGTGGATTCGGCGCTCGAGCAGTCTGAAGCTGACTGCCGCGATCACCATCAAGATCGCCAGTAGAAACACGGTCAGCGCCGCGGCTTTGCCGAGATCGAAGAACATGAAGGCGGCTTGATAAACGTAGAATAGCAGCAGGTTCGTGGCGTTGTCGGGGCCGCCGCCGGTCATCACCCAGATTTGGTCCACCGACTGAAAGGCATTGATGCTGGCGATGAGCAGCACGAACAGGGTCGTCGGCGCGAGGAGCGGAAACGTGATCGCACGGAACTGCTGCCACGCCGAGGCGCCTTCCAGACGCGCAGTCTCGTAGAGCTCCAGGGCGACTCCCTGCAAGCCCGCGAGATAAAACAACATGTAGTACCCGGCGTTCTTCCAGATCGTGAGCGCGATCACGGCCGGCAGCGCGTACCGGGGGTCGCCCAGATAGTTGACGCCGCCCGGCACCAGGCCGCGAAGGTAGACGTCGACGAGACCGTACCCGGGCGTGTACACGAACAACCAGATGGCCGCCGCACCGACGAGCGGGAGCAGGGTCGGATAGAAGAACGCGGTGCGGAACGCCGTACTGAGGGCGTGCGTTCTGGCCAGGAGAACGGCGAGGAACAAGGCCAGGGCGATGGTGACAGGGACCGTTCCAAGGAGGAACGCCGCGCTGTTCACGAGCACGCGGCTGAAGACGGGATCGGCCGCCAATGCGGCGTAGTTGCTGAACCCGACGAAGTGCTGCTGGTGCGTCGCCGGGCTGAGCTGGTACAGGCTCATTTCGAGCGACGACAGCACGGGGTAGTACGTGAACATGGCGAGAAACACGAGCGATGGCACCAGCAGTAGATACGGCTGCGCTCGCCACCCCCGGCGCCGCGCGCGAACCACCCGTTCCCCCAGCGCGGCCCGGCTCGCCACGCTCACCGTGCCGGCCCTGAAGGAACAGAATGGCAGAGGGCCATGCCCGGTTCGGGCACGGCCCCGGTGTTACGACCCGGCTTGCCGATCCTCACTCGCCTCGAAACGAGCGCGTCACGAATTCAGTACTCAGTACTTGGACAGGAGTTGCGTCGCATTGCGCTGCGCCTGATCGAGCGCTGCCGCCACGGTCAGACGGCCCGATTGGGCGGCTTGAATAGCCGTGACCAGCGTCTGCTGGACTTCGTCTTGGTCATGAACGGTCATCTGCTCGCCGGCGACGCGCAGCTGCAGCGTCGCGGTCAAGGCCTGGGGCACCTGCTGCATGTATCCTGAGAATGCGGGTGTCGACAGCTCGGTCTTACGGATGGGCACGTACCCGGTGCCGATGCTCCACCGGGCGGCCTGGGTCGGATTCGTCATCCATGTGACGAACGTCCACGCGGCCTGTTCACGCTCGGGTGTGGTCTTAAAGATGTACATGCTGCCGCCGCCCGTGACCGATCCCCACTGCGCGCCCGCGGGCATGAAGGCGGCGTTCCAGTTGAACTTCGCATTGGTTCGGATGAAGGTCATGTTGCCAGTCGTCGTGTAGATCATCGCCACCTTCTGCTGGACGAAATCCTGAGGGACTTGCCCCCAGAAGGCGGGGCTGGACGGCCCTGGCGGGTGCACCTTGTACTTGTTCTGGAGGTCGAGGATGAACTCGACAGCGGACGTCGTCTCAGGGGAGTTGAACTTCACCCACTTCCCGCTGACGGTGTCGAAGTACTTCGCCTTCTGTTCGACAAAGAAGCCCTGGATCGTCCAGGGCGATGTATCCACGACTGGCACTTCGACGCCCCACTGGGTCACCCGGCCGCTCGCGTCGCGGATGGTCAGTTTTTGCGCGTCTGCCACGAGTTCCGTCCAATTCTTGGGCGGCTTGTTGGGATCCAGGCCCGCTTTCTGGAACATGTCTTTATTGTAGAAGAAGATGACCGTGCTCCGCTGATATGGGATGCTGTAGATGTGCCCGTTGGATCGCGCATTGAGGAGCAACGCTGGGTAAAAGTCGTCGAGCCATCCCTTGGGTTCTTTTGTGATCATGTCGTCCAGTGGAACGATCGCGTCATGGTCGAGTAACGAATACAGCTCAGGAGTGTCCAACACCGCTACGTCCGGCGGGCTCCCTCCCATGACACCGGTGATCGCCTTCGCCATGGCCTCGACGTAGTTCCCCGCAAAGACCGGCTCCACTTTGATGCTTGGGTGCGAGCGGTTGAAGTCATCAACGATGCTCGTCATGAGCTGGTTGAGCGGGCCTGAGACCCCCACCGGGAAGTAGTACTTGAGCGACACCGTGGCTTGGGCGCCCGCGCCGCCCGGGAGTATCGCGATGGCGACGATCAGGGCGAGGGCCACAGCCGCCAATGTCCGCAGGACTACCATACAGGATCACCCCCCTTGCCGTGCGTGACGGTCAAACCCGGTGCCGCCTCGATCGTGCGCTGCCGTCGCGCCCGGGCTGTGCGCGACCATCTTCGTAATATCCCGTTCGATGGTGAGCTCGCCGCGGTGGTGCGATGAACGTTTCGCAATGCTTGTGTTAACGATGCTGCAGACGCTCGTGCCGCACCGCGAGCCCCGGCACCGCGCGAGAGGAAAGCTTCGCCTCCCCACGAACAGTACCTGCGTCTGGTCCGGCGTCACAGGCGCGTGGCGGTCGTCGGTGCGGGCCCGCCAGGCTGGTTCTGCGTGGATGAGCTGAACCGGGGCCGCGGGCGTGTTACGCGGAGCACGGGGGAGCGCGGTGGCCGAGCACGAGAAAACCGGGATTTTCCAGGTCGGAAGCCGCCAGCTCCGCGACGTGGGGGAGGCGTTGCGGTACGTCTACGACGCGCTGCTGGAGCGTGGATACAACCCTATCGATCAAATCGTCGGCTACCTGGTGTCCGGGGATCCCACGTACATCACCAGTCACAAAGACGCCCGCACACTGATCCGGCAGATCGAGCGGGACCGGCTCTTGGAAGAGCTCGTCCGCTGCTACGTGCAGACGGCGATGAAAGGACCGTCCGCTGGCCCGCGCTGAGATCATCGAGGAGACACGCACGGAACGCCTGCTCATCAGTGGCGGGGCGCGGCTTCACGGGCGGTTGCGGGTGGCGGGCGCTAAGAACAGCTCGCTTGCAATCATCGTGGCCGCGGCGCTGGCAGAGGATCGCTCCGTCATCGAAAACGTCCCCCATTGTCGCGACGTCCAGACATTGCTTGAGATTCTCCGAACCCTTGGCGTAAGCGCGGAATGGACCGGGCCGGACCGTCTGGAAGTCGACGCAAGGCGCCTCACCGGGCACACCGCGCCCCACGACTTGTCGAGGCAGATGCGCGCGTCATTTTACGTCGCGGGCATGCTGCTCGCCCGCCTGGGCTGCGCGGAGGTGCCGCTGCCCGGCGGGTGCGTCATCGGGAGCCGGCCCGTCGATTTTCATATCCGCGGGTTCGAGGCGCTCGGGACGCGGGCCGCGACGGAACACGGGTACTTCAAGGGACAGGCGGGCCAGCTGCACCCCGCCACGTACTACGTCCCGCGCAGCAGCATGGGCACGACGATCAATCTCATGCTCGCAGCATCGCGCACGGCGGGCGTCACGGTCCTCCAAAACGCCGCGCGGGAGCCCGAGGTCGTCGACACTGCCGTGTTCCTCTCGCTCATGGGGGCGAGGGTACGGGGGGCCGGCACGAGCACGGTGACGGTGGAGGGGACGCCGGCGCTCCGCGGCGTGACCTACACCGTGATCCCGGACCGGATCGAGGCCGGCACCTACTTGATTGCCGCCGCCGCCACCCACGGAGATGTCCTGGTGGAAGACCTGATCTCGGAACACGTCACCGCGCTCCTCACGAAGCTCGGCGACGCCGGCGTCACGGTGGAGTCCGGGCCGTCCGGAGTCCGCGTTAAGGTCGATGGGGCGCTCCGGCCCGTGGACGTGGATACGGCGCCATACCCCGGCTTCGCCACGGACCTGCATCCGCAGTTCGCGGCGATGCTCGCGGCCGTCCCGGGGCGCAGCGCGATTCGCGAGACCATCTTTGAACGGCGTTTCGGGTATGTGGACGAGCTGCGGCGGATGGGCGCCGACATCCGAGTCGACGGCGATACGGCGATCATCACCGGGGTCGGCAGCCTCTCCGGCGCTCCCGTCGAGGCCGTGGACATCCGGGCCGGGGCCGCCATGGTGATTGCCGGTCTGGCGGCGCAGGGGGAGACGCAGATCACTAACGTCGAGAACCTGGACCGTGGTTACGATCGCCTCGAAGAGAAACTTACCGGGCTCGGCGCCACCGTTCAGCGGGTACGAGCTTAAGGGTTCGTGTGGGTCGTCCCGGGCCGCGAGAGATCGTCTGATATACTAAGGGCCGCGGGCGAGTAGCTCAGCGGTAGAGCGCCTCGCTTACACCGAGGAGGTCGCGGGTTCGACCCCTGCCTCGCCCACCAAGTAATTCAAGGCTTTCCGCTTGATTGCCGCTGCGCCGTAGTTTCATACTACAGCCTGACTACAGCCTATCTCGTTCGGTTAGACGCGCATGCCGCGGCGACCGGGTGACTGTAGTGATCGTCGTGTGCCTGGAGATCGGCGGTCCCTGGGTCGTGCGTGATGTTCGTGCACCGGGGAGGGCAAGGTTAAATGCCCCGTATCTGCACCGTCTGTTGCCATCCGCAGCGCGATGCCATCGATGCGGCTATCATCGCTGGGGAACCGTATCGACGCATAGCGACGCATTTCGAAACGTCAGAGGCGGCGATCCGTCGTCACCGCGCGCACCTCTCGAGCGCGATGGCGAGGGCGCAAGATGCCCGGGATGTCGCCCGAGCTGATTCGCTACTCGATCAGGTCCGCGCGCTCCAGGTCAAGACGTTGGAGATTCTGCGTAAGGCCGAGAGCGCGGGGGACCTGCGGACCGCGACGGCTGCAATCGGACAGGCACGCCAGAATCTCGAGCTCCTCGGCCGGCTAGCTCGACACTGCGGCCAGGTCAGTTTGTAGCTGCGCGACGTCGAAGCCTGGCGCAAAATCAGGCCGCGTCGCTTCCGCCGGCAGGATTGCGTACGCTTCGTCAACGCACTCATCCCACCAGGCCCAGGTACCCTGCTGTATGTTCCCCCAGGTGAGTACGCTTACGCCATGCCCGTCATACCCAACGGCAAAGACAGCATGTCCGTCATGGGTAAGTGGTCCCGGCGTCCACGGCCTGCGGGCGTCGAATTCCTGGATGCAGTTCTGCTGAACTTGGAACCCTAGGTAGACACCGCCAAAGAGCTGGATGGCTTGCTCAACGTGGGTGTGATTTTTGGGGTCGATGCTTGCATACGCTAGGATCTTGTCTCCGGAAACCGCGCGCTTCCGCCAGTAATTCAATACATCAAGCTCATTTAGGCCGGTGTCCGGGCCACCCGTCAGTTTCTCATACAAAGCGACGACCGCCTGTTTTGGCATGATTTTCTCGGTGCCGAACAGTCCTCGATATACGGTTATGGCGTGCGCCACCGCAGCGATAGTGCAATCCCCCAGGATATCGTTGCCGTCCATAGGGAACAGTTTGGTTGCGTCCGTCGTCTTGAGGGATTGGTAAACACGGCTCAGGACATTGTAGCTGGGAGCTGGTGCCGGGATCGCGGACGTTAAATAGTTTTTGAAACGCAACGTGCGATAGTCAAGCTTCGGTGGGTGCTTTCCAAATCGATACGTTGACATTTGAAAGCTCTCCTCGCCGCCGGTTTTCAAGATGCGCTACGTCATTCTGTCCTAAGACACTGAGATCTCCAAGTAGCGGCGCCTGCCGAGCGCTTTACGCTCCAAACTCTCCCGGAGGATCGCGGGATCGAGTGGCAGGAAGCCGAAGCCCCATCTCGCGTCGTCACCCAGGCACCTAGTGCACCATTGCCCAAGTTCTGAGGCAGAAGCAGGAGTTTCGCTCATGGGCACGTATTCTCGGTTCCAAATTCATCGCAGCACACGTTGCAGCAGAGGTCATA
>JAJPIA010000075.1 GCA_021324975.1 Bacillota bacterium
AGCGGCTCGTACCGCGCGACACGATCCCCGGGCTGCTTGAGCCACTTGCCGATCGTGCCCTCGTGCACGCTCTCGCCGAGTTGGGGCATCTTGACCTCGGTGGCCATGGCCGGCTCCTCTGCGGGAAGGTCCGCTCCGCGCCCAGCGGGGCTAGTACGTCACTGCCGAACTTCAGCTGGGGGCCGGGCCCGCCGGACCTGCCCTTGGCTCCGCGGACCGACGCCTATCAAATTTCGCGTAGCGGCTTTGTTCGCCGCGCGACCGAACATGCACGACACACACGGTTGCACCGCGGGCGTCGACCGGAGGCGGCCCAAGCCGCCGGAGGGGTCGAGGCCCTCGTTGGATTGGATTCATGAGGGCCGAGACCAACCCCCGCTTCGGCAGTTCCGGCCGGCCCCGCTACCTCGTCTCGTCAAACATCGCAGACGCGGCACTAGTAGGCGACCAACGTCCGCGCCGCCGCCGCGATCTTCTCGGCGTTCGGCATGAACCACTGCTCGAGCGGCGGCGCAAACGGGACCGCGGGCACGTCCGGCCCGCACACGCGGGTCGGCGGCGCGTCCAAGTGCCTGAACCCCTCCTCGGCGATCGTGGCCGCCACCTCCGCGCCGAATCCGCCGAACCGGTTGTCCTCGTGCACGATGAGAGCGCGGCTCGTGCGGGCGACGGAGTCCAAGATCGTCGCGGTATCCAGCGGCCGCAGCGTGCGGAGGTCGACCACCTCCGCCTCGATGCCGTCGCGCGCCAGCAGGTCGGCCGCCCCCAAGGCCTCGTGCATCATCAGGCCGTAGGCGAAGATGCTGAGGTCCCGGCCCGGCCGCCGCACGGCCGCGTGGCCGACCGGCACATCGACGTCGCCGTCCGGGACCTGGTCGTGGATCATGCGGTACAGCTTCTTGTGCTCGAGGTAGAGCACCGGGTCGTGGTCGCGGATCGCCGCTTTGAGCAGCCCCTTCGCGTCCGCCGGGCTGTAGGGCGCGACGACCTTGAGCCCGGGCACGTGCGCGTAGAAGGCCTCGATGGACTGCGAGTGATACAGCGCGCCGTGCACGCCGCCGCCGTACGGGACCCGGATCGTCATCGGGCACCCGTAGTCGTTGTTGGAGCGGTAGCGCATCCGCGCTACTTCACTGACGATCTGATCGAACGCCGGGTGGATGAAGTCCGCGAACTGAATCTCGGGGACCGGGATGAGGCCGTTGGCCGCCATGCCGACCGAGACGCCGATGATCATCGATTCGGCCAGCGGCGTGTCCACCACACGGTCTTCACCGAACGCCTCGAACAAGCCGTCCGTCACGCCGAAGACGCCGCCCTTGCGGCCGACATCCTCGCCCAGCACGACCACGCGCTCGTCGCGGGCCATCTCCTCGTGGAGCGCGTCGTGAATCGCGTCGAGGTAGCGTTTGTCCGCCATGCTCAGCGCCCCCGGCCCGGCGGCGCGTTGTGCTCGTAGTAGACGTAGCGGGTCGCCGTCGCGGGATCCACCGCGGGCGCGGCCTCGGCGATTTCGGTCCCCTCATCGACGGCGCGGCGGACGCGCTCGGCGATCTCCTGCTCCCGCGCGTCGGTCAGCACGCCCCAAGCCCGTAACTCCCCCGCGAAGACATGCACGGGGTCGTGCTCCTTCGTGTGCCGGATCTCGTCCGCCGACCGGTACTTCTCTTGGCGGTCGTCGCTGCTGTGGGCGGTGAGGCGCGGCACGTTCACCTCGAGCAGCGTCGGGCCGTCACCGCGGCGGGCCCGCGCCACCGCCTCCCGGGCCGCCACGTACACGTCGAGCACGTGGCTGCCGTCGACCGTGACGCCCGGGATGCCGTACCCCACGGCGCGGGCGGACACGTTCGGGACGGCCATCTGTTTCGAGAGGGGCACGGAGATCGCATAGCCGTTGTTCTCGACGAGGAAGATCACGCCGAGCCTGTGGATCGCCGCAAAATTCAGCGCCTCGTGAAAGTCGCCCTCGCTCGTAGCCCCTTCCCCGACTTCGGTGACGCAGACTTCACCGGTGCCCCGGAGCTTCGCCGCGTATGCGATCCCGTCCGCGTGAAGCAATTGGGTGGTCACGGGGCTACTGGTGGACAGGATCTTGTGGCCCGAGTGGCCGTAGTGTCCCGGCATCTGCCGTCCGCCGCTGCTCGGATCGGTGGCTTTGCTGAGCTGGATGAGAAAGATCTCCGCCGGCGGCATGCCCTTGACGAGGACGGCGGCGACCGATCGGTAGAACGGAACCAGCCAGTCCTTGTCACGGTCGAGCGCGAACACCGTCCCGACCTGCGCGCCCTCGTGCCCCTGGCCCGAGATCACAAACGCCGCCTGGCCCGAGCGCTGCAACGCCCACATCCGCTCGTCGACCGCGCGGGCCAGCCGGACGTAGTAGTACATCTCGAGCAGCTCCCGGTCGTGAACGCCCAGGGTTTGCGGCGTGCGCTCGACCGGCGATTTGACCGCTTTGGCCTCTCTCGCGCTCACGCGGCCCTCCCTCTGCTCCCAGTCACGTTACGGCGCCCGGGACAGCCGCCCTGAGTTTCCGCGCCCCTCAATGGCCCTCCTCCCCCGCGGCGCGATCGCCCAGGTCACCCGTGCACCGCGCGTCCGAGCGCCGCGAGCGCCGCCTCGCGCATGGCCTCGGACAGGGTGGGATGCGCGTGGACGGATTGCCCGATCTCGGCGACCGTGGCCTCCAGACCCCGCGCGAGCACGCCCTCAGGCAACAACTCCGTGACCTCCGGGCCCACCAGGTGCACGCCGAGAATCTCCCCGAGCTCCCGATCCGCCACGATCTTGATGAGCCCCTCGCGCTGCCCGAGGATGGCCGCCCGCCCGTTCCCCGTGAACGGGAACCGGCCGATCGAGACGTCGCGGCCGCCTTCGCGCGCCTGCTTCTCCGTGAGCCCGACGCTCGCGAGTTGCGGAATGGAAAACGTGGCCCGCGGCATGAGCGACGAATCGAGCGGCCGCGGCGACTCTCCGGCGATCGCCTCGACGGCCACTTCCGCCTCCGCGGATCCCACGTGGGCGAGCAAGAGGCCGCCGATCACGTCGCCGGCGGCGTACACGGACGGCACGGAGGTCTGCATCTGCGCATTGACCGTGATGCCGGTGCGGCCGACCTCGACGCCGACCTCGTCGAGACCGAGCCCGTCGGTGAGCGGCGCGCGGCCCACGGCCACGAGCACGTATTCCGTCTCGATCGACTCCTCGGGCGCATCGCCGGTGCGCATCGTCACCCGCACCCCGTCGCCGGCGGGCTTCGCGCCCGTGACCGCGGTCCCGGTTCGCACCCGAACGCCCCGGCGCTCCAGCGCCTTGCCGACCACGGCCGCGCACTCCTCGTCCTCCATGGGGAGCACCGACGGGAGCAGCTCGATCAGCGTCACCTCGGAGCCGAAGGCGGCAAAAATGCTCGCAAACTCCGTGCCGACCGCGCCCGCCCCCAGGATCGCAATGGACCGCGGCACGGTGCGCAGCGCGAGGGCCCCGGTGCTGTCGACGATCCGGTCGTGATCCAGGCGCGCCCCCGGCAGGTCGCGCGGACGCGAGCCCGTGGCGACCAGGAGATGGCGCGCCTCCAGATCCGTCTCGGAGCCATCGGCGGCCGACACGTGCACCCGCGTCGGCCCTGCCACTCGCGCCTGGCCCGGGAACACCGCGATCTTGTTCTTGCGCATGAGGTACTCGACGCCGCGAAAGTTCGTGGTGACGACGCGGTCCTTACGCTTGTAGAGCAAGTCCACGTCCAGCCGCACGTTGTCGGCAACGATGCCGATCTCGCTCCCCGCGCGCATCTCCTCGAGCCGCTCGGCCGTATGCAGCAGAACCTTGGTGGGAATGCAGCCGACGTGCAGGCACGTCCCGCCGACCTTGTCCCGCTCCACGAGCGCCGTCCGGAGGCCGAGCTGGGATGCCCGGATCGCCCCGACGTAGCCGGCCGGGCCGCCGCCGATGACGATCAGGTCAAAGGAATTGGCCACGATGTCGCCTCCTCACAGGGGGAAAACGCGCTTCGCTTCCGGTCCCATCCCCTCCCGGCTGTCAGGCGCCTCCGCGGGACACCGTCCGCGCCTTGTCGGGTGCGGGCCGCGCCCGCGCACCTCGCGGGCCGCGCGAGCGCCGGCGAGCCGGCAGTCGATCGAGGAGCAGGACCCCATTGAGATGGTCGATCTCGTGCTGCAGGATCCGGGCGAAGAAGCCCGTCGCGCGCACCAGGGCGCGGCGGCCGGTCGCCGAGCGCGCTTCGACCACCACGCCGAGGGCGCGCCGGATCTGATAGACGGCACCCGGGATACTGAGACAACCCTCCGGCCCGACTTGCGCCCCCCACCGGCGCCGCAGGCGCGGATTGACCAGCGCGATGGGTCCGGTCTCCGTATCGGCAACCAGCACCCGGAGCGGCACGCCGATCTGCGGCGCCGCGAGCCCCACGCCTCGGGCGCGGCGCATCGTCACCGTCATGTCGGCGATCAACCGGCGGATCGCGTCGGTCACCGACGGCACGGGGCCGCTGCGCCTACGCAGCACCTCGGCCCCTGGGGCGCCGAGGACCACGATTGGGCGCGCGCGTCCCCGTCGCGGACGTCGTGAGCGGGGAGATGCGGCGCGTCGCCGGGCGTGCCTAGCAGACCTGACGCCGGGTGCCTTGCTCGAAGGGTCGATAGCCGTGCCGGACAGCGCCACGGATATTGCTTGGGTGGCGCGGTGGCAAAACCCTTGCGGACCGAATTAGTTGAACGTCACGTGGACCGTGTGATAGCCCTGGGCGCCATCCGGCAGCGTAGGCTCGGGCGCCTCCGGTTGCAGCGCCCCCGTGCCGTCGGTCGCGCGCACTTTGAGCGCGTAGTCGCCCTTACGCGGGGGCTGCCACTCCAGCGACCAGAGCTGCCACGTGTTCCGGCCCAACGCGGGCTTCACGGCGGCCTCCATCCATGTTTTGCCGCCGTCGGCGCTGACCTCCACCTTGGCAATCCCGCGACTCCCCGCGAATGCCCAGCCACCGAGCGCGAGCTGCGCGCCGTCCTTCGTCTCCACCTTGAACGCGCTGTTCAGCTTGACGATCGCCTGCTTGCTCCAACCCTGCTGCTCCCAGTACCCCGTGAAATCGTGGTTGGCCGCCTCGATGCTCGTCAGCCACTTCGGCTGCTTCATCCCGTAGCGGTTCATGATCAGCACGCGCACGGGGGCGCCGTGCTTCTGCGGGATCGGCGCGCCGTTCATCTCGAACGCCAGCAACGTCGTTGGGTCGAGCGCGACGTCGAGCGGCGCCGATTCGGCGTACCCGTCCACGCTGCGCATGATGATCGTCGTGACGCCGGGCTTGAGCGCGGCGAGGTCCAGGACGTCTTTCATGCGGATGCCCTTCCACTTGGCGTTGCCGATCAGGTCCCCGCCGACCTCATTGCTGATGCACTCGAACGTGTGGTACCGTTCCACCGGCGCGGCCGCCCGCTGGAACTCGTCGAGCGACAGGTGGAGCGGTTTGTTGACCATGCCGCTGACCTCCAGCGCCCACTTCTTGACGTCGACGGTGGGGTCGAAGAAGTTTTTCGACACCTGGTAGAACTGCCCGGCCGGCGTCACCTCGTCCGGCATTCCCTTGAGGAGCCGGAACGTCTGCGCGGCGGCGCGGGCCACGGCCGCGCCGGCCGCTCCGATCCAGGAGGCCGCGGCCGTTCCGGCCAGCACCGCCACCACGATCACCGGAGAGCGCCGCAAGAGCTCTCGGCGCCGCATCACGGCGCCGTCCCCGTTCGTGGTGCCGTCCCCGCCCGCGGTGCCCGTGGTCGGCGTCCGCGGAGCGGGCTGGATCGACGTCGGCAGGCGGTCGCCCGGGACCGCCGCGCGTCGCGCGGCGGGACGCCCAAACACGAGGGCGAGCACCGCGGCGTACACGGCGCTGGCGATCCCCATGGGCAGCTCCGGCGCCGTCACGATCGTGGTGAGGGGCACGCCCAGCAGACTGCCCTCGATCGCGGGGAGGAACACGAATGTCAGGGCGACCCAGGTGATCGCGGCGGTCGCCGCGGCCAGGACGACCGGCGAGCGACGGCTGCGTCCGGCGGTCGCGGCGTAGACCATGCCGCCCACACCGAGGCCGAGAACGCTCGCCAGGACGGCCATCGCCAGCCCGAGCGGCTTGGCCGCGTGCTGGAGTTGGGCCAAGATCAACGCGAACACTTGATACGGCAGCAGGCGGATCATGCGTTCGGCGAGCGCTTCCTGGAACGTGGGCATCCCGGTGGCGAAGCGGTACGCGAACAACACCACGGCGACCGCCACGCCGCCCGCCGCTCCAGCCCCAAATCCGCGTGCCCAGATGACGCGCGCACGTTCCATGGCCGTCCACCCCGGATGACGCATCACGTCGGCGGCGCCGTTGCCGCAGGCGCGGTTACATTGCGCCGCCGTTTCCAGTTAAAAATACCCGTGTAAAGATTCGATGATGAATACGCAACGGTCGTCGCGGGCGTTCACGCGCGGGACGGCCGCTCCCCGTCCTGGGTCGGCGCAATCTCGCGCTGGCGCTGGGTGGCCACCTCGACCAGCCACTCCGGATCCTCGTACACGTAGTCCTTCCGAAGCGGGTGGCCCTTCCAGTCCGCGCTCATCATGATGCGCCGGAGGTCCGGATGGCCCTCGAACGTGATGCCAAACAGGTCGTACGCTTCGCGCTCGTGCCAGTCCGCCCCGCGCCACACGTCCACCACCGAGGCGATGCGCGGATCGTCCTTGGGGACCGGCACTTTGAGCACCGCCGTGTGTGCCCGGGACATGGAGACGAGCAGATACACGACCTCCAGCCGGTCCGGCCAGTCCACGGCCGACACGAACTCGAGCTGCGTCATGTCGAACTCGGGGTTGTCGCGCAGCCAGCGGCACACGTCGACGATCTCATCCCGGGGTACCTCGAAGGTCGGCGTGCGATACCGATGGACGGGCGGGTCCTCGCGCCGGAGCGGCCGCGGGGCCGGTTTCCCTTCGGCCTTGGCCTGGGCCGCGGCAGCCTGCCATTCACGCTCCTTGGCGGCCCAGGCCTCGTCGGCCTGAGCCTGCGCCGCGGCGGCCTCGGCGGAGAGGTCCTGCAGATGCGGGAACCGCCCGAGCAGCGCGGCGACGCGTTCCGGGGTCATGGACGGCGCCGCGCGACGATGCCCGTGGCGATCGGTTCCTTGGGCGCCGCGCGGTTGAGGTCATCGTGGGAGTAGAGCAGCCGTGCTCGATTGTACGTGGACGTCTCGTAGTGCGGCACGAACACAATGGCCTCCGTGGGGCACACCTCGACGCACAGGCCGCAGTAGCAACACTTGTCCATCTCGATGTCGAAGCGGCTGAGCTGGCGCTCTTTGCCCTTGCCCTCCGCCTCGATGTGGATGCACCGATCGGGACAGATGCGCTCGCACTGGAAGCAGATGATGCAGCGATCCTTGCCCGTCTCGGGGTCGATCGGCAGCGACAGCAGCCCGTGGAACCGGTGCGACGTGGGGAGCTTCTCCACGGGGTAGCGGACCGTCACCTTCCGGCGGAGCATCGTCCTGAACGTCAGCCCGAGCCCCGTCCCCAGCGCCGCCGCTCCTCGGATGACGCGTTCGGCCGCGCTCACAGGGCACCTCCGGCCCGCGCCACCGGCCGCGCCGCGGCGGCGGGCGTCGTCCGCCTGGATGCGGCGCCGCGCCGCATCATCGGTCCACGTCCGACAGCACGATGTCGATGCTCCCCAGGATGGCGATGATGTCCGCGATCTTCCACCCTCTCATTATCTCCGTGAGCGCGTACAAGTTGCTGAACGACGGCGCGCGGATCTTGACGCGGTACGGTGACTCGCCGCCGTCACTCACGACGTACATGCCGAGCGTACCCCGGGGCGACTCGGTTCGGACGTAGACCTCGCCCCGGGGCGGCTTCATGGCCACGGGCACGCGCGCGCGAAACTCCCCCGCCGGGAGATCCTTGAGCGCCTGCCGGATGATCCGGACCGACTGCCGCATCTCCTCCAGCCGGACCAGGTAGCGGGCGAAGCAATCCCCCGACGCCTGGACCGGCACGTCGAACCCGAGCCGGTCGTACACCTCGTACGGCACGGCCTTGCGCACGTCGTAGGCGATGCCGCTGGCCCGGGCCACGGGCCCGGACGCACCCATCGCCACCGCCTCGCGGCGGCCGATCACGCCGACCCCCCGCGTCCGCGCCTCGAAGATGGGATTTTGGGTCAGGAGCTGATGGTACTCGTCGATGTGCGGCAGGAAATACTCGAGGAAGTCGCGGCACGCCCCGGCCCAGCCGTCCGGCACGTCCGCGTAGACGCCCCCGATCCGGAAGTACACGTGATGGAGCCGTCCGCCGGTGACCTGCTCGAACAGGTCCAGCTCGCGCTCGCGCTCCCGAAAGCACCAGAGAAAGAGCGTCGTGGCGCCGAGATCGATGCCCCACGTGCCGAGCCACACCAGGTGGCTCGCGATGCGGTTGAGCTCCTGAAAGATGACGCGAAGGTAGCGGCCGCGCTCGGGCACCTCCACCCCGGCGAGCGCCTCCACCGCCAGACAGTACGCGGCCTCGTTGTTGAGCGCGATGAGGTAGTCCATGCCGCGGTCGGTCAGCGCGACGTTCTGCACGTAGGTCCGGTGCTCCATCATCTTCTCGACGGAGGAGTGGAGGTAGCCGATATCCGGGCGCACGTCCGTGATGTTTTCCCCGTCGAGGGTGACCACGAGCCGCAGCACCCCGTGCGTGCTGGGGTGCTGCGGGCCCATGTTCAGCAGGAGCTCCTCTGTCCTGAGCGGCACCGTCTCGCCTCCCCGCCGAGCTCCGCGCTACCGCGCGCCGGCCCGGCCGTCGAGCGCCGCGAGCGCCTGGCGGCGCAGGAACGGCTCTTTTTTGATCCGCTCCTGCAGCTTGAGGATCCCTTCGATCAACGCTTCCGGGCGGGGCGGACAGCCCGGCACGTACACGTCCACCGGCACGACCTGATCGACGCCCTTGAGGATGGAATAGTTATCGTAGAAGAACGGTCCGCCGCAGGTCGCGCACGACCCCATCGAGATCACGTAGCGGGGCTCCGGCATCTGCTCCCACAAGCGCCGCACGATCGGCGCCATCTTGATCGAGCACCGCCCGGCGACGATCATCAAGTCGGCCTGCCGCGGCGTCGCCCTGGGGATCACCCCGATGCGGTCCAGGTCGAACCGGCTGGCAAACGCCGCCATCATCTCGATGGCGCAGCACGCCAACCCGAACGTGAGCGGCCACAACGAGGAAGCACGCCCCCAATTGAGCGCGCTTTCGACGGTGGTCAAAATCAACCCGCCGCCGGGCAGGCTGTCCAAAACCTCCACAACCTGGGCGAGCGGTCCGAGCTGGGTTCGCCGCGGCTGCGGTTCAGCCGGCACGCCAGTCCCCGCGGGCGGCATTCCCGTGGACATCACGCCTCCTCCCAATCGTCCGAGACCCACGGCTTCACCCTAACACCCGTACGCGGGCCTCGCAATCCAACTCGGAGCGCAGCGAGCGGCGCGGGACGGGCGCGCGGCGCCGGCCGAAGGAATCGCGATCCCTACGCGGGGCTCAGCTCGTCCAGCGCAAGCTCAAGCGTGATCCACGACAGCGTCGCGCACTTGACGCGGACCGGAAACTTGCGGACCCCCTGGAGCGCCTCGAGGTCGCCGAGGTCGTCGGCACCCGGCGCCTGTTCCGCGTGCATCATGCCCTTGAACGCGGCGATCGTCCGCCGCGCTTCCTCAACGGGCCGGCCCTTGACGCGCTCGGTCATCATGGACGCGGAGGCCTGGCTGATCGAGCACCCCTTACCCTCGAAGCGCACGTCCTCCACGACACCGTCTCGAACCCGGAGCGACACGCGAATCTCGTCGCCGCACAGCGGGTTGGCGCCGTCGCGCACCGCGTCCGCCGGCTCCACCACGCCCCTGTTGCGTGGATGGCTGTAGTGATCGAGGATGACCTCGCGATAGAGCGTGTCAAGCGACACGGAACAGGCTCCTCACCTTGAGCAGCGACCGCGTGAGCACGTCGAGCTCCTCGCGCGTCGTGTACACGTAAAAGCTGGCGCGGACCGACGCGCCGATGCCCAGCCGCCGGTGCAGCGGCTTCGTGCAGTGGTGTCCCGCCCGCACGCACACGCCGTCCTCGTCGAGGACCTGCGCGATGTCGTGCGGGTGCACGCCATCCATCGCAAACGAGATCACCCCGCCCCGGTCCGCGGGGCCGGCCGGCCCCAGGATCCGCAGACCCGGCACGTCGCGGAGTTGCTCCAACGCGTACGCGGTGAGCTCCTGCTCATGCGCGGCCACCGCATCCATGCCGAGGGCTTCCAGGTACTCCACGGCCACGCCGAGCGCGATCGTGTCGCCTACGTTCTGCGTGCCGGCTTCGAACTTCCACGGCACCTCGTTCCAGGTCGCGTGGTCGAGCCACACGTCGCTGATCATCTCACCGCCGCCCAGAAACGGCTCCATCTCCTCCAGGAACGCCCGTCGCGCCCACAGCCCGCCCACGCCCATCGGCGCGAGCATCTTGTGGCCCGTGAAGCCGAAAAAGTCCACGCCGAGGGCCTGCACGTCGATTGGGCGGTGCGGGGCGCTCTGCGCGCCGTCGACCACCACGACCGCCCCGTGCGCGTGGGCGCGCCGCGCGATCTCCGCCACCGGATTGACGGTCCCGAACGTGTTGCTGACGTGGACCAGGGACACGATCTTCGTGCGCTCGGTGAGCAGCCGGTCGAGATCGCCCAGCACCAACCGGCCCGCGTCGTCGAACGGGATGTGCCGGAGGCGGGCGCCGCGCTCCTGCGCGAGGAACTGCCACGGCACGAGGTCGCTGTGATGCTCCATCTCCGTCGTGAGGATCTCGTCGCCGGGGCCCACGTGGCGCCGGCCCCACGAGTGCGCCACGAGGTTCAGCGCTTCCGTGATGTTGCGCGTAAACACGACCTCTGCCGGCTCCGCGGCGCCGAGAAACCGTGCCACCTTGGCGCGCGCAGCCTCGTACTCCGCGGTAGCCCGCTCCGCGATCGCGTACACCCCGCGGTGGATGTTCGCGTTGTATTCCTCGTAATAGCGGACCAGGGCGTCGATCACCGCGCGCGGCTTCTGCGACGTGTTCGCGCTGTCGAGATAGACCAGCGGCTTGCCATGGACCCGCTGCTTCAAAATCGGGAAATCGTCACGAATCGTCGCCGGAATCGCCATCGGCTTCCTCCTCCGCCGCCTGCTGCGGCGGCGTTGCGGCGAGCGTCCCGGCTACCGCCGGTGCGGCATCAGCCCGCTCGGCGCCTGGGCGTCTGGCGACACGAACACCGCGTCGCCCTCGACGCGGACCGGGTAGACCGCTACTGACCGCACCGCGGGCAGCGACAGCACGCGGCCGGTCTTGACGTTGAATCGCGAGCCGTGCTTCGGGCACACTAAGACCTCGCCGAGAAGCCCGCCCTCGCTGAGCGACGCCTCCTCGTGCGTGCACGTGTCGTCCACCGCGTAAAACTGCCCGTCGATATTGACCAGCGCGACCATGTGCCCGTCGACCTCCACACGGGTGACCGACCCCGGCGGGAGGTCCGCAACACGGCCGACCCGCACAAACTCGCCCATTACGCCTCCAGCATCTTTCGCTCGATCGCGCGGCTCAACCGCTCACGCACCATGTCGAGCGGGATGCGGTCGAAGATCTCCGCGAAGAACCCGTCGATCATCATGCGCACCGCCGTCGCCCGCGGGAGCGCCCGGCTCATCAGGTAGAAGATCTGGTCCTCGTTGAGCCGGCTCGTGCTCGCGCCGTGCGTGCACCGGAGATCGTTGGCCATGATCTCCAGCTTCGGCATGCTGTCCGCCCGCGCCCCGTCGGACAGGATGAGGTTGCGGTTGAGCTGGAACGCGTTCGTCTTCTGCGCGCCGTAGTCCGCCCGGATCAAGCCGGCGAAGATCGAGCGCGCCCGGTCTTTGAACGCCCCCTTGTACAGGAGGTCGCTCGTCGTGCTCGGAGCGGCATGCTCCTGGAGCGTGTGGTAATCGAAATGCTGGGTGCCGTCGCCGAACATGACGCCCAGCATCTCCGACGTGGCCCCGGGGCCCACGAGCCGCGACTCCACGTTGGTCTTAACGAGACCCGCCCCAAACGCCACCATCAGCGTGCGCACCGTGGTGTCGCGCTGCGCCAGCGTGCGCACGACGCCGAGTTCCCACACGTTCCGGCCCCAGTCCTCCAGGTTGACGTAGCGGATCTGGGCGCTGGGCTTCGGGACGAGCTCGACCACGTGGTTGATGAAGGTGCGGGCTTCGGCCTCGCGGGACGCCGACAACTCCACCAGCGTCACCCGGCTCTGTTCGCCGGCGACGATCAACGTGTGCGGCGCAAACAACACGCCGTCCTGTTCCAGCCACGTCCCGCTCACAAGCGGCAGATCGACTTCGACGCCGTCGGGCACGTAGAGAAAGGTGCCGCCGGACCACAGCGCGCCGTGGAGCGCCCGGTACTTGTTCTCGTCGTCGCGGACGACGGTCCCCAGATGCTCGCGAACCAGGTCGGGGTGGGTCCTGACGGCCTCGCCGAGCGGGGCGAAGATGACGCCGCTGTGGGCGAGCGCGGCGGCCAGCCGGGACTGAATCGGCGCGCCGTCGACCACGAGGTGCAGCCCTGCCGCGGCCGCGGGATCGCCGATGAGGCGCATGAGCGGCGCGGGGGGCGTCGCCTTGCGGAGTCCCGCCGCTGAAAGCGGCCGCAGCGCTTCGAGGTCGAGTGTGCGGAGGTCCGTTCGCCGCCACTCCTCGTCGGTCGCGGCCGGCGGCGCGAGGTGCACGAACGCCTCCCACGCCTGCAGGCGGCGCTCCAGGAGCCACGCCGGCTCGCCGGCGACGGCGCTCTGCCGCTCCACGGCAGCCCGGCTCAAAGCGCTAGTCACTACCGGTTGCGTGTCGCTCACACTGGCCTCCACAGCTGGATGTCCCCGGACATGCTCGCCCCGCGCGTCCGGCCGCCCCGGGTCCGGCGGCGTTCGATCGTGCCATCATGTGTCGCCGGGACGGTGCGAAGGGCAGGGCGGACGCCCTGCCCTCCCCGTGATCGTTCGATCTGCGGCCTGACCCTAACCGACCGAGCCCTCCATCTCGAGCCCGATCAGCCGGTTGAGCTCGACGCTGTACTCCATCGGCAACTCGCGCGAGATCGGCTCGATGAACCCGCGCACGATCATGTTCATCGCCTCGTCTTGGTTGAT
>JAJPIA010000078.1 GCA_021324975.1 Bacillota bacterium
GGCCGCGGCTGCCAATCGTCCCCGGCGTTGGTGGGCACCGGCACCGGCGTGGCCCCCGCGAGCCGCACCTGCTCGGTGTAGGAGACCCACGCGGGGATCGGCACCAGGACCTCGTCGCCCGGATCGCAGATGGCCCGCAGCGTGAAATACAGCGCGGGCTTGCCTCCGGCCGTGACCACGATCTCCTCAGGGTCGTACGCGGCGCCGTACGCCTCGCGCAGGCGCGCCGCGACCGCCGCGCGCAACTCCGGGATGCCCGCGGGACCGGTGTACTTCGTAAAGCCCTCGCGGATCGCCGCGATGGCGGCGTCCTTGATCGCGTCGGGCGTGTCGAAGTCCGGCTCCCCCGCCGCAAAGCTGAGCACGTCCACGCCCTGCCGCCGCAGCCGCCGCGCGCGGTCGTCCATCCCGATCGTCATCGAGGGCGTGATCGCGCGGGCGGCCGTAGACAGATGCATCGAGCGGTTCCTCCGAGTCCGTGGCATTGGGCGGCCCGCGGTGGGTGGCCGGGCGCCCACACGACTGCTATTCGCCGCGGGGCGCAGCGCCTCCCCGGCGGGCGTCGGCCGGGCCCTTGTCCCGCCACAGGATGACGTTGATGAGGATCAGCGTCGGCACCGCGTACATCATCTGCCCCATGACCCACATGAGGGCGCCGCCGAGCTTGAGGTCCTCGAGCGGGGTGAGCCCCCACAGACGCTCAGGGGTCACGTAGCCCGCGTAGAAGGGATGCCCGGCGAACGCCAGCGCGAACCCCAGGATGAAATTGACGACATCTGAGGCGAGCAGGAGCGCGAGACGCACGCCGTAGGAGGCGCGGACGAGCGCGGGCGCGGGCGCCACGATGACGCCCCAGAAGATCAGGCCGACAACGACAAACGAAGCATGTTCGGCGGCGTGGATCCACGGCGACCGAAGCGTGGCATCGTACGCGGCCGGCAGATGCCAGGCCAGCAGCGTCCCATTGTAGAGGACCAGCGCCGGCACCGGGCGCCAGAGGGCCCGCAGGATCCGCCGGAGCACGGGCCGCTGGAAGACCCAGCCCAGCAGCGTCGGCGGGACGGACAGGGCGAGCAGCGGCGGGGCCGCGAGCAGGAGCAGCATGTGCTGCAGCATGTGCAGGGTAAACAGGTACGTCGCCCCGCGATCGAGCGGGGAGAGCAGGGCCAGCGCGAGCACCGCGTAACCGCCGGCAAAGTACCACGCCTGCCGGCCGCGCGGCGGGAAGCGCGTAACGATCCACAGGTAGGCGAGCGCGCCGGCGACGAGCGCGCCGAGCACCATGGGGTCGCCGCTCCAGTCGGTCCAGCGCAGGGTAACGATGAGCGGTGCACCTCAGCGCGCACTACAGCGACATCGCGGATTGGCGTGGCGCACGGGTTAGGCGGGACGAGGCTCTCCGCCGCGGGCGTTCGACGCCCGCGATGTACGCCTCTGCGCGGAGCCCATATCGCCGGGAACGCACTACCGGCCGGCCCAGTGCCGGTGCCGGTCGGTCGCGCAGGTCAGCCGGAGGAGCGCCATGCGGATGTACATGCCCGCTTCGGTTTGATCGAAGATCACAACGCGCGGATCCGCGTCGACGGCGGTGGGGAGCTCCGACCGCGGGCCCTCGACCCGGGGCAGCGGGTGCATGACGATGGCGTGCGGCGGCAGGCCGGCCAGGATCTGCGGCGTCACGCTGAACGCGTCGCGCACCCGCTCGTACGTCTTCAGGTCGTCGCCGAACCGCTCCTTTTGGATGCGGGTCACGTAGAGCACATCCGCGCCGCGGACCGCGGCCGCGAGATCGTCGGTCTGGACCACCGGCACCCGGTGCCGCCGCAGGTAGGCGACCAGGTCCTCCTTCATCTGCACCGCCTCGGGCGCCACCATCCGCACCGAGACGCCCGGGTACTTCGCCAGCAGGTAGCAGAGCGACCGCGCGGTCCGGCCGTACAAGAGGTCCCCCGCCACGGCGACGGTGGCGCCCTCCAGGGTCCCGCGATGCCGCCACACGGTGTAGGCGTCGAGCAGCGCCTGCGTCGGATGCTGCCCCGGCCCGTCGCCCGCGTTGAACACGGGGATCGGCCCGCGCGTGCGCGGGTCGGCGGCGACGGACGCGGCACGCTCCGCGGCGCCCTCATGATAGTGGCGGATGACGATCGCGGCCGGACGGTACCGGCAGACGACGCGGATCGTGTCCTCGATCGACTCGCCCTTCGCCGCGGACGAAAACTCGCGGGCCGCCTCGGACGAGAGCACGCGCCCGCCGAGGTGGTACGTGGCGAACTCGAACGACAGACGCGTGCGCGTGCTCGGCTCGTAGAACAGCGTGAGCACGATCTTGCCCTTGAGCAGGTTGCTGCCGCCGGCGTTGATGATCTCCTCGGCGAGCCGTGCCTCCTGGAATACCCGATCCAGGGAAGGGGGATCGAACTGCTGCGCGCGTAGGACGTGCGGCCAACCGGCCCAAAGGAGCGTGGCGGGCGCGACCATGTCGCCACGAGGCTTCGTGCCGGGCCGCGGCCGGCCCTCCCGCTCCGCCCCAGGGACCCGCGGGGGTGGGGGAGAATTGGTGTGGCACATCACGACCAAAGGGGGCTAGGCGTATGGTCCCGCCGGCAGGGACCACCCACTATCACGATCTGCTGGTCGCCCACCTGGCGGCCTGGAGCCGGCACGATATCGAAACGATCATGAGCACGATGACCCAGGACTGCATCTTCGAGACCTCGGGCGGGCCCGACCCCTGGGGCCGCCGGTACGAAGGGGCCGCCATCGTGCGGGAAGCGATCGAGGAGATCTTCGAGATGCTGTCCGACATCCGCTACACCAATGCGCGCCACACCGTCTGCGGCGACCGCGGCGTGTCGGAGTGGACGATGATCGCGACCCGGCCCGACGGGAGCCGCATCGAGGCGCGGGGCTGCGACCTGTTCGAATTCCGGGAGGGCAAGATTCACCGCAAGGACTCGTACCGCAAGCGCCGCCTCGCGCGCTAGCGCGTCCTTGCTGAACTTCGGCACTGGTTCGAGCCGGCCGGACCTGTCCTCCGCTCCGCGGCCCGACGCCTACCGATTCCCCGGCAGTCGTCTTGTCCGCCGCGCAGGCGAAAATACGGGGCCGCACACACATGCACCGCGGGCGTCGAACCCCCGCTCCGGGCAGCTCCGACCGGCCCATCTCCCCTCGTCGAACATCGAAGACACGGCGCTAGCGGTCCCCCGGACCGCTAGCCGCACACCGCGCCGTGCGCCGCCGACGAGACCAGCTTCGCGTATTTCGCCAGCGCGCCCGTACGGTAGCGGGGCTCGGGCGCCGTCCACGCGCGCAGGCGCGCCCGCACCTCCTCCGGGTCGACCTCGAGATCGAGCCGCCGCCCCGGCACATCGATGCTCACCGTGTCGCCGTCCCGCACGACCGCGATGGGCCCGCCGTGCGCCGCTTCCGGCGCGATGTGCCCGATCACGAAGCCGTGCGAGCCGCCGGAGAACCGGCCGTCGGTGAGGAGCGCGACCTCTTCGCCAAACCCGGCGCCGGCCAGCGCGCCCGTGACCGCGAGCATCTCGCGCATCCCCGGGCCGCCCCGCGGCCCCTCGTTGCGGATCACGATGACGTCGCCCGCGGCGATGCGCCGGCGGACGATCGCGTCGAACGCGTCCTCCTCCCGCTCGAACACGCGCGCGGGACCGCGAAACGTCTGGCGCCGGACCCCGGCCGTCTTGAGCACGGCGCCTTCGGGTGCGAGGGTGCCGGCGAGCACGGCAAGCGTGCCGCTCGGCTCCATGGGCTGGCGAATCGGGTACACGATCGGCTGGTTCTCCGGCCGCCGCACTCCGCGCAGGTTCTCGGCCATCGTGTGGCCCGTCACCGTGAGCACGTCGCCATGGAGGTAGCCGCCCTCGAGGAGTTCGTGCAGCACCACCGGCACGCCGCCGATGCGATCCAGATCCGCCATCAGGTACCGGCCGCCGGGGTGCATGTCGGCGATCCGCGGCGTCTCCCGGCTGATGCGGTCGAAGTCCTGAAGCGCAAGGTCCACGCCGGCCTCCCGGGCGATGGCCAGGAGGTGGAGCACCCCGTTCGTCGATCCGCCCATGGCCACCAGCGTCGCGATCGCGTTCTCGAACGCCGGGCGCGTCAGGATGTCGCGGGGCCGGATCCCGTCGCGCAGCAGGCGCATCGCCGCCTCGCCGGTGCGCCGGCAGACATCGGCCCGCCGTGGGTCGAGCGCCGGGATCGAGGCGCTGCCCGGGAGCGACATGCCGAGGGCCTCGATGCAGGATGCCATGGTGTTGGCCGTGTACAGTCCGCCGCAGGAACCGGCGCCCGGACAGGCCGTGCACTCCAGCCGGTAGAGCTCGTCGTCGCCCATCTTGCCCTCGGCGTGCGCCCCGACCGCCTCGAAGACGTCCACGATCGTCACGTCGCGCCCGTCAAACCGGCCGGGCAGGATCGTGCCGCCGTAGAGGAACACGCCGGGCACGTTCAGGCGCGCGAGCGCCAGCATCATGCCCGGCAGGCTCTTGTCGCACCCCGCGATGGCGGCGAGCCCGTCGAACGCCTCCGCGATGACCATCAACTCGACGGAGTCGGCGATGACCTCGCGGCTCACGAGCGACGCCTTCATCCCCTCGTGCCCCATGGCGATCGCGTCGCTCACAGCGATGGTCGTAAACTCGATCGGCGTGCCGCCTGCGGCCCGGACGCCGTCCTTGACCGAGCGCGCCAGCGTGTCCAGGTGCAGGTTGCACGGCGTGACCTCGTTCCACGACGACGCCACGCCCAAGAGCGGCTTGGCCAGATCGTCGTCACCGAGCCCCGTGGCCCGCAGCATGGCGCGGTGCGGCGCGCGGGCCGGGCCCTCCGTGACCGCCGATGAACGGCGCTTCATGTCCGTCGTGATCCTTGCCATGGGTCGATCGGCCTCCTCGCGGGCGTGCGTGGGGCGCAGATGTGCCGGACGTGCCCGCCCTTTCTCCGGAATGCGGTGGGAGCCCTCCCGCGGCCGCTACGGTGCGGCCGGCACCGCTGCCGCGGACGCTCGATGCGGCCCGCTCCCGTTTGCCACCACGGTGACAAACGCGCGCGCCAGGCGATCGCGTGTTGCCTGTCCGATCGCCAGGTCCCAGCAGTTGACAATGGCCAGCCGGAATCCGCCGGGCGGCATCGCGTGCTGCGCGAGCGGCCGCCGCGGATCGAACGTGATCTGGATGCTCGACACCCCTGAGGTCTCGCGCAGCCGGCGCACGACCGCGGGGTCGATCCAATGATACTGTCCGTGAGCGCCGAACAACGCAAGGCTGTAGCCGCGGCGCGGCGGGACGTCGAACCGCCACCGGCCGCGTGCGTAGAGGTCCACGACGCGCTCCAGCCACCCCGGCCCGTGGAGGTCGATCCATTGCTCCGACATGCGCAGATGGCACTCGATGATCTTGCCGCTGATGGACTCGAAGTTGACGATGCCGGTGAAGCCGCGGAGGTGACGGCGGATCCAGCGGCGGCAGTACGCCTCCAGGCGTGGCAGCGGCCGCCCGAGCACGGTCCAGTAGTCGAATCGCCCGCCCGGCAGCCGCCTGCCCTCGGTGTGACTCCACCACCGCGGCGCGCCTCCGACGAGCGCGACGTCGGTGCTGATGTGGCGCCCCTCAAGCAGCGTCATCCAGAAATGTCCCGGCGTGAAGTGTGCGTCGAGGTCCGCGGCCGACCGCAGGATGAATCCGCCGGCGCCCATGCCGTGCAGGTTGACGATCGGCTTGCTGAACACGGGGAAGCGCGGGGGCATGACGCCGTGCGGGGCGTGAGCGATGCCCTGCGTGGCGCAGATGAAGAGCTTGTTGTACACTTCGCGGAAGCCGGGATAGAGTCCCCAAGCCGCGGCGTCGTCGACCGGCACGGCGACGCGCGCCGGGCAGGCCACGCCCTCGAAGTACTGCCAACGCCACGGGTCCACGCCCGGGAACGCCGCCCGCGCGCTAGGGGGTGGCTCGTCGTGCAGGTTGTACAGCTCGAGCAACGCGTCCCGGGGATCCCCGGCCCCGTTCTCGCGGGTCTGCGAGGGCACGGTCAATGGTCCAGGCGCATCGCGCGATCCGCGTGGCCGTGCGCGCGGCGCGACGAGGGCGCCCGTCGCCATGCTCGCCGTCACGGCACGCCGCTCCCGCGGTGCGCTGTGTGATCCAGTGTCATCTCGTCCCCCCACCTCCCCTCCGCCCCACGCCCGACGCCTGTCCACAGCCGCCGAAAACGCCGCACTAGGCGTACGCGTCATACACCGCGCGCCCCACCTGGCCGATGGCCAGGCGGCCCTTGAGATCGTCGGCCAGATCGCGCGTGAACACGGTCACCACGCACGTGCTCCGGGGCGCGTACAGGATCGCGGCGTCGTTGCTGACCCGCGAGAGGGAGCCGGTCTTGTGCGCGATCTCCACCGCCGGCGGCAGCAAGAGCGGCAGCCGGTCCCGAACCTGCTGGCGATGCATGATCTCGAGCATGCCGCGGCACACCGCCTGGGGCAGCGGTCCATCGCCGGCGGCGCCGTCCATCGTGGGACGGAGCACCGCTTCGAGGAGGCGCCCCATCTCCCGGGGTGTCGTCATGTTGGCCGAGGGATCCCTGTAGACCCGGGCGTCTGGATCGAGCTCGCGCCGCCGGAGCCGCTCCAGGGCGGTTCGACGCATCTCCGGCGTGTCCTCGGCCGCATCCAGCCGAACCAGATTGTACAACAGCTCGCGGCAGCTCATCGTCACCACCGTGCGCTCCAGGCCGCACGCCCGGATGCGCTCGTTGACCGCCTCCTTCGTCACCAACCCCAGCAAGATGTCCGTCGCCGTGTTGTCGCTGATGATGATCATGAGCGTCGCGAGTTCGCGCAGGGTGAGCGAGAGGCCGGCCGACAACTCCTTGAGCACGCCCGATCCCGGCGTCTTCATCGCGTCCGTGAGCGTCACGCGGTCGTCGAGCGATCGCTGCCCGGCGTCCACCTGCGCCAGCAGCTCGGCCAGCACCGGAATCTTGAACACGCTCGCCATCTGAAACGGCTCGTCGGCGTTGATCGTGATCGTCTCGCCCGTCGCGGCCGCGTGCACGTACACGCCCATCGTGCCGTCGAGTCGCGAGGCGATACCGCGGATCCGCCGGCGTAGCGCATCGGCCATGCCACTGCCCTCCTCGTGCGGGTATCGTGCGGCCGCGGCCCGCCGGTGAAGCGCCGCCGGAACGCACCCGTGGTTGGTTCGGGAGGTGCGCCGCCGGACCCTACCCAATCATATATACTCGCCGCATCGGGGTGCGGCCGTGTCGAAGGGCGGTGAGGTCCGATGGCGCAGTGGACGATCTTCCCAAACGGCGTGCCGCCCGCGAAGATGGCCGCGCTCGCCGAACAGATCGAACGCGACGGCGGCCACGTCCTGGCCCTGTACCAGGAGCCGCTCGGCGAGCACTGGCAGATCTTTGGCTTACTGCCGACGGCCAAGGTCGAGGCCACGCCCTACCAGCGTGATCTCTCCCCGACCCACATCAAACGCCTGACGGCCGTCGTGAAGAAGCTCGACCGCTTCGTCGACCCGATCGTGGTCATGTCGCCCCAGCCGGGTCAGTATTGGACGCCGAACGGCAACCACCGGCGCGAGATCATGCGTAAGCTCAAGGCGGACATGATCGCCGCCATCATCGTCCCGGAGCCCGAGGTGGCCTACGAGATCCTGGCGTTGAACACGGAGAAGGCGCACAACCTCAAGGAAAAATCACTCGAAGTGATCCGGATGTACCGCGGGCTCGCCGCTGCCGAGCCCGGGCGCGGCGAGAACGATTACGTGTTCCAGTTCGAGGCGCCGCACTTCATCACGCTGGGCCTGCTCTACGAGACCAACAAGCGGTTCGCCGGCGGCGCGTTCGCGCCCATCCTGCGCCGCGTCGACAAGTTTCTCAACGGCGCGTTCCGCAAGACCCTGCCGGAGCGCGAGGAGCGCGCCGCGCTCGTGCGTGCGGCCGACGAGCTGCTCGGCCGCGTGGTCGAGCGGATCAAACGGCGCGGGATCCGCCACCCGTACGTCAAGAACTACGTGCTCGCGCGCACGACGCCCTTGACGCGTCAGCGCAAGACGCTGCCCAGCTTCGATCAGACCTTCACGCGGCTCCGCGGCAACATCGAAGCGTTCGACGTCGACAAGGTCCGGTACGAGGACATTCAGCGCTCCGCGATCATGGCCGCGCCCGCCGCGGAGTAAGCCCCGGGGGGCCACCGCGCGAGGACTTGCTCCCGCCGGGCCCGTAGAGTCCAGTGAGGTGTCGCATGCCTTCTCGCTGAGGAGCCGCTGATGCCCGAGGTTGCCAAGATCACGATCGAGGTCCCCGGCGGCGCCGAGACCATCGTGGCGGAGCCGAAGCAGTTCAAGACCGGATCGCGCGGGTTCTACGGACAGGGCAAGGTGCAGGCCTCCGATGGGCGCCGGTACCAGGTGAGCGTCAACATCGTGGAGATCGGCAGCAAAGGCAAGGGAACCGCATGACCCGCGCGCCGCGTGCAACCAGGCCATGAGCGATGTCATCGTGGTCGGCGGCGGCGTGCTCGGCCTGTCCACGGCCTACCATCTCGTCTGCGAGGGCGCGCAGGTGACGCTCGTCGACCGGGGCGATCCGGGGCAGGCGACGGCGGCCGGCGCCGGCATCCTCTCCGGCGGGGCCCTGAGCCGCAACGACGATCCCGTGCACGAGCTCGCCGTCAAAGCGTTTGACTACTATCCGACGCTGATCGCTCGCCTCGAGGCGGACGATGCGGGCGACACGGGGTACGCTCGCTGTCCGCTGATACTCGTCGCGAGCGACGAGCGCGACCGCCGCGAGTTCGAGGCGGCCCGTGCCGCGATCTTGGCCAGGCAGGCCGCCACGGGGCGGCCCTCTCCGGAGGACCTGCGCGAGATCACGCCGGACGAGGCTCGGCGGCTGTTCCCGCCGCTTGGGGACGTGCACGGCGCGCTGCTGTCACGCGCCGCCGCGCGCGTCGACGGACGGCTTCTCGCCCGCGCGCTGCGCCGCGCCGGCGAGCGCCGCGGGCTCCGCATCCGGCAGGGCAGCGCTGCGCGGCTGCTGGCCGAGCGCGGGCGCGCCGGCGGCGTCGTCGTCGATCACGAGGACGTGCGGGCCTCGAGCGTCGTGATCGCCGGGGGCGCGTGGTCCCCGGCGCTCACCGACGTGCTGGGCATCCCGCTCCAGGTCGCGCCGCAGCGCGGCCAGATTATTCACCTGCGCCTCGCCGGCCGCCCCACCCACGAGTGGGCCATCATCAGCGGCTTCCGGGAACACTACATCGTGGCATGGCCGGACGGCCGGATCGTCGCGGGCGCGACGCGCGAGACCGGATCGGGATTCGAGCCCGTGCTCACGGCCGGTGGAGTCCGCGAGGTGCTCGCGCAGGCTATGCGGGTGGCGCCGGGACTGGCGCCCGCGGAGGTCGTGGAGATGCGCGTCGGCCTGCGGCCGCTGTCGGCCGACGGCCTGCCCGTGCTCGGACCGCTGCCCTCCATCGAGGGCGCGTACGTGGCGACCGGCCACGGCCCGAGCGGGCTGCAGCTCGGGCCGTTCAGCGGCAAGATCGTTGCCGACGCCGTGCTCGGCCGGGCCGCGGGCGTGGATCTCGCCCCGTTCTCGCCCGCCCGCTTTCGCGCCTAGCGCTAACTATAACGAGACCGCACCGCCCGCACGTCTCGCGTCGTGGCCGTGAGCGCGAGCGCACGCGGATGCGCGATCGCTACCTCACCCACAGCGACGGTGTGCCGGGCCCCGCCGGCGCGTTGCTCGTGCCCGTCGTCCGACATTCTATCGTCCGTGCGCGGGCGCCGGCTCGATGATGACGCTACCGCTCGTGTGGACGCGGGCGACCTGCCCCGGATACACGACGGTCGTCGTGTCGTCCTGATCCAGGATCGCCGGTCCCGGCACCGTCGCGCCGGGTGGCAACGCGAAGCGGTCGTACACGGGAACGGCGTGATGCCCGTGCCCGGCGAAGTGCGCGTCGCGCGTCCCGGCGCTCGCCGGGCCCGCCGCCGATGCATCGGCCGGACGCGACACCGGCGCCGGCAGCGTGTACGCGTGGACGCCCCGCAGGCTCACCAATTCGACCTCGCTCTCGTCGCTGTGGTGGCCGTAGTAGCGGTCGTGCACCTCGTCGAAGCGCCGGCGCAGCGCCGTGAGCGCCGCCGCGTCGATCGGTGCGTCCGGGAGCGGCACGCTCAGCTCGTACGACTGACCGATGTACCGCATCTCCGCGTATCGGTGCACCGTGACGCGCTCCAGAGGGACCTGTTCGACGCGCATCGCCTCGGCGCAGTGGGCGTCAATGGCCGCAAACGCCGCGGCCACCTCGGCCGCCGACGCCCGCGCCATCGGCCGCGGATACGGACGCACCTGCTCATGCCGGATGTCCGCCATGAGCAGCCCGTAGGCCGAGCCGACCCCCGGTCGCGGCGGCACGACGACGGCCCGCGCGCCCAGGAGCGCCGCGAGCCGCCCGGCGTGCACCGGCCCCGCGCCGCCCATCGCCACGAGCGCGATCCCGCGCAGGTCGTAGCCGCGCCGCACCGACACCAGCCGCACCGCCTCCGCCATCTGCGTGTTCACGATGTCGTGGATGCCCGCGGCCGCCTGCAGCACGTCCATGCCGAGCGGCCCGGCGATGCGCCTGACGATGGCCTCGCGCGCGAGCTCGGGGTACAACTCGAACCCGCCGCCGGCGTATCGCGCGGGGTTGAGGTACCCGAGCGCCAGGCCGGCGTCGGTCACGGTCGGCTCCGTGCCGCCCTTGCCGTAGCATGCCGGTCCCGGCTGCGCCCCGGCGCTCTCGGGCCCGACCTTCAACCCGCCCGCGGCGTCCAAGAACGCGATGCTCCCGCCGCCGGCGCCGATCGTGTGCACGTCCACCATGGGCACGCGGAGCGGGTACTTGTCGATCCGCCCTTCGGTGCTCGTCTCGATGCGGCCGTCCCGTACCATCGCCACGTCGAAGCTCGTTCCGCCCATGTCCAGGGTGACGAGATCGCGAAACCCGGCATCGCGCCCCGCCGCGGCGCCGGCGACGACCCCGGCGGCGGGACCCGACAGCATCGTGCCCACCGGACGCTCGACCGCGAGCCGCGAGGCGGAGATCCCGCCGTGCGACTGCATGATCTGGAACGGGCAGCGAAACCCGTGCCCGGCGAGCCGCTCTTCCAGGCTGCGCAGATAGGACGAGACGGCCGGACGCAGGTACGCGTCGAAGGCGGTGACCACGAGGCGCTCGTACTCGCGGAACCTGGGATCCACGGCGGACGACAGCGACACCGGGAGATCGGGCCAGCGCCCGTGGATCAGGGCGGCCGTGCGCTCCTCGTGCTCCGGACAGAGAAACGAGAACAGGTAGCACACCGCGATCGCCTCGACGCCGTGCTCGTCCCTGAGGCGGCCGACGGCCGCGAGCACGGCTTCCTCGTCGAGCGCACGAAGCACGGTACCGTGCGCGTCCACTCGCTCGGGAATGCCGATGATCCGGCGTCGCGGCGCCAGGAACAACGGTTCCTCCGGGTCCGCGTTGAGGTCGTACATCTCCGCCCGCTTCATCCGGCCCATCGGCAGGATGTCCTCGAACCCCGCGGTCGTGAGGATCCCGAGCGTCGCCCCCTTGTGCTCGAGCACGGCGTTCGTGCCGATCGTCGTGCCGTGCACGACGCGCTCGACATCGTCCGGGCGGCGGCCTGCGAGCGCCACGGCGCGGCGCAGGCCCTCGAGAAAGGCGCCGGCCGGATCCCGCGGCTGCGACGGCACCTTGACGGCCACGAGCGCCTGCTGCTCCCGATCCAGCGCCACGACATCGGTAAACGTCCCGCCGACGTCGATGCCGACGATGAGCCGGCCCCTGCGCTCGCCCACCGCGTTTCCCCCGTTCCCCGTGGCACCCGTGTCCGTGGACGACATCACGCCGGGCCCGCGCCGTCCCGGGGGTGGGCCCGCAACGCCTGTGTCGCCGCGGAGTCGACGCGCGAGCCGCTCGGATCGAGGACGACGCCGTACTCCCGGCGCGCCGCTTCCATAGAGACGCGTCCGTCCAGCACGTCCGCAAGCACCCGGTCGGGGTCGCGCGTCAGCGGGTCTCCGTACCCTCCGCCGCCGGTCGTGAAAAACTGCAGCGTATCGCCCTCGTCGAGATGGGTCAGGATCTTCGACGGCAGCTCTTCGACCCGGCCGTCGCGCCGCGCGACGACGGTCCGGCACAGCGGGGCGGCCTGGCCGCCGTAGAGACCCCACGGCCGGAAGTTGTGCCGGTCGCGCCGGTGTGAGAACACAACCGGCCCGCCGGTCCAGCGGCACACCGCGACGTATCCCAGGCCGCCGCGATGCCGGCCGGCGCCACCGGAGTCCGTCCAGAGCTGCAGGCGGTCGAACTGCACCGGCGACTCCATCTCGCAGGCCTCGATCGGGTAGCTGGTGCAGTTGTTGATGTCCGTCTCCACGACGTCGATGCCATCCTTGCCCGGCCGCGCGCCCCCGCCGCCGGAAAACGGCACGCCGAGAAATCCGACGAACAGCTTGTTGGTGTCCCTGCGGCGGCCGCCGACCAGCATGAGCGAGATCTGGCCATGCGACGCCGCGGGGATCCTATCCGGCAGCGCCTGCGCCAGCGCCCCCAGGAGCACGTCCACGATCCGCTTGATGGTGTACGACCGGAGGCCGACCGGCGCGGGCGGCAGGGGATTGACCAGCGTTCCCTCCGGCGCGTCGATCTCCACGCACCGGTAGCACCCCTGGTTGTTCGGCACGCGCGAGCCCGCGAGCGCGCGCACGACGTAGTACACCGCCGACATCGTCGACGCGGGCACGGAGTTGATGGGCCCCTTGGCCTGCGCATCGGTGCCGGCGAAGTCCACGCGAAGCCGGGAGCCGCGCACGGAGACCGTGGCGCGGATGCGAAGCGGGCGGTCGCGCTCCACCCCGTCGTGATCGAGGAAGTCCTCGAACGCGTAGTCCCCGTCCGGGATCCCCTCGACCGCGAGACGCGTCAGGCGCTCCGCGTAGTCCTGCAGCTCGTCAAACGCGGCGAGCATCGTCGGGGCGGGGCACTCGCCGAACAGCTCCTCGAGCCGCCGCCGGCCGATGTTGCCGGCGGCAAGTTGCGCGCGCAGATCGCCGAGGAGGGTCTCGGGCACCCGCGTGTTGAGCCGGAGGATCTCCCAGACGTCGCGGTTCGGCTGGCCGTCGACGAGCAGGCGCACGGGCGGCAGGCGGAGCCCCTCCGCAAAGATCTCCGTGACGTTCGGCGGGGTGCTCCCCGGTGCGGCGCCGCCCACGTCCTGATGGTGCGCCATCGTGACGCTGAGCGCGACGACCTCGCCGTCCCAGAAGACCGGGACGACAACCGTGATGTCCGGCAGGTGCGTGCCGCCCTCGTACACTTCGTTGAAGGCGTACACGTCGCCGGGACGCATCGCCTGCGACGGAAACGCCTCCAGGATGCGCCGGACGGCCGGGATCATCATGCCGAGATGCCCCGGAAGCGCCGCGGCCTGGGCCAGGGTGTTGCCGCCGCGGTCGAACAACGCCGAGGAAGCGTCCATCGCTTCCTTGACGATGCTCGAGAACGCGCTGCGGCACAGGCTCGTCTCCATCTCGTCCGCGATGGACTGGAGCCGCTGATTGACGACTTCCAGGGTGATGGGATCCACCGTCCGCGCAGCGGCCGGGACGGCGCCCTCATGCGTCAGCCTCATGTCATGCCTCCTCCTGCGAACGCACGGTACCCGCGGGCCCCGATCACAGTGCCGCCTTCGTGTCCAGCGCGTCCCGCAGGCCGTCCGCGAACAAGTTGAACCCCAACACCGTGAACGCGATCGCCAGCCCGGCGAACGTCGCGATGTGGGGCGCCTCGAGCAGGTAGTCGCGTCCCGTGCTGATCATCACGCCCCACGACGCCGCCGGCGGCTGCACGCCGAGCCCGAGGAACGACAGCGCCGCCTCGAGCAGGATCGCGTTGGCCATGTAGAGCGCCGCGTAGACGATCAACACCGACACGCAGTTCGGCAGCACGTGCCGCAGGATGATGCGGGCGGTGCGCGCGCCGATCGCGCGCGACGCGTCCACGTACTCCTGCCCGGCGACGAGGAGCACGAGGCCGCGGATCACCCGCGCGAAGCCCGGCGTCGCCCACAGGCCCACCGCCAGGATCGTGCTGCGCACGTTGGCCCCGAGCACGCTCACGACGAGGATGGCGAGCAGCAGGTAGGGAAACGCGAGCAGCACGTCGAGCGCGCGCATCGTCAGCTCGTCCGCGATCCCGCCCCAGTACGCCGCGATCGTGCCGAGCGCCGTGCCCAGCGCGAGCCCGACGAGCACGGACGCCACCCCGACCGCGAGTTCCACGCGGCTGCCGAAGATGAGCCGGCTCAGCACGTCACGGCCGAACTCGTCGGTGCCGAGGAGGTGGCGCGCGGTCGGCCCGGCGAGCTTGTCCGCGAGCGATTGGTGCGCCGGATCGTACGGCGCGAGGTACGGGGCGAGCGCCGCCACGATCAGCAGCACGCCGATCATGACGCCGCCGCCGAGCGCGAGCCGGTTGCGGCGGAGCCGCCGCCACAACGCGGATGCGGGCGAACGATGGACGTTCACCGGTAGACGACGCGCGGGTCGAGGTAGGCGTAAGCGACGTCGACCGCCAGGTTGGTCACGACGAACGTGGCCGCAAGCAGCAGCACCCCGCCCTCCACCAGAATGTAATCTCTCGACGAGATCGCCTGGACGAGCAGGCGGCCGACGCCGGGCCAGGAAAACACGGTCTCCGTCAGGATCGCGCCGCCGAGCAACTGCCCGAGCTGCAGCCCCAGCACCGTGACCACCGGGATGAGCGCGTTGCGCAGCGCGTGGTGAAACAACACCGCCGCGTCACGCGCGCCCTTCGCATACGCCGTGCGGACGTAGTCCTCGTGCAGCACGCCGAGCATGGCGGACCGGGTGACGCGGGCGATCGTCGCCGTGCTCGGGATCGCCAGCGTGACGGCGGGGAGCACGAGGTGCGGCCAGGCCCCGCGGCCGCCGCTTGGGAGCCACCGCAGCTCCAGGCTGAAGACGAGAATGAACACGATCCCCGTCCAGAACACCGGCATCGACAGCCCCACGAGCGCCAGCACCCGGCTGGCCCCGTCGAACACGGAGTCCTGCCGGTGCGCCGCGAGCACACCGATCGTCACCCCGCCGAGCACCGTGAGCACCAGCGCGGCCGCGCCGAGCTCGAGCGTCGCCGTCCACGCCTGCCTGATCTCCTCGGAAACGGGCCGGCCATCGACGATGGAGCGGCCCAGGTCGCCCCGCAGTAAGCGCCCGAGATAGTCCACGTACCGCACGGCGAGGGGCCGGTCCAGGCCCAGCTCCGCCCGCAGCCGCGTGACCATGTCCTGGGTTGCGCCCTGCCCGAGCATCATCGCCGCGGGATCGCCCGGGATCACGTCCATCGTGCCCATCACGATGAAGACGACCCCGAGCATGATCGGGATCGCCGCGACGACTCGCCGGACGAGAAAGCGTGTCACCCGGCCGGCCCCCGGGCGCGGGCGGCCGGCCTCCGACGCACGGTCACGGGAGTGCTCGGCCTACTTCTGGAGCCAGACCTGCGCCACGCGCAGGTCGTACTCCACCGGATGGGGCACGAAGCCCTTCACGTAGGACCGCATGACCGCGATGTTGTCCATGTTGTAGAACGGGACCGCGGGGACGTCGCGGGCCACCACGTCCTGCGCCTGGGCGTACAGTTGCTTGCGCTCGGCGGTGTTGAGGCTGACCCGTGCCGCCTTGACGAGCTTGTCGTACGCGGGGTTGATGTACCGGAACGTGTTCCACCCGGCCGGGGGGACCTGGTCCGACTCGAAACAGTTCACGAGCGAAAAATCGGCGTCCCCCGTCAGGTTGCCGTACGCGGAGAACAGCACGTGGACGTTGAGCGTCGGCGTCCGCAACGCGTTGATCACCACCGGATACTCCGGAAGCTGCAGATCCACGCGGATGCCGAGATCGTGCATCTGCGCCTGAAACGCCTGCGCGATCTCCGCGTCCTTGGGATACCGCCCGCGCGACCCGATCATCGACAGCACAAGCGGGGACCCGCCGCGCTCGAGGGCGCCGCCCGCGCCGGGCCGGTAGCCGGCGGAGGCCAGGAGCGCGCGCGCCGCCTTCGGATCGTACGGGTAGCGGCTCTCGAGGTGCATCGGCGCGTAGCCGAACGTCGTCGGCGTGATCACGCTGTCGGCGAGCGTCCCCGCCGACTGCACCAGGTTCGCCTCGATGGACTTCCGATCGGTCGCCATCATGATCGCGCGGCGCACCCGCACGTCGTCCATCGGCGGCTGGGTCAGCGTGAGCGACAGAAACACGACCCGCGTGCCGACGATGCCGGCGACCGTGTAGTTCGGGTCGCGCCGCAGCGCGGGTAGCTGGTCGACCAGCGGCACGAGCACCATGTCCGCCTCGCCGGTGCGCAGCGCGATCATCCGCGCCGAGTCGTCCGGGATGACCTTGAAGACGATGCGGTCGAGCGGCGGCTTCTCACCCCAGTAATCGTCGTTGCGCGAGAGGGTGATGTGATCCCGAGGCTGCCACTCCTCGAACTTGAAGGGGCCGGTGCCGACGGGATGCCGGCCGAAGTCCGCGCCGTACTTGCGCACCGCCGCCGGGCTCACCATCCCGCCGTGCACCATGCTCATGTTGAGCAGCAGCGGCGCAAATGGTTCGGTGGCGACGACGTCCACCGTAGCGTCGTCGACCACCTGCAGCTCCTTCACCGGCCCGGCGAAGCTCGCCCAGATCCCGGGCTTCTTCGGGTCGAAGGTGCGGTCGAAGTTGAACTTGATCGCGGCCGCGTCGCACGGCGTTCCGTCGTGGAACTTGACGCCCTTGCGCAGCGTGAACCGGATGGTCGTCGGCGACAGCACCCGCCAGCTGGACGCCAGGCCCGGTCCCACGCGCATGGCCGAATCCAGCGTCACCAGGGGCTCGTAGATGAGCCCGTACACCCACGACGCGGGCGCGCTGCTGTCCGTGAACAGATCGAGCGACGTCGCATCCACGGGCCGGGCGATCGTGAGGGTGCCCCCGCGAACCGCGGCCGCGGACGCCTGCCGCACCGCCGCGGACGCCAGTGCCGCGCCCGCCAGCGAGCCCATCGATCGACGAACAAACTGGCGTCGCGTCATCCGGTTCCCGGGCATGGGCTCTCCTCCGTCGTTGCGTGTGGGACATGCAGTGACGCCGCGTGCGAGGTGCCTCGCGTCACGGATCTGTAAACTGCCCGTGCTTTACGATGCGATGCGGCGGAGTTCCTGTAGAGGCTAAGATCGTGTCTCCGTGGGCAGACGTAGAGTAGATGCCCTGTGGAGCGGTGATGCGATGAGTGCACGTCGCGGGCCACGCCGGCCGTGGCGCCCCGGCTGGATGTCGGCCGGGAAGTTTCCATGGCTCTCCTGGAGCATCGAGACGGCCGGCGCCGCCGTGGTCCTCTCGGTATCGGGGACGGCGGACGTGGAGACCGCCTCCGTGTTTGCGCGCGCGCTCGACGATGCCACGTCCTGCGGCCTCCCGGTCATTCTCGACTGCGCGAACGTCGACCGCATGGATGGAACGGGGTTGGACGTGCTGGTGGAGTACCGGCAGCGGGTGCCCCGCATGCTCCTCGCGAGACCGGCCGCGTGTATCCGAACCGCAGTCGACACGCAGTTCCTCGGCGCCTTCTTCCCCGCCTACGACTCCCTGGACGCGGCGGCCGCGGCGCTCGGACCCGCCTCGCCCCCGCCGTTGCGCGCCGGCTGCGATCATCGCCGATTTGGACGCTGGCAGCCCGCGATGCGCCGCCACCGAGGCCGCTAACTCAGATCCGCGTCTCGCGGCCGTCGCCGGGCCACGAAGTGGCCTCGGGCGAACGGGATGTTTGCGAAGATCCGAAACTTGTGGTCGAGGGACACGGCGGCGCAGATCCGTTGGACCAACCGGTTCGTCGCCACGGCAAACGGCACGCCGTGGGTTCGACACTGCTCGTGCGCCCGCAGGAGCGCGTGGATGCCGGTGCTGTCGATGTACTGGATCTTCGTGAGATCGACGAGAACCGGCAGGCCCCGACTCGAAAGTTGGCTGAGCGCGCTGCCGAGTACGTGCGCGTTGGCGAGGTCGATCTCGCCCTGAACGGTGATGAGGCTCACGTCCGGCAGCCGGAAGACTTTATAGTGGAGACCGTCGGGAAACGACTCGCCGCCGCGCGCACGGGACAGAGGGCGCTCGCGGGGAACCGGGGTCATTGAATCCATCCGCGGCCCGCGCGGCCGCACGATCTCGCCTGCTCGATCATCTCCGTGCACTCTCGCGATCGAGATGGGTCGTACGCGCGCCCGCGTACGCCGCGGCTGCGACGCCGAGCCACGCACATGCTATGCAATCCCCGCGGTCGCGTCAACAACACGGGGACATGTCCACAGACGGTTCCATACGTCGTCGCCGGCGACCTTGCGAGACACCCCGTCTACCAGATGCGGCCGGCGAGGAACGCCAGCCCGAGGGCGATCATGATGAGCGCGCCCGTGTTGCGGCCGCCCACGTAGTTGGTCGCGAGAAGCGCCAGGCCAAGGCCGATCAGCACAAGGCCGCCCGTCGACCCACGGCGTCCGCCCGCGGGCGGCACACGGCCCATGGATTCCAAAAATCGCCGCGGCTCGCGCCGGGCCGTGAGAACCCAGAGCCCGAGTGCGATGAGAATCACGGGCCACCACTGGTCCAGCGCGGGCGGAACATAGCCGAGATTACGGAGCAGGAATACCACGCCGACGACGATCAGAGCCAGCGGCCACCAGAGACCGCGCCGGTACGCCATCTCCGTCCCTCCCGTGCGAGGCGGTCGAGTTCGACGCGGGCCGCCGCGCCGAACGGTCGCGTTGCGGATGCCGAATGCCCCCCTTGTTTCGCGCCGGCCCGGACGATCTCCCGGCGGGAGCGCGAGGATGTAGCGCCCATCATCCCGGCGAAGTTCTCTTCCCATGAGACGTTGCGTCGTGATTGGAGCCGGCGTGGTCGGGGCGTCGGTCGCGTACCGGCTCGCGGAGGCCGGCGCCGCGGTGACCGTCCTGGAACGGGATCTACCGGGCGGGGGGACATCCGCAACGAGCTTCTCCTGGACCAACTCGAACAACAAGCCTCCGCGCACGTACCATGATCTGAACGTCGCGGGCATGCGGGCCCACGCGGCGCTTCGTGCGGAGTTTGGGGACATCCCCTGGTGGCACGGCGGCGGGAGCCTGGAATGGGAGTTTGATGAACCCGAGCGACGGGCGCAGCGCGAGCGCGTGGAACGGCTGCGCGCGTGGGGCTACGCGGCCGAATGGATCACGCCGGCGCAGCTACGAGAGATCGAGCCCGACGTGAGCCTCGACGCGGTCCGCGACGCGCCGATCGCATACTTCCCCGATGAAGGATGGCTGGACCCGGTTGTCTTTGCGCACGCCATGCTCGCGGCGGCCGCCCTCCATGGTGCGCGCATCCAAACGGGGGTGCGCGTCACCAACCTGGTGCTCGAGGCCGGCCGGATTGCCGGCGTGGACACGGCGGGTCGCGGCCGGGTCACCGCCGACATCGTCGTCAACTGCGCCGGCCGGTGGGCAAACGAGGCTGTGCAAGCCACCGAGCTGCATATCCCGCTCGCGCCCACGATCGGGTTTCTCGTCTTTACGCCCCCTGTGCCGGGGCGGCTGCGCCGCGTCGTCCGAGCCCCGCAGTGCCATCTCCGCCCGGATGGGGCGGGCCGGCTCATGTTGCATCGAGACGAAACGGACGAGGGGCTACCGCGGGACATCCGGCCGGACCCCCGCTCGCCGGAGGCGCTCGACCTGGTGCGCCGCGCGGCCCAGATCCTGCCGGGCATCGCCGGCGTGCTCCCGGAAGCGGTACGGATCGGATTTCGCCCGTATCCGGCCGATGGCTACTCGGCGGTGGGGCCGATCCCGGGCGTCTCAGGCTACTATATAGTAGTCACGCACAGCGGCGTCACGCTCGCCCCGTTCCTCGGCCGCGCCGTTGCCGAGGAGTTGATCGGCGGGCGCGACACGCCCGAATTGGCGCCGTTCCGTCCCAGCCGGTTCTTCAAGTCTGCAGGTTGATTCCCAAGCTCGCGCTGCCCCAAGATGGCCGGCGTCGGCGCTGAGGGGAGCACGTCATGAAGGCCGAGATCCTCGAGATCCGTGGCGCGATCGAGCGCGACGCACAGGCCATACTGGAGTTCACCCGCGACCTTATCGCCATTCCTTCGGAGAATCCGCCGGGGAAGCACTACGGAGACGCAGTCGAAGCACTTGCCGGACAGTTGAAGAAGCTCGGTTTCACGTCGCAGGTTCACGGCGATTGTGTGTTGTCCTTCATCGGCGATGGGGACGACCGGACCCTGTACCTGAGCGGGCACTATGACGTGGTGCCCGCGCACGATACCGAGCAGTTCGTCCCTACCGTGAGGGGCAAGAACCTGTTCGGACGGGGATCGTCGGATATGAAAGGCGCCCTGGCCGCCATGATCTATGCTGCCAAGGCGGTCCGTGACAGCGGGATGAAGCTCGACGGCCGGATCGGCCTGGTATTTGTCCCCGACGAGGAAACCGCCGGGCCGCGTGGCTCTCGGTTCCTCGAGCGAGAGGGTCTGCTTGGGCAGGGCGCCGTGGGGATGCTGACGCCAGAGCCGACCGGAGGAGTCGTCTGGAACGCCAATCGAGGGGCGATCAGCCTGCGGATCACAGCTCGCGGCAAATCCGCGCACGTCGGACGGCAGTTCCAAGGCGTCAACGCTTTCGAAGGAATGATGCGCTGTGCGGGTCTGTTGGCGGAGCTGAAGCGAGAAGTGGAAGTGCGGACCACAGCGTTCGACGTTCAGCCGTCGCAAGCCAGGCACTCGATTCTGTTGCTGGGCGGGCACACTGGCGGGGGCGCAAATTTCAACGCGGTTCCCGAGTCGTGCTGGTTTACGGTCGACCGTCGAATCAATCCCGAAGAGGATTTCGCCGCGGAAAGGGAGCGGCTGCTGTCACTCATCAAGCTGGCAAGCGACGGGCGGTGCAAGATCGAAGTCGATATCCTTCAGGAGGGTCTGCCTGCCGGCACGCCTGCGGATACCCCCCTTGGAATTTGCCTTGCCACGAGTATCATGCGGGTGACGGGGGCCGCCCCTCGTTTCGAAATGTGTCCGGGTCTCTTGGAGACGCGTTTTTACGCGGCGCGCGGCATTCCAGCGTATGCCTACGGACCCGGACTGTTGACGGTGTCGCACGGACCGAACGAGTTCGTGCCGATCGACAATCTGGTCGACTGCGCATCCGTCTATGCATCAACCGCGCTCGAACTGCTCGGCGTAGAGCGGTCATGATCGCGGGGCGGTCCGTGTCAGGGCTCGGCACGCGCATCGACGCCGCGATGGCTGACGCCGTTGTGGCCCTCCTGGGTCCGGATATCGGGCGCGCGTCGATCGAAGGCGCGCCTCCATCTCGCCCCAACGTCTCCTTCATCCCGCATTACGGTCTCTTTCCGTGCGCCGATGGGCGCTGGATGAGCCTCGGGATTGTCCACGAGGATCACTTCTGGGAGAGGTTTCTGTCGGGCGGCCGGGCTTGATGATCTTGCCGCGCTCACGTTTTCTGAGCGAGTCGCGCAAGCGGAGCGGGTCGGCGCAGCCCTCCATCAGACGTTCCTTCGCCGCCCCGCCGCCGAGTGGGAAGGACCCTCACCGCTTCCGGCGTGCCGGTCGCGGCGGTGAACACCCTCAGCGACGTGCTGGAGTCGCCACAATTCCGCGCGCGCGGCCTGTTCGCCCAGCTCCGCGGAATTTGCTACGTGGCGCAGCCGATGCGCTTCTCAGGTGACACCATCGCACCGGCCGCGGGACCTCCGGCGCTCGGCGAGCACACGAATGCGATCCTCGCGGAGCTCGAGGCGGCGCAGATGATAGACCCCTCCGTGGCCGACGGGCTCCGCGCCCCCGAAAACCAACATAGAACTTCAGGCTGAGGGGGATCGCCGGCGCGGTAGCGGTCGTCGTTCGCGCAATCGCGCTGAGCTAGTGCGGAGCAACGACCGGCGTCTCGAGCACGCCCAACCCGCTGATCGACACGCGCACCACGTCGCCGGCGCGGAGCCACCGCGGCGGCGTCCTGGCAAATCCGACGCCGCTCGGCGTGCCGGTCGCGATGATGTCGCCCGGTTCGAGCGTGAGGGCGCGCGACACGTCCGCGATGAGATAGGCCACCGAAAAGATCATGGTCTGCGTGTCCGCCTCCTGCATGCGCTCGCCGCTCACCTCGACCGTGAGCGTCAACCGCTGCGGATCGGGGACCTCGTCTCGCGTCACGAGGACCGGGCCAAGCGGCCCGCTGCGGTCGAAGTTCTTGCCGATCATCCACTGCGATGTCCGGCGCTGGAAGTCGCGGATCGAGATGTCGTTGAAGATCGTGTACCCGGCCACGTGCTGGAGCGCCCTGCCTTCGTCGACGTGATAGCCGCTCCGGCCGATCACGACCGCCAGCTCGCCCTCAAAGTCCACCTGCGTGCTGGCTCGCGGCAACACGTACGGTGCGCCGGGCGCAAGCAGGCTGTGCGGAAACCGGCCGAAGTAGATGGGGATTTCCGGCGGCGCGGCGCCACCCTCCCGCGCGTGCTCGGCGTAGTTGCGGCCCACGCATATGATCTTGGGCGGCGCGGGCACGGGGGGCAACAGGCGCACCTCGCCACGCGCCCACGCGATGCCGTCCTGCCGCAGCGTCTCCGCGCGCGCCGGATCGGCCAGCGCCGGGCCGATGGCCGTCACGGTTTCGCGCGCGAGAGCGATGGCGTCGTCCCCGTGCGCCAGCAACCGCCACATCGACGAGGGCAACGCCGCGCCGCGCCGTCCCGCGGACGCGCGTGCCTCCCGCAGGCGCGAGGCGCGGCCGAGATCGACGACCCAGTCGCCTTGGAGCGCGCCCGCGCGGATCTGCCCGCGCGCGGCGTACGTTACGAGCCGCATCGCTCACCTCCACACAACACAACACCGCCGATCCCTTCGGCGCGGCGCGTTTGGTCCTCCTCCGCACGCGAGCCGATCGGCCTCGGCCCTGCGACCCGACGACGCGTCCAGCGTTGCTGAGCGCGTCTCGACCTCAAGTACCCGCTTGGGCTTCGACTCTGCTCGATAAGGACAACTCGTCGCCCCCGAAGCGGGAAGCAAGATCCGATCTCCACGATCACCACCGCGACACACTCGCCGCGTTGGCGGTAGGCGGAGCAGCGTCACGTGACCAGTGCGAATGGTGCTCCCCCCCTCGGCGGGAGGCCACGCGTGCGGATGTGCTGACGGAGAGTGTTGGAGCAAGGCGGGCGGGCCGGCGGCGCGCCGGCCCACCCGCCGGCTAGCTCACTGTGGATCCTTCATCTCCCGGGCTTGGATGTCTTGCAGATACGCTTCGTTCCGCCGCCTCGCAAACTCCTGGTCCGGCGCCGCCGTCAGCATCTCCACCGTCGCGGTCCCGCTGCCTTCCTGCGCCCAGGAGATCTCCACGCGATCACCCTTGCGGCGCTTGGGCGTGGTGGGGAGCATCCGGAGCCGGAACTCGGTATCCGGCATCTCCTCAAGGTGAAACACCAAGTATCTCTCGCCGTTGTCCCCCGCGATCTTCGGTTCGTCGGAAATGCGGCCAATCACGTGGTGGGAACGCCGTCCGCCCCTGCGAAATGCATCGAACAGTCCCATACTAATCCCTCCCACTGGAAACATGCGGCCCGCTCAGGGGCCGTGGGATGCCCTGCCGATCAGGCGGGCGACGGCGGTGGGAGGGATATTTGCGTGACGCTCGAACGACGCACCGATTGGAGCGCGTCGAGCACCGCGTGGAGGCCAACGTGTGAGCGCGCCCCCGCTCCAGGGGGGATGCCGGGCCGGTCGAGCGCAGGCGCCGGCCATATACTGACGCTTCCTTCAACGTCCGAGGCTTGGTCGGCAACGACCGCGCGCGCGGGCGGCAACACGGCTCCTCGGTGCGCCGCCACCCCCACACGCAGCACGCCGGAGCCAAGCACACCGGCCAGGGCCAGCCCCAGGATCGCAAAATTACGCAGCCGCTTCGCAGCGGCGCCGCCCGTCATCACCCGTCCTCAGTCGCGGCGACTGTAGAACGCCTCAGACTCCCCCCGTTTATGTTCAACGCCGGATCGGAAACGAAGGTTCCACGCATCTTACACACGCTTGGGGCGCGTTGAGGGTTGTCGAGCATAAAACCGTCCGTGATGGTTGAATATTACATATAAGGACAAGGAGCTTCAGACGTACGCTGGGGTATTTTGTGGTGGTACGCCGACACAGGCGGAGCAGTGTGAAGGACCGCGCGCCGCGAGCCGACTATTGCAGCCGGTCGAACCGGAAGCGATCTGACAAAAAGCCGGCGCGGGGCAAGCTACCCCGCGCCGGTCCCAGTCCACCCCTTACAATTGCGTCCGATTAACGGACGATCATATGCCCCGTCAGGATCAGGAGCCCCGCACCCAGCAACAGCAAGGCCAGTAGCATCGTGCACCCCCCTACTCAGTTTTTCCTCTTGTGCGTATTTTCCCCAGAGCAGTTCTCAACCTATCCGATCGAAAGGATGGCCTGCGCCGCTGGCATTACGATACCTCGCGTCCGCCGTGACGCCGGAATTGCGCGCAACTTGCCTTGAATTCGCGTGCGGCAACGCGGCCGGCGGACCAGCAATGTCTATGCCGATTTACGCGCAGCCTATTGGCGCGGCCGGGGCAGTACCTCGTCGGGGTACATGACGCTCCGATAAGGCGCTTGGTATACTCAAGAATACCAGCAGTTGCGTCGAGGATGGCCACCCCCGACGTGGCCGCCCTCATCGCGACCGGGCGGAGCGCTCCGCCGCCAGACGAGGGTCCGATCCGAGCGCACAGCGACAGGCCGTCAACGACGGGGGGATCACGAGGCATGGCAATCCGCTTCGGTGCCGGCTTTCCCGGCTGCCGCGAGGGCACGGCATATCCAGTCGGATTTGTGAGCCCCGAGAACCTGACCACCTTCGCGCGCAGGGCCGAGGAACTCGGCTACTACTCGATCTGGTCCAATGATCACCTGACGTCTCGGCAGGGTATCCGCGAGACACAGGCGGGCACTCCGAACTTCTATGAGCCGCTGGTCACCTACGCCAGCCTCGTCAATGTCACGGAGCGGCTCCGCTTCATGCTCAGCACGATCGTCGTGCCCCAGCGCGACATCGTGCTCCTCGCGAAGCAGGTGGCCACGCTCGACCGGCTGAGCGGGGGCCGCGTCATGCTCGGCGTGGGCCTCGGCTCTAACCGGGAGGAATTCGAAGCGCTGCACCCCGCCCACAAACACGTCCACCGCGGCCGGTGGCTCGAAGAAGGCATCCGGGGTCTCCGCCTCCTCTTCGGGGACGCGCCCGCCAGCCTCCAAGGAGAGTACGTGCAGTTTGCGGGCGTCGAGCTGGCCCCGAAACCGAGCCAGGCGCCCTTTCCTGTGTACCTCGCGGCGCACAAGCCCGTCGGCCTACAACGGGTCGGCCGTCTGGCCGACGGGCTGATCCTGGCCGGACTCTCACCGGAGCGAGCCGGTCGGGCCTGGGACGCGGTGAAGGCCGCGGCGGCGGCGCACGGTAGGGATCCAAATGGGTTCAGCCTTCACGTGCAAACGTGGCTGACTTTCGGCGATGGCCAGCGGGACGCGGAGATCCGCGCCTTGCGCTCTCAACACCTCCGGAGAATGGCGGCGGAGACTCGCCGCTCCGAGGCCGACATCCTGGCCGGCTACCGTGCCGGCAACCTGCTCGGCACCCCGGCCGAGATCGTGGACCAGATTCGAGCATTTGAGGCCATCGGCGCGACGCACCTCGGCATCGTGTTTGTCGTGGACACGATGGAGGAGTTGCTGCACGATGTAGACGTCTTTGCGCGGAGCGTCATGCCGGCGTTTGCGGCAGCCTGAACAACATGCACCGCGCCGGCCCATCGCCGGCCGGCCAAGCCCGGCCGGCGCGCTACGGCTCCGCGGGGCGACCGTCTGAGTCGTGTTCCATCCGGCGGCGCACGAGCGCGAGGTATCGATAGATCGCGTGAACGAATTTGCCATAAGGTGCCGTCACGAACAGCGCGGCCACGATCGCGAGGTGAATTACGAGGGTTGGGCCCAAGACGCGCGTGCTCCGCAGCGCCAGCGTAAGCAGGCCGCTCAGCGACGCCAGCCCAAGCGTGATCACGAACACGGCCTCGATGCCGGACATCGGGCCCGAGGCCGGCCGCCGGTCGCTCCGTCCCTTGGCAACGAGCATGCCCACCGCCCCGAGGATCATCGCCACGCCGCCGAGCGTCCCCAACACAACAGGGGCGCTCGCCAGCGGATACGGCGGAAGCCGCCCCAGCAGGTCCTGGTAGATCGCGGCAATCGTGGTGGAAGCCGCGGCAGCGAGAAAGCCGTAGAATACGAGGCTGTGCAGAACGGCACGGGCGCGCGACGGGTGCTCATCCGGGTACGGGCATCCGGGCCCGCCGCCGCGAAGCCACCGCAGCACCAGGACGTCCCACGCCGCCCCGAGGGCGGCGCGCGGCGACGGGGCCCGGCCCTGCATGTCGATGTCGCGCCAGAACACGCGCGCGCCCGCCGCCCAGACGCCGAGCCAGTAGCAGAATAGTCCCAGCCCGGGGAGCACGATCGCCCAGTACGGCACGATCTGGTAGAACGCGCCCGCGCCGCGCTGCGCGGTAAGCATCCGCGCGGGGCCGACGAGCCACAAGGCGAGTCCCACCACAAGCGCGGCCACGGCGCAGGCCGCGAGCACCTCCGGGGTCGCGGCGAACAAGCCCGCGCCGGTGCGCGGCCGGGCGTGTCTCCGGTAGCCGTCGCGCCGGACTTCGGCGAGCGCCTGTGGAATGTTGATCCCAAACTCGTGGGGCGGGGCGTACATGCACGCGTAGTAGCACGCGCGGCAATCGTGGCATAAGTTGGCGAGGTAGGTGACGTCGCCCCGGGTCAGCGCCCGGCGGAGCTCGAGCGCCGGGTACACGGCACAGTAGCCCTCGCAGTACCGGCACGCGTTGCACACCGTGAGCTGACGCGCCGCTTCCTCGAAGACGCCGGCCTGGGACACGCTCGCCGCCTCTCGCACGACGAGCGGCCACACAGCGCCGTCAATCGTCGGTTTCCCGGTTGTGGGCATGGTGAGGATACTTTGGAATACGAACGTATTCTTCCTGTGTCGCTACCCGGGTCATTCGCGGGGCACCGGCCACGGGGGCCGGAGGAGACGCTGGATGAGGTACTTTAGATGAGGTACCTCCAGTGGAAGGAGTCCGGGAGCGAAAATGGAACCCGGCAGACATGGTGCTGGTGAGCGTGGACCGCTAAGAAATTCTGTGACGTAAGGGGGAGATCAGGATGTCCTCGGTGTCCCAGCCGCGTCCGGAGCAACTCAGCCGGCGACGTCTCCTGCAGGGAGCCCTCGGTGTGGCCGGATCGGTCAGTGTCGCCAAACTCCTCGCCATCTATGGTGGCGGCGAGCTCACGCACGCCGTGGCGGCAGAGAGCGGGAAGAAAGGCGGCACCCTGGTCTCCATGGTCGTGGCCGAGCCCACGTCGATGGACATCGCCTCGGGGACGGGCCAGCACAATTATGCCGTGATGAGCAACGTCTTCGAAAACCTCCTCTATTGGGATGACAAGAGCTTGGCCGTCAAAGGCGGGTTGGCCGAGAGCTACGAGGTCTCGAAGGACGGTCTATTCTGGACCTTCAAGCTTCGCAAGGGCGTGCGATTCCATGATGGAACAGAGATGGACGCGGAGGCAGTGAAATTCAGCTATGAGCGCGTGCTGGACGCGCAGAACGAATACTACAAACTGGGCCAACCCTTTCCTCTGATGGATTTCTGGTATGGGGCCATTGATCCGAGACGGACAATCGTACGTGACAAATACACGGTAACCCTGGCGCTGAAGTATCCGTATTCCCCGCTTGAGGATGCGCTGGCGTGGCCGGCCGCGGCGATCGTGAGCCCCACGGCGGTCAAGAAATACCGGGGTGCGTTCAGGGACCATCCGGTCGGGACCGGACCATTCAAGTTCGACTCGTGGATCCACAATCAAAAGGTGACATTCACGCGCTTCGATGACTACTGGGGAGCTCGCGTACCGGAGGTAGGCGGAGCCTATCTCGACAGCGTCGTCTTCCGGCCGATCGTTGAAGAGCAAACACGCGTCACTGAACTCCTGGCCGGCAACATTGACCTCGCCTACGATCTTCCTCCTGATAACGTGGCTCAGGTCAAAGGAAACCCGCGGGTTCAGTTTCTCGAGACGCCTCTGGGTCACGTGTGGTATCTGGTGTTCAACACGAAGGCCACGCCGACCAAGGATGTGAGAGTTCGGCGCGCGATCTCTTATGCCGTCGACAAGAAAGCGATTATCGCAGACATTCTCAAGGGCACCGGAGCGCCGACCACCGGTCCTGTTCCCTCGGTCATCAAATACGCATACAAAGAGGAACGATCGCTCTACGACCCCGCCAAGGCCAAGCAACTGCTACGGGAAGCCGGGTATCCGCACGGGTTCACGACAAAATTCTGGGTGCCGGAATCGGGCTCCGGGATGCAGTCGCCAAAGCCAATGGGCGAGGCGGTCCAGGCCATGCTACAGCAGGTCGGTGTTCGACTGCAGATCCAGGTCTTCGAGTGGGGAGCCTATATTGCCCATTACGCAAAGGGCCTTCCGGACGACGTTGGAATGGCCGAATGCAGCTGGTTTACGATTGACGCGCAGAATATCCCACACCTCACCGTGACGTGCGCCACCGTATCCCCCAAGGGCTACAATGCCGGATACTATTGCAACCCGGCGGTGGACGACCTCCTCAAGCGATTTTGGGCGACGCTGGACAAACCCAAGCAGGCGGACTTGATGGCCAAGCTGCAGGACATCGTGGCCCAGGATATCCCGAATGTGTACATCGACACGCAGCTCGACACGGCGGGGCTTTCGAAGAAGTTTACGGGATTCAGCCTCCATCCCTCACAGCTGCTGCGCTTCTGGAAGACACACTTGGCGTAATTCGTCTGACGTCACACGCCGGGCGCCCGGGATGCGCTGACGCTGCAGTGGCGCGGGAACCACGGTAGCTCGACGCTACGCGCCGCTCGCGGCCGTGCGGGGATGTTCCAGATGATGGGCGGCCGCGTACATGGCGACCCGCACTTCCTTCGCGTGGGCCATGTGCTCTTGTCCGATACGTTCGGCGGCCTCGGGATCCCGGCGCCGGATCGCCTCGATCAGCGCTCGGTGCTCCGCCACGCTCTGCGCCCCGCGCGCCGGATCGGACAGCGTGGTGCGGCCCAGGCGTTGCACGAAGTCATGCAGCCGCGTGGTCAGGGCGGTCAGCCGCGAGTTCTTGGCGGCACGGCACAACTCATCGTGAAAGCGCGCGTTGAGGATCGTCATCGCATCGACGTCGCCGCGTGCCAGGGCCGCTTCGATCTGCTCCTCGATGTGGTGCATGACCGTCAGATCGCTCTCCGTCGCGACCTTGGCGGCGAGCCGCGCCGCGACCCCCTCGAGCGCGACGCGCAGGACGTAGATGTCCTCGATGTCCTGGAGGGTCAGCGGGGCGACGACAAAGCCCTGCCGCGGGTCGCTGCTGATGAAGCCCTCCGAGTTGAGCCGCTGCAACGCCGCGCGCACCGGGGTGCGGCTGACGCCGAGCGCGTCCGCGAGTTGCCGCTCCTGCAGCCGCTCCCCGTCGTGGAGCAACCCGCGAAAGATCACCTCGCGCACCGTGCGATACACGCGCTCCGCGAGGTCACGCACCCGCGCGTGGCGGCGGTACACGTCTGCGAACTGGGTCCGGCGGGCAGGCGCTTCTCGCGGCACCGGGGACCGTTTGGGCCTAGGCACGATGGCACGTCTCGGGCTGCATTTGCGTCGACCCGTTCTTTCGTCGCTGTGAGGTCAACTCCTACGGTTCGGTGCTCGTGGCCGGCGCGCTACATGCGATCGCGCTGGACGACCCGGCGGGCGCCTTCCCCCGCGGGGTAAAAGCCGAGCACCGTCACAAAAACCGCGACCCCGGCCGCGAGCGACGGCCAGGGCGTGATGGCGAGGTACGAGTACCCTTCCTGCAGGATCCGGCCCCAACTCGGGGCCGGCGGCGGCGTCCCGAAGCCGAGAAAGGACAGGCTCGCCTCCGTGAGAATCGCCCCGCCCATGTAGATCGCGCCGAGGACCGCCACGAGGTCGAGAACGTTGGGAATGACGTGGCGGGCGATGATCCGGGAGCCACGCGCCCCGACCGCGACGGCGGCGATCATGAAGTCGCGCTCGCGGAGCGCCAGCACCTCGCCGCGAACGACGCGGGCCAGCGCCGGCATGATCGTGACCCCCAGCGCGACGATGACGTTGCCGACGCCCGCGCCCAGCAGGGCCCGAATCACGAGCGCCAGCACCAGCGACGGGAACACGAGCACGAGGTCCGCCAGCCTCATGAGCAGATACCCCGACGGCCCGCCGGAGAAGCCGCTCGCCAGGCCCCATGGGAGCCCGCCGAGGGTACCGAGGGCGACGGCGCCCAGGCCGACGACAAGCGACAACCGCGCCCCGTAGATATCCTGGCTGAGGTTGTCCCGGCCGAGATCATCCGTCCCAAGCGGAAACGCCCGTGTCGGACCCTCCAGCGTGTGGTTCGGGTGGATGGCCAACGGGTCATAGGGGGCGAGCGCCGGCGCGGCGATCGCCACGATCGTCATCGCGATGCTCAGCACCGTGCCGGCCGCAAGCGCGCGATTACGCCCGAGCACGCGCCACCGCGCGGTTCGCAGGCCGGCCGCCGGCCGGCCCGCGAGCACACCTCGAGCGGCCTCCAGGTTACCCATACGACACCCGGGGATCGAGCCAGGCGTAGGAGAGATCCACCGCGAGGTTGACGAACAGCACCCCGAACGTCATCAGCACCACGACCGCCTGCACCACGGGGAAGTCGCGGCCGAGAATCGCGTCCACGAGCAAGCGCCCGACCCCGGGGAGCGCGAAGACGGTTTCCGTCACCACGGCACCGCCGAAGAGCCGGCCGAACTCGATGCCGAGCACGCTCAGGACCGGGATCAGGGAGTTGCGCAGCGCGTGCCGCACGAGCACGCGACGCTCGACGAGGCCCTTGGCCCTGGCGGTTTGCACATAGAGCGCGCCGAGCGTGGCGCGGAGGCTGGATTTGAGCACCAAGCTCAGGATCCCGACGTAGGCGACGCTGAGGGTAACGATCGGCAGCGCCATGTGCTGCAGGTTGGCGCCCGGGTTCGGGAAGAGCGGCACGAACCCCCCGCTGGGGACCCAGCGCAGCGTGAGCGCAAAGACGAGGATCAGGCTGATGCCGAGCAGGAAGTTCGGCAGCGTCACGCCGATCACGCACAGGCTCGACACCCCGAAATCCGCCGCCGACCCGTACCACGCGCCGGCGACCGTCCCGAGCACCAGGGCCGCCGCGGCGGCCAGCGCCATCGACGCAAGGGTCAGTTCGGCGGTAGGCCCGAGCCGCTCCCGAATGGCCTGCGCCACCGGCTCCCGCGTCCGCAGCGAGCGGCCGAGATCGCCGCGCGCCGCGCCGCCGAGCCAGTCGAGGTACTGCACGTCCAGCGGCCGGTCGAGTCCTAACTCGTGCCGCAGCCTCGCGGCCGTCTGCGGGTCTGCGTCCCGGCCGAGGATGAGGAGCGTCGGATCTCCAAGGAGCCCGTGCAGGAGCCAGAACACCGCCATCGTGACCAGCACCGTCATCGGGATGACGGCGGCGATCCGGGCGATGATGTACCGCCACACGCGCGGTTACTTCGTCAGCCACACGCTCCGATACCGCGGCACCGAATCGGGAATCCACGCGTAGTTCTGGACCGCCGTGCGCATCGGCGCGTCCTCGGACGGATAGAAGACCCACACGTACGGCGCGTCGTCGAGCACCTGCTGGTCGATCTGCGCGTACAGCTTCTTGCGGGCATTGCGGTCGTACGTCGAGTTGGCCTGATCGAGGAGCTTGTCCACGGTCGGATTCGAGTACCCGGTCGAGTTCGCGTAGTTGCCGGTGTAGAAAAGGATGCGTAGCAGACCGTCGGGGTCGGCGCGCAGGGTCCAATCCGTCCGCGTCCAGTTCACCTTTTGCTGCAGGACCTGCTGATACAGGTTCGAGGGGTCCACCGGATTGATCGTGAGCGTGATGTTGAGACGCTTGAGCTGGGCCTGCAGCAGCTGGGCGAACTGCAGTCCCACGGGGGTGTTGTCGGTTGAAAACTCCGCCGAGAATCCTTTTTGATACCCGGCCTCGGCCAACAACCGCTTGGCGCGCTCAGGGTCGTACGTGTACGCCCGCGCGGGTTGGCTGTACCACCACACGATCGACGGCGTGGGTCCGTTGGCAACGCTCCCGCGCCCTCCGAGCATGATCTTCACGAACTCGTCGCGGTCCACGCCGTAGGCGATGGCCTGGCGGAGGGCCTTGTTGTTGAAGGGCGGCCGGTCGACGCGCCACTGGATGCCCCACCAATGGCCGGATGGATTCTCGCTCACTACCTTCACGCCGGGAGCCCGCTGGAGCACGGGTACGTCCTTGGGGTCCGGCTCGCTCGTGATGTCCAGCTCGGCGGTCCGCACCATGGTGTCGCGGACCGCGGGATCGGGGACGACCTTGTAGGTGATGCCGTCGAGGTAACTCTTCGTCCCCCAGTACCCGTCGAACCGCTTGATCGCCACGTGATCGTCCGGCAGCCACTCCACAAACTGGTACATCCCGCTCCCCACCGGGTTCCGTCCGAAGTCCTTCCCGTACTTTTGGTAGGCGGCCGGCGAGACGATGAATCCCGGACGCTCCGTGAAGGCCGCGAGGAACCCGGCGTAGGGCTTCTTGAGCCGGAACGTCACCGTTGTCGGTCCGCCCGCGTCCACGCCGGCGAGGAACGGTTGCAGCTGCTTGAACTGCGGCGAGTTGTTGGCCTGGTTCAGGATGAAGTCGATGTTCCACTTGACGGCCGCCGCGTCGCACGCGGTTCCGTCATGAAACCTGACGTCGGGCGCGAGCGACGCCGTGATGGACAGGCCGTCCGGCGACACCTTCCAGGACCGCGCCAGCTCGGGCGCGATCTCAAACGTCGGCGTCGCGGACACCAGCGTATTGTAGATCGCGTACATCACCGGGCGCTCGGACCAATCGACCGAGTAGTGCGGATCGAGCGTATGGACGTCCGCGACGGCGCCCACGCGCAGCGTACCGCCCTGCTGCGGCGCCGCCGCGCCGCGCGCGGCCGGCACCCCGGCGGCATACCGGCCCAGCGCGATCCCGAATCCCGCCGCGGCGCTCGTCCGCAGCAGGTCCCGGCGCGTCAGGCGTCGCCGGCGGAGAATAGACGCCGGCCGGTGCAAGGAATCGGCTCGAGGATGCCTCCGCTGCATGGCTCTCCCTCCTCGTCCACTCGCGTCTCCGCGGGTGTCGAGCCGACGGCGCGACGCCCGCGGCGCCGAATCCTCTCGGGGCCCGTTCGCCGGTGCCGCGTTCCCGCGAGGCTCAGGGAGCGAGGCGAATCACCAGGGGCTGCGGGCCGTGAAACAACACCGCGTCGCTTGCCTTCACGAGCGCTTCGAGATTGTCGGTGACCCTGCCGATCCGCGCGACATAGAGCTCGCCTTTGTCGTCGCGCCACTGGCTCGTGCCGTAGACGAACGCCACCTTGTACAAGTCGTACCGCGGATCGTCGTAGTAGATGATGTCGCCGACGTCCAGCCACGTGGCCCGGTTCTCGACGTCCCCAACCCGGAGTGGATAGTTCTTTTCAGTTCGCCACGCCGCGCCGGACCAACGCACGTGGATCGTCCGATCCGCCAGGGGAAGGTGCGCCAGCAGCGCGGCCACCGTCTTGGGCGCACGCTCGTCCCACAGCTCGCCGCCCGCCTTGGTCCCGCCGAGCTCGATCGCGATCTTGCGCACGTCCTCTTCTCCGCCCGCCGGCTCCGCCCGGTCACCCGCGCGCTACCGCATCACAAACGGATCCCGCGTCGCGGTGGACAGCTCGATCCAGACGCTCTTGACCTGCGTGTACTCGTCGATGGTCCCGTGCCAGTTCTCCCGCCCGTAGCCGCTGGCCTTGTACCCGCCGAACGGCGACGCGGGGGACACGGCCCGATACGTGTTCACCCACACCGTCCCCGCCTCCAATGCGCGCGCCACGCGGTGGGCGCGCTGGAGATCCCGCGTCCACACGCCGGCCGCCAGCCCGTACGGCACGCTGTTGGCGGTGGCAATGGCGTCCTCTTCGGTGGCAAACCGAACGGCCGCCAGCACGGGGCCAAAGATCTCCTCCTGAGCGATGCGGCTCGTGTTCGCAACATTCGTGAAGATCGTCGGCTCGAAATAAAACCCGCCGCCGAGCGCCGGGTCATCCGGCGAGTCGCCGCCCCATGCGACCGCCGCCCCTTCGTCGATGCCCAACTCCACATACTGCTTGATCTTGTCGAGCTGGGCCCGCGTGGCCGCCGGTCCCATCTCCGTCTCCCAGTCGAGCGGGTCTCCGAGCTTGATCCGCTTGGCGCGCTCCACGAGGTGGCCCACGAGCTCATCGTGCACCCGCGCATGGGCGAGCAGGCGCGATCCCGCGATGCAGGTCTGCCCCGACGCGGCGAAGATCCCGGCGATCACGCCGTTCATCGCCGCGTCGAGCGGGGCGTCGTCGAAGACGATGTTGGGCGACTTCCCGCCGAGCTCGAGCGTCAGCCGGGCGAGATTCTGCGCCGTCCCCCGGATGATGGCCCGGGCCGTCTCCGTGCCGCCCGTAAAGCTCACCTTGGCCACGCCCGGGTGGGAGACGAGCGCCGCGCCGGCCTGCGGACCGTATCCCGTCACGACGTTCACCACGCCGTCCGGGAACCCCACCTCCTTCATCAGCCGGACGAGCTCGAGGGCCGTGATCGGCGTCGTGTCGGCCGGCTTCAGCACAACCGTGTTGCCGGCGGCGAGCGCCGGCGCGAGCTTCCAGGTCGCCAGCAGGAGCGGCGAGTTCCACGGGACGATCATCGCCACGACGCCGAGCGGCTCCCGGAGCGTGTAGTTCAGCACGGAGGTCTTTTCCAGCGGGATCGTCTCGCCGAAGATCTTGTCCGCCGCCCCGGCGAAGTAGTGAAACCAGTTCGGGATGACGTTCATCTGGGCGGCCGTCTCGCGGATGATCTTACCGTTGGCCCTGGTCTCGAGCTCGGCCAAGCGCTTGGCGTCCTGCTTGATGCGCTCCGCCAGCCGATGCAACAACTCCGCCCTGGCCATCGGCGAGATCTCGCGCCAGGCCGGATCGCGCAGCGCGCGGCGCGCCGCCGCCACGGCGCGATCGATGTCCACGGCCTCCGCCGCCGGGACCGACGCCCACGGCTTTCCCGTGGCGGGGTTGAGGATGTCCATCCACTTGTCGGCATCGCTCCCGACGAACTCGCCGCCGATCGCCATGCCGTACCGCTCGATCAGCTCAGGGCTCGCCATTGGGTCCCCCGATTACCGGCGGTACATTGGTATTTGCTTGTATACCGATTCTACGGTTCTGGACGCCTCCGCGTTCATCCTCCCGCGGGCGCGTCGCGGTCCGCCCGGCCGGTGCGCTCCGTGCGCGGTCGGAGGGGACGCGTCCGCCGCCCGACGCCGCGCGGATTTGACTTGCGCGAACGAGCATGGTATGCAAGAAAAAGCACCGGTGTACCACACGATGCGAGCTCGCCGAGTTGAGCGACGCGCGCCCGGCCTCGCGGGTGCATGGAGTGACCATGCCAGAGATGCACGCGCTGCAAGAACTGGCGTCCGAGCGACTCAAGCACGCCAAGCCAAAGGCGCTCGGCGAAGCCGTGTATCACACGCTGCGCGAAGCGATCATCCGCAACCTGCTGCCGCCCGGGACCGCGACGAACGAGCGGGCGCTCGCCGAGGCGATGCAGGTGAGCCGGACGCCGGTGCGCGAGGCCCTCCGGCAGCTCACGGTCGAGGGGTTCCTGACGAACGCCGCGCGGCAGGGGCTCGTCGTCACCGACTTGAGCCTCAAAGATATCGAGGAGATCTATATGATGCGGGCCGCGCTGGAGGGCGCGGCCGCGCGGGTGTCCGCGCAGATGATCTCCCCGAGCGAACTCGTGATCTTAGAGAACGTCTGCGCCCAGATGGCGGAGGCCACGGAGCAGAACGACATCGAACGGTTCCTGGCCCTGAACGGGCGATTCCACGAGTTCCTATGCAGCACGGCGCGCAACAAGCGCCTGACGGAGCAGGTGCTGCGGCTGTACGATGCCGTGCGGCCGATCTGCCGCGATTCGCTCGCGGAGCCGGCGCGGGCCCGCAAGTCGCTCCAGGAGCACGAGGCGCTTGTCGCCGCCATCCGGCGTCGCGATCCCGACGAGGCCGAACGGCTGGCGCGCGAGCACATGACCCAGGCGATGCTCGTGCGCATGCAGCTCCACCAGACAGAGCGTCTCGACCTCGTGCGTCGATGAACGCCTGGGACGGACTCCTGGGCGCGGACGAATTGGAGGTGTACCGGCGCGCGGGTTACGGCCGGCTGCCGGCGGAGGGACGGCGGCCCGCGGTCCTGGTCGTGGACATGGAGTACAATTTCACGGGCGACAAGGCTGAACCGATCCTCGTGTCGATCGCCAAGTTCCGGAACAGCTGCGGCGAGACGGCGTGGCGCAGCATCCCGAAGATCGCGAGGCTGCTGCGGGCCGCACGCGCGCGCGGCGTGCCGGTCGTGTACACGCACGGGGTCCCGCAGCGCACGGGAGCGACGCGGCACGAGGCCCGCATGGGGACCGACATCGTGCGGGAGATCGCACCGCATCGCGGCGACCAAGTGTACCGGAAGTCAGGTGCGAGCGCGTTCTTCGGCACGCCCCTCCCCGGCTACCTCATCGGCCTCGGCGTGGACACGCTGGTCGTCGCCGGCTGCACCACGAGTGGGTGCGTTCGGGCATCCGTCGTGGACGCGCACGACTACCGGTTCCGCGTGATCGTCGTCGAGGAGTGCGTGTTCGACCGTGCCGTCACCCCCCACCGCCTGAACCTGTTCGACATGGCGCAAAAGTACGCGCGGGTGCGCCCGCTCGCCGGCGTCGAAGCGTGGCTCCGTCGTACCCGTGTCGCCCCGGCCTGACCGGGGCGCCCACCCGCGCCACGCGTGCTCGGGGGCGGCAGGCCGCGCGGGATGCGCCGACCGACCCATCCGGGCGCGGGGCGGCCGCGCCGACGACCGGATACGGAGGTGCTGATCGCATGCGTCGCCTGACTCGCCGCCGGCTGCTGGGCACCGCCGGCGCCGCCGCCCTTGCCCTCGCGAGATCCGAGCGTCGCGCGCGCGGTGCCGTCGCGGCGCCCACGAACGGCGGGACGCTGCGCGTCGGCATCACGGGAGGATGGTCCACGCTGGACCCGCCGCACTACACGAACGTGTCCGAGCGCCAGATCTTCTACTCCATCTATAGCCCGCTGTTTTCGCTGACCCCACAGTTCACGATTGGACCGGGCCTGGTGCAGTCGTGGAACGCCTCGCCGGACGGCCTGCGGCTCCGGTTCCAGTTGCAGCCGGGCGTCCGGTTTCATGACGGGACGCCGTGTGACGCCGCCGCGGTCAAGTTCAACATCGAGCGCATTCTCGACCCGGCCACCGGCTCCGCGTTCCGGACCATCCTCTCGCCGATCCGGGAGGTCCGCGTGGCGAACCCCGTGACCGTGGACCTCGCGCTGAGCCAACCCTTCACGCCGCTCTTGAGCTGGTTCACCGAGGGGCCGGGGTTCATGAGCTCACCGGACGCCGTTCGCAAGTGGGGCGCCCAGTACGGCCAGCACCCGGTCGGGACGGGCCCGTTTGCGTTCGCGGAGTGGGTCAAGGACGATCACATCACGCTCAAGCGGTTCCCGGGGTTCTGGCAACGGGGCCTGCCGCATTTGGACGGCGTCGTCTACCGGCCGTTGAACGACGAGACCGTGAAGATGGCGGACCTACGCGCGGGCAGCCTCGACCTCGTGGACACCGTGCCGGCGCAGCAGCAGCGCGCGATCCGCAACGACCAGCGATTCCAGACGATGGTCCTCCCGGGCACCCGCTGGCCAATGATCCGCTTGAACAACGCCGCGCCGCCGTTCAACAACAAGGCGCTCCGCCAGGCCGTCTCCTACGCGGTCGATCGCGTGCAGATCGTCACGGCGATCTACTTCGATCAGGCGCAGCCCGCCTATGGTCCAATCTCGCCGGTCTATCGCGAGTACTACGATCCCGCGGTCTCCCGCTACGGCTACGGGCACGATCCTCAGAAGGCGCGGGCGAAGCTCGCGGAGGGGGGCCAGCCGAACGGGTTCAGCTTTACCCTCGAGATCTTCACGTCGCCGGAGCAGACCCGGCTGGCGGAGCTGATCAAGGCGCACCTGGCCGAGGTCGGCATCACCGCGAACATCCAGGCCTACGAGCTCACGACCCTGCAGGACCGCATCACGGGAAAACGCTACCAGGCCGTCATCGGCTCGTGGACCCCGCGGCCGGACATTGACGGCACGATGTACAACCACTTCAGCTCGCGCGGGAACGTGAACTCGATGTCCTATCACAATGCTACCGTCGACGACCTCCTCGAGCGAACCCGCACGGTCCCGAACGGGGCGGAGCGCATCCGCCTCTACCGGCAGATCCAACGGCTCGTCGTGGAGGACGCCCCCTGGGTGTTCCTGATCTTCGAAAACCTGATGATCGGCATGTCGAAGGACGTGCACGGGCTCCCCGCGATCCCGGACGCGATCATGCGGTTCCAATCGACCTGGATCGGGGCGTGATCGCCGGGGTTCGATGCTGCGGTTCGTCGCTCACCGGGTGATCCTCACCGTGCCGATGCTGGTGCTCCTCAGCATCGGCATCTTTCTGATGCTGCACCTGGCGCCGGGCGACGTGGTCACGCTCCTCCTGCCCGAAGACCTGCAGAACCCCCAGGTCGCACGGGACCTGCGGCACCAGCTCGGCTTGGATCAACCGCTCTACGTGCAGTACTGGAGGTGGGTCACCCACGCGGCCCGGGGCGACCTGGGGTATTCGTACCGGTCGCGGGCGTACGTGGGGCCCGAGGTGGCGGCGCGGATACCCGTCACCTTCGAGCTCACCGCCCTGGCAATGGCCGGCGCCGTGGCCGCGGCGTTGCCGCTGGGCGTCATCGGGGCGTTGCGGCGCAATACCACGGTGGACGCGTTGATCTCCGGCTTCGCGGCCCTGGGGCTGGCGATGCCGGCGTTCTGGCTCGGCGTGCTGCTGATCCTCCTGTTTGCCGTGAACCTGCACTGGCTGCCGCCGTCGGGCTACGCGCCGCCCGGCCAGGGGATCGGCGCGAACCTCCGGCCCATGATTCTCCCCACGGTCACGCTCGGCATTCCATACGCGGCGGTCGTGCTGCGCTTCGTCAGGCTGAGCGTTCTGGACGTCGTCGAGGCGGACTATGTCCGGACCGCGCGGGCCAAAGGCGTCGGGCGGTGGCGCGTGATCGTGTGGCACGTCCTCCGCGGCGCCCTCATCCCGATCATCACGGTGGTCGCGCTCGAGACGGGCCGGCTGCTCGGCGGCGCCGTGGTAACCGAGACGATCTTTTCGCTGCCGGGCGTGGGCCGGCTTGCCGTGGACTCGGTGCTCAGCCGGGATCTCCCCATCCTGCAGGCCGTCACGCTGTTCATGGCGCTGGCGCTCATCGCGGCGAACTTCGCCGCCGACGTGCTGTACGCGTGGGCGGATCCCCGGGTCAAATACCAGTGACGGGCGCTCCACTTAGCATGATGCGCGCTCCGCGTCATGGGTGAGACGGCCGGCGCCGGGGCGCCCGCCAGGCCACGGGGGCTCCCCGGCCCGCGGACGGCAACCATGGGCATCGCCCGCCGGACCGCGCGCTACCGGCTGGTAGTGTGGGGCGGCACGATCGCCGCCGGCGTCGCCGCGGCCGTCCTGATCGGGCCCGCGCTCGACCGCGTCCCGCCCGACGCCGTGCACGTGGCGGCGATGATGCGCCCACCGTCGCCGGCCTGGCCGCTTGGCACAGATGACCTGGGGCGCGACATCTTGAGCCGCCTGCTTACCGGCGGCCGCGTGTCGCTCGGGGTCGGCCTCGCGGCGACGATCGCCGCCGCCGGCGTCGGGGTGCCGGCCGGGCTCCTGAGCGGCTTCTGGCGCGCGTGGGTCGACACGGCGCTGATGCGGCTGATGGACCTCCTGTTCTCATTTCCAACGATGGCGCTCGCGGTCGCGATCGTGGGCGTGCTCGGACCCAGCCTGCGCGATGCGATCCTGGCGATCGCGGTGGTGGCCATGCCGCGGTTTGCGCGCCTCGTGCGCGGCCAGGTGCTGGCGCTGCGGGAACAGGACTTCATCGAGGCGGCCCGCGCCATCGGCGTGCCGGCCGGCGGCATCATCCGGCGGCACGTGCTACCAAACCTCCTCGGGCTCATCGTGATCGAAGGCACGCTGACCGTCAGCTTCGGCATCCTCACCGAAGCCTCGCTCTCGTTCCTCGGTCTCGGGGTACAGCCCCCGGCCGCGTCATGGGGCTCGATGCTGCGGTACGGCTACCCCTTCCTGGACCAGGCCCCCTGGATCTCGATCGTCCCCGGCATCGCGATCATGGTCACCATCCTCGGGCTCAACCTGCTCGGCGACGGCATCCGCGATCTGCTCGATCCTCGGCTGCGTCGATGAGGCACAGGTCGCGCGGTGAGGCTACTCGACGCGGCGCAGCTCCAGGGGCTGGGCCCCCTCCAGCCAGACGCGCTGGCTCGCGGCCACGAGTCCCTCGAGGTTCGCGGCGACCTTGCCGATTACGGACACGCGCAGATGCACCGCCAAGTCCGGGTGTCGCCACTCCGCCCGCCCGTATGCGAACCCGATCTTCTTCATCCGGGGATAGTAGATGACGTCGCCGGCCGCGAGCGTGTGCCCTTCGTTCTCGACGTCGCCGACCCCGATGTCGTAGTCGCCGTGGGTCCGCCACGCATCGCCCGACCATTTGACCTGGACGGCCCGGTCCGCGATCGGGAGCGCCGCCCAGAGGGCGGCGGTGGTCCGCGGGGCGGGTCCGTCGAGCAGGCGCACGCGGCCGGTTACGCCGGCCACCGTCATGGTGAGCTCCACGCTACGCCTCCTTGCGTCGAATCGTCATCGCCTTGGCGCCCTCGAACATGATGGCCGCGGCTTTTGTCCTGAGCGCGCTCCAGTCTCCCGTGATCCTGGCGAGCGGCGTGAGCGTCGAGACGCTCGTCGGCCCGCTCTGTTGGGCCTGCCCGTAGCAGATACGAATGCCCCGGTACGTCGGGTGGTAGTAGACGTACCCCGGCCAGTGCAGCACCTGCCCGTCTTCCGGCGCGTCGAGCTTGATCGGCACTTCGCCCCGCTCCCCGTCGGAGCCCCAGAAGCGCATCATCTGACCGCTCCACTTCGTGTTCGTGACCCGCCCCTTGAGCGGCAGGGCGTCCCAGAGCGCCTGCGCCGTTTTGGGCGCCGTCGCGTCGAGCAGCGACGCGACCGCCCTCGCCCCATCCATCTCGATCTCAATCTGACGGCCTGCGCCCGTCCGCGTGGGTGCCGGGGTCGCCGCCGCGCCCTCGGCCCGGCGAAACTGGATGGGCTTGGTCCCGTCCCACTGGAGCCGCTCGGCCGCCTTCGCCAGGCGCGGGATCTCCCCATCACGGATCACGCCAAGGGGCGTCAGGTACACGAAGCCCGCGGTTCCCCGGAATCGAGCGGCGCCATACGCGATCGCGATCTCCTTGATCGGCGGAAAGTAGACGATCTCGCCCGGGTACTGAAACGACTCGCGGCTCTCCATCTCCTCGACGGCGATGGGCGCGTGCTCGAACATCCGAAACATGTCGCCGCTGAGCTGCGCGTGCACCGCCCGGCCGCCAAACGGCAGCGCGCGCAGCAGCGCCTCCGTCGTCTTTGGTGCCGTCTCTGTAAACAGCGTCGCGTGAAACACCTCGTCGCCGAGCACTACCTCGATCCGCATCGTGGGCTTCCTCCCTTCGATCTCATTGCAGATTTCATTGCGCCGTTCTTCAACGACCCAAGGTGTTCGCGAGGGATTGCACCGGCTCAAGCCGGCCGGCACGGGCCGCGCTCACCTGCCCGCGGACCGGCCGCGAACCGGGACTGCAGTGTCTGGAATTGGGATACCGCTGTATACCAGTGCGCCGATATGTGTTCGTCCAGGACGTGACACCTCCTGCGGATGCTCCCTCGATTTCACCTAGGCTCCGGCCCCCGCATAGCCCGTCGCAAAACATGCCGCCGAGCCGTGAGCGTTGACGAAGTTCGGAGAATCTGGCACGGCCCCCAGCGAATCAGGCAAGCGCCCGAGGGACCGGCCAGGTACGCTGGCCTTGCTCGACGCGAAGCCGACAGCTGTAAGGAGACGACGCTGCACAGGCGCCGTTTCGGGGAAAGCATCGGCGCAGCCGCCGTCGAACTGACACTCGACGATCTTGGTGAGATTGACGACGTGTTCGCTGAGATTCCGGTCCGGGGGGCCCGTTACCCGGAGCATCTGCAGCGGCTCGTCGGTCGCTGAGCAGCGCTGAGTCAAAGGCGGCCGAGCGAGGAGATTCCAGATGGACATCAAGCGAAGCGGATCACAGCCTTCCGGCAGAGGACCGGCCGAGTATTTTTCGGGTGCGGTGCGCATTGACCCGCTGTTCCAGGCACCCGATCCGGCGCGCGCGGCCGGGGCCAGCGTCACGTTCGAGCCCGGTGCTCGGACGGCGTGGCACGCGCACCCGCTCGGCCAGACCCTGATCGTAACGGCCGGCTGCGGCCTGGCACAGCGCTGGGGCGGCCCCGTCGAGGAGATTCGGCCCGGGGACGTGATCTGGTTTCCGCCCGGCGAGAAGCACTGGCACGGCGCGGCCCCAACCACGGCGATGACGCACATCGCGGTTCAGGAACGGCTCGACGGCAAGGGAGCCGAGTGGATGGAAAAGGTCAGCGACGAGCAATACCTGGCCGGACCGAGAGCCGGATGAACGCGGGATTCGGGAAGAGGCCGAGCGACTGGCCGGCTTTCTCGGCGCGCCAAACGCATATGTGAAATTGTGATACGTCCCGCCTCAGGCGAGCAGCACGTGCCGGGCGCAGACCCAGGCCCCGAGCAGCACATCCAGCGCCACGCTCCCGGGCGCGCGCACGCACACGATCTCGCCCTCGCGCTCGCGCGCGGGCTTTCGCCCGGCGATGATCTCCCAGAGTTCCGCGTCCACGTCGGCCTCGTTTAGGCGCCCCGCCGTGATGAGGCGGCGGATGTCGGCGCGCTCGGCGCACTCGCGCCAGTTCGAGACCACGAGCCGCACGGGTCCGCGCTCGGCCCGCGCGAGGAGGTCCTCGGGGAGCTCTGCGCCCGCGCCCAGGCCATACACCGTCGCACCCGGCTTGACCCAACCCGAGGCGATGATGGGTGTGGATGCCGTGGTGGCCGTGACGAGAAAGTCGGCCTGCGCCACCGCGTCGCGCACGTCGCGCGCCGCGTACGCGTGCTGGAAGCCGCCGTCCCTGAGGGTGCGCACCAGGCGTTCCCTCGACGCCGGCTGTCGCGACGCCACCAGGATCTTGCCGGCCGCGCCGGCTTCGATCAGCGCCTCGAGGACGGCGCGCGCCAGCCGCCCGGCGCCGACCATCCCGACCGTGGGCCGTGCGACGGGAATCGTATGGACCGCGGCGACCACGGCCAGCGCCGCGATGCGGAGGAGATACGTCAAATGCTCGTCGATCGTCGCGAGCAGCCTCCGCCTCTCGAGGCTCACGATGTGCACGTAGCGCACGGGATCCTCGCCGCCGATGGACCCAACGAAGCGGTACCCGGCGATGCCGAGCTCGGGGACCGCGCAGCACTTGGCCATCGCGGCCACGCCGCGGTCGTCATTACCCGGCAGCGTCAGCTGCAGCAGAAGGCGGCGCGCCTCGGGCACAGCGATCTTGCCCGTCCCCTCCCACAGCACCCCGTCCCGCACAAGCGCCATCGCGTCGGCGAGCGATATGAGGCTCCGGGCGTCGCGCGCGCCGATGACGCGGGGCTCGTGCTGCCCGGCCCGCGCGAGCCCCTCTCTCATGGACGCTGCCCACGACGCCACGGCGCGTCCGCCTCCGTCCCCTAGGCCCGCCGGACCCGAAGCCGGACGGCTCCCTCCCACTCGACCCGCTTCCCGAGCGCGGCCAGGTCCTCGACGCCGTCGAGCATACGGCCGACGAGCGGCGTCGGCGAGGCGCCGCTCGGCCCCTGCATTCGTGCCTGCCCGTACACGAAGCGGAGCCCGTTCCACTTGTGCAGGAAGATGATGTCCCCCGGATTTTGCAGCTGCGAGAGGTTCTCCCGCTCCTCGGGCTCCGGGATCTCGACCCACAGGCGAAGCATGTCGCCGCTCCACTTAGTGTTGGTGACCGGTCCTTCCAGCGGCAATGCGTTCCAGATGTTGCCGCAGATCACGGGCGCCTGGTCGTCGAACAGCATCGCGTCGAACGCCTTGCCGTCAAACTCGACCACAATCCGTTTCATCCTCGCCCTCCCGTCACGTGGGCGACAGCGGCCGGAGCACCAGGCGCTTCGCGCCGTCCCACTGCAGCCGCTCCGCCTTCTTCGCGAACTCTCCCAGATCGCTCTCAATGCGGCCGATCCCGGAGACCATCATCGGCCCGATCACCCACGCGAACCGCGCCGACCCGTACGCGATCGCGATCTCCTTCGCGGCCGGCAGATACACGATGTCGCC
>JAJPIA010000008.1 GCA_021324975.1 Bacillota bacterium
ACGGAGACGAAGTGACTGAATCAGCGAAGAAGCGGAAGGGTGCCGCCGCGTGATCAAGGAAGGGTGCTGCCCCGCGATCGAATTTCCACACCTCTTGACATTAGCTCGATCCGCGCGGCTCGGAGTTGCTTGTTCGTGGGTTCTCACGTCGGGGTAGAAAGATCCGTCCATCTCAATTGTTCATGCGAAAGCGAAGGATTATCCCTGGTAGGGATGAACGGGTTCCTTGTTGTTCATCTAAGAACGTAGTATAATTGCTGTTGTGCATGAACGACGGGGGACAACAGATCCAGCCCACCCACGATCTCACGGCACCGGCTTGAACACAGCCGGCACACCGGGCCACGGCACGCATGCGTCCCACCGGGACGCCGGCAGCCGACGTCCTGATCACCGATTTCTCTTCGAAATCGCGGCCGACCAAGGCGGCTATTTTACAAGCGTCCAGGCCCGCGAAGCGGGGTTCTCCAGCGACCTCATCCGGTACCATGTCCGGGGTGGCCGATTCCGCAACGTGCGTCCCCGCGCTGGCGTCTACCGGCTTCGCGACTTCCCATCCGGTCCGCACGAGGACCTCTGGGCCGCGCTCACCGCCGCCGGCCCGGATGCGGTCCTCTCCCATGAAACTGCGCTCGCCCTTCACCAGCTGTCCGACGTCGTTCCGCGTGGCGTCGATCTATGGATCCCGTACAAAAAGCGGTGGCTCAAGCCAATATCCGTCGCGCCTCGCGCCCGGCTCCATGTCACGCGACGCGAGCTTCAACCAGACGAAATCACGCACGTCGACGGCTTGCGCGTCACGGCCCCCGTCCGCACGCTCATCGACGTGGCTCGGGATGAAACCAATCCGCGACAAGTTGTGCTCGCGATCAAGCAGGCCCTTGAGCGTCATTTGGCCGCTCCAGATGCGATCATGCGAGCTGCTCGTACCCGCGCCGACCGCCGCACCGTCGCGCGCGTCGCGCAGTTCATGCAAGAAGCGACTGAATGAAGCAGTACCGGACTCACGAGGCTTTCCGCGATGCGCTGCCGGGATATCTCGAGAGGCGCTCCGCCGAACTCGGCGTCCCGACTGAACTGCTCCGCCGCCGTCTCGTCTTCCAGCGCTTTCTCGCGCGGCTACTTCGGGTCGCTCCCAGTCGCTGGGTGCTGTCGGGCGGCGCCGCGCTCGATTGGCGCCTGAGCCGCAGCCACGCAGCGCGCGCCCGCACGACCGTCGACCTTGATTTCCTCTACCGCGCCACGCTCGACCAGGCGCGCGCCGATCTCGCTGCGGCCACCGCCATTGATCTCGAGGACCACTTCACTTTTACGGTCGGCCCGACATCACGCGCGGTCGAAGACGGCGCGCGCTCTTTCCGCTTTCACCTCACCGCGTCGATTGGTCCACGAGCATATCTAACGTTCGTCATCGACATCGGGGTAGTGGACCCTCTCGGCTGGCCTCCCGAGCAGATTGTTATCGCCGATCCGCTCGACGAACGGGGCGGCCTCACCGTACCCACGTTGCCTCGCGCATCAAGTCGCCGAGAAGGTCCACGCGATCACTAAACTGACGAAAGAGGGGAGACCCCGCACGCGTGTCGTCCAGGACGTCGCGGACCTGGTGCTAATCGCCACCACCGAGCGCCTCGACGCGGCCGAGCTCCGTGCTGCGATTCTCGCCGTGTTCGACGCGTACAATACTCACCCGCTGCCGAACGCCATGCCGACAACGCCTCCAGAGTGGGCACGCGATTTTCGCGCCGCGGCCGGGGAGTTGGGCATCCCGGCACTACTGCACGACGCCGATAACATCGTCGCCTCGCTCCTAAACAGCGTCCTCACCGACAGCGCTCGGGGTGCATGGGACCCGACCGAGCAACGCTGGGACGACGAGTAGAACGTGCCGCCCGCCCGGGCGACGCCGGGCTGGGCTACGCGACTTGCCCGCCGAGTTCACAGCCAGTGAATTCAGCGGCGACATGCGAGACAAGCGCCATGCCGACAGCCTTCCACCGATGCTGCTCGACATCCGCCACGAATCCGACTAGCCAGCACGCGCCCGCAACAAGGTGCAGCAAAACCCGCCTATCTGAGCGCCTCATCTTCACGTCCTCCTCACGCCAGTTTCAATTCAGAGATCTGTAAGACGATCACTGGGTCGGCGTCGGTTTCCGCAACCACAACAGGTCGGCCGTACCTTGGTGCCGGGCGACCCTGATGAGTCTCCTAACGAGCGCCCGGAGCGTAGGATCGGTCTGCTTCCCCGCAAGTACCGAGAAGGCGGCCGCCAAAGACGCGTCCTTGGAGAGCCCGAGATCGCGGAGGGGGGCGACGGAAGCTCCCCATTGGGTACATCAAACGTGAAGAGGCATGTGCTCTTTATACAGGGCGGTGGACCAGGGGCGTACGAGGTAGACGGAATGCTGGTGTCGTCGCTGCGATGCGCCCTCGGCCCGACATACGATGTGGACGACTTGAAATTGCCGCGAGGGATCGTCGCGAAGCTTTCAAAGATACCGCGAATCTTCTTCTACCACAGCCGTGACGACAAGATCGTGCCGTTCGCACACCTTGCCCTGCACGCAGCAAGACTACCGCGAGCAACCATCCGCGAACTCGACGGGCGTGGACATCAACTCGGCAACGATTTATCTGACGTTGCCGCCGACATACGCGGGGTCTAGCTCCATGCGGCTTGATCGCAGCGTCCTCTCGCTAGGTAGCTTCGGCGGTCGCGCACGACGCCGTGACTTGTCGCGGTCCGGGGCCGCGCAGCCGGCTCCGACTGTCGCAGTCTAAGGTCAGGCAACGAGCTTGCGGGAGAAACGACCTGGTCCGAAAGACCGGTGAGTGGGCGAGACGCCTACGTGCGAACCGCGCCGGCCGGGCCAACCAGCATGGTCATGCCGTTGCCCACGGTCATCGGCGGGAGCATCTGGGGCGCCACTAACGCGGCCGCACCATAGAGCACGAGGGCGACACCGGCAATAGAGGCTATCTGACGTCCGAACGGCAGCGTCTTCTCCGCGAAAATGAGCAGCGTCACTGCGGCCATCGCCGCAATATTCATGATCCCCAGCGGGAACAGGATGGCGAACAACAACCAGCAGCAGCCCAGGCAAAAGCCGCCGTGGACGGTGCCCATCTTTATGGCCCCGCCGACACCATCGCGCCACATGGTGACGATGAATGTCATGGGCGTCCGGCATTTGGACAGACAAAGGTCCTTCAGGCGCGAGAATTGATAGACGCCGGCCAGAACCAGCAGCGCTCCACCCGCGCGGCCCACTACGGATGCGGAGACGTTGGCGTGCCGCAACCCGAATTCTGCGGCGGCGCCGCCGGCGTACGCGACGACCCCGGCCAAGGTCCAGACCAGCAAGTAGGAAGCGAGGAAGACCCAGGCAAAAACGAAGGGTTCGCCTCGCTGCCGCTTGGCGGCCTGCACCCGATGAAAGGTGAGGATCATGGGCGCCGCGGCAGGAAACATCATGGCGATCATCATGATCACCCACGTCGCCAAAAAGACAGGGGCCGCCATGCCCATGGTGGGGCTCGCCATGCGCATGCTCATGCCGGCCGCCTGCCTAGCGAGCGCGGCCCACGCGACGATGGCGACGGTTATGAGAAGTGTGAGAATAATGTTGCGCTGCAGCGGCAACGGGTTAGTCGTGGCGCTGTCCATAATCGTCTCCCGGGAACCGGAACCGCGGCGTCAGAATTCAGGCGGGCGTACGGGCCGCTGACGCGCCGCCGGCGTCACCGATTGGACCAGTTGATCGACGCATAGTGGCCGTTCTTCCCGGAATTGTCCCAACGCATGCCGTGATCGGCGAACGTGCTCCCCTGCGCTCCGACGGCGAGCGCCAACTTGTCCGGGTTCACGGGATGCCCAGCGTTCACCCACATTTCTTCATCGCCGCGCAGGCTCGGCAGCGCCTGTACCGACATGTGCATGATGCCGGGAATTTCCACGGCGCGGGTCTTGCCCTTCACCTGATACGTGATCGGCACCTTCTTGGCGCCGAGGTTCTTGCCGATCAAGGGAGCAAAGGCCGCCATCGGCCCGCCGGCGCCGCCGCTGAAGATGGTCCCGAGCGCTTCCATCTGCTGATCGTTCGCGCGCTGATCGACGTACGCGGCAACCGTCCAGTTGCCTTCCGCCATCGGCCCGGGCGTGTGAGCGACCAGGGCCACGTTGAGGCCATCCAGCGGCACCTCGCCGTAACGGCCCTGCTCAACATGGAAGACGAGCGCAACATCACACACACCTTCTGTCGGCGTCGACGTCAAAGGCGCGGCGGGCGACACAAGACAGGGACAGACCACCCGACAGTTGCAGTTTTCAAAATAGTCTCCCGAAAGCTGCCAGTGGACTTGAGTCGCCATAGCTTCCCCTCCCCTCTTACGTTTGCCAAGCGACGCGTCATGAAGATAGGTCAGCGCCGGCTAGGATCTTCCTCTGCCTACGGTCGTGTACCGGATCTCATACCAGTCTTGCCGGCAGAGTCCTCCTTGTCGGACCTGAGCAAGGCGCTCGGAGCCGACGCCGCGGAACAGGCCACACCGGCGAGCAGGGTCGTCGGAGGCACGCCGCCGTCACAGCTCATCGATCTCCACGTCCGCCCATGCGGGGCTGGACCCAGCGCTTAGCATCTCATACCCTGGCCGATGCGGCAGCATTGCTCGCCAAGGGAAACGCGTTCTCGTTCCCACGACGGGCCATCTGCGGCAGTAGGCGACGGGCCTACTGGCTTGACCAAATGGCGCGGAAGTTCTGAGCGAATCGCCGGGCAAGGTCTGGGCTTGTGAGGATGAGGAGGTTCTCATGGTTTGAGTGGTCGGCGCTGTAGCTCCAATTGTACGAGCCGGCGACCACGATGGCGCCGTCCACCACGGCGTACTTGTCGTGCATAATGCCGTACCGGCCGGTTCCCGACCGCAACACCAGGTGGTTCCCGAGTGCGGACTGGAGTTCAGGGTAGAGGTTCCCCCGCGATCGCGACTCGCCCGCGTCCATGATGCCCCAGACGTCGACGTGCCGGCGCTCGGCCTGGATGAGCGCATCTGCGATCGGCCGGCTCGTGAGGTCGTAGATCGCGAAGAGAATCTGCCGCTGGGCATGGTCGAAGACGGAAATCAGGGTTCGTGATGGCCGATCCTCGGGGCTGAAGTACACTTGCACCGACGTGCTCTGCGCGTCGGCGGGGTGGCCGGGGATACCGGTGATCCCAACGAGCAGGACGAGAATGACACCCATTGCCGCCGCACGGTGGCGCATTCGCGAACCCTCCCCTCGATATCGTGTCTAGTTGGTAGTGCCGCTTTTGATGATCATCGGCGGTCTCCAGTCAGCCGGCGACTGTGCCAGACGAACGGCTGCGAGCCGTGTCTCTCCAGTCCGCGAGGGTCCAGCACGTGGCCGCGCTGGCAGGCGCCTGATCGGCCGGGCCCAGAAGGTCCGGTCCGGCGCCGCGACTAACTGTGCGCCCAGGCCCATGCGCGAAGTGATCTCCTGGGTTGCGATTCTCGCCGGCGGCCTGATCGTGACGATCAAGCTGTCCGCGTTCACCACCCTGTTTACGATTGCGTTTTCTTCGCTGCTGTCCCTCTGCGCGATCAGCCCGTGGCGGCCGCTGCGCTTCCTGGCCGTGTTGTACAACGACCTGATGCGCAGTATCCCGCTCCTCGCGCTGCTCATCTTCTTTTACTACGGGTTGGGCCGGCTCACGGCTCCACTCGGGATCTCGGCGTTCTGGCTGGCGGTGGCGGCGCTCGTCCTCAACGAATCCGCCTACCTGGCCGAGGTCTACCGGGGCACGCTGCTCTCGGTGCCGGCGACGCAATGGGAAGCCGCGGCCAGCCTGGGACTGGGGTGGGCCTCGACCGTGCGGCTCGTGATCCTTCCCCAGGTGTTCGTGGCGGGGGTCCCCAGCACGCTCAACAACACGATCGGCATCATCAAGAACAGTTCGCTCGCGTCCCTGGTCGCCGTCAACGAGGTGACGCTGACCGCGACCATTCTGGTTTCCGAGACCTTCCAGCCCATGCAGGTGTATCTCGTCCTGGCCGTCCTGTACCTCGCCCTGATCGTCCCAATCGGTCTCGTGTCGCGCCGGCTTGAGCGGCTGTTGGGGGCGGGCATCGGGATCGGGGATCTCCACGAGCCCGCCGAGCCTCGCCTGGCGGCGCTGCCCGAGGCCTGAGGCGCGCCGTGTCGAGCCAGACGCTGGTGGATCTGCTGCGCGGCGGCGTCGTGACGCTGAAGATCGCCTGCGGCGCGTGGGTCGTGAGCGCGGTGCTGGGGCTGGCGCTCGCGGTGCTTCAGGATCTCGGGATCGCCCCGGTCAGGGCGGTGCAGTCGTCGCTCGTGATCGGGCTGCGGTCGGTGCCGCAGCTCGTGCTCCTCTATCTCTTGTATTTCGGGCTCGGCGCCGTCGGCATCCAGGTCAATTCGATCCTGGCCGCGATCCTCGCGCTGGGGATCGCGGACGCGGCGTTCAGCGCGGAGTACTACCGGGCCGGGTTCATGACGGTGCCCCGGACACAGCGCGAGGCGGGATTCAGCCTTGGGCTGTCGCCCGTGGGTGTGATGATGCGGGTCGTCGTCCCGCAGACCATCCCGTTCGTGGTGCCGCCGCTCCTCAATTCCTTCGTGGGCCTGCTGAAGACCGCCACGCTCGCCGCCGCGGTTGGGGCGCCCGAGATTCTCTATCGGGGACAGAACGCCATGAGCCGCACCGGCCAGCTCGTGCTCGTCATGACCGTGATCATCGTCCTGTATGTGGCGGCGACGATGCCGCTCACCCGCGCCGTGGCCGTCCTCGAGCGGCGCGTCCGGAGCCATGCGCACGGATAAGACGATAGGCGGTCTCGACGCCGCCGCGGGCGCAGGACCGCTGCTCGAAGCCCGCGGCCTCCACAAGCGGTTCGGCCGGAGCGAGGTGCTGCACGGCGTCGACTTCAGCGTCCGGCGGGGCGAGAAGGTATGCATCGTCGGGCCGAGCGGGTCGGGGAAGACCACGCTGCTGCGGTGTCTCAACCTGCTCGTCGAGCCGACGTGCGGACAGCTGTTTTACAAGGGCGCGCACATCGGCGAATGGCCGGGGGGCGTCAAGGTCAACGTCGGCAGGTACCGCAGCCGGATCGGCATGGTGTTCCAGCACTTCGAGCTGTTCCCGCACCTGACGGCGCTGCGGAACATCACGCTGGGGCCGCGGCACGTGCTGCATGAGGAGAAGGCCGCGGCCGAGAAAAGGGCGATGGAGCTTCTGGCCCGCGTGGGCCTCGAACGGTTCGCCACGGCGCACCCCCGCACGCTGTCCGGCGGCCAGAAGCAGCGAGTGGCGATCGCCCGGGCCCTCGCGATGCGGCCCGACCTGATCCTCTTCGACGAGCCGACCTCCGCGCTGGACGCGGAGATGGTGGACGAAGTGCTCAATCTGATGCGCAGGCTCGCCGAGGACGGCATGACGATGGTCATCGTGACCCACGAGCTGAGCTTCGCCCGCGATGTCGCGGACCGGGTCGTCGTCATGGAGCACGGCGCGGTAGTGGAAGAGGGCGCCGCCGAGACGATGTTCTCCGCGGCACGGTCCCAGCGGACCCGGGACATCTTGAGAGTGGGAGCCAGGCGGTGACGCGCGGAGGATGGAGCCCACAGATGACGGCGCGGCGCCGCGGTCTCGACGGGCGCGCACGGCCGAGGCGGCGGCGCCGGTACGCGGCCGGACGGCACAGCAGACGAGGAGGGTGACACGCGGCATGATCAAGCTGGGATATAAGGCGTCGGCGGAGCAGTTCGGTCCCAAGGACCTGCTGGAATTCGCGGTATTCGCGGAGGAGTGCGGCTTCGACAGCGTGGCGGTCAGCGATCACTACCAGCCGTGGCGTCACCACGGCGGCCACGCGCCGTTCTGCTTCGCCTGGCTGGGCGCGGTCGGGGCGCGTACCCGCCGGATCGAAATGGGCACGAGCGTCGTCACCCCGAGTTTCCGCTACCACCCGGGAATCGTCGCGCAGGCGTCGGCGACGCTGGCCTGCCTGTTCCCGGGCCGCGTCTGGCTGGGCATCGGGACCGGCGAATCGATGAACGAGGTGCCGCTCGGCATCGCCTGGCCCGATCAGAAAGAGCGGTTCGCGCGGATAAAGGAGGCGGCCGAGCTCATGCGGCGCCTCTGGACCGAAGAGCGGGTGACGTACGGAGGCACCTACTACCGGACCCACAACGCCACGATCTATGACCGGCCCGAGACCCCGGTGCCGCTCTACATCGCCGCCTCGGGGCCGGCCGCCGCCAAATTGGCCGGCCGCGTGGCCGACGGCTTCATCTGCACCAGCGGGAAAGGCATGGCGCTGTACGCAGACACGCTGCTGCCTGCCGTGAAGGAAACCGCGGAGAAGGCCGGGCGCAGTCTGTCGGGCATCGAGTTGACGATCGAGATGAAGGTGTCGTTCGACCGCGACCGGCAGCGGGCGCTGGAGGATACGCGCCACTGGGCGCAGCTCGCCCTTTCGCAGGAAGAGAAGGTCGGCGTCGAGGATCCGATCGAGATGGAGCGGAGGGCGGATGCGCTTCCGCTCGAGCGCGCCGCGAGCCGGTGGCTCGTGTCGAGCGATCCCGAGCAGCAGGTCGAGCAAATCATGCCGTATCTGAAGCTGGGGTTTACCCATCTGATCTTCCACGCGCCCGGCCCGGACCAGAAGCGGTTTCTCAAGCTCTACGGCGAGGAGGTGCTGCCGCGCCTCCGGAAGGCGGCCGCGCAGGGCCTGCCGGCCGCGCGCTGACGCGTCCACGTTGCGGACGCGTCCGCGTTGCAGACGCGTCCGCGGAGCGAAACCGAAAACAAGGAGGGCGTATGCGTCGACGAATCGGGTTTGCGATGGCGATTGCAGCGCTGCTGGCGTGGGGCGCGCTCGGCGGTCCCGGGTCGCGGGCCGCGGCGCAGCCGGCGGGCTACCATCTGGTGACCGCGGGCTACCTCACCGTCGCCACGCACGGCTCCCTGCCGCCGGAAATCGTGGTGGGCCCCGGCGACGAGCTCGGCGGCGTGGACGGGATGCTCTACAACGCCTTCGTGAAAGACCACGGGTTGAAGCTGAAGCTCTTCCAGACGACGTTCGCCTCGATGATCCTGGCCGTCGAACAGGGCAAGGTGGACGCCGGCGAGGGCGTCTTCTATACGGCCGAGCGGGCGAAGCACGTGTACTATGCGTATCCGTTCTACGTCACCCACGCGTTCATCGCCACGCTGCCGTCATTCCAGTATACCGGTCCCGACAGCATGGCGGGGAAGAAGGTGGGAACCGTCATCGGCTACGTGTGGGCGCCGTATCTTCAAAAGTGGTCGCCCTCGGGCGTGGGGCTGTTCCCGGACGAAGTGACGGTGAGCCAGGCGCTGCTCAACGGCCAGGTCCAGGGCTATATCAACGGCTTCGAACGGCTGGGCCCCGGCAACACCATTCTCGAGGCGCCCTTTAACGGCAAAGCCGTGGCGCATCCGCTGCACCCGGGCGACTTCGGGTTCCCCGAGTCGGTGCTCTCGAACATCGCGTACAACATCGTCAACTGCAAGAACCCCGGCATGGCCGCCGCCTTGAACGAGGAGATCACAAAGCTGCACGCGAGCGGTGAATGGCAGAAGGGCCTCACGGACCTTCAATTGGGCCCGGCGGCGGATGCGCCGCTCAAAAACCCCACGCAGATCTGCAGCGGCGGGTAGAGGAGGGCGCGGCATGGCTGAGAAGACCGGCGACGACCGCCGCGGCACGTCGATCGAACTGACGGTTTCGGGGGCCTCCGCCCGCGTGGCGCTGTGGGACGACTTGGCGCCCCAGACGGTGGCCGCCCTGCTCGAGTCGCTCCCGCTCGAGGCTCCGCTGCAGCACTGCAAGTGGTCCGGCAGCGCCTGCTTTGCCGACGTGTCGAAGGGCGCAATCGCCGGGGTGAGCGGTCTCGAGTCGCCGGTGGTGTCCATCTACCCGGGCGTGCTGGCGGTGCGGCCTCCCGCCCCGGGCGCGCCGGGGGCCGAGCTGCTGATCGCCTACGGCGACGCGGAGTACCGATGGCCGGACGGGCGCCGGCAGGTCACGCCGGTCGGCGAACTGGAGCCCGGGGCCGGGGCGGTGCTGGACGCGCTCGCGGCCACCGCGGCGAAGGGCCGAACGACGATCCGCCTGCGGCTGGCGGAGGGACGCTGATGCCCAAGCGGATTCGGCTCACGCTGGACGGTGTGGAGGCGGTCGCGCGGCTCAACGAGGAGGCCGCGCCCGAGACGGTCGCCAAGTTCTGGGCGGCGCTGCCGGTCGAGGAGACGCTTCGGCACGTGCGGTGGGGCGGCGAGGCCGGGTACATCCTCATCCGGAAGCTCGCCGACAAGACCCAGCCGATCGAGAATCGGATCAGCATCTACCCCCCGGCGAGCATCGGGTTTCGTCCCGAACACGGCGAGGTGGCCTTTTCCTACGGGCAGGCGCAGGCGCGCGACCACGTGCGCCCCGCAACCTGGGCCTGCCATCTCGCCACCATCGAGACCAACGTGGACGCGTTTTTCGCCAAGGTGCGGGCGACGCGCGCCGAAGGCGGGAAGCCGATCCGCCTGGCGCGCGAGGAGAGCCGATGAAGACGGTGCAGATCGAAGTGGACGGTGTCGTCGCCGAGGCGGAGCTTCTGGAAGACCGGGCGCCGCGGACCACCGCCGCGTTCTGGGACGCGCTCCCGATCACGACGGCATTGACGCACACCATCTGGTCCGGGCGCGCGTGCGGCTTCAGCGTCGAGCGGCTGCGGTCGGTCGACGGCCTGGAGCACGGCGTCTGCTCGATCTACCCCGGGGCGCTCGTTGCACGGCCCGACGCGGGCGAGGTGCTGCTCAGCTACGGCGCCGCGGAGTACCGGACCGTGCTCGGCGTGCAGTACGGCACGCGCATCGCGCGCCTCGTCCGGAATCAGGCGGCCATGCTCGCGGTGCTGGAACGGATGCACGACGAGGGCGATAAGACCATCACGATCAAGCGGGCCGGGGGTTAGGCCCGTGGCGCTGAAATTCAGCACGGGAGTACCGAACTGCCGGGAGGGACGGCTCAACCCGATTCAGTCGGTGGACGTCGCCTGGATGCGCGATGTCGCGACGGCCGCGGAGTCCCTCGGTTTCTACTCGCTGTGGTTCAACGAGTTCATGCAGACGGAACCCCGGGTCGCGGAGCGCTTCGACAACCCGCCGAACTACTACGACCCGCTGGTGACGATCGGCTATCTCGCGGCGCTGACCCGCCGCATCCGGTTCGTGACGAGCACCATCGTCCTGCCGCACCATCACCCGATCCTGTTGAACCGGCAGGTTGCCACGCTGGACGCGCTGTCGAACGGCCGCATGACGCTGGGCATCGGCCTCGGGGGCGCGCTCGACGAGTACCGGCGCCAGCGTGGGGATCTCCGCGCGTACAACCGCGGTGAGATGATGGACGAGTTCGTCCAGGCGCTGCGCACGCTCTGGAGCGACCGCAAGGCGAGCTTCTCCGGGCGGTTCGCCAAGTTCGAGGACGTCGAGACCTCCCCCAAGCCGGTCCAGCGCCCGCTCCCGATCTTCATGGCCGGCGAGGCCGAGGGCGTCCTGCGGCGCGTCGCGCGGTGGGGCGAGGGCTGGATCGACAGCCACGTGCTGCCAGACCACCTGCGCGAGCTGATTGCCCAGATTCATCGCTATATGCTCGAGACGCGGGGCCGGACCGCGTCCATGGAGATCGCGCGGCAGTTCTACATCAGCCTGGCCGATTCCGAGGAGGCCGCGCAGGCCAACTTCCGGGCGTCGCTGCCGAACATGAAGCCGGGGCAAGCGGCGCGGCGCCGCGAGGGCGAAGCCAATCTGATCGGCACGCCGGACCAGATCGCCAAGCGCCTCAAGGACTACACCGCGGCCGGCGTCACCGAGATCTGCGCCATCTTCTTCTCGCCGAACGCGGCCGGCGCGATCACGCAGATGGATCGGTTCGCCCGCGACGTGATCCCGGCCGTCGCCTAAGTTGGGGCCCGCCGCCGCGCGGGGCGGCCTCGATCCCGTCGGTCTCGAAATTCTGTGGCGGCGGCTCGTCGCGGCAAGGTCTTTGGCGCGGCGCGGGAGAACACGCGGGCAATTGCAGGCAGACAAGGGGGTGCCGCGAATGATGCGTCTGCGAGTCCTGGCCGTCGTGTTGTTGGCGAGCGCGCTCGGCGTTCTTCAGTCGCCGGCCCTGCCTCAGGGAACCGCCTTTCGGCTGGTGAACCCCGGCTATCTGACGGTCGGCACCTACGGCACCGTGCTGCCGGTCATCATCATCAGTCCTGGAGACACCATGGGCGGCCAGGAGGGCGCGCTGTTCAACGCGTTCGTCCGCGATCACTCGTTGAAGCTCAAGCTGTACCAGACCACCTTCTCGTCGATGATTCTCGCGGTGGAGCAGGGCAAGATCGACGCGGGGACATACGTCTTCTACACGCAGGAGCGCGCGAAGCACGTCTACTACACATATCCGTTCTTCGTCAGCCGCGCCGTCATCTACACGTTGAAGTCGTTCCCCTACACCGGCCCGGAGAGCATGAACGGACAGAAGGTGGGCACGGTGGTGGGGTTCGTGTGGGCGGCCCCTCTTCAGGCCTGGTCGCCGTCCGGCGCGGCGCTCTTCCCGGATCAGACGACGGTCGGGCAGGCCCTCTTGAACGGCCAGATCCAGGGATACGTCAACGGCAACATGGTCATCCACGCGCCGCCGCTGAGCGACTCCCCCAACGTCGTGGCGCACCCGCTGCACCCCGGCGACTTCACGATCCCCGAGTCGATGCTCTCGAACAACGCCTACAACATCGTGGGGTGCGCCAACCGTGGCCTCGCCGCGGCGCTGGATCGAGAGCTGGCGACGATGCACTCGACCGGCGAGTGGCGGAAGGCGCTGGCGGCCAACGGCCTCGAGGACGTGCCGCTCAAGACGCCGGGCCAGATCTGCAGCGGCGGCTGACGCCGCACCCCGGACCCCTCGCTTCCGTGATAAGGGACCAGTAGCTCTCCGTCCAGCGCGAACTGTCTTGAATTGTGACGAGGTATATGCAAAACACGCCATTTGGCGCGTTTTGCATATCGGGCGCGTCCGCACACTTCTATACTATTGCCTAAACGCCGAGAGAGGTCGGGGATGACGCTGGCGTTAGGCGTGTTGCTGAACGCCGAGTATCCGGTGACTGAGCTCGTTGCCCTCGCGCAGCTCAGCGAGGCCCTCGGGTACGACCAGGTTTGGTATACCGATATCCGTTTGTTTCGCGAGTGCTATCTTGGCCTCGCGGCGATCGCGGCGAATACGCGGAAGATCCGCCTGGGCCCAGGAGTCACGGATCCGTACTCGCGGCATCCGGCAGTGACGGCGTCGACGATTTGCACCTTGGATGAGATGTGCGGCGGCCGGGCGTTGCTGGGTCTCGGCGTCGGGTCGACGGGCTTTCGAGAACTCGGCATTCGGGCGGAGCATCCGGTCGCGGCCCTGCGCGAGGCCGTCACGCTCATCCGCCGGCTCCTGCGAGGCGAGGAAGTAACGTTCCAAGGGAAGGTGATCTCCCTCGCCGGCGGCAGGCTGCAGTTCACGCCGGTCCGGGCCGAGATCCCGATCTATTTTGCAACGCAGGGCGTCCGCATCACGGAGCTGGCCGGCGAAGTCGCGGACGGCGTGATGATTGCCAATACGGCGATGCCCTCCGCGGTCGATTTCTATCTCGACTGCGTGAAGCGGGGTACGGAAAAGAGCCGGCGGCCCCTCCAGCAGGTCGATGTCGTCTTGCGCTTCGAGATGTGCATCGCGGACAACGCCGCCGACGCCGAGGCAGTCATGCGCCGGCGGGTCGCGATGCGGATCGCCGCCGGCTACGGCCATTGGGACTACCTGGAACGCCTCGGCATCACGCTGCCCGAGGCGTTCGTCGAGATCGCGGCGCGGCGGGATCTGCGGGCCGCGGCGGACGCGGGCCATCTGCTGCCCCCCGAGGCAGTGACGCGTACGGTCCTAGCCGGCGATCCGGCGCAGGTCGCCGGGCAGCTGGCGTCCGCGATCCGGCCAGGAGTGTCGCGTCTGATCGTGCGACCCCACGCCGTGCCGGGCGGCGCGGTAGGCGACGTCCTCCGGCGATTTGTGACCGACGTCGTGCCGCGCGTGGGCGCGGCAACGCACTGACACGCGATGTCCGACCACGGGAGGGGACCTCTATGCCGGTCGTCAGGATCGAGATGTACGAGGGGCGGACGCTCGATCAGAAGCGCGAACTGGTGCGGGGTGTGACCGAGGTGGTGGCGCGGGTCACGGGCAACCCGGCCGACGCCGTGCACGTCATCATCGACGAGGTCAAGCGGGAGAACTGGAGCATCGGCGGACTGCTGCAGCCCGATCGGCAGAAGCGGTAGTCAATCGCGTTTGCGCGGCCGCGCAGAAGGGAGCGAAGAGGATGCCGAAAGTCGTCAAGTTGAAGACCGCGGACATTCCTCCGACGGACCTGACCAAGGGTATGCATACCCGCTACCTGGTGTGCCACGAAACCGTCGGCAGCGAAGCCCTCCGCATGGGCGTTTGCCACCACGAGCCCGACATGGCGGACCTCAAATGGGAGGGCAAGAGCGAGGAGTCGTTCTACGTGGCCAAGGGCAGCATCCGCCTGATCTGGGAGGGTCAGGACGGGGACCGCGGCGATGTCGTCGTCCGCGAGGGTGAGCAGATCTACCTGCCCAGGGGCTACCGGTACATTCTGCGGGCCACCGGCGAACCCGCGATCAACGTGTTCGGCATCGGCGGCACGTCAACCAGTCTTGAGCCGATCGTCGGGCCCGAGCGCGCGCGGCAGATCAAGGAGGCCGCGGATCGGGCGGTGCGGGTGTGAGCGGCCGCGGGCAGGACGAAGCGGAGCGCGCCGTCGCGCGGCTGACGAGACGGCGGTTGTTGGGATCCACCACGGCGGCCGCGGCTGGCCTGGCAGCGGGGTCATTCGCCTGGTTCGCGGAGCGCGCCCCGGCGTACGGTGCCGCACCCAATGTGCTGCGGATCTTGCAAAGCGAGCCGGTCTACGGCTTCAACCCCGTGCTGGAGTCGACGAACTGGCCGGAGACCAACCGCATGGTATACAACGGGTTGGTCGATGTCGGCCCGTCGGGGCAACCCGTCCCGGGCGTGGCGAGCTCCTGGACGGTGAACGAGAACGGCGACACGTTCACGTTCAAGCTGATTCCCGGCATCAAGTTCACCGACGGGACCGAGCTCACGTCGGACGACGTCAAGTTTACGTACGAGATGCTCGTCGACCCGAAGTTGGGCTCGACGCTCGGCAGTTTCGTGTCGAACTTGAAGAACGTCGACACGCCGGACAAGTACACGGCCGTACTGCGGTTCGACGGGCCGAACGTGCTCATGATGCCGCTCGTTTCGCCGATGGGCATCCTGCCGGCCCACCTCTGGTCGAACGGCGATCCCCACACCAACAAGTACCTGCATGCACCGGTCGGATCGGGGCCGTTCATCGTGACGGAATGGCAGCACGGCGACCACATCAGTTTCGTCCGCAATCCTAACTACTTCCGGAAGCCAAAGCCATACGTCGATCAGGTCTTCTTCAAAGTCGCACCTGACGCCTCAACGGGCCTGCTCTCATTCCTGAACCACGACCTCGACGTCGTCCTATCCCAGGGTATTCCCGGTGGGCCTCCATACGATCAGATGCGGAGGATCCTCGATGCGAAGCCCCCGGGCGTGGTTGCGACCGTGTTCGAGCAGAACTGGGTGCAGAATCTGTTTGTCAACACGGCGAAGCCGCCGTTCAACAACGTGAAGGTGCGGCAGGCGCTGGCTCACGCGATCGACAAGGCCTTCATCGTCAAGTCGCTCTTGTTCGGATTCGGCAAACCCGAAGAGACCCTGGTGGCGGATACGCCGGCGACCAAATGGGCGCACGCTTCGAACATCAAGCCGTACGACCACAGCGTGGAGAAGGCCAACGCGCTGCTCGACGAGGCGGGCTTCCCGCGCAAGGGCGGTACGCGGTTTCCGGTGACCATCCTGGCCACGGAAGGCTTTCGCGTCCAGTTGTCCGAAGCGCTTCGGGAAATGCTACGGACTGTCGGGATCGCTGCCGACATCAAGACATACACCTATGGCGAGTACATCGGCCGTATCCGCCAGCAGGACACGGCCGCCTGCGTTTGGACGCTGTTCATTTCGAAGCAGATGGATCCCGCGGCGATCTGCGAGTACGTCAACGGCAAGAATGCCCACGTGGGCGGCACCGACTTCTCAGCCTGGGACAATCCGCAAGTCACGGCGTGGATCCCACAGGCGCGGGCAACAACGGACCGCGCCAAGCGGGCTCCGCTGTACGTCAAGATTCAAGAGGTCGTGCACGAGGAAGTGCCGATCATTCCGCTCTACACCGCTGACGGCATCGATCTCTGGTACAGTCGGATCACCGGGCTGCACAGCGTCGACTCATTGACTGGCACGATGGAGTCCGTCGAAAACGCGCGGATCACTGGGTGATCGAGGCGCCACCATGCTGACGTTTCGGGGACGCGAAATTCCGGAGTCGTTGTCGGAGATCGTCAATCCGCGGCACACCGTCGTGATCGTGCATGACATGCAAAAGGACAATACCGCGGCGGGTTGGGCGTACGACAAGGTTGGCCGGCGCATCGACGTGAGCAAGATCCTGCCGGTGCTCGTCCGGTTTCTCGGCGACGCGCGGCGGCATGGCGTTCGGGTGATGTACACGCAGTACACGAACCTGCCGGACTTCGGCAGCTACACGGACATGCGCATCCGGTCTGACTACAAGCGGCTGACGGATCCCGGGCAGCGGACGGCGTTGGAAGGCCTGGTCGAAGACACGCCGGGGTGGGCCACTATCGACGAGCTGAAGCCCCAGCCTGGCGAGGTTATTATCCGAAAATTCCGCGTCGACGCGTTCATCGGCACGCCGCTCGAGTTGTTTCTGCGCCTCAACCGCGTCCGAACCCTGGTCCACACCGGAATCGCGACGGAGGTCGGCATCCTGCCCACGGCCTGGCACGCGTTGAATGCCGGGTTTTTCCCGGTCGTGCCGGAGGACTGCGTCGGGCCGATGGAGCCGCAGTATCACGATGATGCGATGCGGTTCCTGCGCCGGCTGGCGATTCCGGTCCGTTCGTCCGACGTCGTCGAGACGTGGGAAGGCTCGGCGCGCCGATGAGCTAGCGCGGGGCGCCTGGCCGGGAGCCGCACCGATGACCTATCGATACGTCGCGGGAAGGCTCGTCCAGAGCCTGGTGCTGATCGGACTGGTCGTCAGCACGGCGTTCGCCCTGATCCACGTGGCGCCGGGTGACCCGGTGACGTATCTCTACGGCGGCCAGGCCGTCAGCGGGGAGGTGCTGGCCCAGCTCCGCCATGCCTGGGGGCTCGACCGTCCCTTGTGGGTCCAGTACACCGCCTATATGGGCAACATTCTGCGCGGCAATCTAGGGTACTCGCAGATCAATTTCCAACCCGTCGCAGCAATTCTTGGGGAGTCGCTGCCGAACACGTTGCTGCTGATGATCCCCAGCGTCCTGCTTGCCGCGGTGTTCGGGATCGCGCTGGGGATCGCGGCGGCACGCCGGCCGGGCACGGGCGCCGATTATGCCATCGGCGCCGTCTCACTGGTGAGCTACGCGACGCCGCCGTTCTGGTTGAGCGTCATTTTCATCGTGGTCTTCGCGAGCCGGCTCCATTGGTTCCCGACGCAGGGCATGGCCACGCTCGGCGATGCCGGCGGCGGCCTCGCCCGGGTGGCGGACATTATGTGGCACATGGTGCTCCCGCTCGGCGTGCTCGCCTGGTGGTATTCAGCGTCCTTCACACGATTGACGCGTGCATCGGTCCTGGAGGAGTCGCGGAAGTACTACCTCCTGACCGCGCGCATGAAGGGCCTGTCGGAGTTCCAGGTGTTCTACCGGCACGCACTGCGGAACGCGATGCGGTCCGTCGTCACCGTGCTCGGCGTCCAGCTCGGCACCATGTTCGCCGGCGCTGTGATGACGGAGATCGTCTTCGCGTGGCCAGGCACGGGCCGGGTGATCTATACCGCGATTCTGCAGCACGACTACCCCGTGGTGCTTGGATTTTTCCTCATCGTCGGCGCCGCGGTGATCCTCGCGAACCTCGCGGTGGACCTTGCGTACGCGGTCATCGATCCCCGGATCCGCTTTGCGTAGCGCGGCAATCGCGCCCGGCCGGGAAGCTCCGCCGGCGGCCGCGGACGGCGGGCGGTTTCGCCGGCTCCGCTCTGTGTGGAGGGCGCTCAGCCGGCAGCGGGTGCCGCTCGTCGCGCTCGTGCTGTTGCTGATGCTCGGTGCCGTGGGCGCGCTCGCGCCAGCCATCCTGCCGGGCGATCCCAACGCCATGACGGGCGACACGCTGCGGCCCATCTCGGCCGCGCATCCGTTCGGTGCGGACTATCTCGGCCGCGACGTGCTCACGCGTATCGCATACGGGATCAAGACATCGTTTATCGTGGGGCTCGCGGTCGCCGCGATCGCGATGTCGGTGGGACTCGCCTGTGGACTTGCGGCGGGCTACTATGGAGAGTGGGTCGAGCACCTGCTCATGCGCACGGCCGACGCGCTGCTGATCCTCCCGGGTTTCTTTCTTGCGTTGATCGTCGCGTTTCTGTTTGGCGGCCGTGTGATCACGGTGGTCATGCTGCTGGGGCTCACCGGCTGGCCGCAGATCGCCCGGATCGCACGCGCCGAGGTGCTCTCGCTCAAGACCGCGGAATTTGTGGAGAGCGCCCGGGCCGCGGGCGCCTCCAACGGTCGGATCGTCCTCAAAGAGATCTTGCCGAACGCGCTTCCTCCGGTCCTGGCGTTGATGTCGTTGCTGATGTCGTATGGAATCCTGAGCGAGGCCTCCCTCAGCTTCCTTGGCGTCGGCGACCCGAACGTGATTAGCCTGGGCGGCATGCTCAGCAACGGGCTGCAGTACGCAACGACGGCGTGGTGGGTGCCGACATTCCCCGGCGCGGCGATTTTCCTGCTGGTGCTCCTGTTGAACATCATCGGCGATGGCCTCAGCATGGCGTTGAATCCCGCACTCACGAGGGCATCGCCGGGACGGAGTAATCGATGAGCAAACACTTTTGTGTCTCAGGCAGCCTGCTTCTCAAGTTGGACGAACTGGGAGTCCGCGCCTCAGCAGTCCTGCGGAGGGCCGGTCTTCCCCAGGGCCTTCTCGATCAACCGCGCGTGCTCCTCACGACGGAGGAATTCTTCGCCCTCTGGCGCGCCATGGGCGAAGTCAGCGCCGACCCCGGGATCGGCGTCGCGCTCGGCGCGGAGAGCAAGGTCGAACGCTTTCAGCCTATATCGCTCGCCGCTCTCTCGGCGGACAATCTCGGATCGGCCGTGCGACAAATGGCGCGCTACAAACAACTCACTTGCCCGGAGGAAATTTTGCAGCAGATGGACGGCGACGAGTGGAGCATCCAGTTCCGTTGGCTTCTCGCCGAAGAGGTCGAGCCTCAGGTGCTGAACGAATGCTGCCTGGCCTGGGTGCTCTCAGTCGCCCGCCACGGCACCGGCACCTGTCTTGCGCCCTTGCGCGTCGAGTTCGTGCAACCTCGCCCGCACGTGAACACTATCGAGCGCCACTTTGGCTGTCGCGTGGTCTGCGGAGCTCCCCGCAATGCGATCGTGTTTCGCGCGTCCGACGCCGGACGGCAGTTTGTGACCCGCAATGCCGAGCTGCTTGCGATGCTCGCCCCGCAGCTCGAGGAGGAACTGACGGAGCAAAACGGCGACGGAGATTTCGTCGAGCGCGTCCGCGGAACGATACGGCAAAAACTCACGGGCCGCCGCCCCAGCATCGACGATGTCGCCGACGCGCTCCACATGAGTCCTCGAACTCTGCAGCGGCGCCTGCAAGACGCTGGATCCAGCTTCCAGCGCGTTCTGGAGGAAGCTCGCCACCAGCTGGCCCGCCACTATCTGAACAGCCCTGCCCTCGAGCTGAGAGAAGCCGCGTACCTTCTGGGGTACCAGGACGCAAACTCCTTCGTTCGCGCGTTCCGCAGTTGGGAAGGCATTCCGCCCGCTCGCTGGCGCGAAAAGCAGGGCACAAAGGCAGCATTTCGATGCTGGGGACGAGCCGGCAGCCTGCGCAATTAGACAAGCCAGTCCTCGTAGTCGACAATACGACGCGTTGCTTGCGCACATCGAGCCCGGAACGGTGCTCTCTTCGTGATGCTCACGAGCCTGCTTGGCTCGACATGCGAGTGATGGGCGGAAGTCGGTGACTCTACTACAAGAACGCGCATTCCGGCTCGCGGAGGCGGGAGCGTGGCGTGCCCAGGCCGGTATGGGCGGCGTTCAAGACCCCGGATCTCTTCGTCAACGGCGTAGGCGTGTCTTTTGCTGCTTCCATTAGAGCAAGGAGGTGTCGATTCCAGCCCGGCTGTTCGTCTATAGTACGAGATCGAACCAAGGGAGGTGGATTGTGGCAACCGGCACCAAGTATGCGCACGGGGTGTTTTCCTGGACCAGTCTGAGCACTCCCGACCCGGCTGCGGCCAAGCGCTTCTACGGCGGGCTGTTCGGGTGGGAGTTCGAGGACATGCCGGCCGGTCCGGATCAGACGTACACGTTCATCCGGTCGAAGGGACGCAGCGTCGGCGGCCTCGCCAAGTTGACCAAGGAGATGCTCGCGCAGGGGGTACCGACACACTGGATGCCTTTCGTCAACGTGACGAGCGCCGACGAGGTCGCAAAGAAAGCCTCCCAGAGCGGCGGAAAGGTCCCCTACCCGCCGATGGACGTCATGGACGTGGGCCGGATGGCCCTCATTGAAGATCCGACGGGCGCGAAGGTCGCGATCTGGCAGGCCAAGACGCACCCGGGCGCGGATCTGATCAACGAGACCGGCGCGATGTGCTGGGACGAGTTGATGACGCCGGACACCGAGGCGGCCGGGCGCTTCTACAAGGCGACGCTCGGGTGGGCGTCTGAAGCGGTGGACATGGGCGGCGGCAGTTCGTACACGATCTTCAAGGCCGGCGACAAGCAGGTCGGCGGCATGATGGCGCGACCGCCGCGTCTCAAGGATGTGCCGCCTCACTGGGCCACGTATTTTGCCGTCGCGAGCGTCGACGACTCGGCGAAGAAGGTCACGACGCTCGGAGGCAAGGTGTTTCAGCCTCCGACAGACATCCCGAACATCGGCCGCTTTTCGGTGTGTCAGGACGCGCAGGGCGCGGTATTTTCACTCTTCACGGGGAAGATGTAGCGGGCCGCTCTCTCGGGACGGCGCCGCACAAATACGCGGGGATGGGCCGGTTACGCCGGCCCGTCCCCCCGGCATTGTTACCGCTTTGTTCGAAGGAGGTGATCCTGGAACTGCCCAAGTAAGTGCCTCGCCTAATCTTGAAGTTTTTCTCGATGAAAGTTTCCGTTCGGCGCCGTGCGCGCCAACATTCCGCACCCCGGCCGTCGGCGCCGAGAATAAGCTGCATGTTCTCTGATGCGCCCTAGGCGCGGTGAAAGGAAGCGATCGTGATGCGTCTTCGGGATCGGGCGGTGCTGGTGACCGGCGCAGCGCGGGGCCTTGGGTGGGGAATTGCGCGCGCCTTTGGGCTCGCAGGAGCCGCGGTCTGCGCCGCGGACGTCAACGGCGATGAACTCGCACGGTGCGAACGCGACCTCGCCGCCGACGGCGCGGTGTTCCGCACGTGCCGCTTGGACGTTGCCGATCTCCGCGAGTGCGAGCGCACGGTCGGGGAGATCGTGGACCGCTGGGGGCGCCTCGACGTGGTGGTGCACAACGCGATCTACATGCCGCTGATCACCTTCGATGAGACCACGCCGGGCGAGTGGTCTCGCCAGCTCGACGTCGGAATCGGGGGGCTGTTCAACTGCGCCCACGCCGCGTGGAGTCAGATGAAAGCGCAGGGCGGCGGCCACATCATCGGCGTCGCCAGCGGTTCGAGCATCCGCGGCTATAAGAAGGAGATTGCCTACTGCGCGATCAAGCACGGGGTCGAGGGGTTCGTCAAGGCGCTCTCGCTCGAGGCCACCGAGCACAACATCGCAGTGAACACGATCGGGCCGGGTGCGCGCATTAAGCCGACGCGCATGACGTGGGAGGAATCCGACCGGGCACCGTCGGACGTGCGCGCGCAGTGGGCGGATCCCGTGGAGCTCGGCAAGGGGTGGGTGTGGCTCGCCGGGCAGCCGCCGCGCCGGTTCAGCGGATACCGGTTTGACGCGGGAAGGATCGTTGAGACGATCGCGCGCGAGGGCGACGCATTCGAGTTCCGGCCCGAGAAGGTTACCCTATACCCTGAGGACTTCCGCGCGCGCCAGGAGTGGTACAGCCGGTACCCCGACTAGCCCGTACGAACGAGCGGGAGGATACGTGGACGCGATCTACGAGGCGTTGGAATGGCGTGAGTTGCGGGTCACCGGCCATGCGGCCGCCCAATACATCCCGCTGAAGTACGGCGAAGCCGGGACCGCCGGCCCGCGGGCAACGCTCGTGGCGGGCACGCACGGCGATGAGGGCCCGTGGTCGGCGCTGGCGATCAAGATGCTGTGCCTGCTGCCGGCCAACGCTCTCGCCGGGCGTCTGCGCGTGATCTTCACGGCCAATGCGCTGGCCGCGGAGGTCGAGCGCCGCAACTCGTGGATCGACTCCCCCAACGCGATCGATCTGGACGGCGTATTTCCCGGCAACCAGGAGGGCTCGCATACCGAGCGTCTCGCCGCGGTGCTGGCGCCGCTGATCGCCGACAACGATGTCGTGATCGATCTTCACGGCGGCGGCACGTGGTGCATCAACGCGTTCGTCAAGCGCTTCGCCGGCTCGGAACAGCTGGCCGCCGACCTCGGCGCCCCGTTTATTCGGGAGGCCCCGGACAAGCGCGGGGGCCTGACCACCTACGCCCGCTCGCTCGGCATCAAGGTCGTGAACGTCGAGGTGGGTGGTCGCTCGAGCCGGGAGATGTACTGGACCGAGCGCAATGTGGCGGGGCTCAAACGCGCCCTGTCCAATTGCGGCGTCCTGGCGCTGGACACGCCGCCGGCGCCGGCCGGCAAGGCGGTCGACGTGGGCCCGACTACGCCGATGCGTGCCAAGGTCGGCGGAATCTTCGTTCCCACGCTCCGCGAGGATGCGGTCGGCACGATCGTGCCCGGAGGCACGGAAATGGGGAAGATCCTCGACCTTCACACGCTCGCCGAGTTGCAGACGTTCACCGCGCCGTTTGAGCAGACAGCCATGATGCTGATGCGGCCGCAGATCTGCACCGTCGAGGGGTCCGCCCTCGTCTACGTCGTCGCTGCGCCCGTCTGAGATTTCTCCCGCCTATTCAGTCTCGTCCGCGCCTCGCACCCGCTGGCGCGTCATCAGCGATCTCATGCGGCGTACGGATCATGCTTCACCGATATGGACCGCAAACGGGCCCCAGATTCATCGGGGCGGGCGGTTGTTTGCGGCCGCGGGCAATTTATTGTCGAGCCAACGCGACAACCGCGTCCACCACGCGAGGATCGATGGGGAGCGCGGGATCCTCGTAACCCCGTACGATCGCGGCCTGCGACGATGTGTCGGGCGCGTGCTTCAGAACGTGGTTCATCCCGTCGACGATGACGAGCCGGGCGGCCGGATCGGCGCGTGCGAGCGCCTGTGCATCGGCCATCCCGACCTGCACATCCGCCGTGCCTTGCACGATGGTCACGGGCACGCTGACCTTCGCGATCTCCACGGCCGGATCAAATCGGAACCACGAGATGAGATACGGCTGGACCGACGGTCGGAACAGGGGAACAAGTTCCGCCGGCACGCGAGCAACGGTATGACCCTGCTCCAACTGGGCGATGATACTGTCGGCCTGCGCGTACACCCCCGGCGGCAGCTTGGGCTTGAGTTGCTCCCGCAGAATCGCCGGCGCCGGGCGCCCGGCGCCCTCCAGGCTGACGAACCCGTTGGCCGGCCCCCGCTGTACGGCGATCATGCCGACCAGTGATCCTTCGCTGTGCCCGGCGACGACGATCCTGGAAAACCGCCTATCAGACTCCAATCGGCGTAGCCACGCGGCGGCGTCGTCGACATACGTCTCGAAGCGCAGATCGCGCTCCGCCACCATGGCCGCGGCGCTCTCGCCGATGCCGCGCTTGTCGTAGCGGGCGGCGGCGATGGAATTGGCCGTCAATGCCGAAGCGAGCAGTTCGTAAGTGTTGCCGCGGATCTGACCGCTGTTGCCGTTACGATCGGTTGGCCCGGAATCAGGGATAATCAACACGACCGGCGCCGGCGTCCGCGACGGAAGGTCCAGCGTGCCGTAGAGGACTCCCGTCGCGGTGGCCAGGCGCAGATCGAATGAGCGAGCCGAAGCTGCGCGCGGCAGCGCGGCCGTCGCCACGACCCCGGCGGCAGCACGCAGGAACGCCCGGCGCACGATCCGTGTCAGTAGCGCCCCGTCGCTGCTCCCGCCGGCCCGAGGCCGTTGCCAGTTCACCACGCCGTTACCGCGATAGCAAAGCGCGAGGCAGTCACCCGTACACCCGCCAGGCCGAGCTGTGCTGTGGGATTCACGTCCGCCTCCAATCGGCGATGTTGCGCGTGTCGGTGTGTCGGACGCGGCCACATTGTTCCCTACGTCCAAGAGCGTCGCGCGCCGAGACGGCGTTCCAGGCGGCCTAGCCCTGCTATTCAGCGCGTTGGCGGGGCTTATCGCGACGTGGATCGCCGTGCTGGCAGGAGCGAGCAATGTCCGGGGCAATGCAGTGCGACGGCGTGTGCTCCAAGTTTGCATCGCGCTTGGCGTAGCCGCTGCCTGCTACGGGCTCGTCTGGGTCCTTTCCAGTAACTGGGGGTGGGCACATTGGCGTGTCTGGTCGTACTGGTCCGCGTTGTTGGCGCTCCCGCTCGCCGTGGGAGTGCGCCAATTCGTCCTTCTGGCGTCGGACAGCACCGGGAGCCCGCGCGATCGCGGCCAGGCGGCGGGGTCCGACTCATCGGCATGAATTCTGGTAACATCCTCGAATACTCGACACTAGGAACCCCGAAGTGAACGCTCTCCGATCGGGATTCAGGAGGATCCCGTCGCATGACCCGGCAAGTCCTCGTGGCCGTGCTGGCGGCAAGCGGGATCAGGGTCACGGACGCCGATATCGTACGCGTGGAGGTACTCGTCGCAGCACTGAGGGTTGACGGCGAGCGCCTCACTGCGCGCGTCGCCCCCGACGCGCAGCCGCTCCTTCAAATCGGTCAACTCGGACCCGCGGAGCCCACCTCGTGATCGACGTGTCGGCCATGACCGTGGCGCGGGCCGGGGCGGCATTCCGGGCCGGGCATTTCTCCCCGCGTGACCTCGCCGAGACGTACCTCAAGCGCGTGAACGAGCTTGACGGTGTGCTCAACAGCTACATTACGGTGACATCAGACGCAGCAATGTCCCTAGCGGAGCGGGCCACGGAGGAACTTGCGCGCGGCGTCGACCGCGGGCCGCTCCACGGGATCCCGGTCGCGTACAAGGACCTCTTTGACACCGCCGGTGTGCGAACCACTGCCGCCTCGCGCATTTACGCGCATCGTGTACCGGATCGCGATGCCGACGTGGTCCGCGCGCTCTCGAACGCCGGGGTGGTCCCGCTGGGCAAATTGAACATGCTCGAGTTTGCCTATGGCGTCGTCCACCCCGACTACGGCCCGGCGCGCAACCCGTGGAACTTGGAGCGATCATCAGGCGGATCGTCGAGCGGATCGGCCGTGGCGGTGGCGGCCGGCCTGTGTCTGGCGGCGCTCGGGAGCGATACAGGTGGCTCGATTCGGATGCCCGCCGCCTGGTGTGGCGTCGTCGGGTTCAAGCCGACGTACGATTTGGTAAGCCGCGCCGGTGTCGTGCCCTTGTCATGGTCGCTCGATCACGTCGGGCCGTTGACGCGAACCGCCCACGACGCGGCGCTCATGCTCGAAGCGATGATCCCGAGGCCGGATGGCACGAATGCGCGGGGCCGCGGGTTTCGGGCCGCCGCGCTCGATGCCGTGGAGGTGCCGCGTCTTCGCATCGGCGTGCCGCGACAGCTCCTCGATGCCGGCGTGGACCAGGCCGTTCGACGGTTGATTGAAGACGCGTTGTCAGATTTGGCCGAGTGCGGGACGGCAATAGAGGACGTCTCGCTTGGTGATCTGGATGACATCCTGGCCGCGGAGCTGACGATCCTCTTTGCGGAGGCGTCCGCGTTTCACATCCCGTGGCTGCGTGAGCGCGCGGAAGATTACGCGCAGCTTACCCGTGAGCGCCTCGAAGCGGGCGTCGCCGTTCCCGCCGTTCACTACATCAATGCGCTCCGGGCCCGCGAGGCCATCGTCGGAGTGTTCCGGGAGGTGTTCCGAAACGTCGACCTGGTGGCGCTACCCGGCGCGCCGACGACCGCAATGGGTCTGGACGAGAAGTACCTTTCCATAAATGGCGATCCGGTGGACATCTTTCGCGGGTTGATCCGCATCACCGGTCCCTTCAACCTCACGGGCACCCCCGCGGTGTCGGTCCCGTGCGGCTGCGCGGCCGATGGGCTGCCGGTGGGTCTGCAGCTCGCGGGCCGGTGGTATGAGGACCACGTCGTCCTCGCGGCGGCCCGTGCGTTTGAAGAGCGTCGCGCCGCCCCGCTGCGTCTGCCCGCCCTGGATGGGCATCTGCGCCGATGATCGCATTTCTGGTACGCCGGATGCTGGCGATGCTGCTGACGCTCGTTGGCGTCTCCATCGTGGTGTTTGGGATGTTGCACGCGGTGCCGGGAGACCCCGCGCAAATTATGCTCGGTCCGGAAGCCGACGCGCACGCGCTGCAAGCGCTTCGTCATGAGCTCGGCCTGGATCAACCCGTGTATGTCCAGTACGTCCGGTGGTTGCGAAATCTCCTGCGGGGGGACCTCGGGACGTCCATTGTGTTGCGCCGCTCCGTGTTCGGCGAGGTCATGCAGCGGTATGATCACACGCTGTTGTTGGCGCTGGCCGCCATTGTCGTGTCGTTCGCGGGCGGGATCACGATCGGCGTCGTTTCGGCGATACGGCGGGGGTCGCTCTTCGATCGGACCGCGATTCTCTTGGCGACCGGCGGCCTGAGCCTGCCGTCCTTCTGGTTCGCGCTCGTGCTGATCGTCGTCTTTTCGCTCAAACTGCGATGGCTGCCCGGCACCGGCATGGCGTCGGCGGTCAACGGCGGAGGCGTGGTGGATACCGTGCGCCACCTGGTGTTGCCGGCCGTGGCCTTGGCCGTGATCCCTCTGGCGGTGATCGCGCGGTACACGCGGTCGGCCATGTTGGAAGTGAGCAATCAAGACTACGTCCGCACGGCTCGGGCCAAAGGGCTCCCGGAGCGCGTGGTCACAGTGCATCACGCGTTCAAGAACACGCTGGTCGTGTTGATCACGATGCTCGGTCTTCAAACCGGCTTTCTCCTTGCGGGCGCCGTCTACATCGAGAACGTGTTTTCGTGGCCTGGGATCGGCCAGATGCTGGTGAACGGCATCTTGACCAGGGACTTTCCGCTGGTGCAGGGCGGCGTCTTGATCGTGGCCACCACGTACGTTGTGATCAACGTGATCACGGACATTGCCTATGTCTACTTCGATCCCCGAGTGCGCCTGTCATGACGGCGGTGGAGGCTACGTGATGGAAGTCGCCGAGCGGATCGGCCCGAGGGCGGGGCGTCCGAGCGGAGCGTGGCGCAAATGGCTGCGGCGCGACCCGGTCGCGGTCGGCGCCATCGCGGTCCTCGTCGGCATCATGGCCGCGGCGGCCAGCGCTCCGGTCCTGCCGCTGGCGAATCCGGATACCCCGCACTTTGGCGAGCGCCTCCTGGCCCCGTTTGCGGGCGGATTTGTGCTCGGCACCGATCAACTCGGCCGCGACGTGCTCTCGCGCCTGGTGTGGGGTGCGCGTGTCTCGTTGGTTGTCGGGGCGGCGGCTTCGCTCATCGCATCGACCTGCGGTTCGATGGCGGGGATGATTGCCGGGTTGGCCGGGGGCAAGCTCGACAACGTGCTCATGCGGCTCATCGACTTGATGCTCTCGTTTCCGTACGTGATCCTCACCATCGCCCTGGTCGCGGTGCTTGGGCCGGGTTTGTTCAATGCCATGATCGCCATTGCGGTGGCCAATGTCTCCTACTTCGCCCGCAACATTCGCGGCAACGTCCTGACTCTGCTGGGGCAGGGCTACGTCGAAGCCTCCAGGGCCGTCGGCGCCCGCACGGGGCGCCTTCTCCTGCGGCATATCCTCCCGAATCTCGTCCCGCCGCTCCTGGTGCTCGTTTCCATGAACATCGGATGGATGATCACCGAGACGGCCGGGTTGTCGTTCCTGGGGCTTGGCGCACAGCCGCCGCAGGCGGACTGGGGATCCATGCTCGGCGACGGACGGCAGTTTGTTACCGTGGATCCTTACGTCACGCTGATTCCCGGAGTCGCGATTCTCCTGTTGGTGCTCGCCCTCAATATCCTGGGGGACGCGCTCAGGGATCTCCTCGATCCTCGGTTGCGGGGTAGGTAGGCGGAAGGAGGCGGAGGCACAAACCGCCGTGGAAAACCTCGTTACGTTCGATTGCTACGGCACACTGATTGACTTCGACCTCGACCGCGCGACGCGCCGCATTCTCGGAGAGCGCCTCGGCATGGACGGCGTCGACGAAGCGGAGTTCCTGCGCGATTTTCGCGTCATGCGTTTTCAAGCGGTTTTGGAACCGTACCGGCCTTACAGGGAGGTCCTCACCGCGAGCCTCGAGCACGCGATGCGGCTCCACGGCCTCCCGTACCGCCGGGAGGACGGCGACGCGCTCGTCGCCGCGGTCCCCACATTTGGACCCTTCCCGGAGGTGCCCGCGGTCCTCGCCAGACTCAAGGAACGATACGAGATCGCGATCATCTCCAACACCGACGATGATCTCATCGCGGGCAACCTCGAGCGGATGGGAGTCCGGTTTGACCACGTCATTACGGCCGAACAGGCCCGCGCGTACAAGCCGTCGCGCCGGGCGTTCGAGCATGCCCTGCGTGCGACCGGGAGGACGCCCGATCAAGTCATTCATGCCGCGCAAGGGTTCGAGTACGATATTATCCCGACGTTTGGCTTGGGCATGCGGCGCATCTGGATCAACCGTACCGGCCGGCGCCGTAGCCGCGCGTACATGCCGTACGAGGAGGTCCGCGACATGTCGCCCCTTCCCGGGCTGCTGGGCCTCTAAGGGCGATGGGCAAAGACTCCACACAAGGCGTCAAGGAGATTCCCTACTGGCTCGATACAATACCCGCGTTTCCTGACCGATCGGGACGACCGCTCCCTGATGACGTTGACGTGGCCATCGTCGGCGGAGGTATCACCGGGCTCAGCGCGGCGATCCGGCTCGCGCGAAAGGGTGCCGCCGTTGTCATCCTGGAGCAAGACCGGTTTGGTTCCGGCGCATCCGGACGGAACGGCGGCATGTGCACGACCGGCGTCCCGATCGACCTCCAGGCGGCGGTGGAGCGCTACGGCTTGGCGGCCGCGCGTGCGTATCACGACGCGTACCGGGAGGCCGTCGATTTCGTGGAGCGAGTGGTCACGGAGGAGGGGATCGACTGCGACTTCCGGCGCGCCGGCCGGCTCGGCATGGCGTTCCGGGCATCGCACCACGAGCGTCAGAGGGCCACGCACAAGCTGCTGGCAGAGCAGTTCGGCCACGAGACCTTCCTTATTGGTCGAGATCATGGACGGTCACCCGGACGCCAATCCCTGGCGCCGGCTCACGCCCAGGGCATTCCCACTCTACGCCGGCAAGGCGTGGTTCTTGCCGGTTGTCGGAGCCTACTTCCACCTCAAGGATCGGTTTGCGCCATCATAGCACAGGTGGATAAAGGGTGTACGCGGGAATCGGTATCGTACTCGTGACGTTACGCAGAGTGCGTTCCGGTTCCCAGGGTCGTCGAACGGCCAAATCCAGCGAATCCCGCGAGTGTGTCCCTTCGCTCGTGCCCGGAGTTCTCGGGTCGCAGGTTGTTCGGACGGAGTACCCACCGCAGTGTGACCGGCCTCACGGATCAGTAGGTCCGTCGCTCGCCAATACGGGGAACCCATCAGCCGCCGCGTCTGCACGGCCGCGGCCGCCCGGGCGGTAAGCTGCCCGTCTGCCACCCGATAGCCGGCGCCGGTGCGGCGACAGGGATCGGACCTCACGGTTCCACGCCGTCCGAGGCGACCACGCTGGATGTCCCACGAGCACCGTGAAGTGCCGGACGGGTTGACGAGTGCCCGCGACGTGGAACACATCCCGGCCGTCGCGCCGGAGACTTCGTTCCGCGAGGCCGAGGCGCTGATGCGGGTGGAACGCCAGGAGATGCTCCCGGTGGCGGACGGCAGCCAGCTGGTTGGCTTGCTGCACCGGACCCGGTTTGTTCTAAAGTGACAAAGGAGGCTCAGCAGTGTGGAATCCTGATCTCTACGTGTTTCTCATGACGGATCACATGCGCCGTGTGATGCAGGAAGCCGAGCGGCAGCGTCTGGCGCGGACCGCGGAACGGGCGCGGCCGCCTAAGCCCCTGTGGTCTCGGAGCGCTCCGGCCTCGGGACCTGAGGACGCGCCCTGGTGGGTCGTCCTGCGCGCGCTCTCCCGGCGCAAGCGCTCCGCGCCGATCGGCTCTTAGCCGGACATACCCGACCGGGAAGGAAATCAGCTTCTCCGACGCGGACCAGTGTTCAATTCGGTGGCCGCTCGCACGCCGAGACGCGAGGGCTGCCCCGAAGGCCTCCTTCGTCGATGCATAGGGCCCGAACGCCGGATCCGGAGACTCTGCTGACGGCTCCCAACAGCGTCGCGGAGCTGGTTGAGGTCGTCGCCGACCTCGTGGGAAGCCCCGTCACGGTCGAGGATCACGACTTCCGGCTCCTTGCCTACAGCCGTCAGGCCGGCCCCGTCGATCGCGCGCGCCGCGACACGATCTTCAACAAGGCCGTGCCGTCGGAGATTGCCCGATGGCTGCGACGCAGCGGCGTCATGCAGCGCATCTACCGCAACCATCTGCCGGTGCGCGTGCCGTCGTGCCCGCGCCTGGGGTTGAGCCGGCGCACGGCGATTGCCGTCCGGGCCGGCGATCGGATCCTGGGACACATTTGGGTCATGGAGCGGCGGCGACGCTCGACGCGTGCCGTGGCGCGGATCTTGCCTCGGGCCGCGACCATTGCGGCCGCGCTGCTGCTGCGCCAGGAGGCCGAGCGCGCGGTCCAGAGCCGTCTGATCGACGAGTTTCTCATGGATCTCCTGGACGGCCGTGTGGTCAACGAGGTGGCGGCCCGCCGCCGGGCCGAGGCGTTGCAGATGGACTTGCCGGTACCCTTCGCCGTGCTGGTCATCGACATCGACGCATTCGAGACGCACATCGCCGGCCGGAGCGAATCGTGGGTGCAGGCCCTGAAGACCAATCTACTGGCCACGATCCGCGCGACCGCGGCGCGGGCCGGCGAACGCCCCCTGGCGTTGTGGCGAGGCGACAGCGTGGTCATGGTCCTCGGCGGGGCGGCGAGCGTCGAGGGCGCACCGTCGTTGGCCGAACGGGTGCGGACGCTCGCGGATGCGCTGCACGCGCAACTCCCGCGCCGGTTCTCGAACGTCTCGTTCTCCATTGGAGCGAGCCGGGTGCTGCGAGAGCTGGAACACCTGCCGCACGCATACGCGCAGGCCATCGATGCCGCGCGGATCGGCGGCGCCTTCCTCGGGCGGCGGCTCCCGGTGCACTACGACGATCTGGGTATCTACCGGTTGCTGCACGCCGTGCGTGACGAGATCCTCACGAACGGGCACGCCAGCACGCACTTGGAGCGCCTGCAGGCCTACGACGGGTCCCACAAAACCTCCCTGGTCGACACCCTTGAAGCCTACCTCGACGCGTTTGGCAACGTGCACGAGGTGGCGCGCAAGCTCCACGTGCACTCGAATACGGTGCGCTATCGGGTCCGCCAGATCCGGGAAGTCGCCGCTCTGGACTTGCGCGACCCCGGCCTGCGCCTCGTCATCCATTTGGAGCTAAAACTGCGCCGCGTGTCGGTCTCCGCGCGCCAGCATCCTCCGCGCCATTAGCTGATCTGACAACCTTCTTCGGCCGGATTGTGCGTTCGTCCAAAGGACTCCGCGGTCGGCGATCGGAAACAAGGCGACGCGGTCATTGCCGCTGCCTCGATTCGGCTGGACCGGCGTGGCCGCGGAGGCACGGATGGGTCCTACACCCGACGCTGCGCAGGTGCACCGCGACGCGATCGTGATCGACGGCACGTGTCCGCTCGCGAACCGCACGGAATTCCTCGGCGAGTGGATTCGCGGCGGGGTCACGGCGCTGGCCCCTTCGCTCGACACCTCGTCGCCGGAGGGCGCGCTGCGGAGCATCGGACGGTGGCTCCGGCATATCTCCGCGCACGCCGACACGCTCCTGCACGTGACCCGCGCGGACGACGTGGTCGCGGCAAAGAGCCAGGGGCGGCTCGGCATCATCTTTCACTTTCAGGGCACCGAGCCGGTGGCCGAGGACCTCGATCTCCTCGCGGTGTACGCGCGACTCGGCGTGCGGATGGTGCAGCTCACGTATAACCGCAAGAATCGCGTAGGCGACGGGTGCGAGGAGCGCACCGACGCGGGGCTCTCCCGGTTTGGGGTCCGCCTGGTCCAGGAGCTGAATCGCGTGGGGCTGATCGTGGACCTCTCGCACACCGGATATCGCACGACCATGGAGGCCATCGAGGTTTCGACCGCGCCGCCGGTCTTCAGCCACGCCAACTGCAAAGCGGTGTGCGACTCGCCCCGCAACCTGCGCGACGATCAGATTCGCGCCGTGGCGGCCCGTGGCGGCATGATCGGTATGGTCGGGTTCCCAGCCTTTGTGGCGGCCGTGCCGCGCCCAACGCTGGACCACTTCGTGGCGCACATCGCGCACATCGCGGAACTCGTCGGAACCGATGCCATCGGCCTGGGACTCGACTACTATGAGGGCATGGCCGGCGTGGCGTCCCCGGAGGTCGCGGCGGCTCGATATCAGCGGCTCCTCGACACGGGTGTGTGGACGTCCGCCGCCTACCCGCCCCCGCCGTGGCACTATCCCAAGGGGCTCGAGCGCCCCTCCGGGTTCCCCGCGCTGACCGCGGCGCTCCTCCGCCGCGGCTTCACCGCCGAGGACGTGCACAAGATTCTTGGGGGAAACTTCCTTCGTGTGTTTCGTCAGGTCTGTGGATGAGTCGAGTGGTGGTGATCGGGGCCGGCGTGATCGGGCTCTGGTGCGCCCTCGAGTTGCGGGACCGCGGCGCCGACGTCATGGTCCTCGACAGGGACTGGCCCGGCGCGGGCTGCTCGTCCGGCAACGCCGGCTGGATTGTGCCGTCGCTCTCCGGGCCGCTGCCGGGTCCCGGCCTGCGCAGCCGCGCGCTGCGATGGGCGATCCTGCCGACGAGCCCGCTGCACGTCTCACTGCGCGCGGACGGAGCGCTGCTCCGATGGATGTGGCAGTTCTGGATGCGGTGCAACGAGCGCGACTACGCGCGCGGCTTCGACGCCATCGCCCGGCTGCACGCCGACTCGCAATCGCTCTACGCGGCGGCGCACGACGGTGGGCTCGAGTTTGAGCTCCATCGCGCGGGACTCCTGCTCCTGTTCCTCAGCCGGTCGGAGTATCACCACGCGCGAGACGATCTGGCGCGGCTTACCGCGTACGGGTACGAGCGTCCCGACGAGCTGGACGGGCACGCGGTTCGGCGGGTTGAGCCCGCAGTCGGTCCCGAGGTGATCGGCGGGATCCTTGCCAGGAGCGACTGGCACGTGCGCCCCGAGAGCCTGGTCGCCGCGCTCGTCGACCGGCTGGCCGCGGGCGGCGTGACCATTCAGGGCGCCGCGGAGGTCCACGCCTTGGAGGCCGCCGGCCCGCGCGCGATCGCCTGTCGCACCTCCGCGGGGCGCGTCCCCTTCGACCAGTGCGTGATCGCCGCCGGGGTGTGGTCCGCGCCGCTGTTGCGGCAGGTCGGCTACGAGCTGCCGCTGCAGGCCGGGAAGGGTTACAGTATGACCCTGTCGCCCGCGCCGTTCCGGGTGGCCCGGCCTCTGTACCTCGCGGAGGCGAAGGTGGCCTGCACGCCATTCCGCGGCGCGCTCCGCGCGGCGGGAACGATGGATCTCAGCGGCTTCGACGCGCGCCTCGACCGGCGCCGCGTGCGTGCCATGGATCGCGCGATCACGCGGTTTCTCCCCGCATGGCGTCCGCACCCGGGGCGTCGCGAGTGGGCCGGCATGCGGCCCGTGACCCCAGACGGACTCCCCGCGATCGGGCGGGTGCCGGGCTTCGACAATCTCTTTGTCGCCACCGGCCACGCGATGCTCGGCGTGAGCCTGGCGCCCGCGACCGCCCGGGGCCTGAGCCGCCTTGTGGCGGGAGAACAAGCGCCGGGGCTCGCCCCATTTGATCCCGCGCGGTTCTGCCGGGGCGCGCACCGCCGGCGGGCGCACGGGCCGGACCGCAAACGGACGCACCCCGCCGCGCATCGATCCGGGCAGGGCACGGGAGGATACGGATGAGCCCACAGGTCCCCCGCACGGGCGACGCCGGCGTCGCGGCGGGGTTCACCCAAGCCATGGAGCGCGCCCTCGGCGCGTGGCCGACGCCGGGCCTGCAGGCCGCCGCGCTCGTGGACGACGAGGTGGTCTGGGCGCACGCCGTGGGGATGGCGCGGTTCGATCCGGACGAGCCTCTGACGACGGAGCACGTGCACCGAATCGGCTCCATCACCAAGCTCTTTACGGCCCACGCGATCCTCGCGCTCCACGCCGATGGCATCCTCGATGTTGACGATCCCGTGTCGCGGTGGATCCCCGAATTCTGTCCGTCCGGACCTCGGGTCACGCTCCGCCACGTCTTGTGCCACGGCTCGGGGATTCCGTCGGAGGGCGGGCGCAACGTCTGGGAGTCCGGGGTGTTCCCCAACGAGCCGGAGTTTCGCCGGATGATCGCGTCGTTTCAGCCGGTTGCCGCGCCGATGGTCCACCTCAAGTACTCCAACGCGGCGTACTCAATGCTCGGGCTGGTCGTGCGGGCGGCGACGGGCGCGCCGTACGAGGAATTCGTCCGCGAGCGCATTCTGACGCCGCTCGGCATGACGGCGACCGGGTTCGACCCCGGCGATGACCGGCCCGTCGCGCAGGGGCACTATATACCTCCGCTGCAACGGCGGTTCGAGCAGACGCCCCACCAGGATCTGCGGGCGTTCTCGGCGTGCGGTATGCTGCTGTCCACCGCCGCGGACGTCTTGAAGCTTGCCAGAGCCCAATGGGCGGGACCGTCGCTCCTCCCGCCGGCGCTCGCCGCCGAGGCCCGGCGCGTCCAGCTCATCGACCCAGAGATCCCCGGGTGGAAGGTCGGATACGGCCTGGGGTGGCGACAGCTTCGCCGGGGTGATCGCGTGTACATCGGGCACAGCGGCGGCTATCTGGGGAACCGGTGCGCGCTGGAGGTGGCTCCGGACCATCGGGTCGCCGCGGCCGTCTTTTCGAACGTCGGCGGAAGCGACGCCGCGATCGAGCTCGCGATGGATTTCGTGGACGCGCTGATCGTGTCGCGTGGTGGCGGCGAGCCTCGGCTCGACGTTGCGGTGGTGCCCGGGGCCCTCCGCTCGCTCCTCGGCCACTACGCGATGTCGCGATGGTACGAGGCGACGGTGAGCTACGACGGGCGCGGGCTCCGCTTTTCCAGCGGCCTCGACAGCCGCGCCGGGATCCCGCTTGCGCCGATCGAGCCGGACCGCTTTCGCATCATGGGGGGCCGCGGCGTCGGCGAGGACCTCATCGTCTCTGAACGGAGCGCGGACGGGACCGTGATCGAGTTCACGTTCGCCGGGCAACGCATGCGCCGGATCTGACCGCTCGTCGTCTCGTGCACGTGGGGTCCGCGGCGGGCGGACCACCGACACCGGAAGGGGGGTACGGCAATGACGAGGGCACTACGGCTGACGCGTCACCTGCTCAGTCTGACCCTGGCGGGCGTGCTGGCCGCGCTGCTATCGGCAACGGCCGGAGGATCGGGGGCCGCCTCCGAAGCGCCGCCCGGCCCGAACAACACTTTTGTGTGGGCGTCGCGCGTGATGGAGAAGACGAATCCGCTGCTGGACATGGACCTGGACCGGGTGCCGTTGTGGACGTTCGACGGCCTCGTGACCTTTGACGGCAACCTGGAGCCGCACGGCGCCCTCGCCGAATCCTGGGACGTGAGCAACGGGGGCAAGACGTACGTGTTCCACCTGCGGCACGGCGTGACATGGCACGACGGGCAGCCGTTTACCGCCGATGATGTGGTGTTCACCGCGCAGGCGGCGCTCGATCCGAAGAACAAGTCGTACATGGCGCCCGCGTTCATGGTCAATGGCAAGCCGATCACGGTGACCAAGATCGACGCCTCGACGGTGCGGTTCGATCTGCCCCAACCGTCGAATACGTTCTTGTTCATGATGTGGCGGCAGAACAGCGTGATCGTGCCGAAGCACCTGCTGGCGGGAGCGAATTTGCAAACAACGCCCTTCGACCTGAAACCGATCGGCACCGGCCCGTACATGGTCGTGAAGTACGTCCCGAAGCAACAGGTGATCCTCCGGGCAAACCCGCGATACTTTGGGGGCGCGCCGAAGATCCAGTACTGGGTGTTCAAGGAACTGGAAGATCAAAACGCCGCCCTGGCGGCCCTCGGCAGCGGCGAGGTGACGGCAGCGGGGCTCGGCGGCAAGGCGGCGCTTGCGGCCGCCGCGAAGATGCCGCACGTCAAGATCCACGGGTATGATGCCGGATGGATCTTTGCCCTGGTGTTCAATCTGCGCCGGCCCCCGCTCGACGACAAGAGCGTGCGGCAGGCCGTCGCCTACGCGATCAACCGCCAGGCGCTCGTGAAGACGATCGCGGGCGAGGACACGACCGTCGCTTCGTCGCTGATCGGGCCGCCCGGCACGTGGCAGTACGACCCGAACGTCAAGACATATCCGTTCGACCCCGCGAAGGCGCGGGCGCTGCTGTCGCAGGACGGTTGGACCGCCCCTGCCGCGGGCGGAGTCCGGGAGAAGGCCGGCAAGCCGCTCGCGTTCTCGATCTCGATTCAAGCGCGCGCGACGGACTCCGATCCGATGCCGTTCGCGGTCGCGATCCAGAAGGAGCTCGCCGACGTCGGCTTCAAGGTCGATATCGTGCAGCTCGACCGCGCGTCGCTCCAACCGAAGCTGCTCAACGACCACGACTTCGACGCGTACCTGTGGTGGGATGGGTACTCGTTCGTGCCGGACGTGAGCGCATTTTGGCTGGTGAAGTCGGCCGATCCCACGGGGTATGCCTCGCCGCAGCTGGATGCGTTGATCGATCGCGCCAATACGACAACGGACCGCGCGGACCGCAAGGCGACGCTCGACAAGATCGCCGGGCAGATCGCCCAGGACGCCCCCATGATCCCCCTCTACTACTATCGGGGGCACGTGGGCATCCAGGACTTCATCGGGAACGTGCCGGAGCCGTCGGGCGCGGACCCGAACAACACGGGCATCTTCTATCGGGTGCAGGACCTGACGATCAATCGCCATTGAGCGGGCGTTGCGGGGGCCGGCGCGTTCGGTACGATCGCCGGCCCCCGGCACATAGGCCTCGCGCCGGCACGGGATCATGGCGGGGTATTTGACGAGACGGTTCGCGCACAGCCTGCTGGTCCTCTTCGGCGTCAGCCTCGCATCGTTCTGGATCCTGCGCGCGGCGCCCGGCGATCCGGTGGAGATGTACTTGTCCGAGCCGTTTCATCAAACCCCGCCGGCGGTGATCGCCTCCGTCCGCCACGAGCTCGGGCTCGATCAACCGACGTACATCCAGTACGAACGCTGGCTAGGCGCGTTCGTCCGCGGCGACATGGGCTACAGCGTCGTGAACCACACGTCGGTCGCGGGCGAGGTAGCTGGGGCGCTGCCCAAGACGTTCTTGCTCATGAGCGTCGCGACCGCGTTCGGGTTGCTGGTCGGGATCCTGCTCGGCGTCTGGTCGGCGCTGCGCCCGAACGGAACGGTCGACACGGTCCTGGCCGGTGGCGCCGCGGTGGGATTCGCCGTCCCGCAGTTCTGGGTCGGCCTGGTGCTGATCTACGCGTTCAGCTACGTGTGGCCGATCCTGCCGTCGTCCGGCGTGATGAACCCCTATGCGCTGAGCCTGACGCCGGGCGATCTCGCCGTGCACCTGGTGCTGCCCGCCGCCACGCTCGCGGTCAACGAGGTGGCGTACTGGCAGCGGTACCAGCGGGACAGCCTGCTCCGGGAATTGACCGCGGAGTACGTGCGCACCGCGCGCGCCAAGGGACTGCGCGGCGCGGCGGTCGTGTTTCGACACGCCTGGCCGAACTCACTGGTTGCGATCGTCACGTTGCTCGGCCTGTCGCTGACGCGCCTCATCACCGGATCGTATATCGTCGAAACGATCTTTTCCTGGCCCGGCATGGGGTATCTGGGGATCTGGGCCATCGACAACCGGGACTACCCGGTCGTGATGGCGATCCTCATGGTCTCGGCCGTCCTGACGCTGGCGGGCAACTTCCTCGCGGACGTGCTGCACACCGTGGTCGATCCC
>JAJPIA010000071.1 GCA_021324975.1 Bacillota bacterium
CCCGCGTGAAGGGCGCAAGGCATTACGCGCCCCCTACGTCGAACGCCGCAGGATCGTAGGGCGCTGTACGGATGGCGCTGCGGCGGGCTCACGAGGACGCACCAGGGCGGGCAAGGCCGAGCCTTTGAAGGCGACAGGCGTGATCGGCGGATGCGTTCGTCGCGCACGTGGGTCTCGCGTGCGGCCCAGCGCCCCCAAACGCAGCAGCGGCTCTACGGCCCGGGGCACCGTCGCCCGGGGCCGCAGAACGCGCATGACCTTCGCCGCGGGCGAGTGGCCGTCAACCACACCCGCTATCGGAGCCGAACGAGCGGCTCGCGCTCGATGGTAGATCGAGGCGCTGGACAACGACGCGGGATCTTCCTCACCCACACGGCGGCGACCCGAGCCAGAACCGTCCCGGCGCCGCGGCCTTCGACTCCTGGCGCGTGGCCGAACGCGCACGCGATCTTCGCGGTCACGCGCGCTCTCGGAAGGGCTGCAAGGAGAGCCCGGCGTCCCGGCGTGGACGCGCAGCTCATTGGGCCGGGCCGGCCTTGGCCCCGCGCGTCATCAGCCTCAGTCCGCCCGGCCCTGGCGTTGCGCGGCGGGCTGTATCCGAGGCAGGCTGGGACCCGCAACTCCTCCGGCGAGCCAGCGCTCGGCTTCCAGCCGGCTAACGTCCGGGGAATCCGCCCAAAACGATCCCGGTGCTGGACCACGATCACCACCGGCGCCGAACCCGGCGCGTGAAGCCGCTCAGGTCGAACTTTCATGACGCAGCGAGCGGCCGGACCGGGATCGTTCGGGCGGCTGGGCTGACGGGGGGTTCGCCGTGCTGGCGGCCGGGTACAGCCAGTGAGTACCCAGCGGTCAAGAGGCGGTACGGGTTTGGGAGCACCCAGCGATGTCAGGGTTGCTCGTGTCTCGCGCTTCGTCGAGCGCTATGAGGCCCTGCCAGGGGCCGTGGCAGAGGTTCGACGCGGCGTCGGCGAGTTCGCCCTGGGCGTCGGCGTCCCGGGGCCGACCGTCGAGCGGGTGCTGCTCGCGGTCTCCGAAGCCGCGACCAACGTCGTGGTGCACGCCTACCCCCGCGATCTCGACCCCGCAGGGCTGATCCAGGTCGAGGCAACGTTCGACGGCGGCGAGCTCGCTGTCAGCGTGGCCGACACGGGCAACGGTTTGCGGCCACAGTCCGCCAGCCCGGGGCTCGGCCTGGGACTCGCGATCATCGGTCAGCTCGCGCACGCGGTCGAGCTCTTGCAAGGCCGCGATGGCGGCCTTCACGTGCTGATGCGCTTCGCGATCGTCAACGCCTAGAGAGCCTCAGTCGTCGCGCGGATCGGTGTTCTGGCAAACCTCGGCCGCCTCGCCGAGTTTCTCGACCACGACGTACCCCGCTTCGCGCTCGAGGACGCTCTCGATCTGCGGGATTTCGTGCCCACGGACGAGAACGAAGCGCGCGCCGCTCGCTCTCACGCGCTCGTACGCGGCGACGGTGAGTTCGACAAGCTGGTTGCAGTGCAGGCTGCCGCATTCGCAGCGAAAAGCCACCGGCTTGTCATCCGAGACCGGCCACAGGCCAGCCTCGACACGCTCGTTGACCTCGCGGAACAGCGCCTCGTTGCGGGCGATCCGGTCGTTCGATTCCATCGGACTGTCGCTCGCGCGCAACGCTACTCCGATCAGTTTGGCGGATCGTGCCCGACCGGCTCACCCTGGACCGAACCCCGAACGAGCCGACCACCCTCGGCGTCCGACCGGTTCCCCGCGGATCCCGAGTCGGCCCCGCCCACGCCGAGATCGAGATTCGCGCGCACATGACGGTCCCGACCAGCGCTGGAGGCACGCGGAGCGCGAACTCGCAGGCCAGTCGCAAGATCGGCAGCGGTCAGCCGCCGACGACCACGAGTCCCCGGAATGGTTAGCTTCCTGCCGCCGGCTCGCGTCGGGGTAGCGGGCGGAGGCGGCGGGAGTTGCGCGTCGAATTCCGGAGGGTGACCAAACGGTGGGGGTCGGCGCGTGCGTTGTCGCCAGGAGTTCGGGTGGCGGTTTCCGGCGCGGTGGGCGCGGCGGCGGGCGCGCTGTCCGCGGCGATCGGCCCGTGGTGGCTTGGGCCGCTGGTCGCGTGGGATGCCGCGTCGGCGCTACTGCTGGTGTGGACGTGGCGGCTGGTCTGGCGGTTGACGCCAGCCCAGACCGCCTCCTATGCGGCGCGGGAAAGCCCGGGACGCGGGAACACCGACCTGCTGCTGCTGTGCGGCAGCGTGATCAGCCTTGTCGCGGTCGGCATCGTGCTCGTACGCGCCAGCCACGAAACCGGACTCAACAAGGGCCTGCTCGTCGGGGTGGCCGTCCTGAGCATAGTCCTGGCATGGAGCACCGTCCACACGGTCTACACCCTGCGGTACGCGTCGCTGTACTACCGCGACGCCGACGAGCGCGGCGACGTTGACTTCAACGACTCCGCCGCACCGTGCTACCCCGACTTCGCCTACCTCGCGCTGACGATCGGGATGACGTTCCAGGTCTCAGACACCGCACTGAAGTCAAATGCGTTCCGCCGCCTCGCACTGCGACACGCGCTGCTCTCCTACATGTTTGGCGTGCTCATCATCGCAGCCACCATTAACCTCATCGCAGGACTCGGCCACTAACCAACGCCCCCGTCATGAGCAGGTTGATGCCGGTCGAGTCCATGAATGGGAGCTCGCTGAGGTCGATGACGACCTTCTCCACGTCGCTGTCGCGGGCCACGGCGTCGAATACGTCGCGGAGCTGCGGCGCGGTCTCGATGTCGAGTTCGCCGACAGGCGTCAAACGGTGCATACGCGCCCACGCCGGACGAGCCGTCGCAACCATCCCGATCCAACCCTGGCAGCACCCCGGCCGCGCCGCGGGACCGAACCGAGTCGCTGACCGATCTCGCTGCTCGTGCGGCGAGTGCAGTCTCCGCAGGGCCTTCTGTCGCTCGGAAGCCCGGACCAGCGGCGCCGACGGCGCGGCGTCAACCCCTGTCGCTGCGCTTCGAGAC
>JAJPIA010000060.1 GCA_021324975.1 Bacillota bacterium
GCATCAGCAACGCGGCGAGCCAGTGGGGGACATCCGACCTCGCGTACATGAAGGGGTTCTGGGAGTATCCGGGGGAGCCGTGGGAGTCTCCGGAGTTCTACCGCGAACGCTCGCCGATCACGTATGCGCCGAAGATGCGGACGCCGACGCTGATCCTGCACAGCGAAAACGACCACCGCTGCCCGATCGAGCAGGGCGAGCAGCTCTTTGTGGCGCTCCGCACACGGGGCGTGCCGACGCAGTTCGTGCGGTTCCCGAACGAGAGTCATGATCTCTCGCGCAACGGACAGCCCAAGCATCGCGTCGAGCGGCTGCGGCACATCCTGGCGTGGTTCGGCACGTACCTCGGACAGCCCGGTGTGGGACCGGCGGCAACGGCGGACCGTCGCGCGGCCGTCACGGCCGATGAGTGAGCGCCCCGACACGTGACCCGGATCTACACTCGCAGCGGCGACGGCGGGGACACCGGGCTCTTCGGTGGGCAGCGGGTCAGGAAGGACGACTTGCGCGTGCGCGCCTACGGTGCGGTGGACGAAGCGAACGCATCGATCGGCGCGGCGCGCGCTGCGGAGCCGGGTCCGGAGATCGACGCGGTGCTGGCGCGGGTGCAACACCACCTGTTCGATCTCGGTGCGGAGCTCGCCACGCCGCCCGCGGCGCCGCAGGCCGCGGCCGCCCACGTCCCGCGGGTCGCGCCCGAGTGGGTCGCGGCGCTGGAGCGGGACATCGACCACTTCGAGGATGCCCTGCCCCCGCTGCGCGCGTTCATCCTACCCGGCGGCACGCCGGGCGGGGCGGCGCTGCACGTCGCCCGGACGGTCGTTCGCCGCGCCGAGCGCGACATCGTGACGCTGGCCGCAGCGTCGCCCGTCAACCCCGATCTGCTCAGGTTCATCAACCGGCTCTCGGACTTGCTCTTCGTCCTGGCGCGCGCCGCGAACCACAGGACGGGCGCCGGCGACGTGACGTGGTCGCCGACGCGGTAACACACCGCCCCGGCACGGATCGTTGAGCGCGGGTTCCCCCGTTCGTCCCCGATAACCGTCGACGTGCGCCGCGCGCCGCCGGAGCGCCGCGGCGCGCAGCCGCGGCGAGGGGAGGAGACCCACCACCGCGGACCGAAGCAGCACAAGAGAGTCGTATCGCAAGTCAGGCATCCGGACGGTTCCCATGGCTGACCAGACGGCCTCGCACTCGTATGCCCCGGAGTATCCATGGTGGCTCCAACCGATCGCAACGGTCGTCATCCTGAGCGCGTTCGCCCTATATTCCATCTGGGTGGCGTTCCAAGCGCGCGGCTACGTCGCGCCATACCTCTCGCCGTTCTACTCGCCGCCCGTGCGCGTGGGCGCGATCCCGATCTCACCGGCCTGGTGGGTGGTGTGGGTGCCGGCGGGCTTCCGGGCGACCTGCTATTACTACCGCAAGGCGTATTATCGCTCGTTCTTCCGCGATCCGGTCTCGTGCATGATCGGCGAGTCGCGGCGACGCTACGCGGGCGAGACCGCGTTCCCGTTCATCCTCAACAACCTGCACCGGTTCCTCCTGTATCTCGCCATCATCGTGCTCGCGTTCCTCTGGCGCGATACCGTCGCGGCGTTCTTCTTCGACGGCCGGTTCGGGGTCCATCTCGGGTCGCTCGTGTTCCTCGTCAACGTCGTGCTCCTTAGCGGCTACACGGTCGGATGCCACGCGTTCAGGCACATGGTCGGGGGCAATCTCGACTGCTACTCGTGTGCCCGGGGCGGGCGTGTGCGCTACCGCCTCTGGCAGTGGGTCAATCCATTCAACCATCAGCACGCGCCGTGGGCGTGGGCGAGCCTGTTTTCGGTCGCGGCCGCCGACGTCTACGTGCGGCTGCTCATGGCGGGGGTGATCTCGGATCCGAAGCTGTTCTAGCGCTGCGCGAGGGCGCCGCACCGCGAGGGGGAGGGTGTGTCCGGGTGGCTGACTGGTACGAAGCCCGCCGGTACGATGTGCTGGTCATCGGCGCCGGGGGCGCAGGCTTGCGCGCGGCGATCGCCGCCGCCGAGGCCGGCGTCAAGGTCGGCCTCGTCTGCAAGTCGCTACTCGGCAAGGCGCACACGGTGATGGCTGAGGGGGGCATCGCCGCCGCGCTCGGTAACCTCGACCCCAACGACAACTGGGAAGTGCACTTCGCGGATACGATGCGCGGCGGGCAGCGGATCAACGACTACCGGATGGTCGAGATCTTCGCGAAGGAGGCGCCCGAGCGCGTCTATGAACTGGAGCGGTGGGGCGGGTTGTTCGACCGGACGCCGGAGGGCAAGATCCTGCAACGGCCGTTCGGAGCGCACACGTACCGGCGGCTGTGCCACGTCGGCGACCGCACGGGGCTGGAGCTGATCCGGACGCTCCAGGACCGCGCCGTGCACAGCGGGGTCGAGGTCCTCATGGAGGTGACGCTCAGCCGGCTGCTCAAGGACGGCGACCGCATCGCCGGCGCGTTCGGCTACCGCCGGGAGGACGGCCGCTTCATCGCAATCGGGGCGAAGGCCGTCATCCTCGCCACGGGCGGCTGGGGGAAGGTCTACAAGGTGACGAGCAACTCCTGGGAGTGCACGGGTGACGGCTGCGCCATGGCCTATGAGGCCGGCGCCGAGCTCATGGACATGGAAATGGTGCAGTTCCACCCCACGGGCATGGTGTGGCCGCCGGGCGTGCGCGGCATCCTCGTGACCGAGGCGGTGCGGGGAGAGGGCGGCATTCTCCGCAACGCGAAGGGCGAGCGCTTCATGCAGACGTACGATCCGAAGAAGCTCGAGCTCAGCAGCCGGGACGTGGTCTCGCGGTCCATCTATAAGGAAGTCGAGGCCGGGCGCGGGAGCCCGCACGGCGGCGCGTTTCTCGACGTCTCGCACCGCGGGGCGGAATACATCAAAAAGAAGCTGCCGAGCATGTACGAGCAGTTCCTCAAGCTGGCCGACGTGGACATCACCAAGGGGCCGATGGAAGTCGCGCCCACGATTCACTACGTCATGGGCGGTGTGCGGGTGGCGCCCGGCGAGGGCGCGTCCACCGTCCCCGGATTGTTCGCGGCCGGCGAGGTGGCCGCGGGGTTGCACGGGGCCAACCGGCTCGGCGGCAACTCGCTCAGCGATCTCGTCGTGTTCGGCAAGCGCGCCGGCGAGCACGCCGCACGCTACGCCAAGGGCGTGGATGGCGATCCCCGGATCGACGACGGTCAGGCGGATGAGGAGCGCCGGCTGTTGCTGCGGCCGTTCGACTCGGGCAGCACCGAAAACCCGTACGAGCTCCACGCCGAGCTGCAGGAGGCCATGGGGACCCACGCGGGCATCGCCCGGACCGGCGAGGGGCTGCGCGCCGGCCTGGACAAGATTTTGAGCCTGCAGGAGCGGGCGGAGCGGATGCGCGCGGCCGGCTCGCTCCTCTACAATCCGGGCTGGCATGCGTGCCGGGACGTGCGCTTCATGCTGATCTTGTGCGAGGCTATCTTTCGCGCTGCGATCGAGCGGACGGAGAGCCGCGGCGCGCACTGGCGCCTCGACTTTCCGGATCAGGATGCGGGGTGGGGGCGTAAGAACCTCGTGGTGCAGCGCGGCGACCGCGGCATGACGGTCTCGACGCGGTCCGTGCCCGAGGTACCGCCTCAGCTCGCGCGGCTGCTCGAGGCCACGGCGTGAGATGGGGGCGGCCATGACCGACGCGACGCTGCATGTCTTCCGGGGCGACAAGACAGGCGGGGACCTGCGCACGTATCAGGTGCCCGTGACCGAGGGGATGGTCGTCCTCGATGCCATTCACTACATCCAGCAACACGAGGACTCCACGCTTGCGTGCCGGTGGAACTGCAAGGCGGCGAAGTGCGGTTCCTGCAGTGCGGAGGTCAATGGCAAACCCCGGTTGATGTGCAAGACGCGGCTCGACCAGTTCATGGGGAGCCCCGTGACGGTGCGGCCGCTTGCGGCGTTCCCGTTGATCAAGGATCTGGTCACCGATGTGTCCTGGAACTACCGGGTGAACCAAGAGATCCCGCCGTTCACGCCGGCCCGGGACGATACGGGCCCGTGGCGCATGTATCCGGAAGACGTGGACCGGATGTTCGAGTTTCGCAGATGCATCGAGTGCTTCCTGTGCCAGGACGTCTGCCACGTGCTTCGCGAGCACGACGGCACATCCAGATATTACGGGCCACGCTTCATGGTCCGCATCGCCGGGCTCGAGATGCACCCCAAGGATACGGTCTCGCGCGCCCATCTCTTGCGGGGACGCGGCGGCATCGGCTTCTGCAACATCACGAAGTGCTGTGAGGAGGTCTGCCCCGAGGAGATTCACATCACCGACAACGCCATCATCCCCCTCAAGGAGCGCGTCGCGGACGAGTACTTTGACCCGTGGCGCGCGCTCCTGCGCGCCTTTCGCGGGCGCCGGGAGCCGCGGGGGACCTGATCCGGCCGGCGGCGGCCGGCGCTCCGCCGGCGGGCCGCCCGCCTACTCCGACCGAGGAGCCGCGACATGCCGACGTTCGACTCGCTGACCCCGCCCACGGATGGCGCCGCGATCGAGATCCGCGACAGGACGCTGCACGTCCCCGCCACGCCGATCATCCCGTACATCGAGGGCGATGGAACCGGGCCGGATATCTGGAAGGCCACGGTGCGCGTCCTCGACGCCGCGGTGGCCAAGGCGTACGGGACCAAACGCCGGATCGTGTGGTTCGAGGTCTTTGCCGGGGAGAAGGCGTTTCACCGGTTCAACACGTGGCTGCCCGAGGACACGCTGCGGGCGTTTTCGCACTACGTTGTTGGCATCAAGGGGCCGCTCACGACGCCGGTCGGCGGGGGCATCCGGAGCCTGAACGTCGCGCTGCGGCAACTCCTCGACCTGTACGCATGCGTGCGCCCCGTCCGGCACTTCGTCAACGTACCCAGCCCCGTGAGGCGCCCCGAGGACGTCGACGTCGTCATCTTCCGCGAAAACAGCGAGGACATCTACGTCGGATACGAGTTCGCGAGTGGAAGCCCCGAGGCGAAGCGGCTCATCGATTTCGTGAACAAGGAATTCAAGTGGAACATCCGCCCCGATTCCGGCGTCGGCCTCAAGCCGATGAGCCCCTTCGGGAGCAAGCGCCTCGTCCGGAAGGCGATCCAGTACGCGATCGACCGCAAGCGCAAGAGCGTGACCCTGGTCCACAAGGGCAACATCATGAAGTACACGGAGGGCGCGTTCAAGGACTGGGGGTACGCGCTCGCGCGCGAGGAGTTTGGCGACGTGACGATCCCCTGGGACGAGGTAGAGCGCAAGCACGACGGCGTGGTCCCGCCCGGCAAGGTGTTGATTCAAGACTACATTGCGGACGTGACGTTCCAGCACGTGCTCACGCGGCCGAAATCGTTCGACGTGATCGCCACCGGCAATCTCAACGGCGACTACCTGTCCGACGCCATGGCGGCGCAGGTGGGCGGGATCGGGATGGCGCCGGGCGGCAACATCAGCGACTTCCACGCGGTGTTCGAGGCCACGCACGGCACGGCGCCGAAATACGCCAACCAGGACAAGGTCAACCCCGGCTCGCTCATTCTCTCCGGGGTCATGATGCTCGAGCACCTCGGATGGTCCGAGGCCGCGGAGACGGTCGTGCGCGGCCTGGAGGCGGCGTTCCGCAGGAAGATCGTTACGTACGATCTCGCGCGGCTGATGTCCGGTGCGCGCGAGGTCCGCACGAGCGAGTTCGCGACCGCGGTGATCGAGGAGTTCTAAGCGGCGCCGTGGGCGCGCAAAGGAGAGGTTCGTGGTCGTGAAACGGCCGAAGGTCAGCATCGTGGGAGCCGGGAACGTCGGCCACTCGGCGGCTCAGTGGCTCGTGTCGCGGCGGGTCGCGGACGTGGTGCTCGTCGACGTGATTGAGGGCATGCCGCAGGGCAAGGCCCTCGATCTGGCGCAGGCGGGCCCGATCGAGGGGTTCGACCTGGCGGTCACCGGGACGAACGACTACGACGAGACCGCGGGCTCCGACGTGGTGGTCATCGTCGCCGGCGTCGCGCGCAAGCCGGGCATGAGCCGGGAGGACCTGCTGAATACCAACGCCGGCATCGTCACCGCCGTCACGCGGGAGGTCGCCCGGCGGTCGCCCGCGGCCTGTCTCATCGTCGTGACCAACCCGCTCGACGTGATGGTCTATCTGGCGTACAAAGCCAGCGGCTTCCCCCCGGCCCGGGTCATGGGGCAGAGCGGGGCGCTCGACAGCACGCGCTTCCGGACGTTTATCGCGCGCGAGCTCGGCGTCTCGGTGCGCGACGTGGCGGCGCTGGTGATCGGCGCCCACAGCGACACGCATATGGTGCCGCTCTCGAGCCTCGCCACGGTGGGCGGGATGCCCCTGCGGCTGCTGCTGCCGCCGGAACGGATCGCCGCGCTCGTCGAGCGGACGCGCCGGGGCGGGGCGGAGATCGTGGGCTTGCTCAAGACCGGCAGCGCGTTCTTCGCGCCCGGGGCGGCGATCTGCGAGATGGTCGAGGCGATCCTCCAGGATCGCAAGCGGGTGATCCCGGTGTCGGCGTACCTCACCGGACAGTACGGCGTCCGCGACCTATACGTCGGGGTGCCGGCGCTCCTCGGCGCCGGCGGCGTGGAGCGCCTCTTCGAGATCCCACTCGAAGGCGCGGAGCGGGCCGCGTTTGACGCGGCAGTGGCCAGCATCCGGGAGAACGTGGCGCTCGCCGGCGTGAAGGGGTAGGCGAATGAAGCTCCACGAGTATCAGGCCAAGGAGTACTTCGCCCGCTACGGCCTCCCGGTGCAGAAGGGCGTTGTGATCGACCGCGCGGAGCAGATCGCAGGACTGGCGCTGCGCTACCCGGTCGTGATCAAGGCGCAGGTGCTCGTCGGCGGGCGCGGCAAGGCGGGCGGCGTGCGCCTGGCCTCGACGCCCCAGGAGGCCGGGGAGCGCGCCCGGGCGATCCTCGGGATGGACATCAAGGGGGAGCGCGTGGCCCGCGTGTTGGTGGCGGAGGCGGCGGACATCGAGCGCGAGTACTACTTTGCGTTCGTCACCGATCGGGCCGCGGGCCGCGTCGCCGCGATCGCGTCCGGCGAGGGCGGCGTGGAGATCGAAACCGTGGCCCGCACGGCCCCGGAAAAAATCGTCCGTGCCGAGGTCGATCCGTTCCTCGGGTTTCCGGCGTATCAGGCGCGCGTGGTCGGGCGCCGCCTCGGGTTTGCCGGGGCCGCGCTCGAGGAGTTTGTGCGGATCGCCACCGCGCTGTACCGCCTGTACTGGACGGAGGACGCGGATCTCGCGGAGATCAACCCGCTCGCACTCGTGGGCGGCCACCTGCTGTGCGTCGATGCCAAGCTGGTGCTCGACGACAACGCGCTGTACCGGCACGCCGAGACGCCGCCGAACGAGGAGATGACCGAGCTGGAGGCCGCGGCCCGGCGCGCCGGCCTCGCATACGTCGAGTTGGACGGCGACATCGCCGTGATCGGCAACGGCGCCGGCCTCGTGATGAGCACGCTCGACCTGCTCGCGCACTTCGGCGGGCGCGCGGCCAACTTCCTCGACGTCGGCGGCGGAGCGAGCGCCGAGGCGATGCAGACCGCCCTCGGCATCGTGCAACAGAAGCCCGGGGTGCGGGCCGTGTTCATCAACATCTTCGGCGGGATCACGCGCTGCGACGACGTCGCGCGCGGGATCGTCGAGAACCCTCCGAAGGTGCCGGCGAGCATCCGCCTGACGGGGACGAACGAGGCGCAGGGGCAGCAGATTCTCAAGGACGCCGGGATCGCCGCCGGGCTGGATCCCGACGAGGGCGCGCGCGTCGCCGTCGAGCTGGCGCGCCGTGGCGCGCGGGCGCGGGAGGCCCGGTAGATGGCGGTGATCGTGGACGCCGAGACCAGGCTCCTCGTGCAGGGCATCACCGGCTATCAGGGCGCCTTCCACACCGGCCTCATGCTGGAGGCCGGCACCAAGGTCGTCGCCGGGGTGACGCCGGGCAAGGGGGGCGCCGCGGTGCACGGCGTGCCCGTGTTCGACACGGTGGACGAGGCCGTTCGGGCCACCGGCGCGAACGCCTGCTGCATCTTCGTCCCGGCGCGGTTCGCGCGCGACGCGGCCCTCGAGGCCGTGGCGGCGCGGCTCGACCCCGTCGTCATCATCACCGAGGGCATGCCCGTCCACGATGCGATCGAGGTCGTGGCCTACGCGCGGCAGCAGGGCGTGCGCGTGCTCGGGCCCAACGGACCCGGCGTGACGACGCCCGGTCAGTGCCGCGTGGGGATCATGCCGACGCACCTGTTCAAGCCCGGTCCGGTGGGCATCATCTCGCGCAGCGGCACGCTCACCTACGAGATCGTCGCGGCGCTGACACGCGCCGGGCTCGGGCAATCGACGGCCGTGGGCCTCGGCGGCGACCCCGTCGTCGGGACCTCGTTCGTGGAGGCGCTCGAGCTCTTCAACGCGGACGCCGGCACGGAGGCGATCGTGCTGCTCGGCGAGATCGGCGGGAGCGCCGAGGAGCAGGCGGCTCGGTACATCGAAGAGCGCGTGGACAAGCCCGTCGTGGCATACATCGCCGGCCGGACGGCGCCGCCGGGGAAGCGGATGGGCCACGCGGGGGCCGTCATCTCGGGGACCCAGGGCACGGCCGACCACAAGATCCAGGCGCTCGAGGCCGCGGGCGCCCGGGTGGCGACGCTGCCGAGCGGCGTGGCGGCGTTGGTTGAGGCGCGCATGCGCTAGACGCGCTCGCCCGGCCCGCCGGGCCGTCCATTGGGCCATGCTATAATAAGTCGTTATGGCGGGGCTGCTGGTCCGCTGGGCGATCAACGCCGTGGCGCTGTACCTCACGACGCTCATCGTGCCCGGCCTCCGGGTTACGAGCTTCGGCGGGGCCGTACTCGCGGCCCTCGTGTTGGGCATCGTCAACGCGGTCCTCCGCCCGGTCCTGCTGCTGCTGACGCTCCCCCTCACGATCCTGACCCTCGGGCTGTTCGCGTTCGTCATCAACGCCGTGATGCTGTACGTGGTGGGCGTCGTGACACACCGGCTCATCATCACCAGCTTCCTCTCCGCCTTGATCGGCGCGATCGTGCTGAGCGCGATCAGCTTCGTCTTGTCGCACCTGGTGGCCGACTGATGAGCCTGCCGCGGCAGACCGTCGACGCATCCGCGGGCGCCGCGGCCGCGGGCGGCGTCGAGTTTCTGGTGGTGACGGGACTGAGCGGGGCGGGTAAATCTCAGGCAATGCATGCCCTCGAAGACCTGGGCTTCTTCTGCGTGGACAACCTGCCGCCCGCGCTGATCCCGAAGTTTGCCGAGATCATCCAGGAATCCCAGGGCCGGATCCGCCGGGTGGCGCTCGTGATCGACGTGCGCGGCGGCGAGTTCTTCAACGCGCTCGACGCGGCGCTCGCCGGCCTCGGCAGCATGGGCATCCCGTTTCAGATTCTGTTCCTGGAGGCGTCGGACGAGGTCTTGGTCCGCCGCTTCGAGGAGACCCGCCGCAAGCATCCGCTGGGGGGCAGCGTGCTCGACGGGATCCGGAGCGAGCGGCGGCGGCTCCAGCCGCTCAAGGAGCGGGCCCACAAGATCATCGACACGAGCGCGCTCAGCGCCCGCGAGCTGCGCGAGGAGCTGGCGGATACGTACGTCCGCGCGAGCGGCGCGCGCTCCCTCGTCGTGAGCGTCACGACGTTCGGCTACAAGTACGGGATACCCATCGACGCCGACCTGGTCTTCGACGTGCGGTTTCTCCCCAACCCGCACTACGTGGAGTCGCTGCGCGCTCTCCCCGGCCACAGCGCGGAGATCCGCGAGTGGGTGCTGCAGTGGAGCCAGACGCAGGAGTTCGAGCGGCGGCTCCACGACCTGCTCGAGTACCTGCTGCCCCAGTACGCGGCGGAGGGCAAGACACATCTGACCATCGCCATCGGCTGCACCGGCGGGAAGCACCGCTCGGTGGTCGTGGGCGAGGACCTCACCCGGTTTCTCCGCGGCGCGGGCTATCCGGTCCGCGTCAAGCATCGGGACGTGAGAAAGGAATGAGCCTCAACGGAGCCCCAAAGCGGTCGCGCATCGGCCGGCTGCGCATGTGGCTGCGCTGGCTCGAGCCGGGGCTCGGGGTCAAGCGGTGGATGGCCGCCCTGGCGCTCGGCGTCTGCTTCGTGAGCACGGGCGTGGCACTGATCGTCAACGTCAAGCTGCTCGGGGTGCTCGAGCTCGGCCTCATCCAGGCGATGGACGTGGCCTACCGGATGACCGGCCACGTGTTCTCGCCGGCGCTCGGCGGGACGCTGCTCGTGCTGCTCGGCGTCGCGATCATGATCCTGGGCCTCCGGGAGATGATCCGGTCGATCGTCGACGTGTTTCTGCCCCGCGGGGACCCACGGCTCGTGGAGATGCTCGTGCAGCAGCGGCAGCTGCAGCGGGGCCCCAAGATCGTGGTGCTCGGGGGCGGCACGGGGTTGAGCACGCTGCTGCGCGGCCTCAAGCGCGAGAGCACCAACCTCACGGCGGTGGTCACGGTGTTCGACGACGGCGGCTCGTCGGGCCGGCTCCGGCGCGAGCAGGGCATCCTGCCGCCGGGCGACATCCGCAACTGCCTCGTCGCCTTGGCGGAGGCCGAGCCGCTGCTGACGCGGCTGTTCGAGCACCGGTTCAAGGGCGGGGCCCTCGACGGCCACAGTTTTGGCAATCTCTTCATCGCCAGCATGTCCCAGGTCGCCGGCGACCTGGAGACGGCGCTCAAGGAGTGCAGCAAGGTCCTCGCGATTCGCGGCCGCGTCCTGCCCACGACGCTGCGCGACGTGACGCTCTGCGCCGAGTTCGCCGACGGGTCCATCATCAAAGGCGAGTCGGCGATCACGCGCGCGGGACGCACGATCCGCCGCGTCTTCCTCGAGCCCGCGCACGCGCCGGCGCTCCAGGACGTGCTCGAGGCGATCGCGGACGCCGATCTGGTCGTGCTCGGGCCGGGGAGCCTGTACACGAGCGTGCTGCCCAACCTCCTCGTCCATGGGGTCGTCGACGCGCTGCGCCGCGCGCGGTGCCCCAGAGTCTACATCTGCAACGTCATGACGCAGCACGGTGAGACCCGCGGGTTCAAGGCCTCGGACCACGCGCGCGTCTTGATCGAGCAGGGCGGGCCGGGGTTGTTCGACTACGTGCTCGTCAACGACCGGCGTCCGCGCAACCAGGCGTTGCTGGCGCGGTACGCCCAGGAGGGCGCGGAGCCCGTGGAGCCGGACACGGACGCGATCCGCGCGCTCGGGTTGCGCCCCGTGGCCGAGGACCTCATCAGCGAACACGAGTTGGTGCGCCACGACCCGCGGAAGCTCTCCGCCGTGCTCTTGCAGTTGCTCGCCACCGTATCGCCGGAGGCGCGCCACGCCGTCGCGCCGGTGGGGCAGGCGTAGGAAGCGCGGGCCGCGTTCGCGAAGCAAACCCGGTGACACGCGCGGTCCGCCCCGATCGTGGGGGCCGGGTGATGTCGCGCCGCACGGTTCGCCGATTGCCTCCGAGCGCGACACGCTCGTCCGCACCGGTCCCCGCTGGGACCGGCGTCACACACCCCGTCCTGAGACGCCTGCGTCAGTGAACGGCACGGGCTCGGGGATCGGTGTGCCGGCGCAGGGGGCGGGGGCCGCGACGCGGGTTGGGGGGAAGGGATGCTGCTCGACTGGGGATATGTCGCGATCTTCGTCGTCGTCGGGGCCGGCATGGTCTCGCTGCCGTTTGCGATCATCGCGCTGCTCAGCCCCCGGGGGACGTCACCGCACAAGCGCGACACGTACGAGTCGGGCATGGAGCCGATCGGCCAGGCCTGGTCGCAGTTCAACGTCCGCTACTACCTGTTCTCCCTGATCTTCGTCGTCTTCGACGTCGAGATCATCTACCTGTATCCGTGGGCCGTCGTGGCCCGAAGCCTCGGCGCCTCCGCCTTCTATTCCATCGCGGCCTTCCTTGCCATCCTGGTGCTCGGTCTGGCGTATGCGTGGCGGAAGGGCGCGCTGGAGTGGTCCTGATGCCCTGGTACGTCGAGCTGCTCCGGGCCGTCGTCGGGACGATCATCATCTTCAGCGGCGTGGCGATCGTGGCGGCGATGTTGGGCGTGCTCCTGGAGCGCAAGATCAGCGGCTGGATTCAGAGCCGGATCGGGCCGACGCACGTGGGGCCGCGCGGAGTCTTGCAGACGGTCGCCGATACGATCAAGCTGCTCCAAAAGGAACACATCGTGCCGCGGAACGCGGACGCGGTGATCTTCGCGAGCGCAGTTGTACTGGTCCCGCTCGCGGCCCTCCTGGACTACGTCGTGCTGCCGTTCGGGACCACCCGCTGGGGGCCGCTCATCTTCCGCGATCTCAACATCGGGGTGCTCTACTTCGCGGCGACGTCCTCGCTGATCGTGCTCGGCATTCTCATGGCGGGGTGGGGCTCCAACAACAAGTACGCGCTGCTCGGCGGGCTGCGGTCCGCGGCGCAAATGGTGAGCTACGAGATTCCGATCGGCCTCGTGCTCATCACGATCGCGCTGCTCGCCGGATCCCTGTCCACCGTGACGATCGTGACGATGCAGGCCCACCTGTGGTTCATCGTCACGCAGCCGGTCGCATTCCTGATCTTCCTGGCCGCGGCGACCGCCGAGGTCAACCGCGCGCCCTTTGATCTCGTGGAGGCGGAGAGCGAGCTGGTGGCGGGGTACTTCTCGGAGTACACGGGGATGCGGTTCGCCCTGTTTCAGCTCGGCGAGTACGCCGAGATGTTCGCCATGGCCGCGCTGGCCGTGACCCTGTTTCTCGGCGGGTGGCGCGGGCCCGTGCTCCCCTCCGTGGTGTGGTTTCTGATCAAGCTCTACGCCCTCGTGTTCGTCTTCATGTGGGTCCGCTGGACGTTCCCGCGCTTCCGGATCGATCAGCTGCTCAACTTCTCGTGGAAGTGTCTGATCCCGCTGGCCCTGCTCAACCTCGTGGCCACCGCGTACGTCGTCATGGTCGTGCAGCGATGACCGGCGAGGCGATCGCCTTCTACGTGCTCGCCGCGATTACACTCTCCGCGGGGACGGTCGTGGCCACGAGCCCAAACCTGATGCACAGCGCCGTGGCGCTGATCCCGGCGCTGCTCGGCATCACCGGCCTCTACGTACTGCTCAACGCGGAGTTCGTCGCCGGCATCCAGGTCCTGATCTACGCGGGCGGCATCACCGTGCTGATTCTGTTCGTGATCATGCTGACCGAGGGCGGGACCGGCCTCCACATCCGCCAGCGGAACGAGCAGGCGGCGGTCGCGGCGGCCGTGGCCGCGGCCACGGCCGCGGTCTTGGTCGCGGTGGCCAGCCGCACGCCGTGGGCGCACGGGGCGGGGACGCTGCCCTCCTACACGCCCGGAGCGATCGGACAGAGCTTCCTCGGTCCCAACCTCCCGTTGTTCGAGGGGACCTCGGTCGTGCTGCTCGTCGCGCTCGTCGGCGCGCTGCTCATCGCGCGAAAGGAGATCCGGGAGTGATCACGCTCGGGCATTATCTGGTGCTGAGCGCCCTCGTGTTCGGTCTGGGACTCTACGCCGCGCTGTCGCGGCGCAACGCCGTGGCGATGCTCATGGGCATCGAGCTGATGCTCAACGCCGCCAACATCAACCTCGTGGCGTTCAACAAGTACGCCGCTCCCGGCGCGATGCAGGGGCAGATCTTTGCGCTCATCGTCATCACGCTGGCCGCGTGCGAGGCCGCCGTCGGCCTCGCGCTGATCCTGGCGGCCTACCGGCGCTTCGAGACCACCTACGTCGACGACCTGCACCTCATGCGATGGTAGCCGCCGGATGACGTCCATCGTCTGGGTCCTCCCGCTCCTCCCCCTCGCCGCGTTCGCCGCGATCGCGTTCTGGGGCGACCGCCTCCCGGGCCGGGGCGCCTATGTGTCCATCGCCGCGATCGTCCTGGCCGCGGTGGGCGGGCTCGTTGTGCTGGCGCAGGTCGCCGCGGGCGCGCGGGCCGATCTGACCTACACCTGGGCCGCCGCCGGCGGGCGCCCGATCGTGGTCGGGTTCATCGTCGACCCGTTGAGCGCCGTGATGGTGGCGATGGTCGGCTGCGTCGCGTCCCTGATCACGATCTACTCCGTCGGATACATGGCGGGGGACCCGCACTACCCGCGGTTCTTCGCGTACCTCTCGCTGTTTCAGTTTTCCATGCTGTTTCTCGTGCTCGCCGACAACCTGCTCTTCATCTACGCCGGCTGGGAACTCGTGGGCTTGTGCTCGTACTTGCTGATCGGATTCTGGTTCGACCGGCCCGCGGCGGCCCGCGCCGCGCTCAAGGCCTTCATCGTGACACGCGTCGGCGATTTCTCGATGATGATCGGGATCCTCATGCTCTATCTCCGGACCGGATCGCTGCGGTTCGACGACGTCTTTCACGCGATCGGGACGGGGGCCCTCGGGGGCGCCTTCCTCACCGCCGCCGCGCTCCTGGTGTTCGGCGGTGCCGTCGGCAAGTCGGCCCAGGTCCCGCTCCACGTCTGGTTGCCCGACGCGATGGAGGGCCCGACCCCGGTGAGCGCGTTGATCCACGCGGCGACGATGGTGGCCGCGGGCGTGTACCTGGTGGCGCGCGCCTACCCGTTGTTCCTACTGTCCCCGGGCCACGCCGCGCTTACCGTCGTGGCCTACGTCGGCGGCATTACCGCGTTGCTGGCGGCGACGCTGGCGATCGTGGAGGACGATCTCAAGCGCGTCCTCGCCTACTCCACGATGAGCCAGTTGGGGTACATGATGCTGGGCCTGGGCGTGCTCGGGTACACGGCGGGGATGTTTCACCTCATCACGCACGCCGTGTTCAAGGCCCTGCTGTTTCTCGGCGCCGGCAGCATCCTCCATGCCGTGGCCACCAACGACATGAGACGGATGGGCGGGCTCGCGCGGGCCATGCCGGTCACGTTTTGGACCTTCGTCGTGGCGACGCTCGCGCTGACGGGCATTCCGCCGTTCGCGGGGTTTTTCAGCAAGGACGCCATCCTGCTCGCCGCGTACGCGCACGATCGCGTGCTGTGGCTCCTCGGGTTGGTGGGGTCGTTCTTGACCGCGCTGTACATGGGCCGGTTGTGCTGGTACACGTTCGCGGGCGAGTTTCGGGGTGGCGGGGCGCCTGGAGCCGCGCACGGTGACGGGGCCGGGCATCACGCGGGCCCGCCGCGCGAGAGCCCGGCGGTGATGACGGTGCCGCTGGTGATCCTGGCCGTGCTCGCGATCACGGTGGGCTGGGTCGGCGCCGGTGTCTTCGGCGACCCGTTTGCCCACCTCATCCGGTTTTCCGGGCTCGAAGCGCCCGTGGGCAACAGCGGCGCGCTGGCGCTCGCGGTGGCCGCGGCCGTCGCCGGGTGGGTGGCGGCGGGCGCGCTGTATCGATGGCGGATCCTCGATCCGGAGGCGCTCCGCCGCAGCCTGCACGGTGTGTACACGCTCCTCGTGCGCAAGTACTACGTGGACGACGCCTACGCGTGGGTGTTCGTGCGCGCGGGCGCCGCGCTGGTCTGGATCGCCGGCGCGTTCGACCGGTACGTCATCGACGGATTGGTCAACGCCGTCGGCTGGCTCGCCGGCCGGCTGGGGCTCGGCCTCCGGTACGTGCAGAGCGGCCGCGAGGAGACGTACCTGCTCCTCGCCGCCCTCGGCGTCGTGGTCATCGTGCTCGTGCGGTTGGCGTGGTGACGGGCGTGCTGAGCGTCGTCCTGTGGCTCCCGGTCGCCGGCGCGCTGATCCTGCTTGGGATTCCGCGGGACCGGATACGCGCGCTCCGGAGCACCGCGCTCGCCGTCGCGCTCCTGGAACTCGCGGCGACGATCTGGGCAGGCGCCGCCGTCGATCTGGCCCGTACCGGGACGCTGCAGCTCGTGGAGCGGGTCCCCTGGATTCCCTCGATCGGCATCAGCTACCATCTCGGCGCGGACGGCGTGAGCCTCCCGCTGGTCGCGTTGACCGCTCTGCTCGTCGTGCTGTGCATCGTGTACTCCTGGCGCATCGAGACCCGCGTCAAGGACTACATGATCCTGTTGCTGCTGCTCGAAACCGGCCTGGTCGGCGTGTTTCTCGCGCTGGACCTCTTTCTGTTCTACGTGTTTTGGGAGGTCAGCCTCGTGCCGATGTACTTCCTCATCGGCATCTGGGGCGGGGCGCACCGCGGCTATGCGGCGATGAAGTTCTTCCTGTATACGCTGGCGGGCTCGCTGGCGATGCTGCTCGGCATTCTGGTGGTGTACCTGCACGCCTCGCCCCGCACGTTCGATCTGGTGGATCTCATCGCCCGCCGGCCGCTCGCGCACGATCTCCCGCTCGCCGTGCTGGCGTTCTGGGGGTTCTTTTTGGGGTTTGCCGTCAAGGTGCCGCTGTTCCCGTTCCACACCTGGCTGCCGGACGCGTACGCCGAGGCGCCGACCGCCGGGAGCGTCCTGCTCGCTGGTGTGCTCTCGAAGCTCGGCGCGTACGGATTCATCCGCATCGTGCTGCCGTTGCTGCCGGACGCGTTCCGGCAGCTGGCGGGGCTCGTCGCGGTCCTGGCGGTGATCGGCGCGGTGTACGGCGCGCTGGTGGCGCTGGCCCAGACCGACCTAAAGCGCATGATCGCCTACAGCAGCATCGGGCACCTGGGCTACGTCATGCTGGGGGTCGCGGCGGCCGCGGCCGCCGGTGGGAGCGGTGCGCTCGCGGATGCCGCGACCAAGGCCCTCGCCGGCGCGACGCTGCAGATGCTCGCGCACGGCATCATCACGGGCGCCCTGTTTTTGATCGCCGGCGTGCTTGCGGACGGGCAGGCGCGGACGGGGAACCTCGCGGAGTTCGGCGGCCTGTGGGCGCGGGTGCCGGTGTTTGCGGCCGCCGCGTTCGTGGCGATGCTGGCGTCGCTCGGGCTCCCGGGCCTGATGGGCTTCGTCGCCGAGTTCCTGATCTTCCTCGGCGCCTACCAGGTGTTCCCGGTCCTGACCGTGCTCGCGCTCGTCGGCGTGGTGCTCACCGTCGTGTATTTCCTGTGGGCGATCTACCGGCTCTTCTTTGGTCCCCTCAACCAGCGGTGGGCGGCGCTGCCGGACCTCGACGGCCGCGAGCGATGGGTGCTCGCCCCGCTGTGCGGCCTCATGGTGATCGTCGGCATGTACCCGGGGCCGCTCGTGGCGGTGATCAACGCCACGGTCGCGAACATCTTGGGCCTGGTACGGTGACGGGCGGGAGGCGCGCGTGAACCTCGGGCTGATTGCGCCGGAGTTGTGGTTGGGCCTGCTCGGGCTCGGCCTGCTGCTCGTGGAGATGATCACCGGCTCGGAGAGCAAGCGGGTCGTCGGGTGGATCGGCGCCGCCGGGCTGGCGCTGGCGCTCGTGCCGTCGTGGGGCCTGCTCGGCCAGCCGGCCCGCTTGATGTTCGGGGGCGCTTACGCGGTCGACGCGTTTGCCGCGTTCTTCAAGATCGTCGCCGCGGTGAGCGGGATCCTCGTGCTCCTCGCGGCCATGGCGTTCTTCCGCGACCGTCCGGCGGAGCACGAGGGCGAGGTGTACGTCCTGATCGTGTTCATGGTGCTGGGCCTCGTGGCGATGGCCGCCGCCGCGGACCTGATCCTGCTGTTCCTCGCGATCGAGTTTGTATCCCTGATCTCGTACGTGCTCGCGGGCTCACTCAAGGCGGACGCCAAGAGCAGCGAAGCCGGCGTCAAGTATTTCTTCTTCGGCGCCGTGGCGTCGGCGACCATGCTGTACGGGTTCTCCTACCTCTACGGGGCCGGCGGCAGCACGAACCTGTACCAGCTCGGGCCGCGGCTGGCGGGCCTGCCCACGCCGTTTCTGGTCGTGGCCGCGGTGCTGGTGCTCGCCGGCCTCGGCTTCAAGACCTCGCTCGTCCCGTTCCATCAGTGGACGCCGGACGTGTACGAAGGCGCCCCGACGCCGGTGACGGCGTTGCTCTCCGTCGGCAGCAAGGCGGCGGCGTTTGCGGCCCTCCTGCGCGTGCTCTACGTCGCGCTGCCGCCCGGTGCGTGGGTGTCCGTCCTCGCCGTGCTGGCGGCGGTGACGATGAGCGTCGGCAACCTGCTCGCGCTCTCGCAGCAGAACATCAAGCGGATGCTGGCCTACAGCTCCATCGCGCACGCCGGCTATATGATGATCGGCGTGGTCGCGCTCGCCGCGTCGCCGACGCCGATGGGGTCCGGCGTGACCGCGGTGCTGTACTACCTGCTCGCCTACGTGTTCACCAACACCGGAGCGTTTGGCGTCGTGATCGCGGCCGAGCGCCTGCTGGGGTCCGATGCGATCCCCGACTACGCCGGGTTCGGCCGGCGCGCCCCGCTGGCCGCGTTTGCCATGACCGTGTTCATGCTGTCGCTCACCGGAATCCCGCCGACCGCGCTGTTCTGGGGCAAGCTGAGCCTCTTCGGCGCGGCGCTGCAGAGCGGTCTCGGCTGGCTCGCCGTCGTCGGCATCCTCAACAGCGCGCTCTCGCTCTACTATTATCTGGGCGTGGTTCGGGTGATGTACGTTCAGGTCCCCGCCGATACGGCGCCGGCTTCCGAGGGGCTGCTGACCCGGGCACTCTTGGTCGCGGCCGCCGGCGCGACGCTCGTGCTTGGCATCTACCCCGAGCCGTTTGTCCGCCTCGTCCAGCACGCCTCGCTTCTGCTTCGAGTCTGAGCGTCCATCGCGGCACCGCGGCACGAATCCCGGCGGTGCGGCCGCGGCGCGCGCATCCGGCGTGACCGGGAGACGAGGTTGCCGCGGTTCGCCGGGCCGCGGGGGCAGTGGAGCGATCTTCACCTGCGAGGTAATTGCACCGGCCCGCGCCGGGCGCGAAAATGTGCTTGCGGATGCGACCGCGCTCGACCGGAGGTGCTGAGTGACTCACACGACCGTATTCGGCTCAACCTTGACAGCCGTTCCCGTCGTCTGCTACCATGTCGCCGGCGAAGGCCTGCCTTTGCGGGCCGCGTGGAAGCGGGAACGGTCTCGTCCACGAGCGCTCTTTTTTTGTCTATGCGTAATTTAAGCGTGCGGATGGCAGCGAGTTCGCACGCGCGCACAGTGCTGCGTGATCCCGCGGGCGTGTAGTGCGATCGCACGGAGAGGAGCCGGATTCCATGGTCGCCGAGCACAAGCCTGACGAAGCGCATCGGGCGCTCCGGCCCGAGGAGCGCTTCAAGGAGCTCGTCGCGATTCGGGAAAAGGAGACGGAAGTGCGCTCGAAGCTCGAGGCCGCGCGGACTCAAGCACACGAGCGGCTCGCGTCCGTGGGTGAGCAAATCAGCTCTCGCCGTGCCGAGGCGATGAAGCAGGCCCAATCGGAGGTGCAGCGGATGCGCGCCCAGGGTCTCGCCGAGGCCGAGGCGGAGGCGCGGCGGTTGCTGGAGCAGGCGGAGCAGGAGGCTCGAGCGATCGAGGACCACGTACGGCAGCGCCGGCAGGCGCTGTTGGACCAGCTCAAGGAGGAGCTTCTGGCCCGCAAATGATCCGCGCGATGAAGCGAGTATATCTCCTGTACACGCAGGAGAAGCAGGACGAACTCGTCAGCCGCCTCCAAAAGCTCGGCCTGCTCCACCTGGAGGAGAGCCGGCTCGACGGGGTGGCTCTGGACGGCGGACGCCCGCGGCGCGATCTCGGCGAAGATCGCAAACGGGTCGAGAACCTGCTGTTGAAGGCGCACGGTACCCGCGACCTGCTGGCCGAGGTTCTCGCGATCGCGCCTCGCGATGCCGCCCGCGAAGCATATCCGACCCGCCTCGAGGGTCTCTATCAGCAGTTGCGCGATCGGCTGGATCCCCTCGAGGGCCGTTTGAAGTCGCTCGTGGCCGAGCGGCGGGAGCTCCGTGATCATCTCGCCGCCGGGGAGCGGCTGGCCGATGCGGTGCGCGTGTCGGAAGAACTGCTCAAGGCGCTGCCGCAAACGGGCTACACCTTCCTCCCGCTTATTCTGGCTCCCGAGCAGCGGCCGTTACTGGCGGGGATCCGGCAAACGCTGGAGCAGGAAGGCGCCGGCCGGTTCGTGGTGGCGCAGGAGAAGCTCGGGGTCGACCGGATCGAGCTGATCGTGGCTGCGGAGCCCGAGTACGCGTCCGCGGCGAGCGAATACCTCGAGAGTCTCGGCGTCCGGCCCCTGGCGCTGCCGTCACACGTCGCCGGCGGCTTCGTCGAGGGGATCGCGCAACTTCGGGCCGAGGCCGTGACGATTCCGCGCCGCCTGGTCGAGATCGACGAAGAGCTCCGCGTGCTCGGCCGCGAGCACGCGGCCGACATCGTGGCGTTGACGAACGCGCTCGAAAACCGTCTGGCCCAGCTCGAGGCCGCGGCGGTGTTCGGCTACACGGACTACACGCTGCTCATCGCGGGGTGGATCCCCCAGGACGGGTTTGCAGGGTTTCAGGCCGCCCTGCACCAGGAATTCCCCGGGATCATCATCCGCGAGGAGGCCCGAGGCCGCGTTGACGACGAAGAGCCCGTCGCCTTCAAGGAGGGGCGCTGGGCCCGTCCGTACCAGTTGTTCCTGCAGGCGTTCGGCACGCCGAAGGCTGGGACCGTCGATCCGATCCCGACGATCAGCATCTTCTTCCCGATCTTCTTTGGCCTCATCCTCGGCGACGTCGGGTACGGGCTGGTCGTGCTGGCGCTGGCGTTGTGGGGGCTGCGTGGATTCCCGGGCGCCGGCGGCGCGCTCAAGCGGATGTCGGCCTCAGACGCCGGGCGCGAGGCCCTCACCATCATGGTGCACGGCGGGGCGTTCACCGTCGTGCTGGGCTGCGTGTTTGGCGAGTTTTTCGGGCTCACCTTTCAACAACTCGGGATCCCCCGCGTCGGCGCGTGGCCGTTCAGCCGCGTGGAGAGCGCCATCGTCTTTCTGCTCGCCACGGTGGTCCTCGGCGCGGCGCAGGTGACGCTGGGGTTCATCTTCGGGATCGTGACCGCGGTGCATCAGGGGAGCCGCAAGCATCTCGTCGTGAAGATCGGGCTCTTCATGTCGTTCGTCGCCTTCACCCTGATCTTCGGGCGGTTGATGGCGATCGTGCCCTCCGCGCTGCTCCTGCCGGGCATCGTCCTCTTGGTCCTGGCGCTGCCGCTCCTGATCTACGGCGGCGGCACCATGGTCATCCTCGAATCCCTGAGCCCGTTCGTGCACATGATCTCCTACGCGCGCATCATGGGATTTGGAGTGGCGAGCGTCGTGCTCGCCGAACTGATCAACACGTTCGCCGGCGCGGTCGGCGGGGTCGGCCACGTCGTCGTCGGCGTGCTCCTGGCCGCGATCGTGATTCTGGTCCTGCAGCCGGTCAACCTCGTCTTGGGCGTCTTCGAGGGCACGATCCAGTCCGTGCGCCTCCACTGGGTGGAGTTTTTCGAGAAGTTCCTCTTGGAGCAGCTGGGGGGAAAGCCCTACCGGCCGTTCAAGGAGAAAGAAGCTGCGACAGAACCGTGAAGTCGTCGAAAAGGGGGGAGTAGTGCTCATGAGTCGAAAGACGGCAATCCAGATCGCCGCCGCGGTCGTGCTCTTCAACGTGCTCCTGGTGGGGCTTGCGATTCGCGCGTGGGCCCAGGCGGCGACGGCTCCCGCCGGCGGGCTGACGGATGCCGGCCTCAAAACGGTCGGGGCGGGGTTGGCGTTCCTCGGCGGCGCGATCGGCACCGGGGTGGCCCAGTCGCGGATCATCGCGGCGGTGCTCGGCGCGGTGGCCGAGGACCGGTCGCAACTCGGGTTCGGCATCTTCTTGATGGCCTTCCCGGAGACGTTGGTCATCCTCGGGTTCGTCATGGCGTTCATTCTCCGTTGATGCGATGGATCTGCTAGCTCAGATCGAGCACGAGGGCGCACAAGAGGCCGAGCGGATCGGCGCGGAGGCCGAGGCGGAGGCCAAGGCGCAGCTGTCGCGCGCCGAGCAGGAGATCATCGCCGAGGTCGAAGCCTACCGGCAAAGCGAGCGTCACCGCATCGAACAGGAGCAGCGCCTGATCGTGAGCCGGGCGCGGGCCCAAGCGCGCGCCATCTTCTTGAAGGCCAAGAGCCGCGCGGCCGAAGCGCTTTTCGCGAAGCTCGTGGAGGAGACGACGAACGTGCGGGCCGACGCGGCGCGCTACCGGACGTTCCTCGAGCGGTGTCTGCGGGAGGCCGAGCAGGAGGTGCGCGGGCCCCTGGTACTGCACGCGGATGCGGCGGATCAGACCGTCATCGAGGAGTTGCTCCGCGGCACCGCCCACCGGCTGGGCGGGCCGATCAAGACGGCGGGCGGGTTCATCGCCACCGACGCCGGGGGCCAGCTTGTCCTGGACAACCGCCTCGAGACGCGCATCGCAAATCTCCGGCAACGCGCCCGCTCCGAGGTGGGTAAGGCGTTGTTCGTCGGCACCGTCTCCGCCTAACAATGTCGTACGAGTACCTCAACACGCGGCTCCACTTCATGATCGTCAAGCTGCTCAAACCGGCGCAGTACGAGCAGTTCCTCGAGTTGCGGGACCTGGGCGACCTGATTTCCGCGCTGGCGGAGACCGACTACGGCCCGGATCTGGAACGCCACGCCGTCGAGCACGCGGAATACCCGCTCGTGGAAGCCGCGCTGATGCACAACGTCCAGCGGCATTTCAACAAGCTGTGGTCCATGGCGTTTGCCGACGCGCGGCCGCTGGTCCGCATCCTGCTCGAGCGCTTCGAAGTCTTCAACCTCAAGACGATCTTGCGGGGATTTCACGCCGGGACCGATCCCGCGGAGACCGCGCGCGGGCTCTTCCCGACGATCCTCTACCCGACGTCGTTCTACCAGGAGCTCCTCAAGCGCGACGGGATCGGCGGCGTGATCGATTACCTGCTCACCGTCGGGAACCGGTACTACAAACCGCTGGCGGAGAGCTATCCGAGCTACGAAGCGAATCACAAGCTGGCGGTCCTGGAGAGCGCCGTCGATTCTTACTACTTCGCCGGCTCGCGCCGGGTGTTGCAGGCCGTCGGCGACGAGAACGCCGTGGCGGTCCGCCGGACGCTCGGCACCGAGGTCGACCTGTTGAACCTCGTGTACGCGCTGCGCGTGGTCGAGGAAGGCGTCGAGTCCGAGGAGCGGTACCGGTACATCCTGGACGGCGGCGAGCGCCTCTCCCGGGCTTTCATTGAGGAGCTGATCGGCAGCCCCGACAAAGCGTCGTTCTTCCGCAAGCTCGACGGCACCGAGTACGCGTCCCGGGCCGGTGGGTTCGAGGACACGCTCGGCGTCGGCGAGTTTCAGGAGCGCCTGGAGAACTATCTGTATCAAGAGATGTGCCGCTACGATCCGGGGCGGACGTTCGACATCCACATGGCCTCGGTGTACGTCTGGCGGAAGTACGTGGAGATGACGGACCTGCGGGTGATCGCGAGCGGGCTGTGGCGGCGCGTGCCCCGCGAGGAGATCGAGCGGAAGATGATCTGGGTCAAGGGCGTGACGCCCGAGCGGGCGGTGGCGGCGTGAAGCCCGTCGTTGTGGCGACGAGCGATCTGGCGGACGGGTTTCGCCTCGCGGGGATCCCCGTCTACGAGGTCGACGACGGCCCGAACGCGCCCGCGGGGCAGACCCGGGCGATCATCGAGGCGGTGCTCGCCCGGAACGACGTCGGCATCGTGCTCGTGGACGAGCGGTACATGGCGGACTTCGAGCAGGCCTTCGGGGGGCGGGAACTGCCGATGGTCGCCTCCTTCCCGGCCGAGGAAGTTCACCGGGACGAGACCTACATCGACGAGTTGACCCGGCGCTACCTGGGCCAGAAGATCTACGTGGAGGGGTCCTGATGATTCAAGGCCAGATTTCGCGCATCTCCGGACCGGTCGTGCAGGCCAAGGGCATGGAAGGCATCAAGATCCGCGATCTCGTTGAGGTCGGCGAGTTGGGCCTGATCGGCGAGGTCATCGAGATCAAGGGCGACGCGGTCTCCGTCCAGGTGTACGAGGACACGGACGGCCTGAAGGTGGGTGAGCCGGTCAAGTCCGAGGCGAAGCCGTTTTTGGTCCAGCTGGGGCCGGGGTTGCTCGGGTCGATCTACGACGGGATTCAGCGGCCGCTTGAGATCATCCGGGAGCAGAGCGGGTCGTTCATCCAGCGGGGTGCGACCGGGGAACCGCTTCAAACCAAGAAGGCGTGGCACTTCGTGCCCGTCGCCAAGGCCGGCGACGCGGTCGGCGTGGGCGACGTCGTCGGGACCGTGCAGGAAGGCCCGACGATCCAGCACAAGATCCTGGTGCCGGAAGGCGTGTCGGGGCGGATCGCGTCGATCAGGGAGGGCGACTACACGATCACGCAACCGGTCGCCCGCCTGGAGAACGGCGATCCCATCATGATGGTGCAGGTGTGGCCCATCCGTCAGGCCCGGCGATACGCGGAGAAGGTCGCGACGGGGATCCCGCTGATCACGGGCCAGCGCATCTTCGACACGTTCTTCCCCGTGCCCAAGGGCGGCAGCGCCATCATCCCGGGGCCCTTCGGCAGCGGCAAGACGGTGAGCCAGCAGGCGCTGGCCAAGTGGTCGGACGCGACCGTGGTGATCTACGTCGGCTGCGGCGAGCGCGGCAATGAGATGACCGAGGTCTTGACCGAGTTCCCGCACCTCGAGGATCCGAACACCGGCGCGCCCCTCATGAATCGCACCATCCTTATCGCCAACACCTCCAATATGCCCGTCGCGGCCCGGGAGACGTCGATCTACACCGGCATCACGCTGGCGGAATACTATCGCGACATGGGCTACGACGTCGCGCTCTTCGCCGATTCGACGTCCCGCTGGGCCGAGGCGCTGCGCGAGATCTCCGGCCGGCTCGAGGAGATGCCGGGCGAGGAAGGGTACCCGACGTACCTCGCGAGCCGGATCGCCGAGTTCTACGAGCGAAGCGGCCGCGTGGTCTGCCTCGGTCAAGACCGGCGCCAGGGCTCGGTGACGGTGATCGGCGCCGTGTCGCCTCCGGGCGGTGACTTTTCGGAGCCCGTCACGCAAAACTCCCTGCGGATCGCGGGGGCGTTCTGGGGTCTCGACGCACGGCTCGCCTACAGCCGCCACTTCCCGGCGATCAACTGGCTGACGAGTTACACGCTCTACCTCGACGCGCTCCGCGAGTGGTTCACCAAGGAGGTTGCGACCGACTTCCTGGATCTGCGCACGGAGATGGTCGACATCCTCCAGCGGGAAGACGAGCTGCGCAAGATCGTGCAGCTCGTCGGGCGTGAGTCCTTGAGCGAGCCCGACAAGCTGCTCCTGGACGTGGCCCGGACGATTCGCGAGGATTTCCTGCGGCAGAGCGCATTTCATGAGGTGGACGCCTACTGTCCGTCCAAGAAGCAGTATTACATGATGCGCGCGATCCTCGCGTTCTATCACCAATGCCAGACGCGGCTCGGCACGATGCCGTACGATGAGATCGCGGCGCTGCCCGCGTGGGAGGAGCTGTCCAAGATGCGCTACCTTCCCAACGACAACTTCGAGGCGGACTTTGAGAGCCTGCTCGGGCGGCTGACCGCGGGGGCGGCGGAGCCCGCTCCCGCCGGCGCGAGGAGCTGAGACGAATGGCGACGGGACTGTACGGCAAGGCCTATCGGAAGATCCAGGACATCAAGGGGCCCCTGATCTTCCTCGAGCCGGTCAAAGACGTCCGGTACGGGGAGCGGGTCACCATCACCGACAGCCAGGACCACAGCAAGGGCGGCCAGGTCCTCGATGTCGGGGAGCGGGCGATCGTCATCCAGGTGTTCGAGGGCAGCGACGGCCTCGACAAGAAGGCGACCGCGGTCTTCTTCACGGGCGACGTCGTGAAGCTCGGCCTGTCCGAGGACATGTTGGGCCGCGTATTCGACGGTTCCGGCAAGCCGGCGGATGGCCTCGGCGACGTGTACCCGGAGGCCGAACTGCCGATCAACGGCAGCCCCCTCAATCCCGTGGCCCGCCGGCAGCCGTTCGAGTGGATACAGACCGGCATCTCCGCGATCGACATCATGAACACGCTCGTCAAAGGCCAGAAACTGCCGATCTTCACGGGTGCGGGGCTGCCGGCAAACCGGGTCGCCGTCCAGATCGCGCGGCAAGTCATCCGGCAGTCAGGCGAAGAGCTGATCGTGGTGTTCGCCGGCATGGGCATCACGTCGCGCGAGTACAGCTACTTCTACCGGGAGTTCCAGGAGAGCGGCGCGCTGGCCAACTCCGTGCTGTTCCTGAACCTGGCCGATGACCCGACGATCGAACGCATTTTGACGCCCAGGCTTGCGCTCACGACCGCCGAGTACTTCGCGTTCACCAAGGGGCGCGACGTGCTCGTGATCATGACCGACATGCTGAACTACGCCAACGCGCTGCGGGAGATCAGCTCCGCGCGCGAGGAGATTCCGGGACGGCGCGGGTATCCGGGCTATCTCTACACCGACCTGGCGACCAACTACGAGCGCGCGGGCATCGTCAAGGGGCAGCGGGGCAGCATCACACAGCTGCCGATCGTCACGATGCCGAACGACGACATCACGCACCCGGTGATCGATCTCACCGGCTACATCACGGAGGGCCAGATCATCCTGGCGCGCGAGCTCGACCGGAAGGGCTACTACCCGCCGATCAATCCGTTGCCCAGCCTCTCCCGGCTGATGAACCTCGGTATCGGCAGTGACAAGACCCGCGAGGACCACAAGCAGCTCTCGGACCAGTTGTATGCGCTCTACGCGCAGGGCAAGGATCTGGAGAAGCTCACGGCGATCATCGGGAGCGAAGGGCTCGGCGCGGCGGAGAAGCAGATCATCGACTTCACCACGCGCTTCGAGAGCGAGTACATCAACCAGGGAGACCAGCCCCGCAGCCTGGAGGAGAGCCTGGCGCTCGGCTGGGATCTGCTCTCCGGCGTCGCGCGCGGAGAGTTGCGCCGGGTGGAGGACAAGTACGTCGACAAATACATGACGAAGCGGGCGGCCAGAGCGGCCGGCGACTAGTGCTTCATCTCGTATGCGCAACGAGGGTAGACGGGCCGGGCGGGCCTGGCCGGAGCGGGCGTTCGACGCCCGCGATGCTTACAGCTGCGTGGCCTAACTTTCCTTGCGCTGCGGACGAAGCGAAGGCACGGCACCCATCAGGCGTCGGTGCGTGGAGCGGAGGACAGGTCCGCCCGGCACGAGCCCTTGCCGAAGTAATGCGATGACGCACTAGGAGGCACCGCGATGGCGGTTGAATCCGTCAAGACCACGCGGGACGAGCTCCTCCGGACGCGGCAGGAGCTGAAGATCGCCCAAGACGGCAAGGACATTTTGGAGAAAAAGAAGGAAGCGCTTCTGAGCCGCTTCCTGAACATGGTCCGGGCCTACAAGGGCAAGCGCGAGGCCCTGTTGGACGACATCAAGCACCTGAAGGACACGCTGGCCCTGACACGCGCCCGCGAGGGAACCGTCGCCGTCCGCTCGCTGGCGCTGGCGACCAGCCAGGACCTGTCCTTGGAGATCTCCAAGGACAACGTCATGGGGACCAAGATCTTTCACATGGTCCACACGGCGCTGCTGCGCGACATGCTGTCGCGCGGCTACAATCCGGCCAGCATCAGCAGCCGGATCGAATCTCTGGCAGCGACGTCCGAGCGCCTGCTCGACAAGTTGCTCGCCATCGCGCACATCGAGCACAATCTCAAGACGGTCGGCAAAGAGATGCGGGCGTTGAATCGAAAGATCAACGCCCTGGAGGAGTCGATCATCCCGAACCTCCGGATGAGGCTGCGGTACATCCAGGATGCGCTCGAACAGCACGAGCGCGAGGAGCTCTTCCGGCTGAAGATGATCAAGCGCGTGCAGGCGGCCAAGGTCGAAGCGGCCGGCAGCTCACCCGCTGTGCCCGCGGCCGCCCTGTAGCGCAGTTCAGGCCGCGGGGGGCCCCGGCGAAGGGATCGAGCACCGGCGTGATCGCGGGGTGGCGTGCGGTCGTCCGGGCCGTGGTCGATGTCCCCGGGACCGTGATGATGCTCGGGGCCGTCGACGTCGGCAAGACGACGCGCGCCGCGGTGCTGGCCAATGTCGTGTGCCGCGTGGGGCGGCGGGTCGCGATCGTGGACGCCGACATCGGTCAATCGGACCTTGGGCCTCCCACCACGGTGGGTCTCGGTACGCTGGATCGCCCGGCGCGGCGGATGACCGAGATCCCGCTCCGCGCCATGCACTTCGTCGGCGACACCTCCCCGCAGGCGACCCAACGGTTCCTCACGGCGGGCATCCGGCGCCTGGTCGCGACGGCGCGCGAACGCGGTGCCGCAACTGTGATCGTCGATACCACCGGCTGGGTCGAGGGGCGGGCGGGCATCGCCGCCAAACTCCGTGAGGTGGAGGCCGCGGCGGCGCGCCACGTCGTGGCGATCCAGCGGGATGATGAAGTCGAGCCCATCCTCGAGCGGTTGCCGGCCGGGGTGTTGGTGCACCGCCTGCGCCCCCACCCGCGAACCCGGCCCCGGTCGGGGGTCGAGCGGCGCGCTTTTCGCGAGCGACAGTTTGAGCGGTACTTCCGCGGCGCCGCGACCCGGGTCCTCGATCTTCGAGTTCTGCGTCAAGAGCGCGCGGTAAGTTACGCCGGGCGGTACATCGCGCCGGCGGACGTCGTGACCGGACTGCCGTACCGCGAGCTGCGTCACCGGCTCGTCGGGCTCGCCGATGATGCGGGTGGGCTGATGGCGCTCGGGACCGTGACCGGCGTTCGGGCGGGCGGCGCCGCGGTGGACGTGTTTGCGCCCCCGCCTCTTCAGGATCGCATCAGCACGCTTCAGTGGGGAGCGCTCCGCGTGTCGCCCGCCGGCCGCGAGGAAGGCCGCACGCGTGGAGCCGCGTGAGGTCCGACCGGCGGGCGCGCGGACCATGCTCGCGGCGCAACCCTGGCAGCTTGCGCTGACGGCGGTGGCCGTCGTCGTGGGGTTCGTCCTCGGGGTCCAGGTCCGGACGGAGCGGTCGATCGAGACGAATCTGCAGGTTACCTCCGGGCGGCTCGGCGAGGTCGCCTACCGGTACCGGCAGGTCGAGGCGCGCCAGGCGGCGCTTCGCAGCCGGCTCGCGGAGTTGCGTCAGGAAATCGCGGACGAGGAGCAGCAGGCGGCGGCGGGGCGCGAAGCGACGGCGGCGCTCGCCGCCGATCTCGCGCAGTTGCGCACCCTCTCGGGGTTGACGCCGGTGCACGGACCGGGCGTGCTCGTGGTGATCGCGGACAGCACGCGGCCGCTCAAGCCGGGGGAGGATCCCAACCTGGTGCTCATTCATTATTCCGACGTGCATGCGGTCGTCGCGACGCTGTTCGCCGCGGGGGCCGAGGCCGTCGCCGTCAACGGCGAGCGGGTGGTCGGCACGACCGGCATCGCCTGCGTCGGCACGACGATCCTGTGCAACGCGCGCCGGCTCGCGCCGCCGTACCGGATCGAGGCGATCGGCGATCCACACGTGCTCCTGGCCGCCGCCGTCGCGCGCGGCGGGATCCTCGACGAGTTGCGCGCGTTCGGGTTTCCGGTGGCGGTGACCGCCGAGAGCGACGTGCGGCTGCCGGCATATACCGGCACGTTTGTGCACCAGTTCGCCACGCCGGTTGAGACCGGGAGGTAGAGACATGGTGATTCCCATTCTCGGACTGTTAGCGGGGCTCGCGCTCGGGCTGCTGGTGAGCTTCCAAGTTCCCCTGACGTACGTCAAATACAGCGCGATCGCCATCCTGGCCGCCGTGGACACCCTGCTCGGCGGCGTGCGGGCCCAGTACGAAGCGCGATTCGACCTGCGCGTGTTTCTGTCGGGGTTCGTCGTCAACACGGTGTTTGCGGCGGGCCTGACGGCGCTAGGGGACCTGCTCGGGCTGGACATCTATCTCGGCGCGGTCGTCGCCTTCAGCATCCGGATCTTCAACAACATCGGGTTCATCCGGCGGGACCTGCTGGGGCTGGTGTGGAAGGCGGCGCCGCTCGAGGCGGGCGAGACGTAGTCCGGCGCTCGACCCCGTCCGCGGATCCGGGCGGCCGATCGCGGACGGCGCACCTGGGGAAAATCATTTCCGACAGCGGACGGGCGCGTCGGTCCGCCGGAGGAGGGGCGTGGGATGGCACGCATCGGGATCAACGGCTTCGGTCGCATCGGCCGGCTCGTGCTGCGCGCGATGCTTGAGCGGCATCCAGGGCTGGAGGTCGCCGCGGTTAACGATCTGACGGACGTGCGGACGAACGCGCATCTGTTCCGGTACGACAGCACGTATGGGCGGTTCGGGGGGAGCGTGGAGGCGGCGGACGGCGCCATCGTCATCGACGGGCGCACGGTCCAGGTGCTCTCGGAGCGGGACCCCGCGAAACTGCCGTGGCGGGCTCACGGCGTCGATCTCGTCGTGGAATCCACCGGGCGTTTCACAGACGCGGCACGGGCGGCGGGGCACCTCGAGGGCGGCGCGCGGCGCGTGCTAATTACCGCGCCGGCCAAGGGCGAAGACGTGACGGTCAACATGGGCGTCAACCACACCGCGTACGATCCCGCGAAGCACCGGATCGTCAGCAACGGATCGTGCACGACCAACTGCCTGTCCGTGACGGCGAAGGTGCTCTCGCAGGCGTTCGGGATCCGGGGCGGGTTCATGAATACGGTGCACTCGTATACGAACGATCAGGTGATCTTGGATACGGTGCATCACGATCTCCGGCGGGCGCGGGCGGCCGGGTTAAACATTATTCCCACGACGACCGGGGCCGCCAAGGCAATCTCACTGGTGTTGCCGGAACTCGTGGGCAGGATGAACGGTCTTGCCCTCCGGGTGCCCACGCCGACCGTGTCGATGGTGGACCTCACGGTGAGCCTGGAGCGGCCGGCCGGCGTGGACCAGATCAACCGCGCATTCCGGCAGGCGGCGGACGGCGAGATGCGCGAGTATCTCGGCTACACCGAGGAGCCGCTCGTGTCGATGGACTTCAAAGGCGATTCCCGTAGCGGGATCGTTGACGGCGCGTCGACCATGGCCCTCGGCGATCTCGTGAAGGTGCTGTCGTGGTACGACAACGAGTGGGGGTACTCTTGCCGCGTCGCCGATCTCGCGCACTACATGCTCGAGCGAGGCGCCTGAGCACTCGAGCCGCCGGCGCGGAGCGCCCGCGGCGGAGGGACTGGTGATGCGGAAGAAGACGATTCGTGACGTCGACGTGCAGGGACGCCGCGTCTTCGTCCGCGTCGACTTCAACGTGCCGTTGGAGCACGGCCGCATCACGGACGACCACCGGATCGTCGCCTCGCTCCCCACGATCACCAACTTGCTCGACCGCCGGGCCGCCGTCGTCCTCGCGTCGCACCTGGGCCGGCCGAAGGGGCCCGATCCCGCGCTCCGCATGAATCCGATCGCGTCGCGCTTGAGCGAGTTGCTCGGGCGGCCGGTGCGGAAACTGGATGATTGCGTCGGGCCGGCCGTTGCGGACGCGGTTGCCGCGCTCGGGCCGGGGCAGACGGTGCTGCTCGAAAACCTCCGGTTTCACAAGGAGGAGGAGGCCAATGATCCCGCGTTTGCCAGGCAGCTCGCGTCGCTCGCCGACCTCTACGTCAACGACGCGTTCGGCACGGCGCACCGCGCACACGCCAGCACGGCGGGCATCGCGGCGTACTTACCGGCCGTCGCCGGCCTCCTGATGGAGCGGGAGCTGGAGTTCCTCGGTAAGGTGCTGGAGCGGCCGCAGCGTCCCCTGGTCGTGATCATGGGCGGGGCCAAGGTCGGGGACAAGATCGGCGTCATCCGGAATCTCCTCCGGCTGTCGCAGACGATGCTGTTGGGCGGGGGGATGTGCTACACATTTCTCCGCGCCGCCGGGGCCGAGATCGGGGCGTCGTTGGTCGAGCAGGACCGGCTGGACCTTGCGCGCGAGCTTACCCGGGAAGCCGAGCAGCGCGGGGTGCGCCTCCTCTTGCCGGTGGACGTAGTGGCGGCCGAGCGGGTCGAGGCGGGCGCCCCCACCCGCACCGTCGACGCACGGGCGATTCCCGCCGGGTGGGCCGGCGTCGACCTCGCGCCGAGGACCATCGCGACGTTTGCCGCGCCGATCGCCTCCGCGGGCACCGTTCTGTGGAACGGGCCGATGGGTGTGTTCGAGATTCCGGCGTTTGCGGAAGGTACGCGGGCCATTGCGAGGGCGGTCGCGGAATCCTGCGCCGAGTCCGTCGTGGGCGGGGGCGACACCGCGGCGGCGGTGGAAGAGTTTGGGTACGCGGACAAGATGACGCATGTCAGCACCGGCGGGGGCGCCTCCCTCGAATTCATGGAGGGCCGGACGCTGCCGGGCGTCGCCGTGCTGCAAGATGCCTAGTCCAGGGAGCGGCGCGGCGCGTGTCCCCTGCGTCGCGGCCAACTGGAAGATGCACCTGACCCGCGAGACGGGCGCGCGGCTCGCCCGCGACGTCCTCGCGGCCGTGGGCGAGGTCGCGGGGGCGGAAGTGATCCTGTGCCCGCCCGCGACGGCGCTCGATGCCGTGGCACGAGTGCTCGACGGAACCCGGATTGGCTTGGGCGCCCAAACGATGCACTGGGAATCGCAGGGCGCCTACACCGGCGAGATCAGCGCGCCGATGCTCGTAGACCTCGGATGCCGCGCCGTCATCCTTGGGCACTCGGAGCGCCGACAGTACTTCGGTGAGCGTGACGAGGACGTCGGCCGCAAGGTGCGGGCCGCGCTGGCCCACGGCCTGACGCCCATCGTCTGTGTGGGCGAGGGCCTCGACGAGCGCCGGCGCGGGGGGACGGACACCGTCGTTAGCCGGCAAGTGGCGGCGGCGGTCGCCATGGCGCCGCCCGAGCGCCTGGCCGCGCTGGTCGTCGCCTACGAACCCATTTGGGCCATCGGCACGGGCTTGACCGCCACGGGCGCCGAGGCGGCCCGGGTCGCGGCATTGATCCGCACCCGAATTGGCGCCGTGCGTGACGCTGAGGGCGTGCGCGTCCTCTACGGCGGGAGCGTCAAGCCCGCGAACATCGGCGAGTTCCTCGAGGAGCCGGGCATCGACGGCGCGCTCGTGGGCGGCGCCAGTCTCGACGCGGAGGCGTTTGCGGCGATCGTCCGGGCAGCCGCCCGTTGAGACTTGGACAGCGGCTTGGGCCGTGTGTTAGTGTAGAGAGGTTCTAGCGTGGGGGTGCATCAGTGAGCACCATTGTTTTGATCATTCATCTCATTGCCGCGGCCGCCGTCATCGGCGTGATCGTGCTGCAGGGGCCGAAGGGCGAGGGCCTCGGCTCCATCGGAGGCGGTGGCGCGCGGTTGTTCCACGGCCCCAGGCCGAGGGAGACGCTGTTTCTCCGGGTGACCGCGTCGCTCGCGATCGTGTTCGGCATCACGTCGTTGGTTCTGGTCCTCACCAACTTCGCTCGCTGAAACCCTGTTCCCGGGTGGCCCGAAAACACGCAGAGTTTTCATCGCTCGACGACGTCAGCCGGTACACGGCCGACGGGCGCAACCGTCTCCACAGCGCGTCCCACGAAGAGATCCGTGCCGGCGCGACCACGGATGTGTATTTCGTCCGCACGCTGGAGATTCTGCGATCCCTCGGATTGGCCGCCACACCCGTCGTGGCCGAGATCTTTGGGAGCCGAAGCGGCGTGCTCGTGGGCGTCGACGAGGTGCACTATCTGCTCCGCGACAGCGGCGTGCGGATCGAGTCGCTGCGCGAGGGCGACGCGTTCGCCGATCGCGAGATCATCATGCGAATCGAGGGCCCGTACGCCGCGTTCGGCATGTTCGAGACCGTCATCCTGGGGATGCTCGCGCATCCCAGCGGGTGGGCCACGGCCGCCCGCGAGGTGGTGGACGTCGCGGGAGACGTCCCCGTGTATTCGTTTGGCGCGAGGCACGTTCATCCCGCCGTCGCGCCCGTTATGGAGCGGGCCGCCATCATCGGTGGCATGCGGGGCGCGGCGTGTGTGCTCGGCGCCAAGCTGGCCGGCCAGGAGCCCGTCGGCACGATGCCTCATGCCTTCATCCTTCTCGTGGGGGACACCGTGCGCGCAGCCACGGCGTATCATGAGCTGATGCCGTCCGGCGTGCCGCGGCTCGTGCTCGTGGACACCTTTACCGACGAGGCCGTGGAGGCCGTGCGGCTCGCCGAGGCGATGGGCCGTAACTTGTCCGCCGTCCGCCTGGACACGCCGCGTGAACGCGGCAGCGTCACGCCGGAACTGGTGCGCGAAGTGCGAGCCCGGTTGGCCCTCGTCGGGTACCCGGACGTCCAGATCTTTGTGTCGGGCGGCATCACGCCGGACCGCATGCCGGCCCTCATCGACGCCGGCGTCTCCGCGTTCGGGGTGGGCAGCTACGTCAGCGGCGCCCCACCGATCGACATGACGATGGACCTCCGCGAGATCAACGGCCGCCCGATCGCAAAGCGCGGGCGCATTCCCGGGCGCACGCTCAATGAGCGGCTACGGCCGTGATCCGCGCTGTGCGGCGCGCGTGCCGCTGAATTGACAGCGTTTGGGGGGCGTTCGTATAATGAGGTGTCCCTGCCGCACGATCCGGCAGGGGCTTTCGTTGCCGGGATGGCGGAATCTGGCAGACGCGCACGTTTGAGGGGCGTGTGGGGAAACCCGTGGGGGTTCAAATCCCCCTCCCGGCACC
>JAJPIA010000030.1 GCA_021324975.1 Bacillota bacterium
ACACGTTCGAGCCGTTCACAATGCTCCGAAACGACCGTTCACGATGGACCGAAACGGGCGTTCACGATGCTCCGAAATGAGCGTTCACGATGGACCGACGCGCGCAGGTGAGGACGTAACGAACTTCCGAACTGAACAGGAATAGCGCCGCCGTCGCGCACCATGCCGCGCCCCGAAGGACCCGCCCGATGTCTCCGGGCACCCCGACGAGCGTGCCGCTCATCGCAAAGACGCCCAGCACCAGGATGCCCCATCCGCGTCGGCCGTTAGCCACGCGAGCACCGTGCAACAACGGCACGAGTCGGTAGAACACCCCCACGACCGTCATGCCGAAGAAGCCGCCAAGCCCGAGGGTCAAGTGGACCATAAGACCGCGATGGCACGGCAAGAGATCTGGCCAGATGCCCATCGCAAGTTCGCGGCGAGCACGAGACCCCACACCAGGACGAGCAGGAAGCACACGAGCGCGATCGGGAGGTGCGGGCTTAGGGTGCGGTGGCGTGCGCTGGTGGATGTCGGAATCGCAGAACTGGGGATGCCGCCCACGTGTTCCGTCTGGCTGCCGCGACCGCGCGAACCTAACCAACAGGCGCTCCCCGTACGGTTTATCGAGGCCGCTTGCGAATCTTTCGCAGGGCCGTCCCTTTGTGGATCGCGATGTGATCGGTCTTGTCGCTCTTGATGAGATATTGCGGCTCAGCCCTCGATGCGTGCCTGCGGTAACCCTTGAAGACGACTGCCGAAGTGATCTTGCTGATGATGACACCGGTGACCCGGCAGGCTTCCGAGTTCCACGCGACGAGGTTCCCGATGCGCAGATTCGCCACGGCTTTGCGCTCCTGATGTTCTGAACCGACATTTCCGTCTTGATGTCTGCGCTCCTCCCGCCAAAGGTGCGCACCGCGCTGTCCCCCTTCCCGGGCCCCCCACCAGTCAACATGATTCCTTTTCAGTAACCCGGCGTGGACACAGCAACTGCGGGAAGGTCTTGCATGCTCATTCGCGGGCGTCAGATTCCGGCGCGGTAGCCGAAGAACTCGTGATCCGCGTTGTAGCCACCGTGGCCTTTGCCGATGCTCGTGAACGATTCCACGAATTCGATCCGCTGCACCCACTTGACCAGCTTGTAGCCCAGCTCGGCCTCGTTCCACAGCCGCAGCGGCGCGCCGTGAACGAGCCCGAGGGGCTCGTCATTGAGCTCGTAGGCCAGCATGGTCAGGTGATGGTACATGTGTGAGAGGTGATGCGCGTCGTAGTAGATGCCGTCGTCCGGCCCTTCGACGAACGAATAAAAGACGACGTAGCGGACTTCGGGCTTCGGCTGAACGAGATCGCACAACACGCGCATCGGCACGCCGGTCCACTTCGCCACGCCCGACCAGCCCTGGATGCAGTGGTGACACGTGATCTGCTCCTGGCGCGGGAGGGCTCTTACCTCGTGAAGCCTGAGCTCGATCGGACGGGCGACGCCCCCGTCGATTCGCAGGCGGTAGGCCGCGAAATTGTCTGCCGCCATCGCCGCGTACTGTTCCGTCGTCGGCATCTTGCCGTTGGGCCACAGGTGCGGGGCAATGTCCCGCTCTTTGTACTGACCGGGTTTCGGGTTCACATGCTCGAAGAGCCCCTGCACTGACCCGACGATCCGCTCGCCGACCCGCTGGATCAGGCGTGGGTGCGCGAGGGTGAGGGGTGTTGCCGCGATCCAGGCCGCCACGCCGGCCGCCATCCAAAGGACATAGGTTTCGAAGCCGCCCCACCCGCCGGTGTCCCGCCCGAGGGTGATGTGGTTCAGGTTCGTGAGCAGCCCGGTGCTGTAGACCATGGCCGTGTGTAGCACGGTGAACACCACAAACCAGCACAACACCAGGAAATGGACGGACCGAGCCAACTGATGATTCAGGCGGCGGCCGGCGAGATGGATCCGGTTTGAGACGGCCGGGGACTGCAGCAGCCCGCTCACGAGAGCCAGGGGCGCCGCGATGAACACGGTGACGAAGTACGACAGCAACTGCAGCCCATTGTATGCGATCCAGCCCTGATTCTGCGGGAAGTCCAGCGACAAGTACTGCAGCGCCACCGACGCCGCGCTCGGAAAGACGCCCCACGACATCGGCACCAGCCGCTGCCAATGTCCGGACGCGAAGATGAGGAGGCTGCTCAGCGCAGCAGGGGCAGGGCCTCCGGGGGCACGAGCAACTCGATACTGCGAGCGACGCCCGGCTGACGTCGGATCAGTCCGGCGCGCTCCAATGTCAGCATCATCTGATGTACGCTCGGTGCGCTGACCTGGAACTTCCGCTGCATGTCCGCTTCTGCTGGCGCTCGCCCATGCACCCGCATGTAAGCATAGATGAACGCCAGGTACTGCCCCTGCTTCGGAGTGAAGATGCCAGACCGCGCCGAGCTCGCCATCCTGCGGAATATACCGCCCGTGGTGTCTACAGTCCTATTAACAGCCAATTCCCCTTGGGGTCACGACGTTAGGCCACAGGGCGACCATGGGATTCCAGGCTAGCAACCCACCCCGCGCGACAAGGATACCCAGAAGCGCCGTTACTAGCAGGGCTATCGACGTCGTCATCTCAAGCGATCGGTCGCGCGCAACACTACGGACGTTCAGGCAGAGAGTCAGGGGAATTAGAGCTATCAAAGACACCGTAGGCTGCAGCAGAGGATTGCCATGCGGCTAGCGTGGCCATGAGCGGGACAGCGGTAAACGTACGGACACCGGTTATCTTCCCGATACTCCGCCGCTCGGACCCAATCATTGCACCGGCCAAGACCGAGGCGGAGGTCGCAGCTGCAGTCTGCCACGAAACCGACATCGGGTGAATGGGAGGCATTGTGCTTACCATGGCTCCGACGGCGCTATGCGGAGTACCGTGACATCGAGATCCGACCGGAGCCCGAGGCAGTGACCATCAGTTGCGATGTTAGTCGATGACGGTCTTTCCCTTTGAGCGAGCAGCCTGGGCAGAACATGCCCGTGGAATCGGTGGAAATCGAGTTCCCGTTCCTTGAGATCCTCCCTATGACCTCGTTCCTAACTCAGGCGGTGGCGGCGAATTCCGGAGCGGCCTCGCATGGAGCGGATGTACCGGATCCTCAGCGATGACCTGGCCTTCAGGCTGCATTGCGACCGGCGCCGTCACAGCACTTCGGGGCTCTTCGGCGGCGGTCACGGACGCCGCGAACGCCGCGCCGGAGAACACATCAAGCGGGACGCCCGCGAAGGCTGCCAAGCCCGCGGCGCACCAGTCTCGCCGGCCGACGAGAACCTGTAGCCACGGGCGGCCCGACCGCCGGCTGGACTGGCCGGCGTACCTCCACGCCTACGGCCGCGCGGCCGCCGTTGTCGCGCTTTTGCGACCCGCGAAGTGGCCGATGACCGCGTCGGCGACGCAGGCGAGCTTGTCGTCGGTCATATGCGGGCCGACCGGCAGCGACAGCGTCTCGTTGCACAGCCGTTCGGCGATCGGGAACTGTCCCGCCCGCGTCTTGTATTGCTCCATGACTGGCTTTAGCAAGTGGAGCGGCGTCGGATAGAGCGCAATCGCTTCGATTCCCTCCACGGCGAGCGTTTCGCGCAGCGCATCACGCTCAGGACTCCAAACCGTGTAATGCAGGTAGCACGGCGCGGCCCACGGCCGGGACGGCGGAAGCTGTAGCGGAACGCCGGCTTCCCGAAAGCGCATCGTGTAATATGCGGCCGCTCTGCGCCGGTGCTCGATGTACTGTGGCAGACGCCGCAGGTCGATGCAGGCGAGCGCCGCACATAGTTCGGTCAGATGCATGTTGTAGCCGACCCAACGCTGATCGTACCACCGGGAGTCGGTGCGCCGGACGAAACTGATCCGGTGATCCCGCACGCGTCCCTGGTCGCGGAGGCTCGAGACGTCCTCGGCCAAGCCGCGGTCGTCCGTCACCGCACCCCCGCCGGGTCCAAACGCGGTGATCATCTTGCCCGAGAAGCTGAAGAACCCCATATCACCAATGCCGCCCGCCGGTCGGCCCTTGTACTCGGCACCAAGCGCGTGCGCGGCGTCCTCGACGACGAACAGGCTATGCCGGTGCGCGATCTCCACGATCGGGTCCATGTCGCAAGGAAAGCCATAGCTGTGGATCGCGATGACCGCCCTCGTCCGAGGCGTGACCGCGGCCGCCACAGCATCCGGTCGGACATTGGACGTCTCGGCGTCGGCCTCTACAAACACTGGCATCGCACCGCGCTTCACGACCGCCGCCAGCACGCCCACGTAGCCATTCGCCGGCAGGATAACTTCGTCGCCTGTTCCGATCCGCTTCGCGTCGAGCGCGAGCAGGCAAATCGAGGTGCCAGAGTTCGCGGTCACCCCGTATCGACGCCCGCACCACGCGGCGAGCTCGGTCTCGAACCGCTCAGTGTCCTCGCCACCGTAGGTCTTGCCGGTCTCGAGTACCTCGAGCACCTTCTGCCGCTGATCGGATGTCGGGGCCATCACGCGGTTGGGGATTTTCATGTGCGCACCGCCTGGGTTGTCGGTCGTCGAGCGTAATAAGCGATGTTCAATGAGAGCACGCCGAGTCCTGCGTTTCGAGGAAGTCGCAGAGGGCGGCAGGAACGCGCACGCTATGTCGGCTACCAATACCGAACGCCACCTCGCGGCATGGATGTCGGGTCTTCGCTTCCGCGTATCCCGGCCGCGGTCGGCGCCGAGTCGCATTCGTCGTGCTTACCTTGTCGGTTGCAACGTCGTCGGGAGCCGCGGCGACGGCATGCTGGCTTTTGCCGCATCACTCGGCCGGTGACGCTCACGGGGTCGCCGGTTCGGGCGGATCCAGCCGCGGCGGCGCTGTTCAACGCCGCCGCGATCGTGGCGCTGGAACTCGACGAAACGAACCTCTTCGCGAAGGGCCATCTGGGCGCGCAGGTGTGGCCCGCCGTGCTCACGGCTGCGGAGGATGGCGGTCTTTCAGGCGCCGATTGGCGACACCATTTCGGACGGTCGCCACGGTGAGCGACGGACCCGTCTTTTGGCGCAGCGTGCACGACGTGTGGTCACTGCACACCGCCTGGATGTCGCCACTCCGGAGCCTGGCCCACAGGGCGGCCACGTCCCGCCGCGCAGCGGCGGCGCGCCCCTGCCGCCCGCGATCGCGCCCCGCGAACCAGTCCAGAAGTCGTCTGCCCACAGTTCGCGTCCGCGCTCAGGCCGTGACGCCTGGCTCAGGTGGACGGGGATATCCGCCCCGCCGGGAACGCGTAGCGGCCTGCGGCATCGAGTTCGCGCCACCCGCGCGTCACGCCACCGATCTGCGTGATGACGCCGTCACGAATTCTGATGTCAGCCGGGCTACAAGATGCGGCCGTGACGACGACGCCATCCCGAATCGCACGGCCACAGTCCATCAGGGTCAACTGGACAGTGCCGCGCCGTCTCGCACGCCAAGGCGCGCGAGGGGGTCGTCGGTCGAGTAAACCTTGGCGTAAATCTCCCGCATCGCGTAGACGGCCGCCTCCTGCATCTCGGGCGTCCAGGTGGCGCACGCGTCCGCCACCAGCACCACCTCGTAGCCGAGGTCGCTCGCGTCCCGCACAGTACATTCCACGCAGCCGCTCGTGATGACGCCGCAAGCGATCACGGTCTTGATCCCGATGTTGGTCAACACGTAGTGCAGCGGCGTGCCGTTGAAGGCGCTGCTGCAGGTCTTCTTGATGATGATCTCGTCGTCGCGCGGCGCCAGGTCATCGACAATCGCCGCCTCCGGCGACCCGGGCCCATGATGAATGCCGAGGCGCTTGTGCTCGGCGCTGCGGTCGCGTCCGTCGCAGGTTAGGGACTCGACCACGACATACACCGTCTCCATGCCGCGCTGGCGGACCGCGGACAGCAGCTGCTTCGTGTTCGCGACGATCCTCTCGAGTCGGTCCATATAGTAGCCGGCAATATCCTGGAGCCCTCTCGCGACGAGCCGCTCCCGAACGCCGTAGGCCGGGTTGACGCCGTGGTTCTGCATGTCGATGATCAAGAGTGCTGTCCGCTCCGGCTCGAACGCCGGATCCAGGAGCGTGCCATAGCGGTGGCTCAGCCGTTCTCTCGTGTCCATTCTAGACCTCCTACTTGGGCTTATTCGGAAGAGCGATCACGGAGCACGCGGGCGAACAGTGTGGGCCCGGGGCCTGCAATGCCGTTCGTGCGGATGTGAAAGCCCGCGGCGGCCGCCAGATCCGCAAGGACCCTCCTGCGTCTCGGCATGCCGTGAGGTCTCCTGTCAGCATCTGGTCGCGCACCCGCACGAACCGGTCAGGCAGTGTCGCCGCGGACACCGCCACTATCCTTTGCCGATCATGGAGTGTTCAACGTACCAGCCGGTCGTGTAGATCACGTCCTCGATGTTCGACCGGAAGGCGTACGACAAGACAGGCTGATACATCAGGATGGACGGCCCGACATCCGCGATCCCGTGGTCGAGTTCCCGGTAGAGCGCAGTGTGTTTGACCGGGTCCGTCTCGACCTCCGCTCGTTCCCCGAGCTTGGCGATCTCCACCGCGTCTGGGTTGGAGTCAGGGAACCCGTTGAGCCGCTTGCCGATCGTACGGCCCGGCAGAAACACTAGGTAGCTGCTCACATCCATGTCGTCCTCGAGCCAGCCCACCCAGCCCAATGGAATCTTGTCGCCCCGGGACATCTAACCGGCATCCGTACGGGAGGTTCGATCTTCAGCCGGATATGGCGGCGAGGTCGTGCTGAATCTTTTGGGCGAGGACGCTCGTATCGATCTCCGTACGAGGCAAGCTTGCTCGAATAGTAGGTGAACGTCCCCTCGACGTCACCAAGGTTCGCCTCCTTGAGGAGCGTACGGGCGCGGTTAAAGTCCGTCTTTGCGTCTTTTGTCCGCGGTCGCGCGCCGGGACGGAAAGTACCCAGCCCCGATGACCAGCATGAGGCCCCCCCGCCGGAACACGGGAAGGGCGCGCCGGCTGATCTGTCGGTACGCGTTCACGCGGCCGGCCATCGCCCCACCCCCCCTGTGCGCTGCCTGTCCAACGGTCCTGCCGCCGTGCTACGCCATGGTGATCGTCGAGTAGTCCACGAACCAGCCGGTGGTGTATGTTACTCCCTTGAGGTTGGATCGGTACGCGATCGACACCGCAGGCTGGTAGAGTGGAATGTAGGGCCCGTCGGTCGAGAGTCGCCGATCGACCTGCTGGTACAGCGCGTTCGCCTTAGCTGGATCGGTTTCGCTTGCCGCCTGCTGCCCGAGTTTGGTGATCTCCCGCGCCTCGGGGCTCGAATCCGGTTCCCACTGGAGCCGGTGGCCGACGGTCTGCCCGGGAAGGAAGACGAGATAGTCGCTCTGGTCCATATAGTCAGCGAGCCAGCCGCCGATCCCCATGGGCACCTTGCCCTGCCGGTACGCTGTATTCTCGACAGCATAGGGCTCGTCCACGAGCTGCAGCTTGATGCCGATGGCCGCGAAATCCTGCTGAAGCTTCTGTGCGAGGATTGCCAGGTCGAGGCCGAAGCTCGCGTTGTTGCTCGAGTAGAAGAACTTGCCCTCGAGGTTTGTGAGATTCGCCTCATGCAGAATAGCTCGGGCGCGCGCTTTGTCCGTCTTGGTGGCCTCGCTCGTCGGCCGCGCGCCGGGGAAACTCGGCGGGATGATGCCGGCTGACCGCCGAGAGCCCGGCGTCGTTAGCGCCATCACGCCCTGGTAGTCAATCGCGTAGCGGATCGCCTCGCGCACCTTCGGATTCGCAAACGGGCCGCTGATTTGCGGGTTGGTATTGAAGAACAAATCAACGACGTTGAGCGCAGGAAACGACCTGACGACCACGCCCTCAGCATGGCGCAGTTCGCGCGCCTGGTCGGCCTGAATGTTGACGGCGATGTCCATGGAGCCCTTCTGAACCATTAGAGCCTGCGTGCTCGGGTCGACGATGTTCTGGATCACGACGCGGTCGAACTGCGACGGCCCCCGCCAATAATTGGGGTTCTTCATAAGCGCGATTTGCTGGTTGGGCACATACGATTCGAGAATAAACGCGCCCGTGCCCGCGGAGTGGGAGTTGAGGTAGGTTTCCGCCTTGTCTTTGTCCGCAGCGTCCGGTCCGGCATTGCCGCCATGCGCGACGACAACCTTGACGTCTAAGGGGGCCAGCGACGGCGTGGTGAGGATCGGCAGCAGCGCCGGCTTGGGCCGGTTCACCTTGATGACAAAGGTCGTCGGGTTTGGCGCCTCTACGCTCGAGACTCCATCCAGCAGCCAGGAGCCGTTCCCCTTGATGTTCATGAGCCGCTCGAAGGACCACTTGAAGTCGGCCGCGGTCAACGGGTTGCCGCTCGCAAACTTCACGTTCGGACGCAGGGTAAAGGTGTACGTGAGCCCATCCGGCGAGACCGCCCACCGGGTCGCGAGCAACGGCCGGATGGTTTTGAGATCCTCGCCTTCGAACGTCACGAGCGTGTTGTACGTCACGTGGTCGATGTTGTTCGTCTGGTTCTCCAGCGTGCGGCCGGGATCCAGCGTGTGGATGTTGAGCAACGTGGCGACCGTGAGTGTCTTGCTGCCGGCGGATTCTGCGAACGCCGGGCGGCTGTCCAGAGCGGATAGCAAACCACCACCGAGCATGGTAAGCGATGCGGCTGCACCGTTCCGGAGGACCTGCCGCCGGGTCATCCGGTATGCCAATCGTTCGTCCAATAGCATGGTATCGCCTCCCTGTTGGCTGTCGTTCAGTACACCGTACCGACACCTACGCTAGGGTGCCAACTAAGGCATAGGCATTCAACGCATAACGAGCGACCCGCCACTCGATCCGGCCCCATTGATCGGCCGCGAAGGCCGCCATCCGCGCGCAGGCCGCTCGGTCACTCGCGTCGATCGCGAAAGCGACAACGTTTCATCCCACTCTGCGCTTGCGCTCGCAGCGGCCGCGCCGCGTTCTGCATCGCAGTTAGCGGTAAGCAAGTGGTGCCTAGCACCAATGAGGCCGCGGCCAAGCCGGAGTCCGAAGTGCAGTTTGCCACCCGTCACAATCGCAACACGTCCGGCAAGCGAAAACAGTTCCAGGATCGCCAACTTGAGCACCAGTGTGCCCGCCGAACCGGCCGCAAATGGCAAGAGTAGGCTGACTCGCGATCCTGGGAACGGGCAAGGCAGTTGGAGTACAGGCACTGGCGAAATTGCGCCGCCTCGGTGCCTCACACCGACTCATAGATTTTGCATGATGAAGCCGCCACGATGAATAGCCGCCGCGCGGTTATCGGCTCGCGCGGTTAGCAGGAGCAGGGATCTAGCAGTAGGGGGAATCCTACGTCTTTGGCTCCCATTGACAAGCGCAAAAAGAAGTGTATGACGCTTCCTGAACCGACCATCAAATCAGCAGTCGCTACATAGGGGTCTTCGACCAGCCAGGTAACTGAACCAGAGTCCTTTTCGCGGCGAAGAGCCATCAGGACGGCTGCAATGTTCTCGGCTCGATCGAACCATTCTTGCTCGCCAAGTACCCGGCCCGCCTCCAAATAGATCTCGGCAAGCCCACTCAGGCCATGGCACTGGCTGAGGTTCGGGTATCGCATGTCGGCTGGATGTACTCGAAGTGCCTTCCTCGCAGTCTCGGCATAGATGCCGTTGCCAGTGTGGTCAACCAGCCTCAGAAATGTCAACGCAACACCCGGCGAGCCGTGACACCACCATTTCCACCGCTCTCGATGGACATTACTGTACGGCCACTCGAGTGCCTCGCCGTCATCCGTGCCGACGGCTTGCTGCAGCAGCCAATTCACTCCCGCCTCACACGATTTCGACGCCTCCCAGCTACCAGTACGTCGCGCATATTCAGCCAAAAAATACACAATACCACTCACCCCATGGGCAAACCCCGTCAACGTCTCGCCGGACATTCCATCGACGCCAGCCGGCATTTCCCAGGACCCATCATCCTTCTGGCAATCCACGAGAAACGCCGCGCATCGATGCGCCAGACTGAGCACACTCGCGTCTCCAAGGCGATCGGCACAGTAGATTGCCGCCACCCCTTGACCGGCCGCACCGTGGGTGATGTCGGGCCAGTCAAGCCTCCCCGAGAGCGCGTTGGACAAAAAAGCGTTGACGCGGGCATCTCTGTCAATGAGCCGACCCGCGATGGCCTCGACTAGCGCGACAGCGATGCCAGCATCGCCGAAGTGGAGGCCCGGGAGCCGAATATCGCCGGGAGCGTGTTCCAAGAGGAGCCACTCCGTGGCTCGTCGGACTCGATCTCGTGCCGCTGCCGACGTATATCCAAATCTCGCCAGACGCCCAAGCAAGTATACGATCCCGGCTACACCCCTGTTGGCATCCCGGCAAAGGCGAAAGGAGCCGCCAACTGCGCCGTGGCTCTCTACCCTACCAGCCGCGGACACCCACAAGCCGGAATCATCGTCTGTGATCGCCTCCTGTAGCAATCCATCCAGGCCGCCCCTGATGAGATCAGCATACGTACCATCCCGTCTGCGCACGGTACGCCACAGAACGGGCCGTCCGGGCTCGATTCGTCGCAAGCCACCCCCCGCAGGATCGCGGAGGCAGTGCTGCAGTGTTGCTTTGATACGATCAAGGCTGGGGCGAGCGGTAGGATCTGGACTTACACATTGCGCGATCGTTTCCACAAGGCTGAACGGGGCGCTGTTGGTTAGGCTTAGCAATTGGTGGACGCGATCCTTATCACTGGAAAAAGGTACACGCCTGGGATCCAGGCCTGTGAGACACAGAAGCATGACACAGCCCAGCGCATAGATGTCGTCGGCGGGTGTGGGTGATTCGCCACGTTCCTGGGCGGGAGACATGAAGCCTGGTGTCCCTAACCCAAATGCGGGACTCTTGTCTCCCACGCGGCTTGCTAGTTCCAGATCGAGTAGGTAGACGCGCTCGTCTGCGCCGATCCAGATATTCGAGGCGGACAGGTCACGATGCACGTATCCATTCGCGTGCATCTGCTGAACACCCGCCACAAGTTGGTCAAGAAGGATCAAAAAGGTCATGTGTTCGTCAGGGGAAAGACTGGACCAGGCGCGGCTCTTTAGCGTCTTGAACACGAATGACTCGACCGTCTCGCCTGCGATATCCTCAAGCGGCAGATAACCATCGCCATCCACTTCAAAATATGGATCAGCCCGAGCAACTGGCACGAGACCGGCCAACGCGTCGTGCAGAGCTTCCTGATGCCGTAACCGCGTTCGGATGTCGCGACCCCATTCATCCGAAAGGCAATGTTGACGGCCCTGCTTGATGATCTTCGGGCCGATTTCTGCATAATCCCGTAAATCGATGGCGCGAAACACCGAGCCTTTCGGTCGGTGGGCGATGACTTCGAGAATCAGATATCCTGGACCAAAGAGCTTATCCGAAGATGATAGCACATGCAAAGGAGCGCCCGCATCCGGGCGCTCAGTCGCAGCGCGACCGTTGCTAACTGCCCAGTCCTTGAAGGGATTCGACACCCCCGCCGGCGGCGAAAACGGTACAGGTTGCGAGTCGACGCGCAATGTGCCATCCGGGGCCTTGATGCAGAGAAGCATCTGCCCCAGGCGATCGTGCATAATGAGCGGATCGAACGCTCCATAGCGCGTGTAGGTGATCTCGCCAAGCCGTAAGTCTGACACAATTATCGGGCCACGAAACCCTTCGGTCATTTCAATTAAGGTGGCTGCCAACTGTCTGGATTCGTCGTCGGAGCGTGGATATATGGTGAGGAATTTGCCGACTTGTGTAGCGCCCATCTCGCCCTCGTTGAGTCGTGAGAGCGTCGTCTCGTCCTTGGCCAACTTGAACGCAACGCCGCATTGGGACAAACATGGAACCACGACGGATACTAACGCGCCGGCTTCCGTCGGAATCGTCGAGAGATGAAGCTTCCAACCTTGTAATCGGGTCGTCTTACCGATACCGGCCCAGGGACCTCGCACGGTAGGTACGAGCCCGAATTGCCTCAGGATCTCGCTGTAACTCGCTCCACGGTATTTCACAGAGGTTCTCCGCCGAGACACGTCGACGATAGCGGCATTCGGATGAGCCTAATCGGTGCCTTGCTCGCCCAACCCGCTGTGGGGATCGTTGATCTACTGAAGTCCGACGGTTCGGAAAGCTTTTTCACGGGGAGTTCGCGAACCTTAACTCAACTACGCTGGCTGACTGAGATTGCGCCTGCGCCGCTGCCAACATCAATGCTGCGAGGGGCACCGGCGGAAGCCGCTGTTTGTGCTCTGGTGAATGCCTGACGATCCAAATACGTCCCTCAGCGCGACGAATCAAGAACCGGGGCCCGCGACTCCACCCCCCCTGGCTCCGGAGGCCGACAGAGCATAGCTCGGTCGATTAGCGCATTGCCACCTCCAAGGTCTGCCCACAACTGACCCCGCAGGTGTCTTTGCAGCTCAAGTTGTATGGACCACATGTCACGTTGCAGCTTACGGAACCGCAAGTCGAATCGCAACTCAGAGAGCACGTCGGATCGCATTCTTCCAGCTTAACGGCGCCCACCAACGGCGCTACGAGAAAACTGCCAGGCCGTATTGCGCGCAACCGTTTCTTCGTTGCTTCATCGACCCCTTCGAGACTGGCCAGTGCCTTTTCGGGATCGAAAACGAGCGTGTGGAAGAACTCTTTATCTTCGCGAGCCTTCTGCACGATCTGTAGAATGATCTCTCGTGTTGTTGCCATCACATGCCCCTTTCATAAACTTCGCGTGCACCCATCTGAGTTGCACCATACTTTCCATCCTGGTTTGTGAACTCCTTTTATGGGAGAGTTCGTCCGCGCTTGTCGGGTGAGGTGTTACAGTCCCTGTAAAAGTTGACGGCCTGGGCTAGTCTCCTGGTGTCGCCAAACACCGGCTCGGTGAGGAGCGCGAGGGGAGCCCAAGCCATGCCCAGGATAGCACCGAGCGCCCAGATTCGGGAAGAGATTGGCCGACTGCTCCAAAACGGCATACCAATGCGCGCTTCGGTCCATCGTGATCGGTCATTTCGGAGCATCGTGATCACCTGTTCGCTCGTGAGCACGCGTCGCTCTTTGGGGATTGACCGGACGCGGCGCTTGGACACCGAGACAAGCGCGGTGGCCCAACCCAAGCCCCTATGCAGGCACTCGGGTTCGGCGGGATCCATCCGCGAAGCGCTGCGCGGCGACGACCCCTGAGAAATAGTTGCGGTGAGGCTGCGCGGAAGGGCACACAGCCTCACCGGGGGTGTTCCACCTGGCACGACGTCCCGCGCGGCGCTGTTAGCGCGGAGACGTAGCTGCACGCAGGAAGGCCGCTCTATCCCGTTCGACTGTCGACGTCCACGACTGCAGCGGCGTGACGTGCGATTTCACGACTCCCCAGACGGGAAGGTTCGTTAATAGGGTGCGCGCCCACCTCGACATACTCGCCGGTGACGAGAAACCGCATCGGTTACCACCACCCCGGTTGATGACCGTCGCCTGCTCCCTCGCGCTTGGGGGATGGTGTGATTACCACTACTCGATGTCCCATCACCGCTTCCCGTATTGCTCGGCGCTCATTACCTCGATACCGACAAACGGTTCATTCCCCTCGACCCAGGCGTCATGGCCGGGCGGGATCGTATAGGACATGCCCTTCGTGATCATCTTCTGCGAGCCGTCGTTCATCTTGATAGTGATGCTGCCGGAGACCACGTAGCCGGCGTGGGTGGCTTGACAGGTGTCGGTTCCCACGACCGGTTTCACGCACTCCGACCAGCGCCACCCAGGCTGGAAAATGAAGCGGCCGATCGTGACGCCTCCTCCAAGCCGCACAATCTCCACGCGGGTCTTGTTCGGGGTCCGGACTTCGTCGGGCGTATCGTGCGACTTCGCTTCCAATTTGTCAATTCGCATGCCGCTCGTCATGACGACCCTCCCTTACGTGTCGTTGTTGCACGAGCATCCGTAACGCAGGACGATGTCCCATCCGGATTCCAGACATTGATCAAGGGGATCGCCTCAACATGGCCACGCAACAGCTTGCGGGCGAGCGGAGGAAGTCCGCGGCGGGCAAAAGCCGGCCGGTGTGACCGGGACGCCCGACCCTGCGGGACTCTTGCACGATCCGCCTATACAGAACCTCCGGCCTTGGGTAGCGGCGCAGGGGTCAAGCCAAGCTGCTCCAGCATCGCGAGCCGGTCGAACACCAAGTTGAACGAGATATGTTTGCCATCGCGGAAGCGCAGGACCTGAATGTACTCGACCTTCACGGAACGGCCCGTCGGCGGAACGTCGCCGGCAGGGCCGTGGAGGACGCCGTTGTGAGTCCCGGTGAATGTGCCTTCCTCGACGGCGACATCGCCGGTGATGTGCAGGCCATGGACACCGACATGCGCGTCAGGGAACGCCACGAGCCACCCGCCGTAGAAGGCCTTGCAGGCCGCTTTCCCTTTGCCGCGCACGCCACCGGGCGCTTCAAAGACAACGTCGTCAGCGAGCATCGCCTCAAATCCCTCAAGGTCGTGAGCGTTGAAGGTGGCGGTCTCCCGCTCAAATGCGTCGCGCACGTTCATCCCCATTGAACACCTCCCTGATCGCCCTTGCTCCGCCCATTCGACCACTTGCATCGAGCAACGGAACCTACCGCGGGACGGACCCATCCATGACCTCTCTTCGCATATGGGTGCTGCGCGATGGCGGCCGGCATATTGCCCGCGCGAGGTTAACCCGCAGCAGACAAAAGTTCGCTATGCGTGGTCAGCTTCTCGGAGAACTGGGAGATGAGGCGGGAGGTGCGAGGATGTAGACCTATTCGTGGGAGTCGATGCTTCTCCTCTCTCCAACTTTCCACACCCACGCATTCCGCTCACCAGAGCCAGCCGCCTTCCGCGAAGGAGTCTTAACAGGGTAATCGAAAGAGCCTCAGCGCCATTTCCTGCGTCTTACAATGCTTGCTAGACAAGAGTGCGAACTAAACTCCTTAGTGGTATCATTGTGATACCATTATGTTATCAGGGAGGAATGTGATGGCGAACGTCCTGATCCGGAACCTCGACGATGCCATTCTAAGACAGCTGAAGGCGGCCGCCAAAGCGCACGGCCGATCGCTGCAGGCGGAAATTCACGAAGTGCTCCGCATGGCGAGTGCGCGACAGGTCGCCGAAACGCGCCGTCTCTCTAACCAATGGCTCCATCGCCTCGGCGGTTCGCGACAAACCGATAGTGCGGCGTTAATTCGCGCGGATCGGGATACTCGGTGAGCCTATTTGTTATCGACGCGAGCGTGGTCATCAAGTGGTTTATCCCAGAAACCCACAGCGACGCTGCACGCCAACTGCTCATGTCGGCGCATGAGTACTTTGCCCCGGACCTCTTGTTCGCCGAAACGGCCAATACAATCCGGAAGAAGATCCGTCGCGGCGAACTCAGCGTCGAAGATGGCCCGCGCTTGGTGGCGGATGTGGGCCGTGTTGCCGTGGAATCCGTGTCGTGCCGGACCTTGGCCGAGGATGCCCACGCCTTAGCAAACACCGCTGGCCAAACCGTCTACGATGCACTCTATGTTGCCTTGGCCGTCCGACTTGAAACCAGTTTGATCACCGCGGACGACCGGCTCGCGGCCGCGCTTAGCAGAGTGCCAATGTTGGCCGGTCATGTCCAACTCGTCCAGGATTTGTTCTCTTGAGTCGACGTTCGAGCCCCGGCAGCGATGGTTACCTTGTCGTTTGCGGCTACATTTTCGTGAAGTATCGCCCAAACGCCATCATCCGTGATTAGGCACTACTCCGGCCGTGGCGCTTGCGCTGCCGGAGGCCGCAGAGCAGGGGTCGAAGACGACGCGGCGTACTATCGCGCGTAAGCACTCGAAGGAGGCCTGGAGATTGATGCTGCGCAGACGCCCCCGACCGCATGGGCCCGCATCCGTCGCATCCGTCGTGCTCGCGACTCTCCTGGCGATCACCGCCGGCCCGGTACCGGCGCCCACTGACGCCGCCGGGGCGCCGGGCGCCGGCGGCATACCCTCCAAACTGGTCATCGACACCTACAGCGATCCAGGCGTGCTCGATCCCGGCACGCAGTGGGGTGTGGGCAGCATCATCATCTACCGCAACATCTTCGACCAGCTTCTCCGGCGCGACCCCGCGAGCGGGAAGATCGAGCCCGGGGTCGCGACGAGCTGGAAGTCCGTCAACCCGACGACGTGGCGGTTTACGATCCGCCAGGGCATCAAGTTCACGAACGGCGCGCCGCTCACGGCCGAGGATGTCGCCTTCAGCCTGGCACGGATCCTCAATCCCGCCCTAAAGAGCGCGCAGTACGCCAACTACAGCGAGGTGCAAACGGCTTCCGCGGAAGGCAATGCGGTCACGATTACGACGAAGACGCCGTATCCGCTGCTGCTTCAATACCTCACTATCCTCAGCATCGTCCCGAAGGCCTATGTGACGGAACACGGGGACGCGTACTTCAATCTGCACCCGATCGGATCCGGGCCGTACATGCTGGGGAGCTGGAATCAGGGCGCCACGGTCACGCTGGTCCGCAACCCGTCGTACTGGGACCGGCAGGGCGTCTTCGCGCAGGTGGAATACCGGGTCGTGACCAACGACGCGACCCGGGTGGCGGACCTCCAGTCCGGCGTCGCCGATCTCGCTTTGTCGCTGACCCCGGACGACGTCTCGACCCTGAAGTCCTCGGGCTCTCTCAAGCCGCTGGTCGTCCCATCCGAGTTCGTACAGCTGCTGTTCTACAACACCTACCAGCCGCCGACCGACTCGCTCCAGGTCCGGCGCGCGCTCGGCTACGCGCTCGACATTCCCCTGCTGCTGAAGACCGTACTCAAAGGCTTCGGTCGGCCGGTCCGGGAGCCGCTCTCGCCAGTCGTCTTCGGCTACAGCCCGTCCGAGCCGGGCACGACCTACGACCCGGCGAAAGCCCGGGAGCTTCTGCAGGAAGCCCACTACAACGGCGCGCCGCTCGTGATGCTCGCCTCGGCGTTCATGAACCCGAACCTCGTCCAGGCGATCCAGTCTGAGCTCGCGGACGTCGGATTGAAGGTGACGATCCAAAACGTCCCGGGCCCGACCTACCTCCTTAAAGTCCAAAGTCCGCAGCACAACTGGGGCAACCTGACGCTGCTCGGGTGGTCGTGTTCCTGCGGCGACGCCGGCGGCCTGTTGTATCCGCTATTTTATTCGAAAAGCATCTGGAGCAGCTGGTCCAACCCCGAGTTCGACGCGCACATTGCCGCGGCAGAGTCGACGCTCTCGGCGCAGCAGCGCAAGGCCGAGTTCAACCGGGCCCTGGCGATCATCGCGCAGCAGGCGCCGGCCATCGGCCTGTACCAGCAGGAGAGCATCTACGGCGCCAACGCGCACCTCGTCTGGCAGCCCAATCCTCAATCGAACATCTTCTTGAACGAGATGGGGTGGAAGTAGCCGGGGACGACGCCGTCGCTTCCAGCCGGGTCGAGCCGAGGGCGCCCGCATGCGTTTCGTGGTGATCCGGACCGCCCAGGCCGCGGCCTCGGTCTGGGGGGCGGTCACGATCGTCTTCCTGGCTCTACACCTGGCGGGCAACCCGGCGGCGATCATCGCGGGGCCGACCGCGACCGCGGAGCAGATCCGACTCATCGCGGTGCAGCTGGGACTCGACAGACCTCTCTACGTCCAATACCTGGCGTACCTCGCGCATCTTGTCACGGGCGACTTCGGCTTCTCGTACCAAGCCCAGCAGCCGGCGCTGGCCGTGTTCTTGAGCCGGCTCCGCTACACCGCGGCTTTGGCGTCGACGGGCTTCACGCTGGCACTGGTGCTCGGGCTCGCCTGCGGGCTGCTGATGGCCCGCTTCGGCGGCGTTGTGGAGCGCATCCTGATGGCGGTCGTGAGCGGCGCGCAGAGCCTCCCGAGCTTCTGGCTCGGCCTGCTCCTGATTCTCATCTTCAGCGTCACGCTCCACTGGCTGCCATCCTCAGGCAGCGAGTCCTGGAAGTCCATGATCCTCCCCACCGTGACCATGGCCTCGTTCCTGTTTCCCGCCCTCGCCCGCATCACCCGGCAGAGCCTGCTCGACGAGCTCCCCTCGGAATACGTCCGCACGGCGCGCGCGAAGGGGATGCCGGATGGCCTGATCTGGCGCAAGCACCTCCTGCGGAACGCGGCGCTGCCCATCGTCACCATCGCCGCCCTGCAGCTCGCCTACATGATCGGCGGCGCGGTCTTGACGGAGACGGTGTTCGCCTGGCCGGGGGTGGGACAGCTCACCGTGCAGGCGGTGCAGCAGCTCGACTTGCCCGTCGTCGAGACGATCGTCATCTTCGCCGCCGTCACCTTTGTCGGCGCGAACTTGCTCGCGGACCTGTTGTACTCGGTGCTCGATCCCAGGGTGACGTTCCGATGAGCGCCGCACCGCCCGGGGCGGCACCGGAAGGCGCCCGGGGCGCACGGCGCCAGCGGTGGCGCGCTCTCGCGCCCCCCGTGATTGTGATCGGCCTGGCGCTGGCGGCCGCCGTGGTGCCGGGCTGGCTGGCGCCCTCCAATCCACTCGCCACGAACTTCGCGATGCGGCTGCAGCCGCTCGGCACGGTGGCCGGCGGCCACGTCTACTGGCTGGGGACCGACGGGCTCGGCCGCGACGTGCTGAGCCGGCTCATCTACGGCACCCGCATCTCAATACTGACGGCGCTCGCGGCCGTCCTGGGCGCCGGCGTCATCGGTGGAGCCATGGGCCTGACGGCCGGGTTCTTCCGGCGGGGGCTCGGTGCGGCGATCATGCGGCTGGCCGACACGATGATGGCGATCCCGTTTCTCCTGCTCGCGATTCTCATCATCACGGAACTCGGCTCGAGCCTCCCCACCACCATCGTGGCGCTGATCGTGACCACCTGGCCGGTCTACGCGCGGACCGCCTACGCGACCACCCTCAAGACGATCCAGGCTGAGTTTGTCGACGCGGCCCGGGCGGCGGGCTCCACGACCGCGCGGCTGCTGTTCCGCCACGTCCTGCCGTTCATCACGTCCTCGCTGCTGGTGATCGGGACCCTGCAGGTCGCGACGATGATCCTGTACGAAGCCGGCCTGTCATTCCTCGGCCTGGGCGCGCAGCCGCCCACTCCGAGCTGGGGATCGATGCTCGCAGACGGAGAGGGCTACGTGGCGACCGCCTGGTGGCTGATCACGTTCCCGGGCCTCGCGCTGTTCGCCCTCGTATGGGCGGTGAATCAGGGCGGGGACTACCTACAGACGGTCCTCAACCCGCGCCTCCGCGACTAATCAAAGCGCGCATATCCTCGCGAGCACCCAGCAGAACCGGTCGATCTCGTCCTCGCCATCTTGTCGGTGATCGCCATCGTGGGGATCCTCTTTACCTCCAGGGTGATCGTCGCGCCATTTTGATCTACCCTCTCCCCTTGCTCAGCCTGCCCCCCGTGGCTCCCTTCGCGTTTCTCCGAGGCCATCGGCATCCGGCGTCGTCCACGGTCGCCCTTGTGCTCCTTTCCGAAGCCAGAGGAGCGATGATGGCAGCCGCCCCGCTTACCCGCTCACTGCGATACCGGTGGACACTGCGCCGCCCAGAACCGTGCGATCTGATCGCGCCGGGCGATCCAGGCATCCCCACGACCACGGATGTAAGCCAGGAACCGAGCAATCGCGGCCGCGCGGGCGGGCCGCCCGGAGATGCGGCAGTGGAGGCCGATGGACATCATTCGTGGCACGCGGACACCTTCGTCACAGAGCCGATCGTACGTGGCCACCAGATACTGGTAAAAGTCGTCCGGCGTTCCGAACCCCGGGGCGGTGAAGTAGCGCGCGTCATTGCTGTCCGCGGAATACGGGAGCACCAACCAGGGTCGACCCAGCACGGGGACATAGTACGGAAGGTCGTCATTGTACGCATCCGAATCGTAAACGAACCCGCCTTCCTCGACCAAAAGGCGTCGCGTGCGCTCGCTTGGGCCGTATCGGCAATACCAGCCCACTGGTCGCTCGCCGACGCAACGCTCGATCGCGGCGACCGCGGCCCGGATCTCTTGGCGCTCCTCGGCTTCGGTCATGCGAAAATGCTCGCCCCAGTGATATCCGTGACTGCACGCTTCGTGCCCGAGCTCGCGCAGCGCCGGGCCGAGTTCGGGATTCCGCTCCAATGCGCGCGCACACGCGAAAAATGTCGTGTGCGCTTGCTGCGCCTGGAATACATCCAACAAGCGCCAGACGCCGACGCGGCTGCCGTATTCGTAGTTCGACTCGGCGGCCAGATCGCGCGTCCCCTCCGGCATCGGATACCGGATTTCTCCAAACGCCTCCGAAGACCGGTCCCCGTCCGGTACGCTGCGCTCCGCGCCCTCTTCATAGTTCACGACAAGACTCACGGCCACGCGGGCGCCATCGGGCCACCGCACGCGCGGCGGCGTCCTCCCGTACCCCACAAAGTCACGGGTGCGGCCCTGCGGGTCGGCCGCGGCCCTGTCGCGCGCGGCAGGTGATCGCCCATGCGGCTTATCCTTCGCGGACGTCATACCACTCCGGGTAGTAATGGTAGACATCGTACCGCATCCCTTGCACCGACGCCTTCGCGCCATCGATTTGGAGCAAGTTGAACAGGGGCAGCGTCGCCGCTTGCTCCATGATGATCATCTGCACCCGGTGGTACATGTCCAGCCGCTTTTGCTCGTCCAGCGTCGCGCGCGCAGTATCGAGCAGCTGGTCGACCTGGGCGTTCTTAAAATGTCCCATGTTCCACCCACCGATGTTCTTCGAGTGGAAGTGGACCGTAAGAATATCGGGGTCAATCCCCCTCCACTCCATAAAGGTCATGTTGCTCTTCCCCTGGCGGCCCAATTCCTCGGACGCCGGCAACGCCATCGTTTGAATCTCCAGGGCGATGCCGACCGACTTGAACATCCCCTGCATCGCCTCGAGCATCGAAACGGTCACGGGGTCCGTTTTCACGGCACAGACCATGCGGCACGCGCGGCCGCCTTTCACGCGAATTCCGTCCGGGCCGACCTTCCATCCGGCCGCCTCCAGCAGTTCGCGCGCCTTGGCGGGGTCGTGTCTGTACAATTTCTCAACCGCCGGATTGTACCCCCACACCACCGGCTTCAACGGCCCCCAGGCCACCGGCGAGGTATTCGCGGTCCCGATCTTCGTAATGACGGTCTTGTCGACGGCAAACTGCATCGCCTGGGCGACGGCGAGATCGTCGGTGGGGAACAACTGCCGGTTGATCAGAAACATCACGGGGTCGCCCGCGTACATGTTCTTGAACACGCGGTACTTGGGATCGCCCTGCACGCTTGCGAGGTTGACGGCGGGAATTCGATAAATGAAATCGGCCTCCCCGCTGCGAAGGGTGTCGAGCCGCGTTTGATCTTCAGGAATGATGCGGAACGTCAGCTGATCGAGATAGGCCGGTCCTTTGTGGGCGACCAGCGCCGAGGTGGTGACGTACTTGTCATTGCGGACTAAGGCCACATGGTCGTTGCGGACCCAGTCCTTAAACACGTAGGGGCCGGTGCCGACGGGATTCTGGCTGAAATCCTGGCCGTACTTCTTCACGGCCGCGGGCGACACGATGCCCAGCACCACGTCGGACGCGTTGAACAAGAACGGCGCGTACGGCTCCTTGAACGTCAGCTTCACGGTTCGCGCGTCAATAACCGTGCTCGACTGGAACGGGCCGATCTCCGAGAGCCCCGTTTGCGATTTGGTCGCAGGATCCAGGATCCGGTCGAACGAAAATTTGACCGCGTCGGCGTTGAACGGCGTCCCATCGTGAAAAGCAACGCCTTCACGCAACGTGAACGTCCATTCCCGCTGGTCCGGCGACAGCTTCCAACTCGTCGCCAGGCGCGGGTGCACCTTGCCCGCCTGATCTACCTCTACCAAGGGTTCGACGACATTCATCAGGACCGCCACGGCCGAGACGTACGTCACGCCCGCCGGATCCAGGTTGTTGGGGTCCAGGAACATGCTGGCCGTGAACGCACCGCCTTGGGCGGGCCCGGCCGCAGCGTCGTGCTGTGGCCGGGCGAACCCTTCAAGGCCCGTCGCCGCCAGGCCGAGCGCCAGCCCACCCTTGAGGATGCTCCGGCGACTCATGCGCCGCCCCTGCCACCTCGAATCCGATCCCCCGCCCATCAACGCCACCTCCTTGCGGCCAGCACGGCCGATATGTCCTATTTCAGCTGCGGATCAAGCGCGTCACGTAATCCGTCGCCGAACAGATTGATGGCCATCACACTTGTCATGATCGCGAGGCCTGGGAAGACCGTGATCCACGGCGCGTTCTCGAGATAGACGCGCCCATTGCTCAGCATGTTGCCCCATTCGGCGGTCGGTGGTTGGGCCCCCAACCCCAGGAAGGACAGCGCGGCGCCTGTGATGATCGCCGCCGCCATGCCCGTGGTGATGAGCACCATGATCGGAGCAAAAATGTTGGGCAGAATGTGGCGCCCAAGGATTCGCGCGGTGGAGCACCCAACGACGTGGGCGGCGGCGACATAATCGGTCTCCTTCGCGGTGAGCACGCTGCCGCGGGCGACACGTGTGAATTGAGGAATCGACGAGACGCCGACGGCGATCATGACCGGCGTGATGCCGGAGCCGAGCATCGACACGACCGCGAGCGCCAACAACATGCTCGGAAACGCCAACATCACATCCATCCAGCGCATGATGAGCGAATCGACCCATCCGGCGTAGTAACCGGCGATCAACCCCAGGAGTACCCCTGCGCCGGCCGCGATACAGACGGCGATGACGCCGATCCGCAACGAGATGCGTCCCCCATAGATGACGCGCGACAACAAGTCGCGGCCCTGCTCATCGGTGCCAAAGGGGTGGCTCGCGCCCGGCGGAGCGAGCATCGCGGAGAAATCTTGGGCGTCCGGGGCGGTGGGCGCGAGCGTCGGGGCAAGGATCGCGGTAAGACCGACCATCGCGAAGATGATCCCGCCCACCACCGCGGACCGGTTCCTCATGAACCGGAGCGCGAAGAGGCGCGCCCGGTTCGGGGCAAGACCGCGGGCCGCATGAGGCGGCCCAATCAGCACCGCGTCGCCCTGCACCATTTGGGGCGTCATTGGTAATGAATGCGTGGATCGAGCCACGCGTAGGACAGATCGATGGAAAGGTTGAGCAGGACGTAGATGAGCGCGGCGAGCAAGACGATGCCCTGGACGAGAAAGTAGTCCTTGTACAGGATCGCCTCAACCGCGAGGCGGCCGATGCCCTGTCGCGCAAACACGGTCTCCACGACCACCGCGCCACCAAGGAGGCGCCCGGCATGGAGGCCGACGAGTGTGACAATGGGGATCATGGCCGCTTTGAGCACATGGCGCATCGTGACGGCACGCGGACTCAAGCCTTTGGCATAGGCGATGCGCACGTATTCCTGCCGCAGCACCTCCAGGACACTCGATCGCACCATCCGCGCGATGAACGCGGCCGCATCATATCCCAGCGCCAGCGCGGGCAGCACCAGGGCTGCCCATCCCGTACCGCCAACCACGGGCACCCAGCGTAAGCGCACGGCAAACAGGTAGATGAGCATCAGCCCGGACCAAAACATCGGGATCGACAGTCCGCCAAGAGAAAACACCATGGCCGCGCTGTCCATCCACGTGTCGCGGCGGAGGGCGGCGACGAGCCCGAGGGCGCCCCCGATGACGACGGCGAAGGTCAAGCCGGCCCCGGCCAGCTCCAGCGTGGCGGGCAATTGCTCGAGCACCGCCGACGTGACGCGTTGATTCGTATAATACGAGCGGCCCAAGTCACCGCGCAGCGCCCCTGCGACGAACTGTCCGTATTGCACGACCAGCGGACGGTCCAGCCCCAACTGGTGGCGGATGCGATTCTCCTGCGCCGGGGTCAGGCCGGCGAACGACCGCAGCGCGATGAGACTCACCAAGTCCCCCGGCACCGCATGCAGCATCGCGAACACCAGCACCGAGACCCCAAACAGGACCGGGACGGTCGCGCCGAGCCGCCGAACGATGTACGCGCCCATCACCGTGTCACCGGGCGACCCGCCCTATGTCTCATCGACGTCCACCCATCGGCGTTCGTCCAACGAGGTGCGAATTGCGGCGAGGACGCGTTGGGCCGCCAGGCCGTCGTCGAACGTTGGGCCCGAAGTACGCCCCTCCCGGATATCGTCGACGAAACTCGCGTCGAGGCGCGCGTTGTACCGCGCCAGCAGTCCCAAAGGGTGGATCCCGGCATCGGTAGCCGGGTCATAGGGCGGGGCAAACTCGAACTCCACGCGAGGTTCCGGATGCTCCACGGTCGCGACCAGCAACCGCTCGCTTCGTCGGGTCGTGGGGTCAAGGTGCCAGGCCAGCGATCCCTTGGTCCCGTACACGCGAAGGCCGCCACCGCCGACCGGCAGCGACGCCCACCCTGTTCGGAAGACCCCCTCCGCGCCCGACGCGTATGTGGCGATCCAGGATGACACGTCGTCCACATCGACGGGCACGTTGGTGCCGTCGTGGTGCCTGGCCGGCACCAGCGTCGCACCGTGCGCCACCACGCTCGTGATCGGGCCGCCAAACCACAGCGCGAGATCAATGCTGTGGACGCCGTACTCGACAAAGACCCCGCCATTTGCGCGAGCGCGCTGCATCTTCCAATGCAGGGGTGCGGTGGGGTTCATGAACTGGGCATTGAGCACGATGCTCTCGAACAACTGGACGTCGCCGATGTACCCGTCTCGCACCAACTGCCGCATGCGTTCCACCACCGGCGAGTATCGAAAGAGAAACCCGACCTTGCCCACCCGATTCGCGGCATGGAGCGCGTCCACCATCTCACGCGCTTCCGTGACCGTGTACGCAAGCGGTTTCTCGCACAATACGTGAGCGCCACGCTGCACCGCCGCTCGGACGAGCCGACAGTGCGTGTCGGTGGGCGTGGCCAGCACCACGGCGTCGAGCCGTCCCACTTCTTGAAACATCTGCTCGGCGTCTGTGTAGATATGCCTGACACCGTACTGTTGCGCCGCCGCTTCCACCGCCTCGCGACGCGGATCCACGAGGGCGGTGACCTCCACATCGGGACGTTTCGCAAAGTTCGGGAGATGCGCGCGGGTGCCCCAGCTCCCGGCGCCAATCACGGCGAGGCGAATGCCGCCGGTCCCGGTCATTGAGGGCTCATCCGATGCCCACCGGTTTGCGCCGCGGATACCCAAGCCGCCGGGATACGACCTCCGCCGTTTCCACGACCTGCCGGGCATACTCGCGAATGCGTTGCTCGGTGAAGTCTTCCTGATAGCCGGCAATAGACACACTTGCGCAGCAGGACCCCGTACGATCAAAAATCGGTGCCCCGACGGCATACACATCGGGGTCAACCTCGCCGCGATTGACCGCGAAACCTTTCGATCGCACCTCTCGGAGCTCGCGCCGCAGCGCAGCTTTATCCGTCGCGCCTGATAGAGCATCGACATACGCGCTGATCGCGCGGTCATCGAGGTGGGCCAGCAGGGCTTTGGCGGCCGCACCCCGGTGCAACGGCGCCCGGTGACCGATCCAATTAAAGCTCCGCACGACCTGCGCGGCCTGAATGCGGTCAATGTTCAGGATCTCCCGCCCGTGACGTACCGTGAGGTTCACCGTTTGCTGGCTCGCATCCGAAAGGCGCCGGAGATACGGCTCCGCGGTGCGCAGCAACTCGGAACGCCCGAGCACCGCGCCCGCCATGACTATGGTAGTCAGCCCAAGATGGTACCGACCCGGGGATGCGCGCTCGACCAAGCCTGCCCGCTCGAGTTGGACGAGGAGCCGCAAAGCGGTCGTCCGGTGGACCCCCAGATGGGTGGCCACATTCTTCAACATGGCAGGTTCGGTCAGGTCGGTCAGATACGCCAAGATGCGGCACGCCCGCTCAACAGACTTGATTGGACGCCCGCTTGGGCTCGATTCCCGTCCTCGTGCGCGCCGTTCGTCCATATCATTGAGCCCTTTGCACTATCATGATTAATTCTCTGTGCAAATTATGCATCTCCTGCCGTAAACTGATGCACAATGGGCATCACACTGTGCAAAGCCATGAACCGCCGATTGATCCCATAATGTCGGCGATAGGCGGATGCTCTAGCGGTCCGTGCCACTGCCTGCCAGAAGATTCTTCGCGCAGCATGAATGGCTCAAACAGCTTGTACCGTCGTGAGTCCGTGAGAAGCGTCACGCAAGCCGTTTCATGCTAAGATCGTGACCAGCCGCCGCCACGGCGGTAGCGTGTAGTCGACCGCGACCTGCGAATACAGGAGGTACTCCATGTCGGATGCGACTGAACTGCACTGGTCCGATGAGCAGGCGGCCCGCATCGTGCGCGAAACATACGGAGCCGTCGTCCCCGTGGATACCGGCGTGGCCCAAAGCCTCTACACAGCTGATGAGCTGGCGCTCCTGCCCCCCTCAGCCACGGCGATGGCGCTCGGCCTCGGCAATCCCGTACGCTACGCAGAACTGCGTCCGGGCGATGTCGTCCTTGATTTGGGTAGCGGCGGCGGGATCGACACGCTGCTCGCGGCGCTCCAAGTCGGTCCCTCCGGAAAGGCGATCGGTCTCGACATGACTTCGGCGATGCTGGAGAAGGCCTGGGCGCACGCGAGGGCGATGGGAGCCGCCAACGTTGAGTTCATCGAGGGGCGCATGGAAGAGATCCCGCTGCCTGCCGGCGCGGTCGAGGTGGCGATCAGCAACGGCGTCATCAATCTCGTCACATCCAAGGGGAAGCTCTTTCGCGAGATCTTTCGCGTGCTGCGGCCGGGGGGGCGGCTGGTGTTCGCCGATTCCGTGATCGACGGCTCGCTGCCCAAGGAGGTGCTGGAGAACGAAGCCGCGTACGCCGGCTGACTGGCCGGCGCGCTTGCGGAGCAAGCGCTTCTGGAGCACGGGCGCAAGGCGGGATTTAGCGACGCAAAGGTCGTCGGGGAGCGGGCGCCGTTGACCAAAGAGCGGCTCAGGCTCTACCCGCTGTTCTCCGAGCAGTTCCTGGAGTGGCTCTTCGAACGCATTGACCCATCATGCAATCCGATCTACACGACGCACTTCAGCATGAAGAAACCCGAGTAGAATCGCAGACGCGCCCCCTCAGTTTATTCGCTTGACTTGAGCGTTCGGACTTGATAACGTCGGTGCAACGAGGGGAGTATTCGGCGGTCTGCTTCTAGACCGACGATGCGCCGTCAGGACGGCGGGACATCGCCCGGCGCATCGCAGGGTGTCCTACGACGAGACCTCCGAAACGGATGAGCCGTTTCGGAGGGTTTTTCATATGTCGATGCTGTCCACGCCCATGGTCGGTTTGGCACCAAGACGGGGGCCAAGAATGAGGGTGTTGCCCAGATTGTCTAGGCTCGGCATCTTATTCGCCACCGCGATTGCGATAACATCGCCGTTTCTTCCGCATCGGGCCGCGGAGACGTGGGTTGCCCACGCCACCGGTTCCCCGTTGCCGTGCGCCGCCGGCATGCCCGCGACGGGCGGCGACCTTCACTGGGCGGTCCAAACGGGCACCAGTCGATGGCAGGAAGCGGTCGCCCGGGACCGCCGGATACCCCGACGACTAGTCCGCGGGCCGCACAACACACGTTGGATCAACGTACGAACACAAGCCCACCGCCCCGACGGACCCCAGGGTGATGTTGTCGCGGATGCGCTTGACGCAGGACGATCGCGCAGGGCAGCGCAACCGCGGCCTTACACGCTGGCACCTCCCGCCTGATCTTTCCCGGGAAGAGCGGATCTCCGCTTAGCGGAGTCCCCGCCTTCGTACAGCTCTTGCGGTCGGACGGAGTACTCCAGGCGTGGTGGAGGTGATTTCCCATGTTAGATTCGGGCGCGACTTTCCGCTGCTCCACTCACAGAGCTGCAAACGTCGCCGTGGTGCACGCTGAAGGCGAAATCGATCTCAGTACTGCCTCGAGTCTTGGGACGGCCGTTATGTCGGCCTTTGCGGAGAGTGGCTGCGTGATCGCCGACCTGAGCCGCGCCGAATATCTGGATGGGGCGGGCATTCGTGTCCTACGTCGCGCCGCAGAGATGAACCCCAGTCGCGTTGTTGTCGTCGCGCCAAGACCCACTATTCGGCGTTTGTTCCGGATCCTGAATCTGGTCGAAACGCTGCCGGTTGTGGACACGTTGGAAGAAGCCTACGAATATCTCCGGTCACAAGGCGCGCGCCCGCACAACACCGGTGGTTCTCGCATGGGCGCGGCGTACACTTGAACGTGGTTTCCGGACACCCTTGTGGCCCGGTCGCCTTGGGTGATCATTGATCGCTGCTTCGCCCTAATGTCGCACGTAGCGCAAGCGTGACCGTAGTGGTGTCAGTCCGGTTACCCACAAATCGGAAGGGGGCGCAAGGATGACGGCACAAGCGGCCATCGATACAGATCGTTTCAAGTCGCTCGCATCGACGTTTTCGGGCGTGCTGCTTCGGCCGGGAGACGACGGGTACGAAGATGCCCGCCGGATCCACAACGGCCTGATCGACAAGCGGCCGGCGCTGATCGCGCGCTGCCGCGGAACGGCCGACATCGCGGACGCCATCGCCTTTGCGCGAGAAAGCGGGCTCGAGATCTCCGTGCGCGGCGGCGGGCACAACGTGGCGGGCCGCGCCGTGACCGACGGCGGGGCCATGATCGACCTCTCCCTGATGAAGGGCATCCACGTGGACCCGGGCGCGCGGACCGTCCGGGTGCAGGGCGGAGTCACGTGGCGTGAGTTCAACCGCGAAACGGCGCTCCACGGGCTGGCCACCACCGGTGGCGTGGTCTCGACCACCGGCGTTGCCGGGCTCACCCTCGGCGGCGGACTGGGCTGGCTGCTCGGGAAGCACGGGTTGTCGGTGGACAACCTCATATCCGTCGAACTGGTGACGGCCGCGGGCGACGTGCTGAACGTGACCGCTGATGAGCGTCCGGATCTCTTCTGGGCGCTTCGCGGCGGCGGGGGCAACTTCGGCGTCGCATCGTCCTTTGCGTTCCGGGCACACCCACTCCGGCAGGTCTACGGCGGCCTCGTGGCGCATCCGCTTGCGGCCGCGGCGGACGTACTCCGCTTCTATCGCGACTTCACCGGCGCGGTGCCCGATGAACTGACCGTCTTCGCCGCCTTGGCCCACGCGCCGGACGGATCCGGCACGCCCGTGGTTGCCCTGGTGGTCTGCCACTGCGGCGCCCCCGAACAGGCCGCGAAGGACGTTCGTCCGCTCCTGGAGTTTGGGACGCCCGTACTGGTGCAGGTCGGTCCAATGCCGTACCCTGTGATGAATACGATCCTCGATGAGGGGTTCCCACGGGGGGCACTCAACTACTGGAAGTCCAGCTTCATGAAAGCGTTGGACGATGATGCCATCGGCACAATGATCGACCGCTTCGCGGCTTGTCCTTCGATGATGACCAATATCGTGCTTGAGCACTTTCACGGCGCAGTGACCCGGGTCGCCGTGACGGACACGGCGGTGCCGCACCGCGAGGCGGGATACAATTTCCTCGTCGCATCCGTATGGGCGGATCCTGGAACCACAGATGAGAATATCGCCTGGACGCGTGCGACGTATGCCGCCCAGGAACCCTTTTTGGCGCGGAAGCGTTACGTCAACTATCTCGACGACGACGAGCCCAGGGACGCGATCCCGAACGCCTATGGATCGAACTATGCCCGGCTCGCCGAGATCAAACGCCGGTACGATCCCGGCAATCTGTTCCGGTTGAACCAGAACATCGAGCCGCCGCGGGCCTAAGGCTAGCAGGTCGTTCCAGGTGGCGGGCGGCGGACTCACGAGCCGCCGCCCGTCCCCGGCCGGTCGGCCCCGCGATCGTTGCGGACGCGTCCTCGCGCGCACAGTCCGCGACCGAGCGGCACGATGGTCGCCACAAATGTCCCTGGTCTACGTACGCAATTGCGGATCGAGCACATCGCGAAGGCCGTCTCCGAGGAGGTTGATCGCCAGCACCGTGACCATGATCGCCAGTCCCGGGAACGTGGCGATCCACCACGCGTCCAGCAGGAAGTTCCGCCCCTCACTGAGCAACGCTCCCCACTCCGGTTCGGGAGGCTGCGCGCCCAGGCCCAGGAAACTCAGCGCGGCGGCCGCGATAATGGCGCCTGCCACACCGAGGGTCCCGAGCACGACAATCGGAGCCACCACGTTCGGCAGGATGTGCCGCAGCATGATGCGCCAATTTCTGCAGCCGATCGCTTGGGCCGCCTCCACGAAGAAGTGCGGTTTTGTTGACAATACCGATGACCGAACCACTCGTGCGTAGGTTGGTGACGCGGAGATTCCAACGGCCAGCATTGCGTTGAACAGGCTGGGGCCCAAGATGGCCACGATCACGAGCGCCAGCAAGATGCCCGGAAACGTCAGCATCAGGTCGACCAGTCGCATCAGCAGCCGGTCGATCAGGCCGCCGTAAAAGCCGCTTGCCAGCCCCATCGGCACCCCAATGACGATGGCAAGACTCACGGCGACAAGCCCCGTACGCAAGGACGTGCGTGCCCCAAAGAGGATCCGCGTCAGCACGTCACGGCCGAATTCGTCCGTGCCCAGCAGGTGGTGAGGGCCGGGGGGCAGCATCCTGTCCGTCGGGCTCAACGCAAGCGGATTGTACGGAGTGAGCAGCGGGGCAAGGAGCGTGGCGACGATCACCAGGACGAGAAGCACCCCGCCAAGCATCAACCCTCGAGACCGCCACAACTTTCGCACGCCACCCGCCCCTTCCGCGCACGGTCAACCAGAAACGGACTATCCTTGCCCTGTCACTCGAAGCGAATGCGGGGATCGAAGTACGCGTACGAAACATCGACCCCCAAGTTGATGAGCGTGTACGCTACCGCGATCAAGAGCACCACCCCTTGCACGACCGGAAAGTCCTTGTTCAGGATGGCGTCGACCAACAGCTTCCCGAGGCCCGGTCGAGCGAACACGGTCTCCGTGATGACCGCTCCTGACAGCAAGTCCCCCAACTGCAGCCCCGCCACGGTGATCAGCAATATGAGGGCATTTCGCAAGACGTGGCGCCGGACGACATGCCCCTTAGCAAGCCCCTTGGCGCGAGCCGTTCGGATGTATGGCTGCCACAGGATTTCCAGCACGCTGGATCGGGCCAATCTGGCCAGCGTGGCAGACGTGAGCAGCCCCAACGTCACCGCCGGCAGCACCAGCCGCTCCCAACCGCCGAATCCCGTCGCGGGGAACCACCCCAGTTGGAGCGAAAACACGAAGATCAACATCAACCCCAGCCAGAAGATCGGCATGGAGACGCCGAGCAGCGCGAGGATCATGGCGGACGCGTCGAGCCACGTCCCTCGCGATAGGGCGGAGATGAGGCCAAGCCCAATCCCCAACGTCACGGTCACAACGAAGGCCGCCCCCGCCAGCTGTGCGGACGACGGGAAGCGATATTGAATCTCGCCCAGGACGGTATCGTCATTCCGGAGCGAACGGCCAAGATCACCACGCACGAGCCGCGCTACGTAAGAGAGATATTGCGTTGACAGGGGACGATCGAGTCCCATCGCGTGACGAATCTGCGCGACGCGCGCGGGGGTTGCCGGCGTGTCCCCAAGGTAAATGATGGCGGGATCGCCGGGCGTGAGATAGAGCATCAAGAACACTACTATCGAAACTGCAACGATCGTGGGGACAATCAGCACGAACCGGCCGAGAATGTATTGGATCACTGGGTAGTGATTAGCTCCCCGGCGACGCAGCTTCCCCGGACCGCAACGCTATGGGCGGACTTGCCCGTCTCTTGAACTCCCGCCGGGGCTGCCGGCAGGGTCAAGACGACAATCGGGTGTCGTAGAAATAGGGATAATTTCCGCCCCAATCGACCCACAGGCCTGTGAGGCCACGACCGTAGGCGTAGAGTGACAGCGGATCGGCGAGGTACGCCATCACCGCATCGCTGATGACTTTCTGCTGGACCTTTGCGACCAGGTCTTTCCGCTTCTGTGGATTGGCTTCCGCGAGCACTTGTTGGATCATTTGATCGGTCTGCGCATTCCGGTAGAAGTTGCGATTGGTTCCGCCGTTTGCGTGCCGTGACGCGAAACATTCATCCAGCAGGAGGCCGGGATCCGTCGCCGTCTCCCACCAAAAGTTGAGATTCTGCTGACCGGTTCGCACTGCGGCGAAGTAGCCGCCGGGCGCGAGATTATGCAGGATCGTGTCCATCCCGACGACTTTGAGATTTGCTTGGATAAACGTGGCCATCTCCTGCGACCTGGGGAAGCGATTGTGAAAGTAGAACTCCAGGCTCAGGCGTTGCCCGTTCTTCTGACGAACACCATCCGCCCCCAATTTCCAGCCCGCGTCCTCAAGCATTCGCTTCGATTGTTCAGGGTTGTACGCACCTTCGCCGCACGTCTTCGGGTCAAAGCCAAAGATGTTCGGCGTGATCGGGCCGCAGCCAGGCTTGGCTACCCCGTCCCAGACCGTCTTCACGAACCCCACTCTGTCGATGGCCAGCTGGATCGCTCGGCGCACCGCCAGTTCGGTGGTTGGATTCCGTTGTTCATTCATCATCAGGGAATAGCCGGTGCCCGCCTGCGGGATCTCCACGAGCACGATGTTCCGGTCGCTCTTCAACCGCTGATAGTCGCGGGTCGGCACGTTGACGATGAACTGCGTCTCCCGAGTTTGTAGCGTGGCGAGCCGGACGGCCTCCTCCGGAATGATGCGGAACGAAATACGTTCCAGGTATGCGGGCCCCTGGTGCTTGAAGATCGGCGAGGCCCAGTTGTAGTTGGGGTTGCGGACGAGCACGATCTCTGCATCCGGGCGATAGGACTGCATCATGTACGGCCCCGTACTGACAAAGGCAACGCTCCCAAAGTCCTTGCCGTACTTTGCGAGCGCAGCCGGCGACACGATGCCGAGATACGGCGTGCTCGCCGCGTCGAGAAACGCTGCATAGGGCTCTTTAAAATGGATGCGCACAATCGATGGGCCGACGACCTCCGTACGCTCGTAGGGGCCGATGAAGTTGAACGCGAGCTGCGACTTGGTGTCCGGGTTCACAACTCGATCAAACGTTGCTTTGATCGCGTCCCCGTTGAACGGTGTCCCGTCGTGGAACTTGACGTTCTCGCGGAGCTTGAAGGTGTAGGTCTTTGCGTCTGCCGACACGCTCCAGGAAGTCGCCAGCCCTGGAGCGTAGCGTCCGGCGCTCGGTTGCCACACCAGCGGATCGACCAGGTGCAGTCCAATGCGCCCCGTATCCGATGAGGTGGTGACCGTCACGTCCATGGTCTCGGGCCCCATTGCCAGCCCGCACGTCAACGCCGCACCACTCTGCGCCAACGCCGGTGGCCTGCCCCAGTCGACGAGCTGTGAACCGAGCGCGATCGCTCCCAGGTTCCAACCAGCCTTGCGTAGCAGCTCGCGACGCCGCATTCGCACTGCCACCGGGTCACCTCCGCTCGCTGTGCCACGTCGAGAAACGTCGCCCCTGACATCGCTTTTCACCCCTGTGCTCTGCCGGTCCTGCGCAGCTCCGTTTGGAGGGCGAGATCCAGCGTCTGCCCAAGACATATGACGTGGCCGTGGGGTGGCTTCTGTTCATTTCGAGGGCTGAAGGGGGACGCGCGAAGATGAGCACGGCGGAATTCGCGGGCAAGGTCGTGGTGGTGTCGGGAGGGGCCTCGGGAATCGGCCGGGCTATCCTCGAGGCGTTCGCCCAGCAGGGTGCGACCGGCATCGTGGCGGACGTCGACACAGAGTGGGGGGCGGAGCGCGCCGACGCGTTGCGGAGTCAGGGGTACGATGTGACATTTGTCAAGACGGACGTGAGGAAAGCAGATGAGATCGCGCACCTTTTCCAGCAAGTCGCCACGGAGCGCAACGGCGTGGATATCGTCGTGAACAGCGCCGGGGTCGGCGTGCACAAGGAAGTGATTGATTTAACCGAGGAAGAATGGGACTTCCAAGTGGACGTCCAACTTAAGGGCGTGTTTCTCATGTGTCGAGAGGCAGCCCGGCAAATGATCTCACAAAAGCGCCGTGGCCGTATCATCAACGTGGGTTCCGGAGCGGCGATTGTTGCGCGACCCCATGCCGGTCCCCATTGCGCGTCGAAGGCCGGCGCGGCACATCTCACCCGAGTCCTCGCGCTGGAACTGGGACGCCACGGCATTACCGTCAATGTCGTCTCTCCCGGTTTGACGGACGTGGGCCCCATCTCCCACTATGGAGGAGCCACCCCGGACTATCAGCGCAATTTTCTCCCAGAGGTGCCGCTCGGGCGGTTGGCGCGCCCGCAAGAAATCGCCGACGCGGTGCTCTTCTTTGCGTCTGACCGGGCACAGTTCATTACGGGCCAACTGATCAACATCGATGGCGGATACAGCGCCGGGAAGCTGGGGATTCGTGGGTCGCACCGGGCGACACCCTTGTTCACGTAGCATCGTGGCTTACCCTCGAAGTGCCTTGAGCCAGGCGCAGTTCTCGCACGACGTGATGGAGCACACACATACCGGCGGGGCAGGGAGGTGGAGAAGCTGCCGGCTGCTGACGCTCTGACGCTCCGATGCGGCACACTCATCGACGGCGCAGGAGGTTCCCATCGGAACATGGCGCTGCGCGTAACCGGCGGGCGGATCGCAGAAGCCGCTCCGTGGGGGGACATGCGACGGCCCGTGGGCGAGAGCATGGTGGATGCGGGGGCGATGACGGTCATGCCGGGGCTGTTCGATTGCCATGACCACCTGGCGACGCCCGCCAAAAATCTCGCTGAGCGCAGCGCCACCCCGCCTTCCCTCCACGTCCTCCGCGTTGCGGCGGTCATGCGGGACATGCTGCAGGCCGGGTTCACCACGGTTCGCGACGCCGGCGGCCTCGATCTGGGGCTCAAGATGGCCGTGGAGGAGGGCCTGCTCGCCGGGCCTCGGGTGCTCATCAGTCTCGCCATCATCACCCAGACCGCCGGCCTCTCAGACTATACGAATGCGGTCGGCTTCAACACGGACGTGCTTCGGTTACCGGGCGTGCCCGACGGTGTTTGCGACGGCACGGACCAACTACGGGCGATGACACGGCGGCTCATCAGAGCAGGAGCCGATTTCATCAAGATCGCAACCACCGGCGGGCTGAGCTCACGGATCAGCGGCGTGCTCACGCGCGAGTTTTCGTTTGACGAAGTCCGGGCGGTCGTTGACGAGGCCAAAGCATTTGGCAAGCCGGTCGCGGCGCACGCGTACGGCGGGGAAGGACTCCGGAACGCCCTCAGGGCCGGCGTGCACTCGGTAGAGCACCTGGGGCCGCTCGAGGATGAAGACATCGCAACAATGGTGCGCCAAGGCACCTACCTCGTTCCAACCCTCCTCAACATGCACGTCCGTCTTCAGATGGCCCGGGAATCCGGGGGCTTGTCGCCGTACAGCATGCAAAAGGCTGAGGAATTGGCGCCTCTGCAGCGGGATGCATTTGCCCGCGCGCACCGCGCGGGTGTGCGGATCGCGGCCGGCACGGACTCACGCGGATTACGGCCGGGTGGCAACGCCCGGGAGTTGAGCCTGCTCGTGCAGTACGGCATGGGCCCCGCCGAGGCGATTCGTGCGGCCACATCTGTCGCTGCCGCGTGCTGCAACATCCCGGATACTGGCACGCTTCGGCCGGGTATGCGCGCAGACCTCATCGCCGTCGACGGCAATCCGTTGGAGGAAGTGGAGGTCCTCGAGGATACCGAGCGAGTGATGTTTGTGATGCGCGGTGGGCATGTGTTCAAGAACCGCATCGGCTGAGGATTGGCACACCCGAGACCGCCGCCACACGACGACTGTCGTCAATCGAACAGCTTCTGCATCCCGGCCGGCAGGGGTGCGGAGAGCTCTACGAACAGGGATTCACGGCGGCCGAACAATGGAGCCGCTGGCGGTCGGAAAAGGGGGCGACGCGCTCAGGCTCGCAACCCGTCAGTCACAGCGTCGGGTAGCGCCTCCTGGGTAGCGCCGCCAGCGCCGGCGCGCGTCGAGACGGGCAGGACTACGGACGCGACTAAGGACGGATCACGTTTGGTTTGCCCTGCCCGCCCATAAACACCGCGAGCACCTTGACCGGCCGCGCACCGCGATTCATGCCATTGTGCCACGTGTTCATGGATTCCATGAATCCCTGCCCCTGCGTGTAGACGGCAACGCCATGCCCCTCCGTCGCTACGGTCAACGTGCCGTCCAGGACATAGCCGAACACCGGAACCGGGTGCTTGTGGCGGCCCGTCTGTCCGCCCGGTGCAATGTTCACGATGAGCGCGGCAACTTCGGGGCTCGAGGTTGGGTATTGGATATCCTGGCCGATAGCGGTCTTCGAACTCTGGACGACGACCGTCGTTGTGACCCCAACGGCGCCAGCCGCGCCGGAGTACTGGCCCCATGCGACCAGATTTTGAGCCAGGCCTCCCACCGGGAGAATCACGCTCGCAGCCAGTATTCCGATCAGAGCTCTCCGCATCGTTTGTCCCCCCAACGATCGTGTTCGACCGACGTTCCGGAAACGCGTCGAATTTTAAGGGCATCGTGCCCGGCGCTGGCGCACGCCGGCGCCGTCGCGTTCCAAAGGTTCAAGTTTTGGACGCTGCCTGCCTTCTCTTCGTGGCGGAACACCGTGCACGAGCGTGTCATGTGCTGCGGTGCCACACCGTTGGCGACAAGGACAAACAGAAATCGACCGGGAAACCTTTGATCGGGGGAGGAGTGCATCGGTGTCCGATCAGCCACGTGATGCTCATGTCCAATCGCGAAAAATCCGGATTTCCTTTCCAAATGAAAGCATCTCTGCTGTCGCAGATCTTCTGGAGGCGGACTGTCCAAACACCTGTGAGGCCATATGGCACCTCCTACCCCTGCGCGTCAAGGCGATACATGACATCTGGTCCGGGCACCAGGTATTAGCCCACCTGGACAACAAGTTTGTGCTTCCGCCCGAGAACGTCCTCACCTACCTTCCCATCCCGGGCGACATCTTCTATTACTACCGGCCCCCCCACTACTTCCGCGGCTCCCCCTACGGAAGATCCGAATCCGCGGAGATAGGTATCGTCTATGATCGGGACACGAGGCCGCAGGGTCCGCGAGGGCCGGAAGCCGTGAGTCTCTTTGCGAACATCTCCTCTAATCTAGAAGGCTTCGCGCGGGCTTGCGAAGACATGATCTGCCGGGGCCAGAAGGACCTGCTCATCGAGAAGCTGGGGTGAGCCGGATGCGGAAGTTGCTCTTTGAGCTGGCCGGCACGAGCGCCGTGGCCGAGATGCACGACGACGTCGTGCCGAAGACGTGCGACGCGGTCTGGAACATGCTTCCGGTGGAAGGGATGGCCATCCACGCCAACTGGTCGAGCCGCGAGATCATGCTGCATCTACACGGCGAGAAGCTCCTGAGGCTTCCGCCCGAAGGGCCGGACCGGCGCGGAACCACCGCCCCCGGTGATGTCGTCTACTTCTGGCGATCGCCCCAGATGTCCCGCGGCAAGCAGTTGGCGTACAGCGCCGAGTTCCAGCGGGAGCTGTCAGAGCTCGCCATCTTCTACGGCGACCCCGCGGGCGGCGGTATGGCCGCGGATGACCCGGCGCGCAGCGGCCGCGACCTGAACTTACAGGTCGCCACGTTGTTCGCCACCTTGATCGATACCCCAAAGGAGTTCGCGCACAAGTGCGAAGACATCCGTCACAATGGCTTGCAGAAGCTGGTCGTGAGGAGGTTGGAGCGTTCGGCGTGACCAAGGCGAGGTCCTCGGGGGCGAGACCGAATCAATGACGAGGGTGAAGATTAGGCTGGGCAACGTCGAGGCGTTCGCGCAACTCGATGAAAGGGACGCGCCAAAGGCCACGAAATGGCTAAAGGAGACGCTCCCGATTGACGGCCAGGCCATGCACAGCATGGAGAACGGCCGCGAGGTCTACGTGGTGCTCGACACTCCCCATCAGATCACGGAGGAGAATCAGACGATCTACCAGACCGTCGGGGATTTGATCGTGTACTACAAACCTGCCATTTTCGTGCAGCCCCAGTGGCCCCGGCATATCCGCGACTTCCTCGTCATCGGATTCATCTACGAGCGCGACAGCGCGATACGAGGGATGAGCGGCCCGCTCGCGACGAATCTTGTCGGGAAGATCACCGAGGGGATCGTTGCGCTCGCCCACGAGGCCCCGCGGATGCGGAGGGAAGGTTTTGGGAAGTTGAGTTTTAGCCTGGCGTAGAGAAGCGGAACGGAGCGCTTGACGCCTGATGGTTAGGTTTGGTGTAGGGATGGCGCCGGTGGAGCCGCTCGCGAAGGTGGTTTCGGTGGCGAAGCTGGCCGAAGACCTCGGCTTCGAATACTTCGTGCACGCCGACCAGCGATTCTCGGGCGAGAAAGACGTCTTCGTCACGCTTGCCGCCGACGCGCTGAATACCACGAAGATAAAGCTCGGCCCATGCGTGTCCGATCCGTTCAGTCGGATCCCCGCGATGCTGGCCGCCGCCGTCGCGAGCCTCGACGAGCTTTCGCGGGGACGGGCACTGCTCGCCCTGGGCGCCGGAGGATCCGGGTTCGCCCAGATGCATCTCGAGCGGAGGCACGTCAACCAGGCCCTCCGCGAGACGGTCACCATGAGCCGGGCGTTGTTCAGCGGGGAAACCGTCAACTTCGACGGCAGATTGTACAAGCTCACCGACGCCCGCCTGCGGTTCGACGTACGGCCCGACATTCCAATCCTCATCGCGAGCAGAAGCCCGCTCAACCTCGAGCTCGCCGGCGAGATCGCGGACGGCGCGGTGATCGCGACCTACGTGTCCAAGGAACAGCTCGCTTTCGCGATCGAGCGAGTGCGGGCCGGCGCCAGGAAGGCGGGCAGGCGTTTGGAGGAGGTCCGATTGATTTCGTGGGTCTACACCTCGATCTCGGACGACGGACGCCAAGCCGTGGAGAACGTCAGGCCGTTCGTGACCCAGGCGCTCGTGAACACCTCCCCCGAGGCCTACCCGGTCATTCTCGACGGCTTCCACGAAGCGTTGCCATCGTTCCTTAGCAAGTGCCGCAGCATGGGCCCGGCAGGACTAGAAACCGCGTACAAGGACCGGACGTACCTCACAGACGCGGTCATCAAGCGATTTTCTGTGGCGGGCACGGCCGAGGATTGCGTCAAGAAGATCGAGGAAATCACATCGTTCGGGATCCACGAGATCTGGCTGCGGTGTTTTTCCGCACCGCGATCAGAAGTAGAACACGAGAAGGTGATCGTGCCCTTCGCCGAAAAGGTGATGCCGCGCTTTACCACCGAGGCGCGGCACTCGCCCGCCTAAGGGATCCACCGGCTTCCGAGGTCAGGTCGCTGCCTCGACCCTCATGGCATGCAGCTCCAGGAGTTTCGCACGGACTCTGCCGGCCGCGGCAACGAATTCGAGGTTCGATCGCGTCGATGCGTCTCGGACGGCCGGGAGGTTCACCGGGATTTCTTCCACAATCGCGCCCGGCCTGGGCGACATGACGAAGATCCGATCCGAGAGGAACACCGCCTCCTCGATGTCGTGGGTGACCAGCAGCGCCGTTGCGCGCAGTGTCCGGATCAGGTTCCCGAGCTCAGTCTGCAGGGCCTCTTTGGTTAGCTCATCCACCCCCGTGAACGGCTCGTCCATCAAGATGATCGACGGCTCGTGCACGAATGCGCGCGCGATCGACACCCTGCGCTGCATGCCGCCGGAGAGCTCGATCGGATAGCTCCGCTCAAAGCCCTTCATGCCGATCAGGTCAATGAGCCGGTCGACATTCCCAAGGTCCCGTTTCTTGACGACCTCCAGCGGCAGCTTGATGTTGTCGTAGACGGTCCTCCACCGCATCAGGCTTGAATCCTGGAACACGTAGCCGACGATGAAATGCCCGCCGGCCGCCTCCCGGTGGATGCTCCCGCTGCTGGGGCGCTCCACGCCGGCGATCAGCCTGAGGAGCGTGCTCTTGCCGCATCCGCTCGGCCCGACGATCCCGACGGTCTCTCCCGTTTGCACCGACAGTGAGACGTCCTTGACAGCGTGGATCTCCTTGCCCTTGACGGTCGTATAGCGCTTGCCGACGTTCTCGAGGACGACGACGGAGGCCATGCTCAACCAGACCGGTACCACGGCATCAGCTGGCGTGCGAGCACGATCACGGCAGCATACAGCAGCAGGCCCAGCACGGTCAGGATGGTAAACGCGCCGAACGCCGCCACGGTGTTGAACGTGTACTGGGAATTCAGAATGAGAAAGCCGAGGCCGCTGTTGGAGCTCACGAACTCCGCGACGATCGCCCCGACCAAGGCGCCCGACACCGCGATCTTCAATCCGTCAAAGAAGTACGGAAGAGAGTTGGGGAGGCGCACCTTGAAAAAGATCGTCGCCTGGCCGGCGCGCAGGGACTGAAGGAGGTAGATGAGGTTGCGATCGACATCGGTGAGACCGGTACTCACGTTGATCACGATCGGGAAGAACGTGAGGATCACAATCAGCAAGACCCTCGACGTATTGGAGAAGCCCAGCAGGATGTAGATGATCGGCGCGATCGCCACCTTCGGCAACACCTGAAGCGCCACGATGTACGGCATGAGTATCTTCCTCAAGGGCGCCGAGAGCGTGATCACGACGGCGATCGCGAAGCCCACGATGACGCCGATCACGGCCCCGGTGACGGCCTCGTTCAACGTGATCCAAGTCTGCTGCAGCCAGTTGACGTGGCCGGTGAAGAAGACTTGGACGATCGCGGAGGGTGATGGAAACAGATAGGCGGGGATACGGAATAGCGATATCAACAGCTGCCAGAGAACGACGCCGGCCACAAAGGAGATCACCGGAAGGCTGTACGCCGCCAGCCCCTGTAGGCTCAGCCTCGTCGTCCTGCCGACCCCCGCCATGCCAGCAACCCGCTACGGGCGCTCGACGAACTGGTTCGTATACAGCGTGATCGGGTCGAACGTCCGGTTGATTTTGAAGAGCGTCTGGAGTTCTGGAAGTGTGGTCGCGACCAGATTGGGATCGAACCAACCCAGTTGGAGAGGCCTCACCTTCTGGATCTTCGCGGTGTCCAGCCCGTACTGCGCCTTGAGCGCGATCTTCCACTCGGCCAGCGTCTGGTCGTAGTCACGCCCCGGGTTCTTGGCCACGAAGTCCTTGGTGCATTGCTCCGGCTTCGTCGCGCAGAAGTACAGCGCCTCTGTGAGCGCGGTGGCGACAGCCCCGGCGACCGCGGGATCTTTGTCCACGAGACTCTTCGGGACCACCACCGCCCCCAAGGGCGAGGGCATCTGATAGTCGCCAAAGAGGAAGGAGCCGACCCGCTGCCCCTGCTGCTGCGCGACGATGTTCAGGCTGGCCAATCCCCTGGCGAACTCGCAGATCGCGTCGACCCTTTTCTGCAGCAACGCCGGATGGAGCGCGGCAAAGCCGATGTTCTGAACCGTCACCTTGTCCTTCGCAATGCCCTGCTTCTGGAGGAAGATATCGAGGTACTGTTCGGATAGGCTGCCGGTGGGGACCCCGATCGTCTTGCCGGCGAGATCAGCAGGCCGTTTGATTCCACTCGACACCAGGAATATCAAGGCGACCGGATTGCGCGGCTCGGTGGCGGCGACGCCGATGAGCGCAGGCGCGCTGGGGTTCTTGTCTGCCAGCAGCATCTCGTCCAGGAGATCTCCCTGGGTAAAGGCGAAGCCCCGTCTGTCGGCCGCGACCGCTTGGACGGCCTGAGACGTGCCTTCCAGCGTCACGAAGTTCACCTTGAGGTTGTGCCTGGCAAAGATTCCCTCCGCATCCCCCGCAAAGTCCTGGGGCGCACTGCTTGTGATGCCACCCACGTAGTCGGTCACCGTCACCGTCGAGCTGAGCGTTGAGGGACTGGAGAAACCGGTGCGGTACGCGAGGGCGACACCGATAATGATCACGACAACCACGATGCCGGCCGTGAGCGCTCGAGACATCCCCTACCTCCTCTGTCGCTAGCGTCTCCAGAGCAACGGGACTCGGCGGGGGGATCAGGCGCTCGGCGCCCGGCCAGGGACTACTCCCCAGAGGGTCGCACGATACCGGAGGACCCCGCAGCTTCGGTCGCGATTCAGCATATCCAGTGTTGGCGGCCCTGCCGCATGCCAAGCGCCGACCTTACAGCATCGGAACCCTGGGCCGGCGAGCACAGGAGCGGCAGGAGGTTGCGAACGTCTGGGGCCTGCTACGGGCTTTCGAGAGAAAACTGCCTCGAGATCGTGTCAACGCAATCTGTCACCTTATCCCTCTGCCGGTCTCTGTTAGGCGGTCGTCTTGACCCTCAGCGCGGCGCGGCCCGCTCGATGATGCCGTTCAGCGAGACCGTCCGGTCCAGGAGCCCGCGCGCTTGCTCCCCGCCGACCACCGGAAGCGCATCGGCGTTGAGCAGGCCCACCTGGGCGAGAGCCGAGGCTTGATCCCAGTAGATATGCTCGTGCGATACTTTGCCGTCTACGAACTTCATCACGACGACGTGCGGCAGCACGACGCGCTTCCCGGTCGGCGGAATGCCCGGCAAGAAGATGTCCATCACCACGTCGTGTGTGAAACTCACGATCAGTTCGTCCACGACCTGGTCTGTTCCGACGGTTCGCGAGACCCGGGTGACGGTTGTGTCCTTCGGCCACTTGCCGATAAAGTGACGGCTGTAGAAGTTGCGAACCCCCGCTGCACCCATTCCGCCCGTCATCGTGGGAACGTGGTAGACGTACGGGTCGGCCGTCATGGTCCCCATCGTCGCATCGACATCCCGGTCTTCAAACTCGTGCCGGACATGCGCATCGAAGACAGCGCCCAAGTCCGGGAGATGATCGCGCGCCGCCACTTTATCCAACACCTCCATATCCCTTAACCGGATATCGAGTCGGACCAACCTTCTGGGAGCATGATACAATCCCTTCCCAGCCCCTCGAGACATAGTTTGGCCACTCTGTGCCAGGCTGGACTGGAGGCGCAGCGGCCTGACTAGGAAATAGCTCGGGAGGCACCCTCCGAGTACATCCTGAGCACGACGTCGAGCGCGGCGAAGCCGTCCTCGCCGTCCGGCTCGGGTGCGCGGCCCTCACGAAGAGCGGCGATGAATTCATTGGCCGCGCCGGAGAACCGGTCTTCGGGCGTCCCCGGTATCGTGATGACGTCACCGCCTGCCGTCCAGCGCATCTCGCGGCCGGTCGTGATGTGAAGCGATCCTGTCGAACCGAAGACCTGCGTCTCCCAGCCGCCGAGCGCAGCCGCAGGCGCCTTGTGCTGCACCACCGTGCCCACAGCGCCGGACCGCAAGCCAAGCAGCGCGGCGGCGGTATCTTCAACCTGCACCTGGTACCCGAGCGTGCGGACCTCGGCCCGGACGGTCACGATGTCTTCGCCAAGGAGAAAGCGCACGCGGTCGATCTGGTGGATGCCGTTGTAGAACATCATGCCGCCGCCGGCGTGGCGGCGGCTCCACACCCACAGCGGCATATCGCTCGTGCCGCTCGCCATGGTATCGACGATGAGCCTCGGCTGGCCGATGTCGCCGCGCGCGATCACGCGGCGGGCCGCGGCCACCTCAGGGCGGAACCGGTGGACGAAGGACACCATGATGAAGCGGCTGGCGCGCCGGGCGTGCTGGAGGACGGCCGCGGCGTCCTCGCGGCAGGTCGCCATCGGCTTTTCCATGAGGACGTGGCAGCCCGCGTCGATTGCACGCATCCCGGCCTGTGCGAGGTAGGCGTGAGGTACGGCAATGACAACGGCGTCCGGACGAGCGGCCAGGAGGTCGTCCAGGCTCGGGACAACGGGCACGCCTTCCGCCTCGGCCTGTCGCCGGCGATCAGCATCGATGTCGGCCGCAATCAGATCAACGCCCGAGATCTGACGAAACGCGCGGAGATGCCGCCCGCCGGCGGTTCCCATCCCTAGAATGCCGATCCGCATCTAGGCGGTCCGGGGTCCTGCCTCGGGACCTTCACCCGGCTTATACACCTGCATGAATTCAGTCTCGAGCCCGGAGAGCCGATCCTGCAAGAACGCCACCCAGCCCTCGGAGTGTTTGTGCGCCCCGGTCACCTTGCAGGCGGCACAGGGCTTGAGCACGGCGCCCTTCGCGACCGCGGCAGCGAGCTCGCTCTCGATGTCGTCGGTTGTGTAGCAGACGTGGTGCACACCCTCGTCATGATGTTCCTCGATGTAGCGGGCGAACCGGCCGCCCGCGTCCCACGATTGACAGAGCTGAATCTGGATACCTCCCAGCATGAAATGCGCCTCGCTGGAGCGAGCCTTCTCGAATTCGTGGCGCGTTACGGGGTGCACGCCGAGCACATCCTCATACTTCTTGAGCGCCGCGTCGACGTCACGCACGGCGATGGCCATGTGCTTGATCCCGGTGATCATGGTCGCCCCCCTTCCCGTGTCGCGAGATACGAATCGGTCACGCGGATCGGGCATCCTTCATCGGCACACGACAGCCGCGTCACCCCGCTGCGGGGTCCCGTCCAATCCGGCCGAGCACTTCCAGCCGGCGGCTCAGCCGATCCGGAACGATCGCCGCCTCAGGCGCGGTCACCCCGGCCGTACCCATTCGCCCCAGCCCGGCTCGCCCGTGACGCGGCCATCACGCATGACGACGCGGCCACGCACGATGGTCATGACCGCGGCGCCCCGCAGCCGCATGCCGTCATACAGTAGCGCGGTATCGCGCGCTTTTGTGTACAGCCTGGCATGATCGTGGACCCACTCGGCCGCCGTATTGACGATCGTGATATCCGCGTCCGCCCCGACAATGAGTGCGCCCTTGCGCGGCCACAACCCGAACAGATGCGCGGGAGTCTCGCAGACGGCCCGTACGAGCTGCGACAGCGACAGCCGCTCTTCGTGCACGGCGGTGAGCATCAGCGGCAGAAACTCCTCGAGCCCGGGCAGGCCCGGCGGCGCGGCCCAGATGTCACCGTCGGGAGTACCTTTCTCGGCGGGAAGGAACGGCGAATGGTCCGTGCCGATCACGTCGATCCTGCCGCCGCGGAACGCGTTCCAGAGCCGCTCCACGGCAACCCGATCCCGCAGCGGAGGATTGCACTTCGCATACGGGCCCCATGCGCCGAGCGCCTCGTCCGTGAGCATGAGGTAGTGCGGGCACGTCTCCGCAGTCACCGCCAGGCCGCGGTCTTTTGCCGCCGCGACCATGTCGACGGCATCCGCGGCGCTCACATGGGCAATCTGGAGCCGCGCGCCCGTGGCGGCCGCGAGCGCGATTCCCTGCGCAACCGACGCCGTTTCCGCGACGGGCGGCCGGGCGGCTGCGTGGGCTCCGCCGTCCCGGCGCCCGCTGGCCTGAACGGCGGCGGCCGTCCGGTTGATGATCTGCTGCTCTTCGCAGTGGACGACATGCAGCAGGCCCGTGCGGGCTGTGCGCTCCATGACCCGCAACATGTCGCCGGCGTCCGGGCAACAGATGCCGATGAACTCATTCTCACGACCCGGCGGCGTATCCGTGCGAAACGTCTTGAAGGCAATCGCGCCGGCCGCGGCCAGCGCCTCGATCTCGTCCAGATTGTCGGGGTTGGCGCCGGCATAGAGGCCGAAGTTGACGATCGAGCGCGGGCCGAGGGCCGCCGCGCGCTCGCGCAGAATCCCGGCCGTATGCACCGGCGGGATCGCGATCGGCATCTCGAGGATCGTCGTGATGCCGCCGGCCGCGGCCGCCTGCGTGCCGGTGATCCAGTCTTCACGTTCAAGCCGGCCCGGCTCCCGCAGATGCACGTGCGTGTCGATAACGCCGGGCAGGACATGCCACCCCGTCGCGTCGATCGTTTCGCGTGCCGCCGGCAGCGCACCGTCCCGATCCACCGCGGCGATCTTGCCGTCGGTGATGGCAACTCCTCCGCGGCGAGCGCCGTTGCCCGTCACCAGCGTCCCGCCGCGGATCACCAGGTCGGCGATCACCCCGCGATCTCCTCTTCCACGACGCCGTAGAAGACGCACCAATCGCCGAGCTGGACGGAGGGATTGGTCCGCATCCCGAATGGGATGCCGTCGAACGGCGCCCGCACGTCCGCGACCGCCTCGCCGGATAAGCTGTAGATGGTCGCGAGCCGCTCGCCCTGCCGCACGCGCTGGCGCAGCACCGACGGCTCCGACACCCACAGCCCCGACGCCGGGGCCAGCACCACCGTCTTCTGATAGCCGAGCATCCACCGCTCCGCGTACTGCGGCGCGCCATCGATCATCTTGTAGTGCCGCAGAATATTGGCAAAACCCTCGGCGAGCGCGTCGGCGTTGCCTTGAAACCGGCCGGGAAACGTATCGCACAGGCCGCCGAGTTCCACCGTGATTGCCGGCTTGCCGTGCTGCCGCATCGCGGCCTGGGGGCTGCCGCGCTCACTCGTTTGCTTCAACAACAGGTCCCACCGGGGGCCCATGGCCTTTGCGAGCTCGAGCCCTGCCGGCGTCGCAGTGTAGAACATCGCGTAGGCGAGGTACGAATGGGCGCCGCCGGAGTGCACGGCGACTTCCAGATCGGCGTGCTCCACCATCGTTGTGTAATGGGCATACGCGATCCGCTCCGTGAGGTGGCCGTCCGGCCGCCCGGGGTAGATACGGTTCAGATCGTAGGTGAACAGATCGCCCGGGTTGCCACGGGCACTAAATTCAAACGCGCCAACGTTGACCACGGGCACGCCGACCACGGTGCCACGCAGGCGGCCCGGATCCAGGCGTTCCAGCAAGCGCAGGACAGCCAGCGGTCCTTCGGGCTCGTCCCCGTGCACGGCGCCGTCCAGCCAGAGCAGCGGCCCTTCTTCCGCGCCGTTCACGACGATGAGCGGAATCTCGATCGGCCCGCCGCCGGGCCGCCGGCCCACCGGGATGGCGCCTGTCGCTCGCGTGCCGGCGTTCGCGCGCGCCGTGCCAATCACACACTCCTTTTTCATCCTCCGCCCTCCCCTACGACTACTCACCGTCCCAGACCGGACTGCGTACCGGCCACTTCGCGGAACCGCCGCAGCCACTGCACGGTCTCTCGCAAGCCGTCGCCCAACGTGTACCGCGGCACGAATCCGAGCGCCCGGATCCTGGTTGTGTCCAGCGGCCCGCGGCGTTGCACTCCGTCCCCATCGACGTCCACCGTCCCCGCGCACGGCGCGCCTGCGCCCGGCAGCCGCCAGGAAAACGCGGGCTCGATGCGCCGTAGCGCGTCCGCGACCGCGGACAACGGCGCTGCGACACCGGACGACACGTTGTAGCATCGGTACGGCAGTTCCGGCGCGTCGATGAGCAGCTCCGCGGCGCGCGCGATGTCGCCGGCGTACGTCCAGTCGCGCGCGCGGTTGGCGCCGCGCAGCCGAACCGCCCGGCCGTCGACCGCGGCGTTGACGAGAGCGTAGATGACCGACATTATCGTGCGCGCGCCGGTCGGCCGCTCCGTCGGGCCGTAGGGAGCCCCAATACGGAGCGTCGCCGCGCTGAGGCCGGGGCTGTTCGCCGCGGCTACGAGCTGCTCGCTGGCGTACTTCGTCATCGCGTAAAGGCTGCCGAGCCGCACCGGCGCCGTCTCGGACAAGCCGACGGCGGGATCGGTCTCGCCGTAGACGCCGGACGAGCTGATGTAGATGAAGCGGCGTGTCCGCGTCCGCTCGGCCAGTTTCAGCATGTGCGCGGTCGCCAAGAGGTTGACGCCGACCACCCGCTCGGGCTGGGAGACCTCGACGTCCGGTGTGGACGTCACGGCCGCGGCGTGTACGATGGCGTCCGGTGTTTCGGCCGCCGCGGCCTCAAGCTGGTCCGCCGCGGTGAGGTCCAGCCGAATGAAGCGGACGCGTGCACCGGTCGCCCCCAGAAAACACTCGGCGCGACCATCCGGCGGATTGATGTCCACCGCAACCACGCGCCGGCCCGTGGCGGCCAACTGCTTGGCCAGGTGCAGGCCGATGAAGCCGGTCGCACCGGTCACGAGGACCGTCATCGTCACGGCAGCGGCTCGGGAAACGGCACGCCCACCTCGTCGCCAATCCCGCGCAGCCGCTCGACCGTGTCGTCCAGGAGTTCGGCGCCCCGGCCGATGCTGTCGTCCTGGCGCTCCCATTCCGGGTCCCCCGGGAGACGGACAGCGTCGACGCCGGGCTGCTTCGGGGCGCCGTGCACTTCACGCGACACCGCCTCGACCCTGGCGCGCAGCTCCGCCAGCCCGCCGAACGCGTCGGGATCGAGTGCGAGGAGCAGATGGCTCACTCCCTGCGGCCGGCCGAACTCGTAGGGCGAGCCGACCGCAGAACCGATGAGGCCGCCCGCGAGTCCACCGGTGAGGAGATCCACCATGACGGCGATGCCATACCCCTTGTAGCCGCCCATCGGCGCGAGCAGCGCATCGACAGCGGCGCCCGCGTCGGTCACCGGCCGACCGCCGGAGTCTATGGCCCAACCCGCCGGGATGCTGCGGCCCGCGGCCGCATACTGGCGGATCACACCTTTGCCCGATGACGCGTTTGAGAGATCCAGTACGACTGGCCGGTCCCCAGGACCGGGAACCGCGATGCTCCACGGATTCGTGCCTACAAGCGCGACGGAGGCGCCCCACGCGGGCATTTCGGGGCTGGCGTTGGTGAACGCGAGTCCGACAAGTCCCGTATGTGCGGCCATCAGGGCGAAGTACGAGGCCGCGCCGAAGTGGTTGCTGTTGCGTGCGGCGACTGCACCGACCCCGCCGCCTCGAGCCTTGCCCATTGCCAGCGCCATCGCGCGGTACGCGACGACCTGGCCGAACCCATCGCCGCCGTCAAGGAGCGCCGTGGCCGGGCGATCGAGCACCACACGGATTTCGGCGCGCGGCGTGATACCGCCCTCGAGAACTCGCCGCGCGTAGATCGCGAAGCGGACGACCCCCTGGTTCTGGAATGGGGCCGTCCGCAACTGCGCGTCGATCAAGCAATCCGTGAGGATTCGCGCCTCATCGGGACCCGCACCTACAGCGGCCAACACGCGGAGACCGAACGTCCGGAGCGCCTCAATGGCATAGCGCCGCACCGCTGCGATTACCGCCCTTTCAGGCGCGGGTCCAGCACCGCGCGGAGATAGTCGCCCACAAGATTGATCGCCACCACGGTGACGAACACCAGCATGCCGGGGAAGAGCATGAGCCAGGGCGCGTAACGCATGAACTCGCGTCCCTCGCTCAGCATCGTGCCCCATTCGGGCGTTGGCGGCTGAACGCCGAGCCCCAAAAATCCGAGTGATGAGGTGTCGAGGATCGCGGAACCGACATACAGGGTAGCCAGCACGATGATCGGCGGAAGCGCGTTCGGCAGCACATGCCGCCGGATGAGACGCGCCGCGCTCGCGCCTATCGCGTGGCCGGCTTCGATGTACGTATGCTCGCGAATCGCGAGCGCCGTCCCGCGCACAATGCGCGCAAACCGCGGGATGCCCGCCACGCCGATCGCGATGACGACGTTTTGGATGCCGACGCCCAGCACGGCGATGATCAACAGCGCAAGCATGATGGGCGGGAAACCGAGCATGATATCGATGACGCCCGATCCGACGGTGTCGATGCGTCCGCCGAGGAACCCCGCGGCCAGGCCGAGGAACGATCCCAGCACGACGGACACCGAGACGGCCATCACCCCAATCGGGAGCGAGATGCGGGCTCCGAACAGCAAGCGGCTCAAGAGATCTCGGCCGTACCGGTCCGTGCCGAACCAATGCGCCGGGCTCGGCGGCGACAGGGCGGGACCAGTCGCCATTGCGGCCGGATCGTACGGGCTCAGCACCGAGGCCAGGGCGGCGGCAAGCGCCAAGATCGCGAGCACGGCCGTCGCGACCATGGCGACTGGATACCGGCGCAGATGAATCAGGCGGCGGCACCGGCCGCCCGTGGCAGGGCTGCGCGACCCATCTGTCCCCTCCGCGAGCGCAAGCGGCCTGCTAGCCATACCGAATACGCGGATCGATCACGCCGTACACGACGTCCACCAGCACATTGGCAAAGACGTAGGCGGCCGTCGTGAGGAGCAGCAGGGCCTGCACGACGGGGTAGTCCTTCGTGAGGATCGACGTGACCAGCAGCGCGCCGATGCCTTGGCGTGCGAACACCGTCTCGGTGATGACGCCGCCGCCGATGAAGAGCCCCAGGAGCAGCCCCGTCATCGTCACGACCGGGAACAACGCGTTCCGCAGAGCGTGCCGCAGCACGACGACCCGCTCGACCAGTCCTTTGGCTCTGGCGGTGCGGATGTAGTCTTCGCCCCGCACGTCGAGGATGCTCGATCGAACCAGCCGTGCGAGGTTGCCGATGGCATACGAGCCGAAGACGACGGCGGGCAGGATAAGCGCGGGCACGCCGCTGCCGACGATCGGCACCCAGCCGAGGCGGAGGCCGAAGAGGTAGATGAGGAGCATTGCGATCCAGTATCCGGGCATCGAAATACCCACCAGCGCGAGGAACATCGCCGCGGCGTCGACTGCGGTGTTCGGGTACAGGCCGGCCGCGATGCCCAGCGTCAAGCCGCCGCCGACCCCGACGATGAATCCCGCGCCGGCGAGTTGAAGGCTGGCCGGCAGTTGCTGCGCGATGACCTGCGAAACGGGCTGGCCGGTGGCGAACGACTCCCCGAAGTCGCCGTGGAGGGCATGCAGCGCGAAATAGACGTACTGAGCGGGCAGCGGCCGGTTGAGGCCGAGCTTGGCTCTCAGGTTCTCCCGCACCCGTTCGGAGGCGGGCCGCCCCGACAGCATCAGGTTGACGGGATCGCCCGGGATGAGATGCAAGACCAGAAATGCGCAGGTCGTCGCCACAACCAGCACGGGGACGGCCCACATCAGTTTGCGCAGTACGTATTGCGACATACGACCTCGTGGCGGTCACGCGGGGCGGCGGCGTCGCCGCCCGCCGCGCATGTCATATGAGCGAGCGCCGGCGCTGTTTCAGTCCACCGACGCGCCGTAGAAAAGTACCTGCCAGTAGCCCTGGGCGAATTTCAAGTTGCGCACGGCCCGCCGAAACCCGATCGGCTGCGGGCTGACGTGAACCGGGAACATCAACCCTCGCTGCAGCACAAACTGCTGGATCTCGGCCAGCGTCTTGTCCCGCTGTTTGACGTCGATCTGCCCATCGGCAAGCCGCAGCATCCGGTCGAGCTCCGGGGAGCCGAAACGCGACCAGTTGAACTTGAACTTGCCGGGGGCCGGGACGTTGCGTGAGAAGAACGGAATGTCGAGGACGCTCGGGTCGACGGCCACCCATCGGATCTCGCCGACGTTGTACTGGCCGTGCATCACCATTTCGTCCTGGTGTGCCTTGGTTACCCGCTCCACGTTGAGCTTGATGCCGACGTCCTTGACGGCCGCCTGCACCGCTACTTCCAGATCGGGCTCGAGCAGGGTGATGAAGTGGATCTCGAGCGGCCGCCCGTTCTTCGTCCGGATGCCGCCCGGGCCCACCTTCCAGCCGGCCTCGTCGAGCAGCTGCCGCGCCTTAGCCGGATCATACGTAAACAGCTTCTCGACCCCTGGCCAGTAGCCGGGGGTGGTGGGTGTGATCGGCCCGTACGCCGGCTTCGCGACGCCGAAAAAGACCTGCTGCACGACCTGCGGCCGGTTGATCGCGTACATGTAGGCCTGCCGGACGCGCAAATCATCCGTCGGTTCGAGCTGCGTGTTGATGAGGTGGGCCAGCGGGATCCCGGAGACCTCGCCGATCATCATATCGAAGCCTTGGCCGCCCTGGATCCGCTTGACTTCGATCGGCGGCACCTGATCGCAGATGTCGATCTCGCCCCGGTCGAGAGCGGCAACGCGCGTGGAATCGTCGGGGATGATCCGGATGACAATCCGCTTGAGCGCGCTCGGCCCCTGGCGTTTGAACGGACTTGGCGCCCAATTATAGGCGTCATTCCGCTCCATCACAACGTGGACGCGCGGCACCCACTCCATGAACTTGAACGGTCCCGTACCCACAGGGCTGCGCGCGAACCCATTGTTCCCGAGTTTGCGGACCGCCGTCGGCGAGACGATGCTCAGCAGCCACGGGTTGCTCAGATTTGTGAGGGCCGCCGCGAACGGCTCCGTCCAATTCACCCTGACCGTGTACGGATCGATCACGTCGGTGGATTTGTACGGTCCGAGAAAGTCGATCGCGCCCTGCGAACCCAGCTTGGGATCCATGATGGTGTCGAACGTGAACTTGACGGCCTCCGCGTTGAACGCCGTGCCGTCATGGAACTTTACATCCCGGCGCAGCGCAAATGTGATGCTCTTGCCGTCCTTGGAGTATTGCCACCGCTGCGCCAGCCAGGGGTAAAATCGTCCGTCGGTGTCGAGGAAGAGCAGGCTTTCGAACATCTGCATAATGGCCTGCGCCTCGTGCCGCGACTGGGTGACGCGAGGGTCCAGCGTGGCATAATCTTGATCCTCACCCCAGGTCAGCGTCGCGTCCGTTCGAGATGCCTGCGCGGCGGCCGCGGTGAGCATCCCGCCCATCGGTCCGCCCGCCAAGGCCGCAGCCATGGTCCCCTTGATGAACCCACGCCGCGAGAATCTCGCGCGCCCGCCGTTCGTCATCCGCGCACCCCCGTTCCGTCTTCCGGTATCCCGAAGCCGCCGATCATTCCGCGGCGCCGCGACGGTTCGTGACCTCCCGCCAGTACGCGAGCCGCTCATCGATTCGTCCCTCGATATGTTCACGCACCCGCTGCTCTGCCCGATCGGCGTCGCCGGAGGAGATTGCCTCCGCGAGCCCGCGATGCTGCTCGGCGAGGCGCTCAGGATCGCGATAGACTTGATCGCGCGTCAGCGAGAGCACGAGCCGCATCTGCGCCTCGAGCGCGCGCCACGCGCCGAGCAGCCGTGCGTTTCCCGGGAGGCCGACGAGCACCCGATGGAACTTCACATCGGCTTCGATGAGTCCCGACATGTCACCGGACCGAAATGCCTGATCCATCTCGCCGAGCACGGATTGGAGCGTCGCGACGTTCCGGTCGGTCCGGCGGGCGGCATAGCCCTCGAGCGCCGCACGGACGCCGTAGATTTCGCGAATGTCTTCCTCCGTGAGCGTAGCAACGAACGTTCCGCCGGCCGGAACGATCCGGACCAACCCTTCCTGCTCAAGTCGCCGTAGCGCCTCTCGCACCGGACCGCGGCTGACCCGCAGCGACTCGGCGAGGTCGCCTTCCACGAGCCGCGTGCCTGGGACGGCCGTACCGTCGACGACTGCGTTGCGAATCGCAACGGTGACTTGATCAACGAGCAGCGTGCGGCTTGCGGGTGCGACCTGGATGCCTTGCTGCTTCATCGCACTAATTTGGAAGCTCCTCGTTTCGGCTGACAGTTTTCCGTCAACGGTTAACAGTTTTCCCTATCGGCCTGCCACATACCTGCGTTGGCGCTTCTTCCTTTATTAAGACCCACGCAAGACCTTCAATCCAGAGGATTCGACATGGAGGACTACAGAGCTAATAAACGCTCGCCCTAAGGGTTTGCGCACCGGGTAGCCAGCAGCCAATCGACATACCTCCGCAGGCCTGTCTCGAGATTGATCTCCGGCCTGTATGGCGTGTCCACCAGAAGCCGGTCAATGCTGAGCGGGCCCCGGCGCTTACGGGTGAGCGCCTCGTCCACGTTCGGAGGATGCTCGTGGTCGGCCGCTCGATAGCTCACCGGAACAATCCGGCTCAGAGTCTCCAACAACTCTCGATGCGTGTAGCCGCGTGGACCGGCGATATTGTACAGGTGATGGCGCGGCGATTCCATCGCGAGCAAAGTCGCAACGGCACGTGCGAGATCGCCGACGTAAATCCAATCACGGACCGCACTGAGTTCGCCAAGGCACACTTCGCGACCCGCCAGCGCGGCGTGAACGCAGTCGTACACGAGCGACATGCGCTCGCGGGAACCGGCGAGCGGGCGTTCCATCGGCCCGTACACCCAGCCGACGCGGACTGAAACGGTCTCCAGCCGATGGAGTTCCGCGTAGCGCTGGCACAACCGCTCCGCCGCGTGTTTCGTGACCGCGTAGAGCCCCGTTCCGGTCTCCGGGACCGCCTCAGTCAGCGGCGACGCCTCGTCCGCGTCCCCGTAGACGCCCGCGGAGCTTACGTACACGAACCTCCGCGCGCCGCCGCTGACCGCCGCCTCCAGCACGTTCACCGTGCCCATTACGTTGGCTTCGACGATCGCGCGCCCCATGGACCGTTCCTTGTCCACGCTCGGTGTGATCGTTGCCGCATGGATGACGCGGCTCGGCGCGTAGCGTCGCCACACCGCTTCGATGTCGCACAACCGCCGCACATCTCCCGAGACGAGCGCGATCCGTTCGCGAACGGGGGCAATAAACGCGTCGCGGACACTGTCCCGATCGGCCGCGTGACGCGAAAGACAGACCACGCGATGGCCTTCGTGCGCGAGGCGGCGGGCGATGTTGATGCCCACAAATCCCGTGCCCCCTGTGATGAGGACCGTCATCGGGCCGAAGCAGCCGAGCCCGAATTGTGGAACCGGTGTAAGCGCGGGCCGGGCAAGCGCTGAATCGGCGGCCCGAAGCGTCTACTGGCCGTTGCTGCCCCCGAAGAATTCTTCGTCCGGCAGCAGGCCGTCGAGCGTCTCGAGCGCTCGGCGGCTTTCCGTGAGGCGGCGGTTCACCGCGGCCGTGATGAGCGCGTTGATGATCGCCACGGCAGCCGTGTACGAGTGGAAAAACGACGCCGCCCGCACCGCGCAGACTAACGAGACGGTAGCCGCCTGGGCGGCCGGCGAGGCCAGGGAATCGGCGATGACCAGCGTGCGCGCCCCTCGGCGACGAGCCAGGTCTATCGCGTCCACCGTGCGTTTGGTATAGCGCTCGAAGGAAAACGCCACGAGCACATCCCGGCGCCCGATGTACCGCAGCCGCTCGAACAGCGCGGCGTCGCCGTGTGTGAGGACGTGGGTTCGCGTGCCGGACGTCGTGAGAAGGAAGCCGAGCAGAACTGCCAGGCTGCCCAAGCCGCGCAAGCCGAGCGCGTACACATCGTCCGCTCGCACAAGGAGATCCACCGCGCGGGGAAAGGACGCGATCGTCATGGGGTCACTGGCAGTGACCTGGAGGTTTTCGATGTCCGAGGTCACCGTCTGACGCAAGACGTCGTCACTGCGCCCGGCCGTGCCCCGGGCAGCCTGCTCGCCTTCAAGCCGATGGAACGGCGCGAGTTCATTCTTGACGATCTTTTGAATGGCGCGGAGCAACTCCGGATATCCGCTGTAGCCAAGGGCGCCGGCAAATCGGATCACCACGGACTCGCTGACGCCGACGTCGACCGCGACCCTGGCGGCGGGCAGGAACGCGGCATCGCGGTGCCGCTCGAGGAGATAGTCCGCGAGTTTTCGGAAGCTGGGGCTCAACGTCTGATACTGTGAGCGGATGCGCTGGAACACTTCGAGGTGGTCGCCGCCGTCCGCGCCCAGACCCACCGCTCGGCCGCGACGCGCGGCGCGGCTACGCGCGCGCGTCACGATACCGGTGCACCGCCTCCGCGAAACGTGCAAGACCCTCGCGGAGTGTCTCGGTCGGTACGGCGAGCGAGCCCCGGACGTAGGAGTCCCACTCCGGTCCGATCCTGCCGCCGGACCCGATCACGAGCCGGTATTCTTCGCGCACGCGCTGGCCGAATTCCGCGGCTGAGAGCCCGGTCGCTCCCACGTTGATGTAGATGTAATACGCGCCCTGAGGCCGACCGTACGAAAGACCCATGCCGTCGAGCGCCTCTATCCATAAATGCCGCCGGCGATCGTACTCCGCGAGCACGCCGCGGAACCACTCCTGCGGCCCGGTGAGCGCCGCGACCGCCGCCCACTGGGAGATCGACGGCGCGCAGATCGTCATGCCGTGCTTGATCGGCAGCATCGCGCGCACGAACTCGGCGGGCGCCGCGATGTAACCGATGCGAAAACCGGTCATGGCAAAGGCCTTCGAAAAACCGTTGATCGTGACCGTCCGTGCAAACATTCCGGGCATCGCCGCGATACTGTGGTGGCGGTGTCCCTCGTACACGTACTTCTCGTACAGCTCATCCGCGATCACCACGAGGTTGCGTTCGGCCGCCAGCGCGGCGACACGCTCCAACACGGCGCGCGACTGCACAGTGCCCGTCGGATTGCTCGGTGAAATCACGATCACAGCCTTGGTGCGCTCGGTGATGCGCGCCGCCAGCGCGTCCACATCGATCGCGAAGTTGTCGGGTTGCCGGCTTGGCACGGACACGAGCCTCGCGCCGGCCATGAGGGCGTCACGGCGGTACTCGTCGTAGTACGGGGCGGAGACAAGGATCTCGTCGCCCGGGTCAAGGAGCGCCTGGCACACCACCTGCAGCGCCTCCTGCGTTCCGGTGGTCACGAGCACGTCTGAATCGGGGTCCACGGTGATCCCGTTGTCCTGCGCCAGTTTGGCGGCGATGGCGCGACGCAGCTCGGGGATCCCCGTCCACGGCGTATAGGCCGTGTCGCCACGGTCCAGCGCCCGTTTTGCGCCGTCGAGGATGTGCGGTGGAACCGGGAAATCGGGTGTGCCGCTCGACAGTGTCATGAATCCGGACGTCGGCACGGACGTCTGTCGTGGAAACCCCTGTCCGAGCTCGCGAGCGCGCCGAGACATCACCCGCTCGATCAGCGTCGCCGGTGCAACTTCTGGCATTGGTCGACGGCCCTCCGCGTGGAGCGTGGCGTCCGGCCGGACATGGGACCGAGAGCCACGGCAATACTTGCTTCATTGATTAGTGTCGCCGGCAGGATTTCCTGCATGACCCCGGGTATTACGGCGATGGGCCGGTCTGCGAGCCCGACGACGCGGCGGTAGCCGCGTCGCGGTGAGGGGGTGGACGGCGTGTGGAATGCAAGACGGATCGCGAAAACCGGATGGGTGATTGTCGCCGCGATACTGGTGGCGGCGGCCGCGATACCGGCGCAACCGGCGGCCGTGCCGGGAGGCGCGCTCACGATCGCATGGCCGGCGGATGAGGAACCGGCGAATCTTGATGCGCAGGTCGACCCCTACGACAGCACCAAGCTCCTGAACTCGTTCATTGCGGACCCGTTGATCCGCCTGAACTGGGACGGCCGGTACATTCCGGCGCTGGCCGCGGGGTGGACCATTTCGGCCGACGGGAAGATCTGGACGCTCACGCTGCGCAAGGGCATCAAATTCGCGGACGGCACGCCGTTGAACGCCGCCGCCGTCAAGTTCAACATCGACCGCATCATGAATCCCGACACGCACTCGGCCGAACTCGCCAATTTCCTCGGCGCGTCGAACTTCAAGCGCACGGAAGTCGTTAACGACGCCACGGTGCGGATCGTCTATTCGGGGCCTGTCCCGATCGCGCTGTGGGGCCTTAGCGTCGCGCCGATGTGGTCCCCCGCCGCCGTCAGACGGTACGGCACCGCGTTTCCTCAACACCTCACCGGTGCCGGTCCGTTCACGCTCGTCGAATGGACGCGGGGCGACCATATCCGGTTCGTGAAGAACCCGGCGTACGCGGGAGTCGGGCCGACGGGGGCGCACGCGGGTCCGCCGTATCTCGGCCAGATGACCGTTCGTTTCGTCGGTGACAAAGGCGTGCTCGGGCAGGTGCTCAAGTCCGGCGAAGCCAACCTCGTCGTCGAGCTCCCGACGGACGCGCTCCCGGACTATCGGAACAACCCGAACTACCACGTCGTGTTGGGCTACCAGCCCGGCACCGGAATGCAGTTCGTCATGAACACGAGCCGCCCCGGGTTGAACGATCTTCGTGTGCGCAAGGCGCTCCGTCTAGCGTACGACCCGAACAAGATCAACCAAACCCTCTACGGCGGCGATTACGTGACCGTGCGCGGTCCGCTGACGCCGTCGAGCCGATTTTATTGGAAGGGCGGGGACGGCGCGTACCAATACAATCCGGCCGGAGCCCGCGCGCTCCTGGACGAAGCCGGCTGGAAGCTGAACCCGCAAACGGGTCTCCGTGAAAAGGACGGCCGGCCGCTTTCCCTCACGTTTGTCATGCTGCACCACAAGGAGATCGGCGAGTACCTCTCAGCGCAATTCAAGCAAGTCGGCGTCGATTTGAAGGTCGTGGTCGTGCCCGGTCCCGTGCAGCTCCAGCGTGCGCAGAGCGGCGATTTCGACCTCATCTACGAACGGCAGCGCACATTTGAGCCCGACGGCAGCCTTTTTGCGATCTGGTATTCGAAGAACGACAAGCCCGGCGGGTGGGCGTGGTCCCGGTTCCACAACGACGCCCTCGACGCGGTGCTGCTGAAGACGCAGTCCGCATCGTCTCAGCAGGAACGGCAGGCGTTGTGGACGCAGGCGCAAAAAATGATCAGCGACAACGTGTTGTCGCTCCCGACGGTGGACGACCCGGTGTACTACGGGATGCAGAGCAGCGTGAAAGGCTTCAAGCTCGGCGCGATCGGCGACTGGTTCTTTGTCAACGATGTCGACGTCCAGCGGTAGAGGCCGGCAGGCCGCCGAACACTGAGTTCGGCGGCCTGCCGCGTCCCCGTATCCGTGCGACCGCTCCGTGTGCCGATGTACGACCTGCGGGCCGAGTATCTGGAGATGCGCCCGGCGATCGACGAGGCGATCCGGCGTGTCCTGGAGAGCGGCACGCTCGTCATGGGGCCTGAGCCGGCCGCGTTCGAAGAGGAGTTTGCACACTATTGCGGCGCGCGTGAGGCGGTGGGGGTAGGCTCCGGGTCCGCCGCGGTTCAGCTCGCCTTGCTTGCCTGCGGCATCGGTCCGGGCGACGAGGTTATCACGGTTCCGAATACCGACATCCCTACCACGATGGCGATCAGCCATTGCGGAGCCCGCATCACTTGGGTCGACGTGGACCCCCGAACGTTCACCATCGCACCGGAGCGCATTCGCGATCGGCTCACGTCGCGCACGCGGGCAATCCTGCCTGTACACTTGTTCGGGCACCCGGCGGACATGGATCCAATCATGGAGCTGGCCCGCCGTGAAGGCCTGCACGTGATCGAGGACGCCGCGCTCGCCACGGGCGCGACGTACCGCGGCCGCAAGGTTGGGACCATCGGCGACGTTGGGTGTTTCAGTCTGGCGCCCACGAAGATCCTCGGCGCCACCGGCGATGCGGGCGTGGTGACGACCGATCGGCGGGACCTTGCGGACCGTGTCCGAGTGCTCCGGAACTACGGACACGACCTCTGCATGGACGGCCAGGAAGGTCTCGTGGCAGGCGTGCGGCTGTGGAAACTGATCGCCGAAGGCTACAATGAGCGGCTCGATCCTCTGCACGCCGCGGTCGTACGAGTCAAACTTCGGTCGCTCGAGCATCGCATCGAGCGGCGGCGGCGCATCGCCGCGCTGTACGGGGAACTGCTGCGCGGATTGGATCTCACCCTGCCCCTCGAAGCGCCGGGCGCCAGGCACGTCTACCGGGCATACCCGGTTCTGGTTCGAGATCGAGACCGGATCAGGCGGCACCTGGCCGCGCGGGGCATCGCAACGCAAGCGTACTACACGCCGCTGCTGCACTTACAGCCGGTGTATCGCCACCTCGGATGCGCCACCGGCTCCTTCCCCATCGCGGAGGACATCGCGAACCGGCTGATCTGCCTGCCGGTGTTTCCGTCCATGACGAACGAGCAGGTACACGAAGTGGCCGCGGCGGTGCGCGAGTGCCTCTCGGCCGGCTAGCCGGATCCCGAACGGGCGCAGAGATCAGATGGCGGGGCCACGCGTGGGAGGTGTGGGCATGACGTCGAGCGTAAAGCTGACACGCCGGCAGCTTATGTACGGGGCGGCGGGAGGGCTCGCCGCGCTCTGGGCCGGCTCATTCCCGGTCGCGACGCGTGCGGCCGCGCGGAGCGGCAGTCTCGTCCTCGCAACGCCGGCGGATAACGAGCCGGCGTCCCTCGACGCCCAGGTCGACCCGTACACTTCCACATTCCTGTTCGATTCCTTTGTCAGTGACCCGCTGGTGGTGCTCACCGCTGACCGGAAATTCGTCCCGGGGGTCGCGTCGAGCTGGACGGCGGCCGCGGAAGGCCGGGTGTGGACCTTTACCATCAAGGACGGACTCACGTTCCAGGACGGTACACGATGCGACGCGGACGCGGTGCGATACAACATCGAACGGGTGATGAGCCCTGACACGCACTCGGCGCTGATGGCGACCGATCTCGGCCAGCCGACGTTTCTTCGGGCCGAGGTGGTCGGGAAGAATCAGGTGCGTTTGCTCTACGGGGAGCCCTTCCCAGAGTTGCTCAGCGGGATGAGCATTTTCCCGATCTGGTCGCCCGCCGCGGTGAAGCAGTACGGGGCGTCGTTTCAGCAGCACCTGGTCGGCGAAGGGGCCTTCCGGATGACGTCGTGGGTGCGGGGGGACCATATCAGCTTCGCGCGCAATCCCGCGTACCCGGGCGGGACAACGGTGCAGCACCACGCCGGACCAGCGTACCTCGATGGCATCACCGTCAAGTTCGTCGGCAGCGCCGGCGTGCTTGGCGAGATTCTCAAGACCGGCGAGGCGAATCTCGTCATGGGACTCCCGTCCCAGGCTCTGCCCGATTATGCGCACAATCCCAAGTATCAGGTCGTAACCGGGTACCAGCCGGGCAACGGCCTGATGTTTACGATGAACACCGGCCGGGCGCCGCTCAACGACATCCGGGTGAGACAGGCTCTGCGCTACGCGTACGATCAGCAGCGCATGAACCAAACCTTGTACGCGGGGACCTACGTCGACGTCTACGGGCCGCTGACCAGGTACACTCTGTACTATTGGAAGGGCGCCGAAACGGCGTACCGCTACGACCAAGCCAAGGCACGCGCACTGTTGGACGCGGCCGGATGGAAGCCCGCGGGCTCGGGGATCCGCGAGCGCGACGGGAAACCGTTGACGTTGACGATGGTGATGCTCCACCACCGTGAGATCGGCGAGTACCTCGCGGCGCAGTTCAAGGCGATCGGCGTGGACCTTCGCCCCGTGGTGGTGCCCGGACCCGTGCAACTGCAACGCGCCCAGAGCGGTGACTTTGACCTCATCTATGAACGACTGCGAACGCTCGAACCGGACATTCTGTACAGCGAATTCTATTCCAAAAACGCGGGGAAACCGGGGGGCTGGGCCTGGTCGGGATTCCATGACGCGCAGGTGGACGACGCGCTCCTCCGAACGCAACAGACCGCAGACCCCCAGGTGCGTGCCAGGTATTTTGCGGAGGCACAACGCCTGTTGACGCAGTCCGCGGTCTACTTGCCGACCCTTGACGACCCGCAATTCTTCGCCATGCCCGCCACCATAAAGGGATTTCAGCTAGGAGCCACGGGCGCGTGGTTCTTTGCGAACGACATGTACGTAGAATGACGCCGGCTGTGCATAACGCTCCGCATCTCGCGCTCCGTGTTGGATGCCTCATCGACGGCACCGGGGCCGCGCCGCGCCGCGGCGTGACCATCGTCCTGGCCGGCGATCGCATCGATGGCGTTCGTTCGTCGGCGCCGGGGCCCGCAGAACCGGGCACCATCTGGGATTTGTCACGCTATACGGCGCTGCCGGGACTGATCGACGCCCATGTCCACGTTTTCGGCAGCGGAGACCCCCGCGAGCCCAACTGGTTCGTGCGCGAGGTGACGGAGCTCGTCCCCACGGTCGCCTTCAATTGCCTGATCAACGCGCAGCGGAATTTGGCGCACGGCTTCACCACGATCAGAGATCTGGCGTGCCGCCACTATGCCGACGTCGCGCTGCGAAACGCGATCGATGCGGGCCGCCTGGAGGGTCCGCGGATGAAGGTGTGCGGCGTCGGCCTGACGAGCACGGCCGGGCACATGGACCGGGCCAAGGGCTTCGCGCCCGGCGTCGTTGTGCCGGGACCCAGCGCGATCGTCGATGGCCCGGATGAGGGGCGGCGCGCCGTGCGCGCCAATCTGAGATACGGTGTGGATTTCATCAAGATCAACGCGACACTGAGCGAACTCGTCCGGCCGCTCGGCGGATTGTGTTCTCCGGAAATGACGCGCGAGACGATGGCGGCGATCTGCGAGACTGCGCACGCCCACGGCCGGAAGGTCGCCGCCCACTGCCACGGCGGCATCGGCGTCACGTGGGCCCTGGAAGCCGGCGTCGACGTGCTCGAACACGGGCGGTTCTTGACGGATGACCACCTGGATACGATGGCGGCCAGGGGAGTGTTTCTCTGCCCCACGTTGAGCCCTGAGGCCAAAGCGCGGGATCTCGACATCGTGCCCCCCGATCCCCACCTCGCGCGCTGGCAAGAGCGCGCGCGTGACGCCATGTATGAGACAGTCGGGAGGGCGCGCCGCGCCGGCGTGACGATCGTCAACGGCAGCGACGCCGCGATGCCGGGCGTCCGCCACGGCGAGGGCGGCGCGTACGAAATGGCTCAACTCGTGGGCGCAGGGCTCTCTTCGATGGAGGCGGTGATCGCCGCCACCAGCGCGGCCGCGCGCTGTTTGGACATGGAAAGCGAGATCGGCACGGTCGAACCCGGGAAGCTGGCTGACTTGATCCTGGTTGACGGAGACCCACTCGAGCGGATCGAGCTCTTGCAGGACCTGGAGCGAGTGCCGGTCGTGATCAAGGGCGGCCGGATCGTTGCGAACCGCCTGCCGGCCGCGGAGGCCGCATCATTACCGGCCGGCTTCGTGCCATCCCGCTGAGCCACGGTCGACCCGCTCCGGCCGCCCGGTAGCGGCCGACCGGTACAGTGCCAGCGCGACCTCCAGCCCCCGCAGGCCGTCGTCGCCGGTTACCGAGGGGGGACGGTCCTCTTTCAGCGCCGCTATGAATTCCGCCGCCTGCCGTTCGAAGCGGTGGTCCGGGCCGTACGTCCAGCGATGCGCGCCGTCTCGGCCGCGATATTCGAGGGCGGTTCCTGTCGTCAATGTCAGCGCGCCCTCGCTGCCGAAGATCTCGGTCACCCAACCGCCCAAGCGGCCGTAGCCTGGGGCGTTCTCCGACAAAACGGCCATCGCTCCGCCAGCGAACGTCAGGACCGCGCTTACGCCGTCTTCTACGTCCGCAGGATTCGAGTACGTGGCAAGCCGTGCATACACTTCGGCCACCTCGTCATCGAGCAGCCAGCGCAGCCGATCGATCGCATGAACGCCTCCGTACATGATCACGCCGCCCCCGGCGTCAGCCCGGTTCCACACCCACCGCGGCGTCTCGGCCATGCCGCCGCTCATGAAACGGTCCAGCGCAGTCGCCGGCCGCCCAAGGCGGCCTTGAGCGATGAGAGAGCGCGCGGCCTCCGTCTCCGGCCGGAAGCGGTGAACGTATCCCAACATCAGCCGCACACCCGCCCGCTCGACAGCCCCGAGCATCGCATGCGCGTCATCGAGCGTGGTGGCCAGCGGCTTTTCAAGCAGTAGGTGCACCCCCGCGGCCGCAGCCTCCAGGACGCAGGCGCGGTGCAGCGCGTGCGGAACGGCAACCACCACGGCATCGATCGGCTCGGCCAGCATGTCGCGGTAGTCGACATAGTGGACGGCGCCGAACCGGCGGGCGAAGGCGTGTCCGCGGTCCGGGTCCAACTCGGACACAGCCGTAACCGTGGCGTCCGCGCGCGCGGCAAACGCCTCGGCATGCCGCTCGCCGGCAATGCCCGCACCGACAATGCCGATCCGCACCGGTGACACGTTCATCGGACGGGACGGCGCCGGCCGGTTCATCGGTAGATCGATCGCGGGTCAAGCGCCGCGCGCAGGCCGTCGCCGAGGAGATTGACCGCCATGGCGGCCGAGAAAATGGCAAACCCGGGAAACGTCGACATCCACCACGCCCCTGCGAGATATGCCTGGCCGTCCGCCGTCATCAGGCCCCACTCCGGGGTCGGCGGCTGGGCGCCCATGCCAAGGTAGCTCAAGGCGGATCCGACCAGGATCGCATTGCCGACCTGCAGCGTCGACAGGACAATGAGGGGACCGAGCACGTTAGGCACGATGTGGTGGAGGATCACGCGGCGATCAGATCCGCCGAGCGCTCGGGCCGCCTGCACGTACTCCACCTCGCGGACCGTCAGGCACGACCCTCGCACCAGCCGCGCGTACAGCGGAACGGACGAGACCCCGACGGCCAGCATGACGTTGAGCAGACCGGGTCCTAGCGCCGCGATCACGACGAGTGCGAGCAGCAATCCGGGGAACGCCAGCATCGCGTCGACGAGCCGCATCAAGACCCCATCCGCCCGGCCTCCATAGTACCCGGCGATCAGACCGGTGAACGAGCCGGCGATCAGGCCGATCGCGACGCTGACCAGGCCGATCGCGAGGGACAGCCGGGCGCCGAAAATCAGCCGGCTCAGGATGTCGCGGCCCAGTAGGTCCGTCCCCATGAGGTGAGCCGCCGAGGGGGGCTGCCGGCTCGCCCCGATCAACGCGATCGGATCGTATGGGGCAATGTGCGGCGCGAGGAGGGCGGCCAGGACCCACGCGGCGAGGATCACGGCGCCGGCGAACGCGCCTCTGTTCCGTCGAAGAGTGCGCCAGCCCGTCGCGGACCGCCGCCCACGCCCTTCCACGGCCGGCGCGGCGGATGCCGGCGCCGTGGTGACGGCGGCTGTGTCACGCATATTTGATCCGGGGATCGATCCAGGCGTACAGCACGTCGATCAAGAGATTGACGAGCACGTAGGAGACGGACGTCAGCAGCACCGCGCCTTGGATCAACGGATAATCATGCCAGAGGATCGCCTTCACGATCAACGAGCCAAGACCCGGGCGGCTGAAAACCGTCTCCGTAATCACCGCCCCGCTTAGCATTCCGCCGAACTGCAGTCCGGCCACCGTGATGACCGGGATCAGGGCGTTCTTCAGGGCGTGCTTCGCCATGACGACGCGCCAGCGCAGGCCCTTGGCCAGCGCGGTCCGGATGTAATCGTGGCGTAACGCCTCGATGAGGCTCGCACGCATGAGCCGGCTGATGAGCCCGGCGGCAACGAACCCGAGTGTCAGGGCCGGCAAGATGATGCCGCGTGGCTGTCCGCCGCTGATCGCTGGGAGCCACTGCAGATGGATGGAAACGGCCAGGATGAGCAGCAGGGCGACCCAAAAGAGCGGCATGGAAACACCGAGGAGCGATACGACCATCGCCGCGCTGTCGGCCCACGAATTTTCGTACAGGCCGGCCACGAAGCCGAGCGGGATACCGATCAGCAGCGCCGCCGCCATGCCCGCGAGGCTCAACTGAAACGTCTGCAGCGACGCGACGAAGATCAGGTCACTGACCGGCGACTGGAACCGGATCGACTGTCCGAGATCCCCGCGCAGGGCGTGGGTGATGAACCCGCCGTATTGGAGGTACAGCGGCCGGTCCAACCCCATGCTCTTTCGCAGTTCCGCGATTCGTTCCGGCGTCGTGACGCCCGCTTCGGCGCCCGCCAACATCAACTGCACGGGGTCCCCCGGCAGCGCGTGCATGATGCCGAAGACGATCGAGAACACCAGGACGACCACGGGGATGAGCACTGCCAGCCGCTGTCCGATATATGTTGCCATCCCCCATCCGCTCCTGCGGTGCCGACGCGCGGCACGCCGGCGCCGACCACACCGGGGTCGCAGCCGCCGCAGTATAAATGGCTGGCTTCGGTTGATATTGCAGGATTTCCTGCAGAACCGCAAGAAGCGAGCCGCATCGCTGGACGTGCGCAGCCGAGGTGGACTCTCGCCCATGTCTCAACCGTTTCGGACGTTGCTGGTAGGGCTAGGCGCCCGCGGCCGAGTGTGGGCCCGCCTGCTCAATGAGGAGCCGCGGGTTACCATCGCGGGCTTCGTCGACCAGGCGGAAGAACGGCTCGCCGCGATCCGCCACGCCTATCGCGTCCCGACCGGCGCCTGCTTTACAGATCTGGGGGACGCGCTGGGGGCCGTGCGGCCGGATCTGGTCATGCTTGCCACGCCGCCGATGGGCCGCTCCGAGGATGCGCTCAGGGTCTTGGAGCATGGTGCGCACTTGCTGTGTGAAAAGCCGCTCGCGCTCGATCTGGGGGACGCCGTCCGCATCGTGGAGGCAGCCGAACAGGCGGGGCGCGCCCTTGCGGTCGGGGTGAACTTTCGTTACCAGCACTGCGTGACCCGGGCGCGCGCTATTGTCCGATCGGGGGAGATCGGCCGCCCGGCGTTCTCCCGGTACGTGTACTGGCGGAACCGTGACGGCTACCGGCCGGGCCTCAACCGGTACCCGCTTACGATGCGTCAGCCGATGCTCTACGAGCAGTCCATTCATCACTTCGACCAGCTCCGGTTCGTATACGATGCCGAGGTGACGCGGGTGTCATGCCGCTGCCACAACCCGTCGTGGAGCATGTACCGGGACGACGCGACCGTCTCGGCCGTCCTCGAGCTGTCGGGCGGTATCCTGGTCACGTACATCGGAACGTGGTCCGCGCAGACAAAGATGACGGATTTCGAGTGGCGGACCGACTTCGATCGAGGCGCCCTGGTGCAGCGGCAGATGTTCTCCGATCTCTCGATCGCCCGAGGGTCCGGCGCCGAGCGCGTGGAGCCGCTGCCGCTGCCGGCCCAAGAACAGCTCGTGGATGATGCCCGGCTCCTGCTGGCGCATGTCGCGGCGCAACTTGCGGCCGGAACGCTGCGGCCGCACCCGTCCGGCCTCGACCACCTGAAGACGCTCGGCGTCGTCGCGGCTTGCGAAGAATCGCATCACACGGGGCAGGCCATCCTCATGGAGGACTTCTACGCGCGACACAACGTGCCGGACCGCTGGCTCGCATGGCGCGAGACCGGGCGTCCCGAGCGCTGATCAAGGAGGAAGACCGGATGACGACGCAGTTGCTTGCGGGAGGTTGGGTCCTTGACGTGCGGGCGGGAACACGGCGGCGCGCAGACGTGCTGGTGGAGGGCAACCGGATTGCGCAGGTCGCGGCTCCCGGAGCGGTACGGGCGTCCGACACGGCGCGGGTGGACGTCGCGGGGCTCACCATCCTACCCGGCTTTGCAAACAATCACGTCCACGTCGGTTGGAGCGGCATGGGGTGGGACGGAGGGCCGACCGGCATCCTGCGCGACGAGGCGCTCAACGACTCCGACGGCATCAACGGCATCAAGGCTGCCGCGAATCTGCGCAAGTCTCTGCGCGCCGGCCTGACCGCGCTGCGCGACCTCGGGATGCGCATGAGCGCGTTCGACGCGAAAGAGGCGCTCCGTCGCGGTCTCATCAAGGGACCGAGGCTGTTCATCGCCGGCCGGGCGATCATGTGCACGGGAGGCCACACCTGGTGGTGCGGCCGGGAAGCCGACGGCGTGGACGGGATCCGCGCCGCGGTGCGGGAGCAGGTGAAGCTCGGCGCCGATCACATCAAAATCATCGCGAACGAGCGAACGCCACAGTATTGTATCGAGGAGTTGCGGGCGGCGGCCGATGAGGCGCACCGGCTCGGCCGGCGTATCACGGCGCACGCGTCCATCCGTGAGGGGATCCGCAACGTCGTGGCGGCCGGGTTCGATTCGATCGAACACGGCGGCCCGGCGGACGACGACGTGATCGCGCAGATCGTGGAACGCAAGATGATCGTGGTGCCGACGTTGTCGCCGCGCGTGCTGCAGACCGATCGCGGCCCGTCGCGCGGGATGCCGGCGGGGGTGGCGGCGGCGCGGAGGAAGCAGGCCGAGGAGAACCCGCCCGGCGCGCCGCTTCGACGCATGCGTGAAGCCGGGGTGAAATTCGCGTTCGGCACGGATGCCGGCAGCCCGTGTGTACCGCATGACGAGATTATGGGGGAAATCGAGGCGCTGCTCCGGTACGAAGCGGTCGCCGAACCGCTCGACGTTATCCGGATGTTGACGATCAACAGCGCGGAGCTGCGCGGCGACGACGACCGCCTCGGCACCGTGGAGGCGGGCAAGCTGGCGGACCTCGTAGCGGTGGACGGCGATCCGCTCGCCGATATCCGCGCGGTCGGAAAGGTGCGCCACGTCTTCGTGGACGGCGAGCACCTGGTTCGGGACGGCCAGTTGCACGATTGGTACGCGTGGTAGGGGGCGCGGCGGGATGCAGGGGAACAGCAAGTTCGTCGGGATTCAGATCAGCCCCGTCAGCTTCATCGACGAAGGCGTGGGGCCCCTCCTCGACACGCTGAAGGAGCGGTTCGGCATCAACGTGCTGCTGATAGGGACCATCTCGTGGCTAGGCCTCAAAGTGGGCCGGCGCATCTCATGGAAGATCGACGGGTGGCCCGACCACGGCGCCCAGGACGCGCGGCCGCTCAAGGGCGGCTCGTACATCGCGGAGCATCCGGAGTATTATCACAACACGTTCATTAAACGGTTCCGCGCGGAGGACGAGGAGTTCGCGAACGTCGACGTGCTGGACGTGGTCATTCCGGAGGCGCGCCGGCGCGGCATGCGGGTCTACCCCGAGGTCATGGAGCCGCTCTTCAACTACGAAGGCCACGGCTCTGCCCGCACAGTCGCCATTCCGAACCTCCCCCAAACGCTGGAGATCGACGCGTTCAACCGCGTGGGCGCCGCCCCGTGCATCAACCACCCGGACTACCGAGCGTGGTGGCACTCGATCATCGAAGACTACTGCCGCAGTTACGAGATCGACGGCGTGATGTGGTGCAATGAGCGGCGGAGCCCGCTCGACGGACTGATCAGCGGTACGGCGGCGCACTGCTTCTGCGAGCACTGCCGCCGCCTGGCCGCCGCCAGGGGGGTCGACGCGGAGCGCGCGCAGGCGGCGTATCGAACGGGCGCGGAATTCTTCGCGGCAGCGCGCTCGGGAGCCGCGCTGGACGACGGCGCGCTGGTCGAGTTTCTACGCCTGCTCTACGAGCACCCGGACCTGCTGGTCTGGGAACGGTTTTGGGTCGAGCGCAACAAGGACATGGACCGGGAGCTCTACGGAATCGTGAAGTGGTGCAACGGGTCCCTGGAGTTTGGGCTCAACGTCTGGAACCGCAACCATTTGAACCCGCTCCGCAAGGCGCAGTGGCCGTGGCGGGAGATGACGCGCTGGTGCGACTGGGTGAAGCCCATCACGTATCAGCACCAGGCCGGTGGCGTTTACGTGAAGGAGATGACCGACTGGCACCGCTCGATCCTGCGCGACGTGACGCCGCAGCAGATGACCCCGTTGATGTACCGGTTTCTGGGCCTTGACGAGGCGCCGTGGGACGAGGTGGTCCAGCGCGGGTTCGATCCCGACACGTATGTCTACGGGCAGTGTCATGCGACGGTCCGCGCGATCGGGGGCAAGGTGCCGGTGTACATGGGCATCGGCGTGGATGCGCCCCGCACCCGGGAAGACCAGGCCCGGTGCACGCCCGATATGGTGCGCCGGAGCGTACTGGCGACGTACCGCGCCGGCGGGCGGGGCGTCGTCTTTTCGCCCAACTACGCCGGAATGAATCTCTCGACCCTGGATGGCGCTGCGCAGGCGCTCAAGGAGCTCGGCCTGCTTGCCTGATCAGGTGCCGGCTCGGAGGGGTGAAGGCTACAACGTCCGTGTAACGCCGTTGTCAGTAAGAGTCGGCTCGCGCGCTCGCTACAGCGACCGGACCGGGCCGCGCCGCACCCACCGGCCCCGTCCACGTTCCGCGGTGACGCCTGTCTCGTCAAGCACCACGTCTCCGCGGCTCACAGTGTACCGTGGCCACCCGGTCACGCGCCAGCCGTCGTAAACTGAGTATCCGGCGCGCGAATGCATCGCGGCTCCATCGATGGCCCGGGAGCGTTCCGGATCCCACACGACCAGATCGGCATCCGCGCCCGCGGCGATCGTGCCCTTTTGGGGATAGAGTCCAAACAGCTTGGCGACGTTCGTGCTGGTGAGCTCGACGAAGCGCTCGAGCGTGATCCGGCCGCCGCGGACGCCCTCGGAAAACAGCATCGGCATGAGCGTCTCGAGATCCGCGACACCGTTCCGCACGGTCGCCACGGTGAGCGATGGATCCGTCTTTTGGCGCAAGGTCCACGGCGCGTGGTCCGTGCACACCGCCTGGATGTCGCCGCTCCGAAGCCCGGCCCACATCGCGTCCACGTCCGATTGCTCGCGCAGCGGCGGCGCGCCCGTGTATTTCGCGCCGTCGGACTCTTCGAACCGCTCGCGTGTGAGATAGAGGTAGAGCGGCCGCGTCTCGACGTACACGGGCAGTCCTCCGGCGCGCGCCTCGCGGCACCGCGCCAGCGCCGCCGACGACGAAAGATGGACAACATAGATGGTCGCGCCGGTCGCCCGCGCGAGGCCGATGGCTCGTTCGGTGGCCACCGCCTCCGTATAGTCCGGCCGGCTCTCCGGATAGTACCGGAGGCCGGCCCGGCCCTCCTCGGCGAGCCGCGTTTTGAGGAACCGCTGCAGCGCGCCATCCTCGCAGTGGACGAGCGCGATCAGGCCGGTATCCGCGGCCGCGCGCAGTGCGCGAATATAGCCGTCGATGTCCGCGTCAAAGTTGTCGCGGCTCATGAAGATCTTGAGGCTGGCGTGGCCCTGAGCCGCGAGCCCGCCAACTTCCTCGATCGCAGCCGATGTCGGCTCGGTCAACACCGGATGGAGCACAAAATCAACGGCCGCGTCGCGGCGCGCCGCGGCGAGATCCCGGGCCAAAGCGTCCTGAAGCCGCTCGCCGGCCCACTGGAACGTCATGTTGCCGACCGTCGTGACGCCGCCCGCGATGGCAGCCCGGGAACCGGTCCAGAAATCGTCCACCCACAGCTCGCGTCCTGGCTCGGGCCTGGCCGGCTGGCTCAGGTGCACGTGGATATCGACGCCGCCGGGGAAGACGTAGCACCCTGCCGCGTCGAGCGTGCGCCGCGCGCGCACCTCGCCCCCGAGTTGCACGATCTTGCCGCCGCCGATCCCGATGTCCATGCGGCCCTGCGAGGCCGCGGTGACCACGGTGCCGCCCTTCACCGCCAGATCACAGTCCATGGTGCCTCCTCCGCGCGGTGAGTACTGCCGCTCCGTACGCTATTTCGCGCACCCGGCGCCCCTTCCCCACGGCGGCCATTCTGCCCCTCATTACTCGCCCCTCAGCCGCGGATCGAAGGCATCCCGCGCCCCGTCGCCGGCGAGGTTGAAGGCGGCCACCGCGAAGAAGATCGCGATCCCGGGAAACAGTACGACCCACCAGTGATCGCGCATGTACTGACGCCCATCGGCCACCATGCGGCCCCAATCCGGCGTCCCCGGTTCGGCGCCGAAGCCGATAAAGCTGAGGGCCGCCGTGGTGAGGATGATCGCACCGAGATCGAGCGTCGCCTGCACCACCACGGGACTGAACGCGTTGGGCAGCACGTGCCGGAGAAGCACCCGCAGGTGTCGCGCGCCGATGGAGCGCGCCGCCTCCACGTACTCGCGCTCCCGAATGGCGAGCGTCTGCGCGGTGACGATGCGGGCGTAGGGCGCCCACCACCGCAGCGAGATCGCGACCACGATCGCCCAGAGCGTGCGCTGCTGGATCGCCGCCACGACGGCCATGGCGAGCAGCAGGCCGGGGAACGCGAGGAACACGTCGGTGATCCGCAGGAGCACCTCGCCCCACGCGCCGCGGCCGTAGCCGGCAAGCAGGCCGACCGCGGTTCCAGCCGATGTCGAGACCGCCAGCACAATGAGGCCGCTGCCCACCGCCGGCCGGGCGCCGTAGAGCACCCGGCTGAAGATGTCGAAGCCCGAACTGTCCGTTCCGAACCAGTGGCGCGGGCCCGGTGGCTCGAACCGGTCGAGCAGCGTGCCGGACTGCGGCCCGTACGGCGCAAGGACCGGGGCCAGTGCGGCGACCAGAAACAGCGCCACGATCACGCCGCTGCCGACGAGCACCAGCGGGTTGCGCAGCGGTTTCGGGAGCACCGGCATCGCGTGGCTCAGGCGAACCGGATCCGTGGATCCACGTAAGCGTAGACGATGTCGGTCAGCAGGTTCGCCAGCGAAAAGATCAGCGCCGCCAGCGCCGTGTACGCGGTTACGGCCGGGAAGTCGAACGAGGTGACGGCGCCGACCGCGTACCGCCCCACGCCGGGCCAGTAAAAAATGAGCTCGGTGACGACCGATCCGGTCAGGAGCCAGCCGGTGGACAGACCGAGGACCGTAACGGTCGGCATCAGGGCGTTGCGCAGCGCGTGCCGCCACGTGACCCGCCATTCGGGCATCCCTTTGGCACGCGCCGTGCGGACGTAGTCCTGGTTGAGTACCTCGAGCATCGAGGAGCGTGTCATCCGGCTGAGCAGCGCCACGAGCGGCAAGGCGAGGCTGATTGCCGGGAGCGCGAGATGGTTGATGGCGTCAAGCAGCCCGGGTCCGTTGCCGGTGAGCGCCGCGTCGAGGACCACGAACCCCGTCACGTGACGGACGGGATACAGCGCGAGGGTCGAATCGCTCAGCATGCCGCCCGGATCGCGCACCCAGCCGAGCCAGTAGTAGAAAACGAATTGCAGCAGCAGGCCGATCCAAAACGTCGGCGCCGCTACGCCGATGAGCGCCAGCGCGCGACTGGCCTGATCGACCCAGGAGTTTCTCGCGCGCGCCGCCACGACGCCCATCGGCACGCTGACAGCGACGGCCAGCAGCAGCGCCGCAGCGGCGAGTTCCATCGTGTTCGGAAGATACATCAGGATGTCCACGGCGACCGGCCGGCCCGTGACCGGAGACGTGCCCCATCGCCCGCTTGCGAGATCGCGCAGGTAGTAGCCGTACTGCACGATCAGCGGCTCGTTGAGGTGGTATTGCCGTGTGACCAGCGCAATCACGTCCGGCGTGACCTTGAACCCCTGCACGCCCGCCCAGATCTGCGCCACGTTCTGGGGGATCACGCGCGCAATGACAAACGTCACCGTCATGGCGCCGAAGACCACGGCAACCAGCGTGGCGAGCCGCCGCGCGACAAAGCCGATCATCTCAGCGCCTCATTGCGACGCCCGCACCACACGCGGCACGGTGCGCCGAGGGCGGCACGCCGGCGCCGCCGAACCGCGGAATTACCCCTGCTTGTAGGTCTCGTAGAACAGCGGATGAAACATGGGGTTGTACTGAAAGCCCTGGACCCAACTCGCTCGAGCGTTCCATTTGTTCAGCACGCCGGACGGCTCGGCCACCATGAGGATGGCATACTGATCGCGGAAGTACAGCTCCAGTTCACGGTAGATGGCCCGCCGGCGCGCTGGGTTCTGCTCCATCCGGCCACGCTCGATGAGGCTGTCCGTCTTGGCGTCGCCGGCGAACGCGGCGCCGAACCCCCGCGGCGGCCAGTAGTCCGTCCGCGCGGACGAGATGAAGTTGTCCGGGTCGGGAAAATCGCCGACCCAGCGGCCCTCGATCAACGGTACCCCCGGGGCGGACGTCTGCAGGCTGCTGAGCGTCGCCTGATCGATTTCCTGGAGGATCAGCCGCACGCCGATCTTCGCCAGATCCTGCTGCCACATGACGGCCCCTTCCTGGCCGAGCACGTAGCCGGGGACGTAGCGCAGGGTCACGCCTTTGGCGAGCTCGGCCTTCGCCTGGGCGGAAGCCGCGTCGAACGCCGCCTTGGCCTTGGTAAGGTCGAAGTCGACGAGCGGGTAATCGCTGACGTGGCCCAGGATGCCGCGCGGAATCATGCCGGCCATTCGGACCGCGTAGCCGTTCATGACTTTGCTGATGAACAGGTTGTAGTTGAAGGCGTAGCTGAGCCCCTTGCGTACGTTGATGTCGCTGGTCGGCAGCAACTTGTTGTTCATGTTGACCTGCATCGTGGAGAGGCTCACCAGCGGCTGGCCGTTCTTCGCCTTCTCAATACCGATCGGCAGGTGCCCCCGCGCAATCCGGTCCTCGAGCCCCGGCAGGCTTTGCGCGTTGACCGTCGCGATGTCGATATCGCCCTTCTCGAGGCGCAGGAGTCGGGTCTGTTCCTCCGGGACGGTCTCGAGCACGACGCGGTTCAGGTGCGGACCCTTCCAGCCTCGCCAATAGTCCGGATTGCGGACCAGCACGATCCGCTGGCTCTGATCCCAGCGGTCGATCGTCCAGGCGCCGATGCCGGCCGTATTCGCGGAAAGGTACTCGTTGCGCTTGCCCGGCTGAACGCCGCCGTGCGCCTCCGCGATCTTCGGATCGACGATGCTGCAGACCGCGGGGTGTGCAAGAATCACCGGCCATGCAGCATACGGATACTTCAGCACGAACCGCACCGTGTACCGGTCAACGACATCGGCGTGGTCGAACGGGACGGTGAGGAACAGCGGGCCCAATTTGGTGGACTGCATACGGTCAATGCTGTATTTCACCGCTTCCGCAGTCAGCTCGCTGCCGGTGGTGAACTTCACGCCGCGGCGCAGCTTGAAGGTGTAGACCGTACCGTTTCCTGAGACGGTCCACGACTCCGCCAAGTACGGCTTGGCGTCGAGGCTGTAGCCCGGCAGGTACGTGAGGGTGTCGTAGAGCTCGGTCAGCACCCACCAGTTGCGGTTGCCGCGCGCTGTCTGCGGATCCAGGTTGTCCTGCACCTGATCCCAGGCAACCTGCAACGTGCCGGAAATCGCACGCTGCGCGCTCGCCGTACCTGCCGCCCGCGAGAGCCAGCCGGCGCCGAACCCCATACCGAGGGCACCGCCGGCCAGGGCACGGCGCAGCACGTCGCGCCGCGAGAGCGTCGCGCTATGCCGTCGGTCCATGATGTCCCCTCCCCTCACGTGGTGCCGCGCCGCTCCTTCGGGAGCGCCGCCGTCATTCGCGAGACTGCCTCCCGCATCACCTCGGCGGGCTGCAGCAGCGTGACGCGCATGTAGCCCTCTCCCGCGCCGAACGCCGTGCCCGGAAAGATGAGGACGTTGGCCTGCTCCAGCACCCGGACGCAAAAGTCGTACGAGGACTCTCCGTGTCGGGGAACCCGCGGGTAGACGTAGAGAGCGCCGCGCGACCAACGGCCCCCATCCCCAGCGGCTCGAAGCCGCTTAGGAGAATCTGGCGCCGCTCCGCGTAGACGCGGCGCATGTCGTCGACGCAGTCCTGGGGACCCTCGAGGGCCGCCAGCGCCGCCGCCTGCGACACCGCGGGCGCGCAGATGGTGAGCGTGTGCTTGATCACCTGCATCGGGCCGACGAGCTCCCGCGGGACCGCCATGTACCCCACGCGCCACCCGGTCATCGCGTAGGTCTTGCTGAAGCCGTTGATCATGATGGTCCGATCTCCCAGCGCCGGCTCGGCCGCAATGCTCGTGTGCGGCGGTCCCTCGTAGACGAACTTCTCGTAGATGTCGTCGGCGATGACCATGAGGTCGTGCTCGTGCGCGATGCGCCCCAGGGCGGCGATGGTGTCCGCCGGGATGACCGCGCCGGTCGGGTTCTCCGGGCTGACGACGACCAGCAGCTTGGTCCGGGGCGAAATCAGCGCCTCAACGTCCTGTGGATCGATGACGAAATCGTTGGCTTCGCGCGTGGGCACGAACACGGGCACGCCGCCGGCCAGCCGGATCGCGCGCGAATAGGACGTATAGTGCCGGTCCGCGAGCAGCACCTCGTCCCCCGCATCCAGCAGCGCCTGGAACACGACGTACATCGCTTCCTGCGCGCCCGCGGTGACGATGACCTGGTCCACGGTCACCTGGACGCGGTAGTCGCGCCGGCACTTCTCGGCGATCGCTTCACGGAGGTCGGGCTGTCCCTGCCAGTGCGTGTAGTGGGTGGCGCCGCTGTCGAGGGCACGCTTCGCGGCTTCGATGATGTGAGGCGGCGTCGGCAGGTCCGGATCGCCGCGCCCGAGCCGTACCATATCCCGACGGCCCTCCGCCAGCGCGAGCAGTCGCTCCCGGTCCCCGCCACCCCCACGCGCGACCGCCCGCTTCGACGCACGCGCCGCAATCGTCTGCCCGCTCGGGACCCTCATCGACCCACGCTCCTCCCTACGCGTCCGCCAGCCGGAACAACACGGCGGCGGCGTACTCGACGCCCCGGAGATAGCACTCGATGTCCACGTTCTCGTCGGGCGAATGGATCCGGCAGTCCGGGTTCGCAAATCCGGTCAGCACCGGCGGGATGCCGAGCGACTCCGCGAAGACGCCCTCGGCCGTCGGGCCGTTCCGCTCGGCCTGCCAGCCGGGGCCGAAGATGTCCAGCCCGGCACGCCGGATCGCCTGGACGATCCTGGCGGTGTGCGTCGTGTGCCAGGTGTGAGAGCGCGCCGAGATCACGCGCATCTCCACGTCCGCGTATCCGGCCCGGTCCAAGTGCGCCCGGAGCTTCTCCGCGAGCCGGCCGGCATGGAGCCGCGGCGGGCAGCGGAAGTCGAGTTTCGCCGTCGCCCGGCGGGGAACCGCCGTCATCAACACCCCGGGGGAGATATCGCCGGCCCAGAAGCCGCAGATGCTGCACGTCGGCTCCATGTAGAGCGCCTGCACGAGGTCCTGGCCGCTGCGCCCAGCCGGAAACCCGACGCTCCGAAGGCCGTGTTGCCTGCGGATGGCGTCCGCGTCGAAAGCCCGCGCCTTCTCCCGGAAGTACGTGAGGTCGTCGTCGGTGAGGGACACCAGTTCGTCGCTCCAGCCGGGCACGATGACGCGGTCGCTGTCCACGTCCTTGATGGTGCGCAGCGCTTCGATCAATCGCCACGCGGCGTTGTGGACCAGCACGGCGCGGCTGCTGTGCACGTTCTCGGCGGCGGTTTCGACCGACAGCTCGACGTAGAGGATGCCGCGCCCGAACAGGTCCACGCGCGGCAGCCCCGTGGACGCCTCGATCGACCCGTCGAGGCAGAAGACACCGTCCGCGCCCCGCAGGTCGTCGGGGTGCGCGAGCGCCCACTCCTCGAGGTGGGCCGACCCGGTTTCTTCCTCGCCTTCGATGACGAGCCGCAGGTCGGTCGGAAGGCCCCCGGCCGAGTGGCAGGCCTCCGCGGCGAACACAAACGCAAGGCATCCGCTCTTGTCGTCTGCCGCGCCGCGGCCATACAGGCGCCCGGCATCGACCTCGCCACCCCACGGGTCGCGGGTCCACGCCGCCCGGTCCCCGGCCGGCTTGACGTCGTAGTGCGCGTACCCGATCACCGTGGGGCGGCCGGGCGCGTCCGCCACGCGGGCAAACAAGGTCGGGCCGGCGCCCTCGATCGGATCGGCCCGGACGGTCAGACCGGCGCCGGCCGCGAGGTCCCCCAGATATTGCGCGGCGTCGCGGCAGGCCGCCAGGTCACCGGTCACGCTGGGAATGCGGACAAAGGCCCGGAGCGCATCAACGTACCGCCGCTGGGAGGCCCGGACGTGGTCGCGCACGCGGGCGAATCGATCCGGCAGAGCGGGCGCTCGATCCATCACTACCCGTGCGGCCTACGCTCTTGCAATCGTCGAGTAATCGACATACCAGCCGGTCGTATACGTCACGCCCTTGAGATTCGACCGGTACGCGATCGACACGGCGGGCTGATAGAGCGGAATGTAAGGCCCGTCCGTCGAGAGCCGGCGGTCGAGCTCCTGATACAACGCGGTCGCCTTGGCCGGATCCGTCTCGGTCTCCACCTGCTGGCCCAACTTGGTGATCGCCCGCGCTTCGGGGCTCGCGTCGGGCTCCCACTGCAGCCGGTGCCCGACGGTTCGCCCGGGAAGAAACACGAGATAGTCGCTCCGGTCCATATAGTCGGCGAGCCAGCCGCCGATGCCCATGGGCAATTTGCCCTGCCGGTACTGTGTGACTTCCGTCGCGTAGGGCTCGTCCATGATCTTGAGGTTGATACCGATAGCGGCGAGGTCCTGTTGAATCTTCTGCGCCAGGATGCCCAGATCGAGGCCGAACCCCGCATAGGTGCTGGAGTAGAAAAACGTGCCCTCGAGCTTCGTGATGTTGGCCTGCTGCAAAATGGCCCGGGCGCGCCGCTTGTCGGTCTTGGTCGCTTCGCTCGTGGGGCGCGCGCCGGGGAAACTCGGCGGGATGATGCCGGCCGACCGCCGGGAGCCCGGCGCCGTCAGCGCCATCACCCCCTGGTAGTCGATCGCGTAGCGGATCGCTTCGCGCACCTTGGGGTTGGCGAACGGCCCGCTGATCTCCGGGTTGGTGTTGATGATGATGTTGACGACGTTGAGCTCGGGGCTGGCGTTGAGCACGACGCCGTCGGCGTGACGGAGCTGCCGCGCCTGGTCGGCCTGAATGTTGACCGCGATGTCGATGTCGCCCTTTTGGACCATGAGCGCCTGCGCGCTCGAATCCGCGATGTTGCGGACGACGACGCGGTCGAACGATGACGGACTCCGCCAGTACGTGGGGTTCTTCACCATCACGATCTCCTGCTTCGGAACGTACGACTCCAGGATGAACGCCCCCGTCCCGGCGGAGTGCGCGTTGAGGTAGGCTTCCGCTTTGTCTTTGTCCTTGGCATCCGGCCCCGCGTCGCCGCCCTGCGCCATGACGACCTTGGTATCGACCGGGCTGAGAGAGGGCGTCGTCAAGATCGCCAGCAACGCCGACTTGGGTTTGGTCAACTTGATGACAAACGTGGCGGGGTTCGGCGCGTCCACGCTCAAGACGCCGTCGAGGAGCCAGGCGGCGTTTCCCTTGATATTCATCAGGCGCTCGAACGACCACTTGAAGTCGGCCGCGGTCATGGGGTTGCCGCTGGCAAATTTCACGTTTGGATGGAGCGTGAACGTATAGGTCAGACCGTCCGGCGACATCGTCCACCGCGTGGCGAGCGACGGTCGAATCGTCCTGAGGTCCCCACCCTCGAAGGTGACCAGCGCGTCGTACGTCACGTGGTCGATGTTGTTCGTCGCGTTCTCCAGCGTGCGGCCCGGATCCAGCGTATTGATGTTGAGCAGCATCGCAACGCTGAGCGTCTTACCGCCGGCCGGCGCGGCGGCCGCCGGACGGGCGGCCCCCGCAGCCAGCACGCCGCCTCCCAGCATGGCCAGCGACGCGGCGGCGCCTGTGCGGAGCACCTGTCGCCGGGTCATCCGGGGTTCCGAGCGTTCATTTAACAGCATGGTCCGCCCCCTGCCCACTGTGTCGTTCAGTACGCGTGCGGTACTACGGCATAGACATCGGGCGCATGACGAGCGACCACCCGCCGTCGATCAGGATGTCCTGGCCGGTGACGTACGCGGACGCGTCGGATGCCAAGAAGACGCACAATCCGACCATGTCCTCCGGCTGCGACACCCGGCCGAGCGGGATCAGATCGACCGTCATCCGGTATCGGGCCGACGCCGGGTCGGGCGGCCGCTCCGGCGACGCGATGGAGCCCGGCGAAATGGCATTGACCGTAATGCCGTCCGCCGCCCATTCCACGGCGAGCCCCCGGGTGAGCGCCACCACGGCGCCCTTCGAGGCGCTGTAGGAGGTGCGCCTGACCATCCCCTTGCGGGCAGAGATCGACGCGATGTTGATGATCCGGCCCGTGTGCTGCCGGCGCATGAAGGGATAGACCGCCTGGCAGGCGTGAAAGAGCCCGCGGACGTTCACCCCCATGATCCAATCGAAGTCCGCCGCGGTGTGCTCCGCCGCCGTCTTGTCGACCCGCACCGCTCCGTTGTTGACCAGGATGTCAATCCTGCCCCATTGTTCGGCCGCGAATGCCGCCATCCGCAGGCAGGCCGCGGGGTCGCTCACGTCGGTCGCATAGGCCGCGGCGCTCCATCCCTCCTCGCGCAGTGCGACCGCGGCCGCCTCGCCGCCGGCCGCGTCGCGATTCGCAATGAGGATGTGAGCTCCAGCGCCCGCGAGGCCGCGACTCAGCCCCAGTCCGAGGTTGCGGTTGCCACCGGTCACAATCGCGACACGGCCCGCAAGGGAAAAGAGTTGCAGGGTTGGCAAATGCGGCGCTAGGCTTGTTGCGCCGTCGGCGGGCGCCATCGGTCCGTGCGATCCTCCCTCTAAGACCGTTCCGCAATGGGGCAGAAACGCGTAACGTACTTAGTCGAATACATGCGCTTTCCTCCCGATAAGTTTGACAAAACTGATGAAATTCGGAAGGGAATTTCATTTCTTATAGGGAACCGCCGGCTGGATCAGAGTCCCGTCGCCGGAAACTTGGGGGGCAACGATGCCGAAGTCGGATTCCGTCAAAACGGTCAAACGGTCCATCGACATTCTGAACCTGCTCGCGGAGGACGGTCGCCAAGTGGGCGTCATCGAGCTCAGCAAGCGCCTCAAGACCAGCCAGAGCACCGTGTATCGCATCCTGTCGACCCTCGCGGCCGAAGGCTACGTGGCTCAGGACCCGCGGACCGAGAAGTATCATCTCGGTCTGCAGGGCATCATCCTCGCGGGAGCGGCGCTCAATCAGCTCGAGATACGAAAGCAGGCGATTTCGATCCTCGAGCGGCTGGTCTCCGCCACCGGCTGCAACGCGAGCCTCGGCATCCTGTACCAGCAGCACGTGATGTACGTCGCCAGGATCGATGGCCCAAAGAGCGCCCGCATGTACACGCCGCTCGGGCGCCGCGCGCCGACGCACGCAACCGCGCTCGGCAAGGCGATCCTCGCCTTCTTGCCTCCCGATGCCGCGGCGCCGATCCTCGGCGCCGGCAAGCTCGTCGCCTGCACGCCGCACACGATCACGGACCCGGCCGCCCTCGCCGAGGAACTGCGCCGGGTCAGGGAGCGTGGATACGCGGTCGATCGCGAGGAGTTCCTGACCGGCATCCGCTGCGTCGGCGTGCCGGTGCGCGGGCCGTCGGGCGGCGTCGAAGCCGCGCTCAGCGTATCGGGGTCTGTCTTCCAAGTGCGGGAGGGCGACGCGGAGGAACTCGCCCGCCTGCTGCAGGACGCGGCCTACGAATTGTCGGGCCGCCTCGGGTACCTGGTGTAGCCCCGGTGTCTAAGCCGCGCGTCCGCGTGATCACGACCGGCGGCACGATTGCCGGCAAGCGGCAGCCGTCCGGCGTGGTGGTCCCCGGCCTTGGACCCGGCGAACTGCTGGACCGCATCCCCATGGTCCGCGAGTACGCGGAGTGCGAGACGGACGGCTGGCTCGAGCTGCCGAGCAATGCCATCGGCTTCCACCACATGCTGGACTTGGCGCACCGGGTCACCGACGCGCTCGCCGATCCCGCGCTCGCCGGCGTCGTCATCACCCACGGGACCGCGACGTTGGAGCAGACGGCATATTTTCTCGACGTGACCCTCGGGCACGGCCAGCCGGTCGTCGTGACCGGCGCCCTGCGGAATCCCACGCTTCCAAGCGACGACGGTCCGGCGAACCTGTTGCACGCGATTCAGGTCGCCGCCTGCGAACGCTCGCGCGGACTCGGAGTGCTGGTCGTGATGAACGGGACGATCCACTGCGCCAGAGACGTCACGAAGACCAGCCCGGCGAACCCCGCGGCCTTTCAGTCGCCCGAGTTCGGCCCGCTGGGGGCGGTCGACGAGGACTATGTGTTCTTCGCGCGGCGTCCGTTCCGGCGGCTGCCGGCGGTCTTGCCGGCGGCGATCCGCGCCAGGGTCGAGCGCATCCCGTTCGCGGCCGACCCCGACGACGCGCTCCTCCGGGCCGCGATCGAGGGCAGGGCCGACGGCCTCGTGCTCGAGTGCGGGCGGATGAACCCGCGGTACCTCGAGCTGGTGACGGACGCGATGGCTCGGGGCATCACCGTCGTCATCGCCAACCCATACCCGACCGGACGCCTGCAGCGCAATACCTACCGGCATGAGGGCGGCGAGTCGCATCTCTTGTCGCTCGGCATGATCTTCGCCGGGACTTCGGGGCTCAAAGCGCGTGTCAAGCTCGTCGCGCTCTTGAGCGCCGGCCTCGGCCGCGAGGAGATCCGGGAGCTGTTTCACGCGGAGTGGCGGTAGCCGCGGCCCGCCTCCGCCCTACGCCGTGGTCGTCTTGCGCCGCGCGAAGAATCCCTTGAGGTGGTCGACGACGTAGGCGACGTCGTCGGCCGTCATCTGCGGATAGAGCGGCAGGGTCATGATCTCGCGCGCGAGCCGCTCGCTCGCCGGCAAGGCGCCGGGCCGGATGCCGAGCTGGTCGCGGTATGGAACGTCGAGGTGGATCGGCGTCGGATAGTGGACCTGCGTGCGCACACCATGTTCGGCCAGGAACCGCCGGAGCGCGGGGCGCTCGCGCACGCGGACCTCGAAGCGCACGTACGAGTGGTACGCATACGGCCGCTCGCCGGGCAGATCGATCGGCAGGTCACGTTCCGCAATGAGCTCGCGGTAGAGGCCGGCCCACCGCCGGCGCTGCTCGATCCATGCCGGGAGCCGGCGCAACTGCACACGCGCCACGGCCGACAGGATCTCGGATTGCCGGTAGTTGAAGCCCACCTCGTCGTGCGCGACCGGCACGGAGTCGTCGCCGCGGGCGTGGTGAAATTGCTCGCCGCGCGCGTGATTTGCAAGGTTGAACACCCGGCGCACCCGCATCTCGTCGAAGGACCCCACCGCTCCGCCCTCACCACCGCACGTCATGGCCTTGTTCTGGACAAAGCTGTAGCAGCCCATCTGCCCCAGCGTGCCGACCGCACGGCCGTTGTAGCGCGCGCCGATGGCCTGACAGGCGTCCTCGATCACGAGGAGGTTGCGCCGGCGCGCGAGATCGAGGATGGGGTCGAGATCGGCGGGATGGCCGGCCGTATGGACGGGCATGATGGCGCGCGTCCGAGCCGTGATCGCGGCGGCCGCGGACGCAGGGTCCATGTTGTAGGTGTCCGCGTCGACATCCACCGGGACCGGCGTGGCCCCGACCAGCGAGATGCAATGCGCCACGCTGACAAACGTGTTCGCGGGAATGATGACCTCGTCGCCGCGGCCGACGTCGTGCGCCAGCCATGCCAGATGCATCGCCGCGGTGCCGTTCGCGACGTTCGCCACGTGCGGGCGCCGCCCGTCCGAACCCCCGAGGAACGCGCCGAACTCCTCCTCGAGCGCTTTGCCCTCTGAGGACTCGGTGGGCGATGTGCGGATGTAGTGCCCGGAGTCGAGCACCCGGCAGGCAGCGTCCTTCATTTCCTGATCGACGACCGGACGAAATGCAACAATGCGGCCGGGCATGGAGCCCTCCCTCGCGGCGGTTCTGTTGACGATACTGTCTATCGTCAAGGGGTTCCGGCGACCCGCGCAGAAGTCCTGCGTACTTTGAAACATCGTTCCGAGCCCTATCACCCTTCGCCGCCATTTCACATCGCTGTTCCATTATGCTGCGTGCGCCGAGTCCCTCGAAGAGGGTGAACAGATGACCGGGCGGTCCTGGTATTGCATTCGCACGGAATCGAAGCGCCAGCCTTCCTACGACATCGCGGTCGAGCGCGGCATCCTGGAGCCCAACGGCATCCGCGTCGAGTCTGTGAACATGGACGACCCGGAGGCGTTCGACCGCGCGGCCCCGCTCGTCGACGCGGTGCTGCACTCCCGGGGCGTGCTCGACGCGGCGAGGATCGGCCGGCTCAGCCGGTGCCGGATCATCGCGCACTACGGGACGGGCGTCGATCGCGTGGACGTGGCGGCGGCCACGGCACAGGGCATCTGGGTGACCAACGGGCCGCTCTACGCGGTGGATGAGGTCTCCTCGCACGCGATCGCCCTGCTGCTGGCCGTGACACGCAAGATCGTCGCCGCCGACCGCGCGGTGCGGGCCGGCCAGTGGCACATCAAACCGATCGTCCCGCTGCGGCGAATCGCCGGACGGACGCTCGGCCTGCTCGGGTTCGGCAATATCGCGCGGGCCACCGGACGCAAAGGCCGCGCCCTCGGCCTCGACGTCATGGCGCACGATCCCTACCTCGACGAGGCGGTGTTCCGCTCCGAAAACGCCCGGTCGGTGGACTTCCAAACGTGTGTCTCGGAGGCCGACATCCTGTCCGTCCACCTGCCGCTCACGCCCGCGACGCGCGGAATCGTCTCGCGCCAGGCGATCGCGATGATGAAGCCCGACGCGGTGCTCGTCAACACCTCGCGCGGCCCGGTGGTGGACGAGCCGGCCCTCGTCGACGCCCTGCGTGAGGGCCGGCTCGCCGGCGCGGGGCTGGACGTCTTCGCCGAGGAACCGTTGCGTGCCGACCATCCGCTCCTGTCGCTTCCCAACGTGACGGTGTCGGGGCACATCGGCTTCTACTCAGAGGAATCGATCAAGCAGGGCCAGCGCGACGCGGCCCAACAAGTGGTAGAGGCCCTGCAGGGCCGGCCGCCCGCGTTTCTCGTCAACCGGCAGGTGCTCGAGCGGCCGTCCCGCTGAGCGCCCCGAACTCCGAGGGAGGATACGACATGGCGAACGATCGTGTGTTGTGCGTCAGCGCGCATGCCGCGGACTTCTGCGTCAGGGCGGGCGGCACGCTCGCCCGCTACGCCGCTGCCGGATCCCACGTGCGCGTTGTCGTCATTAGTCCGGGCGCGCGCGGGGAATCGAACGAGTTCTGGAAGGCCCGCGGCGGCAAGACGACCGAGGAAGAGGTAGCCGAGGTCCGGCGCGCGGAGGCCCGGGCCGCGGCGGAGATCCTCGGCGCGGACCTCGCCTTCTACGACTATCGGGATCAACCGTTGACCTTCGATTATGAACGGCTCATGCGCCTCGTCCGCGAGATTCGCACGTTCCGTCCGCGCGTCATCATCACGCACCCGGCGAAGGAGCCGTACAATCCCGACCACACCACGACCTACCAGGCCACCATGGAGGCCGCCTACTACACGGGGTTGGCCGGTGTCGAGCCGGACCTCCCGGTGATGACGCCGACGCAGATCTTTGCCTGCGAGCCGACGCAGCCGCTGACCGAGATGACGGGGTTCGTCCCGGACTACTTCATCGACATCACGGATACCATGGACGCCAAGATGCGCGCGACGGCGGAATTCCGCGCGCAGCCGTACCACGTCGAGCGATACCGCACGCGCTCGCAGCAGCGCGGCACCCAGGCCGCGTACGTCGCCGGCAACCCGGCGATCAAGTTTGCCGAAGCGTTCCAGCGGCTCACGCCCTGGTGCGGCCGGCTCTTCCCGTAAGAAGAGGGCAGGCGCCGATCCGCTGAGAAGCGAGTCGCGCCGCTACGCGGCGGCGCGGCCCTCCTTGAAGAACGCGATGACCGAATCGGCGACGCGCGCCAGCATCTCGTCGGTCATATGCGGCCCGACCGGCAGCGACACGTTCTCGCCGCACAACCGCTCCGCGACGGGAAACTGCCCCTCGCGGGTACCGTACCGGGCCTTCACCGGCTCCAACAGGTGGAGCGGCCTCGGATAGTGGATGCCCACCCCCATGTCGCGCCGGCGGAGGAACTCCACCAGCCCGTCGCGCCGCGTGGTCCACACCGAGTAGTGCAGGTAGCAGGGGTTGGCCCACGGGCGCTCCGGCGGCAGGCGGAACGGCAACCCCGCATCCCGGAAGCGCGCCGTGTAGTACGCGGCGCCCTTTCGCCGTTTCGCCGTGAACCCGTCGAGGAGCCGGAGCTGGAGACGGCCAAGCGCGCACGCCATCTCCGACAGGTGCATGTTGTAGCCGATCCACCGCTGATCGTACCAGGAGGCGTCGGTCCGGCGGATGAAGCTGATTTGTTCGTCCCGCAGCCGGCCCTGGTCGCGCAGGCTCGACATGCTCTCGGCCAGCGCACGGTCGTTCGTGACGACCGCGCCGCCGGTGCTGAACACGGTGATCATCTTCCCGGAAAAGCTAAAGAACCCCGCGTCGCCGAGTCCGCCGGCGGCCCGCCCCTTATACTCCGCGCCGAGCGCGTGGGCCGCATCCTCCAGCACGAGCACGTCACGCGCCCGCGCCGCCTCCATGATGGGGTCCATGTCGCACGGGAATCCGTACATATGGATCGGCACAATCGCCCGCGTCTTGGCGGTCATCGCCGCGGCCGCCGCCCCGGGCGCGATGTTGCCGGTCTCGGGATCGGCTTCAACGAACACCGGGGTGGCGCCGAGCTTCACGACGGCCGCCAGCACGCCGATGTACGCGTTCGCGGCCATGATCACCTCGTCGCCCGGCCCGATGCCGCGCGCGTCGAGCGCGAGCATGGTCGCCGACGTGCCGGAGTTCGCGCTCACACCGTAGCGGCAGCCGCAGCGCTCCGCCAACTCGACCTCGAAGCGCTCGGTCTCCTGCCCGCCGAACGTCGTGCCGCTCTCCAGCACGTCGAGCGCCTTACGGCGCATCTCATCCGTCACGATCGGCGCACGGTACGGAATCTCCATGGGGCGCTCCTCCCGGTTCAGCGGCCGCCGGCGAAGAATTCGGCGACGGCGGCCGCGACATATTCGACCTCGGCTTCCCCGACCGCGGGGTGGCACGGAAGGGACAGGATCTCCCGGCAGGCCGCCTCGCTTCGGGGAAACTCTCCTTCACGGTAGGGCAGGCGTCCGGCGAAGCCGGCGTGGCGGTGCACCGGCACCGGATAGTGCACCGACGTCGCGACGCCGCGCCGGAGCAGGTGCACCCTCAGCGCGTCGCGCTCCTTGAGCCGGACGACGTAGTGCAGCCACGTGTGTGAGGCGTACGCTCGTTCCACCGGCAGGCCGAGCGGCAGGCCGCTGTCCCGAAACCGGCGCGTGTAGTCGGCGGCATTGCGCCGCCGCTGCGCGTTCCAGGCCGGCAACTGGTCGAGCTGGCACGACGCGACCGCGGCCACCATCTCCGTCAGGCGGAAGTTGTAGCCCAGGACGTGCGTCTCGTAGCCTCCCCGCCGGCCGTGATACCGTCGATCGAGGAGGTCCTGCGTCAGGCCCGGATCCCCCGCCGTGGCCGCGCCGCCCACCCCGGTGGCGGAAATGGCCTTGTTGCTGAACGCAAACACGCCGACATCGCCGAGCCCGCCGGTCGGCCGGTCCTTGTAGCGGCCCCCGAGCGCATGCGCCGCGTCCTCGAGAATCCGCACGCCGCGGCTCTCGGCCAGCCTGCGCAGAGGGTCCATGTCCGCCGCGTGGCCGTAGCTGTGTTGGACGGCGATGGCGCGGGTGCGCGGCGTCATCGCCGCCTCGACCTGGTCCACCGCGATGTTGTCCGTCGCCGGCTCGATGTCGACCAGGACCGGCGCGGCGCCCAGCTGCAGCACGGCTTCCGGCACGGCGCCGTACGTGTTGGCCGGCATGACGACCTCGTCGCCGGCGCGAACGCCGCAGGCCTGCAGCCCGATGAGAATGGCGCCGCTGCCGGACGCGCAGGCGACGGCCCGCGTGGTGCCGCTCAGCGCCGCCAGTTTCGCTTCGAGCGCGTCGGTGTACGGCCCGAAGTGATGGATGCGGCGCCGCATGACGTCCTGGACGGCGTTCAGCATCTCGCCGGTGACCGGATAGGGGAACCGGTACGGGATTTCCATCCGCGAACGCTCGCCGACCGACATCATCGCACCCCCGCTCAACGTCCCGCGCGCGGCGCCCGCACGGTAGCCGGCGGCGCCGGTGGTACGAAACCGTGTGGAACCGGCGGACCGCCGCCAACCGCCGACCGCGCGCGCTCGAGCCCGGCCCTGCTGGCCTCGACGATCTTGACGACGGCGGCGAGGTCGTCGTCGTCGACGGCAATACCCTGGCGCGCCAGCTCGGCGCGAAGCTGGTCCGCCAGACCCTGCCCGACGGCGCTCACGCCGCAGCCGCCTCCAGCGCCGGCCGGCGCGTGTGCCAGGATGTCGCCAGCTCATATGCGTGCGCGATGCGAAACAGCGATGCCTCATCGAAATACCGGCCGGCCAGCTGCATGCCGACCGGCAGCCCGGCCGCGGTGAAGCCGCACGGCACGGTCAGCGCCGGATGGCCGGACATGTTGAAGTGGCGCGTCCCCCAGCTGGTGTCAGGCGGGCCGGCGAGCTGCGTCTCGACCGGGAACGCGGGATGCGGCAGGGTCGGCGTCACGACGGCGTCGACCTGCTCGAGCGCGGCGACGATCTGGCGCGTCCACGCCACCCGGATGCGCACCGCCTCCTCGTACTCGGCGCTGGTGTAGCAGGCCCCGGACAGGATGCGCCGGCGCGTGCGCGTGCCGTAGTCGGCCGCTCGCTGCCGCAGGTCCGCGGCGTGCAGACCGTAGGCCTCCGCCATGATGAGAATCCCGCCCGGCCCGACGACGTGCGGAGCGAGCGGCAGATCGACCGGCTCCAGGCGCGCCCCCAGCGACTCGAGCTGGCGAAGCGCGCCCCGCAGCGCCGCGTCGACGTCGGGATCCAGCCCTTCATAGAAATGCTGCCGGGGCACGCCGAGGACGGTCCCCCGGATCCCCGCCTCCAGCCCGTCGGTGAAGTCGGGGACCGCCGCCCTGGCGCTCGTCGGATCGTCGGGATCATGGCCCGCCATCGCATTGAGGAGAAGCGCACAGTCCGCCACCGTCCGGGCCATGGGGCCGACGTGGTCCATGCTCCAGCTGAGCGGCAGGAGGCCGTTACGGCTCACGCGCCCGTACGTCGGCTTGAGCCCGACGATCCCGCAAAAGCTCGCCGGCACCCGGATGGAGCCGCCGGTGTCCGAGCCGGTCGCAGCAACCGCGAGGCCGGCCGCGAGCGCGTTTGCCGAGCCGCCGCTCGATCCGCCCGCGTAGCGGCCGAGATCCCACGGGTTGCGGTGGACGCCGAACAGATCCATCGTGCCGCATGCGAATTCGGTGGTGTTCGTCTTGCCGAGCAAGATCATGCCCGCCTCGCTGAGGCGGCGCACGTGGGCCGCGTCGCGATCCGGAACATACTCGAGCAGGCAGCGGGAATGCGCGGTGGTCCGCACGCCCCGCGTCAGGCTCACGTCCTTGTGCGCGATGGGGAGGCCGTGCAGGCGGCCGCGGCGGCGCCGGGTGCGCCCAATCTCCTGCTCCGCCGCGCGCGCCTCCGCGAGGGCCGCGTCGCCGCAGACGGTAATATAGCTCGCCAACCGGTCATTGTACCTGTCGACGCGGTCGAGGACCGCGCGGACGATGTCCACAGGGGACACCTGCCGCTCATCCAGCAGGCGCCCGAGGTCTACGAGCGAACAGTACGCGAGGTCGCGATCCATCGAACCTGGAGGCTCTGTTCGAGGACGGAGTGGCCGGTCGGGACGCACCGGTGGCGAACCCGCACGGCGGGCCGCGCGGACCGCGGCGCTCCTCTCGGGGGCGGGGCCGTCTTACTCACCGTAGAACCGCCGAATCACCTCCGAGACGTAGCCGATGTCGTCGGCGTCGAGGGTCTGGTAGCACGGCAGCGTGAGAATGCTCCGCGCCAGCCGCTCGGTCACCGGGAACGTGCCCTCAGGCGCGCCGCAATACGGCTGGTATGCGTGGTCGAGATGGATGGGCGTGCCGTACTCGACCATGACGTGGACGCCGCGGTTCTCCAGATAGGCACGGAGCTCGTCGCGGCGCGGCGTCTGGACGACGAACCGCAGCATCGAGTGCTCCGCGTACGGTCGGGTCGCCGGCAGGATGAGATCGTGCGTGAACCGGTTCAGCAACCGGGCGTAGAGCGCCGCGTTCTCCCGCCGGCGCACGTTCCACTCGTCCAGATACCGGAGCTGAATCCGGCCGATCGCCGAGAGCAGCTCGTTCTGACGGTAGTTGAATCCGACCATTTCGATCTGTTGCGCCCGGTAAATGTGGTGGGCCTTATGACCCTCGAACCACCGGCGGCCGCGGCCGTGGTTGGACAGCATCATGCTCGACTCCCAGATCCGGGGGTCCGGCGTGACGAGCATGCCGCCCTCTCCGCCGACGGAGATGCACTTGTTCTGGACGAACGAAAAGGCGCCGGCGTCCCCAAACGTCCCGAGGAACCTGCCCTTGTACTTCGCGCCCGCCGCGTGGCAGACGTCCTCGACGACCTTGAGTCCGTGGCGCCGGGCGATCGCCATCAGCGGGTCCATGTCGACCGCCTGCCCGTTCATGTGAACAGGGAGAATTGCCTTGGTCCGATGGGTGATGGCGCGTTCCACGAGCCCCACATTCATGTTGTAGGTATCGGGCTCGACATCCACGAGCACCGGCCTGGCCCCGCATAGGATGATTACATCCGCGACGGAGGAAAATGTGTTGGGCACGGTGATGACCTCGTCACCCGGCCCGACGCCCGCTGCGAGCAGGCCGATGTGCAGCGCGGCGGTGCCGCTCGACACGTTTACCGCGTGTGGCGCGCCGATATAGGCGCAAAACTCCTCCTCGAAGCGCTTCCCCTCGGAGTCCTCGAGCGGGAAACTCCTGATGTACTTGCCGCTGCGCAGCACGCGCGTCGCGGCCTCGATCATTTCGTCGGTCATCACGGGCTTGTAGCGGACGTCGCGCGCTGGAGCCTGTGCCATGATCGTCCCTCCTGCGGCTCTCCGGCGAGGATATTGTTCTCCTAAGGAGAAACAACCCCTTCATACTGGCATGAGTGTTTCAAAAAGTGAAACAGCATTCTGATTTATTGCGGCCTGTAGCCGGCGGCGCCACGCCACCCACCCCGGCGTGGCCGGAGGTGCCGTGACTAGTGGCATGGATCGACATGTTCCCGGGCCTTGCGATCCTCACGCTCGTGCTGGCGTTCAACGTGTTGGGCGACGGGCTCCGCGATCTGCTCGACCCGCGGTTCCGCTCGCGCTGACGGCCGCACCACGCCCAACGGGAGGCTGCATGGAGACACGCTCGCATAGAACGGCAGGGCTGCGACTCGGGATCGAAACCGGCGGCACCTTTACCGACTGGGTGCTCTCCAGGGGCGATCACATCGAGGCAACCGGCAAGGTCATGTCGACGCCGGCCGAACCGGAACGCGCGGTCCTGGCCGCGGTGTCCGAGTGCGGTGTGCCGCCATCCGCGCTCGCGGCTTTGATCCACGGCTCGACGGTCGTCACGAACGCGGTGCTGGAGCGCAAAGGCGCCCGCACCTGCCTGGTGACCACCAAAGGCTTCCGGGATGTACTGTTGATCCAGCGCCAGGCCAAGACGCGGTTGTTTGACCTGTTCTACCGGCAGCCGGAGCCGCTCGTCTCCCGCGACCACATTATCGAGGCGGACGAGCGGATGGGCCCCGACGGACAGGCGCGCCGGCCGCTGGTGGACTTTTCGTTCGTCGAGCGCGTTCGGCGGCTGGTTCGCGAGGAGCACATTGAGTCGGTCGCGGTCTGCTTCCTGCACTCGTACGCCAATCCGGCGCACGAGATCGCCGCGGAAGACGCGCTCGCCGCGGCCCTGCCCGGCGTGGCCGTCACCCGGTCCTCCGATGTCCTGCCGCAGTTCCGCGAGTACGAGCGCACCAGCACCTGCGTGCTCAGCGCCTATGCGAAGCCGGTGGTGGACGGCTACCTGTCCCGCCTGGAAGACCGGCTCCGCAACCGCGGCTTCCGGGGGCCGGTCACGATTGTCCAGGCCAACGGCGGCACGATTCCGGCCGGCGCGATCCGGCGCCACGCAGCAAAGATGATTCTCTCCGGCCCGGCGGCCGGCGTGGTCGGCGCCACCACGGCCGCCTTGGAGGCCGGCTTTTCGAACGCGATTACCTTCGATATGGGCGGCACCAGCACCGACGTGTGCCTCGTGACGGAGGGACGCCCCGGCGTCACCCGGGAGTACAAAATTGCCGGGCTGCCGCTCAACGTTCCCATGATCGACATCGCGACCGTCGGCGCGGGCGGCGGCAGCATCGCGGACGTGGACCGCGGGGGCATTCTGACGGTGGGGCCCAGGAGCGCGGGGGCCGATCCGGGGCCGGCGGCCTACGGCAGAGGCGGCACGGCCTTTACCGTCACGGACGCAAACGTGCTCGCCGGGCGGATCCGCCCGGAGGCGTTCTTCGGCGGGAGGCTCCACCTCGACGCGGCAGCCGCGGAGGCGGCGCTCGGCGCGCTGGCCGACCGCCTGGGGCTGCCGCGCCGCGAGACGCTCGACGGCGTGCTGCGCCTCGTCAACGCGACAATGGCCCAGGCGGTCCGCCTCGTGTCGATCGAGCGCGGGTATGATCCGCGGGACTACACAGTCGTCGCATACGGTGGCTCCGGCCCGCTGCACGCGGCAGCGGTCGCATCGGGCCTCGGCATCTCCCGGGTCCTGGTGCCGGTCAACCCCGGCCTCGTCTCCGCGTACGGGCTGCTGCTGGCCGACACACGCCAGGATTTCTCCGCCACACGCGTCATGCCGGCGGCGCGCGTGACCGATGACGGCGCCGCGGCGCTGTTCGCGGACCTGGAGGCGCAGGCGCAGAGGGAGTTCGAGCTGTACGAGCGGCCGTGGGCCGAGGTCGCGTGCCGGCGAGAGATGGACCTGCGCTACGCCGGCCAGGCCTACGAGATCAGCGTGCCCTGCGACGGAGTGCCGATGTCCGCCGTGGTCGAGGCGTTCCACGAAGCGCACCGGGTGCGCTACGGCCACGCGGTGCGGGACCAGGACATCGAAGTCGTCGGCTACCGGCTGATCGCCGTCGCACCGTCGCCCCTGCGCGCGATCCGGCCGGCGCCCGCACGGCGCGGCGGCGCGGCGCCCCGCGCGCACGGCTATCACCCGCGGCACGAAATCGACGCGGGCGACCGTCTCCGCGGGCCGTGCGTGGTCGAAGAGCCGACCGCCACGACATACGTGCCGGACGGCTGGTCCGCACGCGCCGACCGGCTCGGCAACCTCATCTTGGAGGCCGACGAATGAACCCCATTACCCTGTCGGTGATCGGCCACGCCTTCGCCGCGACGGCGGAAGAGATGGGTGTCAACCTCTACCGCTCGGCGCACTCGACGATCGTGCGGGAAGTCCGCGACATCGCGACGGCGGTGCTCGATCCGCGCGGGAACACCGTCGCGATTGCCAACTATATCCCGCAGCTCCTGAACGCGATCGACCCCGCGGCGGCGGCCATCGCCGAGGAGTACGACTTCTCGACCCTCCAGGACGGCGAAGCCTTTGTCGTCAACGATCCGTTCCACGGCGGCCAGCACATCAACGACGTGCTGCTGTTCACGCCGATCCGGGTCGACGGGCGGATGCTCGGCATCACCTGCGCCAACGTTCACCACCTGGATCTCGGCGGCGGCGCAGCCGCCAGCAACGCGCGGGCAACGGACGTGTTTCAGGAAGGCATCGTCTTTCCGCCGATGCGCATTCCCCTCACGGACGGCTGGCGCTCCTCGCCGTTCGGCAAATTCTTCGGCGCGAACGTGCGCGCGCCGCGCACCGTGCTGGCCGACTTCGACGCCCAGATCGCCGCCTGCCGCACCGGCGAGGCCCGCGTGCGGGCGCTCGCCCAGAAATACGGGGCCGACGCGATCGCCGAGTTTATGACGGACGTCCAGGATTACGGCGAACGGATCTCCCGCCAGGCCATCACCGCGATCCCGGACGGCGAGTACCGCGGCGAGGCTCACATGGAGGACGACGGTACCGGCGCGGGGCCCTTCTACGTGCGCGCGACCGTGCGCATCGCCGGGAGCGACATGACGATCGACTTCACGGGCACCGACCCGCAGGCGCGAGGTTTCATCAACGTGCCGTGGGGGTCGACCCTCTCCAGCGTGCGCACGACGGTGGTGGCGATCCTCGGCATCACGCACATGCTGGTGAACACCGGCAGCATGCGGCCGCTCCACGTCACGGCGCCGCTCGGGTGTTTGTTGAACCCGCGGTGGCCGGCCGCGACGCGGGCACGGACCAGCGCCTGCTACAAGATTTTCGACGCCGTCAACATGGCGCTCGCTCCGGTGCTGCCGAAGCAGGTCATGGCGCCGGGCTTTGACGCGCAGACCGGCATCTCGTTCGGCCACCGCGCGGGCGGCCACGCCCGGATCCTTTCCGAAGTCCTCGGCGCCGGGAACGGCGCGCTGTGGTGCCAGGACGGCGCGGACGGGATGATCATGCCGTTGACGAACGGCCAGAACACGCCGGTGGAATCGGTGGAAATCGAGTTCCCGTTCCTCGAGATTCTGCGCTACGGGCTCGTCCCGAACTCCGGCGGCGACGGCGAATTCCGCGGCGGTCTGGGCATGGAGCGCGCGTACCGCATCCTCAACGACGACGTCACGTTCGGGCTGCATTCCGACCGGCACCGCCATGGCGCCCCGGGGCTCTTCGGCGGGGGTACCGGCTCCCCGGGCGCCTGCCTGCTGGTCCGCGACGGGCCCCCCCGTGTACTCGGGTCCAAAGTGCACGAATCGCTGCGAGCGGGAGACCGAGTGATCGTTCGCTCGGGCGGCGGCGGAGGCTACGGACGCCCCGAACGCCGCGCGGCCGACCGCATCGACCGGGATACCCGCGAGGGCCGCCAGGTCCGCGGCGCGCCGGTCCCGCCGCCCGCCAACAGTCTATAGTCGCCGCCGGGATAGAACCTCCATCATTTCGCCGGTACCAGCATCGCTGCCGCCGCTGTCCTGCGATCCATCAAGCGCGGCCGCCGAGGTACGCCCGGCGCACTTCGGGATGCTGGAGGATCTCCTCGCCGCCGCCCTCGAACCGCACGCGCCCCTGCTCGAGCACGTACGCGCGCTGGCTGTGCCGAAGCGCCGTGCGCGCGTTCTGCTCTACGAGCAGTACGGCAAGCCCGCGCCGCCGGAACTCGCCGACCTTCTCGTAGATAAACTCCACGGCGGCGCCCGAGAGGCCGATCGTCGGTTCGTCGAGCAGCACGAGGCGGGGGTCGAGCAGGAGTACGCGGGCAATCTCCAAGATTCGCCGCTCGCCGCCGCTGAGCGTGCGCGCGCGCAGCCTCCGGCGAGCCCGCAGCGCCGGGAATGCGTCGAGCAACCGCTCGATGTCGTCGCGCACCCGCCGGTCACGGCGGACGTAGGCGGCGAGTCGAAGGTTGTCATCGACGCTCAGGTTTGGCAACGTGCTGATCCCTTGGGGTACGTACGTAATCCCGCAGCGCAGGATCTCCGGGGGCCGCCGCCCGACGAGCGAGACGCCGTCGAACGTGATCGCTCCCTGCGTGGCGCGGAGGAACCCGAAGATCGTCTTGAGCAGCGTGGACTTCCCCGCGCCGTTCGGGCCGATGACGCAGACGACTTCGCCCGGCCGCACGCACAGCGTGACGCCCCGCAGGACCTCCTGCCCGCCATAGCCGGCGTGCAAATCGCCGACCGCAAGAAGCGCCCGTCCCGCTGCCGCCTCCGCCGCGCGGGCGGAGACGGCCCGATCGCCCGCGTGCCCGTCAACGCCCATAGTACAGGTTCAGCGCCTCGTCGCTTTGCTGGATCGCCTCGGGCGGTCCTTCCACTACGACGCGCCCGTTGGCCATGAAGTAGAGGCGGTCCGCGAGCGCCATCAGCGCATCCATGTTGTGCTCGATAACGAGAAACGTCGTGCCGGCTTCGTTCTGGGTGCGGATGTAATCCTTGAGCCGCTCCACGACCGTGAGGTTCACACCGGCGACGGGCTCGTCCAGCAGCATGAGCGGCGGGCGCCGAACGAGCGCCATGGCAAAAGCCAGCAGCTTCTGCTGGCCGTACGATAGCGCCGCAGCCGGGGCATCCCGGTGGGCCTCCAGCGCCACAAACTGGAGGAGGATCTCGGCCCGCCGGCGCACCGCCGGCGGGCTAGGGCGTAGCGCCGCGGCGATCGACTCACCGCGGTGCTCCTGTCCGATCAGCAGGTGCTCCAGTACCGTGAGGCCGGGGAAGACGCGGATCAACTGGAACGTCCGCGCGAGGCCCTGCTGCGCGATCCAGTGCGGGGGACGGCCGGAGAGCACGCGCGGGCCGCCGGCCCGATGGAGCATAATCCGGCCACCGGAAGCGGGCAGGTACCCGGTGATGCAGTCGAACAGCGTGGACTTGCCTGCGCCGTTCGGGCCAAGGATGCCGACGATTTCGCCGCGGCGCACCTCAAGGTCGACCCCGTCCAACGCCCGCAGGCCCCCGAACCGCTTCGCCAACCCCGCTACCTCGAGCAGCGGCGCCGGCGCGGGTCGAGGACCACGCGCGTCCCCGTCGTGCGCGGGCGGTTGGACTTCGGCGCCGGGCGCCGGCGCGGGACGCCACAGGCGCAGGCGCTGCACCAGCCCGAGCAACCCCCGCGGCTCGTACGCGGCGATCCACATGATCAGCAGCCCGTACACGACGTAGTCGTACCCGCGGCCGAAGCCGCCGAGGGCGCCCCCGAGATACTGGGAGAGCAGGATCAGGAAGCCCGCGCCGATCGCCGGACCGGCCACGGTTCCCCGCCCGCCGAACAGGGCCATGATTGCAAACAGGACGGACCGCAGCGGGTCGAGCACCGTGGAAGGGTCGATGTAGAGGACGTACTGCGCAAATACCGACCCGGCGAGCGCCGTGAACGCCGCGCTGGCGCCCATCATGAGAAGCTTGTAACGGAGCGCCGGGATGCCGAGCGCGGCCGCGGCGTCCTCGTCTTCGTCGACCGCCCGCAGGTACAGGCCGAGCCGCACCCGCCCGACCCAGGCCCCGGCACCGCAGGCCGCCGCGAACAGCGCGAGTGCAATGTAGTAGTAGGGCGTCTTGGTGTTCCAGATCATGGCCCACGGCTGGTTCATCAGGCGGACCGGCAGGTACAATCCCACCGCGGCACCGACCAGGTTCCAATTGAGGAACAGAACGCGCACGAGCTCGGCCAGGGCCAGCGTGGCGAGCGCGAAGTAGTGACGGCGCAGGCGGAACGTCGGCAGGCCAACGACGAGGGAGACGGCGGCCACGAGCCCGGCCGCGGCCCACATCCCCAACCATGGGCTTATGCCGGCCTGCGCCAGCAGCATGGTGCTCGTGTACGCTCCGAGCCCGAAGAACACGGCGTGTCCGAACGAGAGCTGGCCGGCGTAGCCGCCGAGCAGATTCCACGCCTCGGCCGCCGTGCCATAGATGAAGACGAGGATCATGCCGTTGATGAAGTAGGCGTTGTGGACGGCGAGCGGCAGCAGCGCCAGCAGGACGCCGACTGCGGCGCCGACAGCGGTCATCCGCGCCGCTCCTGCCCCAGCAGGCCCCCGGGCCGCAGGAACAACACCAGCAGGAGCGCCGCGAAGACGAAGGCCAGCTTGAACGTGGGCGAGACGAGATTGCCCGCCACGCTCTCCACGAGGCCGATCACCACTCCACCGAGGAGCGGCCCCAACACGCTCCCGAACCCGCCCAGCACCACGCTGGCAAACATCAGCAAGAGGAACGCGTCGCCGACCGTGGGGCTCACCTGGTAGAACGTGAGGAGGAACACGCCGCCGACGGCGGCGGTCGCGATGCTGAGCCCCCACGCGAGCATGTACATCCACTCGACTTCGATGCCCAGCGCCAGCGCCGCCGCCGGATTCTGCGCGGTGGCCTGGAGCGCCTTGCCTGTTTTCGTCCACTGCAGGAGCGCATGCAGCAGCCCGAACGTGATGAGCGCCGCGAGCGCCGCGTCCGCCTGCGCCGTGCTGACCGGCACGCCCAGGATGAGCACGCTCCCGCTGGCCGGCGGCCACGTGATGCCCCGGAAGTCCGGTCCGAACGCGGCGAACGCGGAATAGCGCAAGAAGAAGAGCAACCCAAACGTCGTGAAGATCTGCGTCACCGCGGGCCCGCCCATAATACGGCGGATCAGGACGATGTACGTGCACAGGCCTGCCAGGAATCCGAGGGCGACGACGATCGGCAGAGCGGCGAGCAGGTCGAGGTGGAGGCCGGCCACCGCGAAGTATGTCGCGTACATCGCCCACATCATGTACTCGGCGTGGGCGAAGTTCACGACGTCCACGACTCCCCAGATCAACCCCAGGCCCAGCGAGACGAGCGCGTACACGAGCCCCATGACGAGGCCCTGCACCACCGCGATCAGCAGAAGGTTCACAGGCCCTCCGGCTCGTTCGGCGCCCCGACCCGCCGCCCCGGGCGCCGGAGGCTACCGGTCAGGCGCAGACACGCACAGAGGCTACGATCGCTTGTCCCACGCCGGCGCCGGCCAGACGATCGACGTCTCCGCGAGGTCGAACGGCCACACGACCTTATACTTGCCGTCAAGCAATTGCACCATCACGCCGCTCGCGTACAGGTTCTGACCGTCCTTGTCGAACTTGATGCCCTTCCACGGCATGATCGTGTCCGCCTCGGGGATGTCCGTCATGAGCAGCCCCTGCAGAATTTGCGTCGGACTCGTCCCGCCACCGAGGTTGATCGCGTTGGCCAGGGTCAGCAGCCCCGTGAAGCTTCGGGCGTTGGTCTCGTCCATGTCCTCGTTGTAGCGCGACCGGTAGAGATCGTTCACCCGTCCGACGAGCCGCTTGCGGGCGCCGAGCCCGAGCGCCCACGACGCGCGGCTCATGATGTAATACCCGTCCTTCCCCGTGTCCTTGATGTAATCCGGCAGCACATAGCCGGCATCCTGGGCCACGAGCGCCGGCGGGAAGTACCGCATCGTCTTGAGCGCCTTGATCGTGGTCACCGCGTCGATCAGGTAACTATTGGCGATCAGCGCGTCGGGGCTTGCCGCGTGGATGCGGTTGAGCTCCGCCTCCAGCGTGGCCGGCGGCGACGTATACATCTCGACCGCCGCCATCTGGTAGCCTTGCGCCTTGGCCTGTGCCTGCTCCACCTTCGCGGCCGTCGCGCCGAACTCGGTGTTCTCGGATAGGATGGCGAGTTTCTGGATGCGCTTGCCCCGCTTCCGCAGGTCGCCGAACATCTGGAAAAACATGGCCGTGAAGGTCTCGTCGGTGGGCCCGGTGCGGAAGAACCACTTGAAGCCCCGCTGGGTCAGCGTGGGGCTCGACGATTCCGCGTTGAGGAACGGGATCCCGCGGGTCTCCGCGGCCAGGCTGGCCGTCGCGGTGTATGCGCTCGCGTAGCAGCCCATGAGCGCGACGACCTTCTCCTGATCGATCAGGCGCTCGGCTTCCGCGCGCGCCGTGGCGGGATCCTTGGCGTCCGCCCAGACGAGCTGCATCTTGCGCCCGCCCAGCTTCGGCAGGCCCGCGGGAGCGGCCAGCGTGAGCGGCGCCAGCTCCGGATGCGGGGTGTTGACGATATCGGCGGCAAGGTCGATCGCCTGCCTCATGTCCCGGCCGATCAGCGCGAGCGAGCCGGACAGCGGGTACAACATTCCCACCTTGATGTCGCCGGCCTGCGCCGACGCCGGCACGGCACGCAACCCGCCCAGTACGGCCGCGCCTCCGCCCACCCACCGGAGCAAGGTCCGCCTCGTGACACGCCGCAGCTTCATTCCGGTCACCCCCGCATCGTGTCGGCGCATTCCGGGATGGGCCAGCCGCTGTGCGCGGCGACGCCGCCGAACCCCCTCCTTTGTAACGGACAGTCGGCAGACGATGTTCGAGCGCAGATCGTTGACCATATAATAACAGCTACAAAGCGAGGTGGCGGGCGTGAACGCATCAGGGAAAATTGAGCGGGCTCCAGAGGAGGCCGGCCTCTGGCCGGCCCTTCCGTTTTCGGCCTGGGAGGACACGTGCGCCACGCTCCACATGTGGACGCAGATTGTGGGAAAGACCCGCATGGCGCTGAGCCCGCTGATCAACCATTGGTGGAACGTGACGCTCTACGTGACCGCGCGGGGGCTGACGACATCGTTGATCCCGTATGCGCCCGCGATGTTCGACGTAGAATTTGACTTCATCTCGCACGGGCTCCGTATCCGCACGACGTCCGGCCGTGAGGAGTTGGTGCGCCTCTATCCCCGCACGGTGGCCGACTTTTACGCGGAGTACATGGGACGCCTACGCGCGCTCGGGATCGACGTCAAGATTACGAGGAAGCCATCTGAAGTGCCCGATCCCGTGCCCTTCGATCACGACACCGTCCATGCGTCCTACGACGCGGCGTACGCGACCCGATTCTGGCACGTGCTCACCGCTGTGAGCGCCGTGTTCGACGAATTTCGTGCGCGATTCACCGGCAAGTCCAGCCCGGTGCACTTCTTCTGGGGGTCTTTCGATTTGGCGGTGACGCGCTTCTCCGGGCGCGCGGCACCGGAGCGCCCGGGCGCCGATCAGATTACCAAGGAAGGCTACTCCCACGAATGCAGCAGTTGCGGATTCTGGCCCGGTGATCGCACCGGGCGCGAGGCCGCGTTCTTCGCATACACGGCGCCGGCACCCGCGGGCTTGGAGCGCGCGGCAATCGGGCCCGAGGCCGCGCGGTGGAACGACGAACTCGGCATGTTCCTGCTCGGATACGACCCCGTGAGATCGGCGCCGGCCCCTCGGGAGGCGTTGCTGGAGTTTTGCCAGAGCGCGTACGACGCGGGCGCGACGCTCGCGGGATGGCCACGTGAGACGCTCGAACGGCGTTGAGCTTCCGGAGAGGCTCCCGCCATGTGAGGCTACCCGACCGTGAGCGGCAGGCGGCCGATCGATCCTGACGGCGAGCCATAATCCCGCTGGCGGCACGGCGGACGGCGCCTTGACGCGCGCGTGATGTCGGGCGCGCGTCAACGCCTGGCAGCTACACGATCGCCTACGCCGCGGGCCGGAGGTGTCCCGGTTCCCGGCTCGGTCGGTAGGCGCCATGCCGAGGGAAGCCTAGAACTCCCGCCGGCCCGCGCGCCGCCGAGTCCGTGAGCTTTTGCATGACGGGCACGCCGGCGGCCCGTCATACTCGTCAGAACCGGTCGACACGAAACGGTGTGACGTCGATCGGCGGTGTCCGGTCTCCTACCATATCCGCGATGATCCGTCCCGTCACCGGACCAAGCGTAAGCCCGAGATGGCCGTGCCCGAACGCAAAGAACGTCGACGGATAGCGGGGCGACCGGTCCAGGACCGGTAGCGAGTCCGGCATCGACGGACGGTGTCCCATCGCATAGGTCGCGCCATCCGCATCTACCCGGGCTAGGACGCGCCCCGCGGCTTGGACCAGCCGGCGGGCTCGGGCATAGTTGGGCGGCGCGTACAGCCCCGCGAGCTCGACCGTCCCGGCCAAGCGGAGACCGCCTTCCATGGGTGTGATCGCGAAGTTGTAGTCGCCCGAGAGGAGTGGAATGCGCGGCAGGGCGCCGGATCGCGGGAGCGTCACGACATACCCGCGTTCCGTGTCCAGCGGGACCCGTCCGCCGGCCCGGGCCGCGAGCGGACGTGACCACGCGCCCGCGGCGATGACGAGGACGTCGAGATCCCGCCGCCCGCTAGGGGTCCGCAGCGCGCGCGGACCCGCCGCGCCAAGCTCGACGTCGGTGATCCGCTCCCGAACCAGCTCCCCTCCTCGATGGACAAAGTCCTGAGCGAGCGCGCGCACCAGGCCACGGGGATCGGTGCAAAACATCGTCTTGGGATAGAAAACGCCGTGCCGGATCGCCGGCGCTAGGGCAGGCTCGAGGCGGTGCAGCTCCGCCCCCCGCACAACTTCCAGGTCGATGCCGCGGCGCCGGCGCAGCTCTAAGCTCCACTGCGCCTCCGCGAACGACGCGTCGGTTTCGTAGGTGTAGAGAACGCCTCCCGGGTGGAGATAGCGGCTCGCCGCGGTGCCCGCGACCAGAGCCGCGTAACTCTCTCGCGCCAGCTCGAGGAGGTGCGCGAGCGCAATGGAAATCGCCTCCACCCGATCGGGCGCGCCGGCGCGTACGAACCTGACGAGCCACGGCACGAGCCGCGGCAGGTAGGTCCAACGGATGGCGAGCGGCGCCAGGGGGTCCAGCAACATCTTGGGCACGCGCCGCAGGATGCCCGGCGTGCTCGTCGGCACACAGCTGCCCGAGGAAATGAAGCCGGCGTTACTCTGCGAGGCGCCTTCCCCCGGCCCGGCGGGATCGACTACGGTCACCTGGTGGCCGTCGCGCTGCAGGTACAGCGCACAGGCGACACCGACGATACCGGCGCCGACGACCGTGACATGGCGCGCGCGGGTCATGTACTATCGCGTGATGATGACGCTGCCGCTTTGATGCACCGTCGCCGTCTGCCCGGGATACACGACGGTCGTGGTGTCCGCCTGGTCGAGGATCGCCGGTCCGGCGATGCTCGCGCCAGCGGGCAACGCAAACCGATCGTACACCGGCGCCTCGGCGTAGCCGCGCTCGGCAAAGTACATGCGACGCGCGCCCAGCGGCGTGACCCGATGTCCCGCGGTCCGTGCGTCGGCGTCCGCCGGGGGAGCCGGAAGCGGGTAGACGTGAACGCCCCTGAGGCCGACAAACTCGACCTCGCTCTCGTCGCTGTGGTGGCCATAGTATCGATCGTGCAGCTCGTGAAATCTCCGCCGCAACTCCACAACGGCCGCGTCGTCGACCGGTCCCCCGGGCAGCGGCACACTGAGCTCGTACGACTGCCCGACGTATCGCATCTCCGCGTACCGCAGCACGGAGACCTCCGCCGCAGCGACGCCCTCCACGCGCATGCGCTCCGCGCATCCCGCATCGATCTCCGCGAACAGCGCCGCGAGCTCGGCGGACGACGCGCGGTGAAAGGGCCGCGGGTACGGCCTGAACAGCTCGTGCCGGATGTCGGCCATGAGCAGGCCGTACGCGGATGCGACGCCCGGCCGCGGGGGCACGACCACGGCCTTCGCATCCAAGAGATCCGCCAACCGGCCGGCGTGCACCGGTCCCGCACCGCCCATGGCCACGAGCGCGATGCCCCGGAGATCGTATCCCCGGCGTACCGACACCAACCGCACCGCTTCCGCCATCTGCGTATTGACGATGTCGTGAATCCCGGAGGCCGCGTGCGGGACGTCCATCCCCAACGGGCCGGCGATCCGCCGCGCGATCGCTTCGTGGGACCGGTCGGGGTAGAGGGGAAACCCGCCGCCCGCGTAGGTCTCGGGGTTCAAGTATCCGAGCACCAGGCCGGCGTCCGTCACGGTCGGCTCTGTTCCACCCTTGCCGTAACACGCGGGGCCCGGCACCGCGCCCGCGCTCACGGGACCCACCTTGAGCCCGCCCGCCGGATCGAGAAACGCGATGCTCCCCCCGCCTGCGCCGATCGTGTGCACGTCCACCATGGGCACCCGCAGCGGATACTTGCCGAGCCGTCCCTCCGCGCTGGTCTCGATCCGGCCTGCCCTGACCAAGGCCACGTCGAAGCTCGTGCCCCCCATGTCGAGGGTCACGAGCTCATCGAATCCCGCGGCGCGGCCCGCCGCCGCACCGGCCACCACGCCCGCGGCCGGCCCCGAGAGCATGGTGCCGACGGGACGCTCGACCGCGGGCCCGGCCGCCGAGATGCCGCCGTGCGACTGCATGATCTGGAACGGGCATTGAAACCCGCGGCCGCCCAGCTCCCCCTCGAGGTCGCTCAGGTAGGAGGCCACGGCGGGCCGCAGGTAGGCGTCGAACGCGGTGACGACGAGGCGCTCGTACTCCCGGAACTTGGGATCCACGCTCGAGGATATCGAGACCGGCAGGCCGGGGAAGTGCTCCCGGATGAGAGCCTCCGTACGCTGCTCGTGCTCCGGGCGGAGGAACGAGAACAAGTAGCAGACCGCGATCGACTCCACGCGGTGCACATCGCGGAGCCGGCGCACCTCGCGGACGACCGCGTCCTCGTCCAGCGGCTCCAGCACGGTGCCGGACGCATCCACGCGCTCGGGGATCCCCGCAATGCGCCGGCGGGGGGCCAGAAACAGCGGCTCCTCCGGGTCCATCATGAGATCGTACATGTCGGATCGCTTTGTGCGCCCGATCGCGAGGATGTCTTCGAAGCCCCGCGTCGTCAGGAGACCGAGGGTCGCGCCCTTGTGCTCCAGCACCGCGTTCGTGCCGATCGTCGTACCGTGCACGATGCGTTCCACGGAGCCGGGGTCGTATCCGGCGCTCGCGACGATCCGCTGCAACCCGTCGAGGAACGCCGCTCCAGGACGCTCCGGCCGGGACGGCACCTTGAGCGCGTACAGCCGGTTCCGCGCGCGGTCCGCGGCCACCACGTCCGTGAACGTCCCGCCGGTGTCGATCCCGACGACCAGGCAAGGCGTGTGTGGGCTCGCCGCGCCGCCTCCCTCCGCGGCGTCTCCAGGTCGCCGCCGGCCGCGTCCAGCCACGGCGTCAGCGCGCGACACAGAGCTCATGCGTCGCGCCGTTCAGGCGCTCGGCGCCGCGGTCGGTGACCACCACCGTGTCCTCGATCCGCACCCCAAATCTGCCAGGGAGGTACACGCCCGGCTCCACGCTGAACACCATGCCCTCCGACAGCGCTTCGCCGTTGCCGCCCACAATGTAGGGAGGCTCGTGGATCTCCAGGCCGAGCCCGTGCCCCGTCCGATGAATGAAGAATGGCCCGTACCCCGCCGATGCGATGGCCTCGCGCGCCACGCGGTCGATCTCCTCGGCCGCGATACCGGCCCGGACGGCGCGAAACGCGCGGTCCTGGGCGTCCCGGACGACGTCGTACACGCGCCGGAACTCGTCCGACGGCGGCCCGATGTGCAGCGTACGGGTGAGATCGGAGGGGTAGTTGGCGTAGGTGCCGCCGAAGTCCACGCAGACGGCGTCGCCGGGACGCAGGACGCGGTCGCTGAGCGTATGATGCGGTGAGGCGGAGTGCTCCCCGGACGCGACGCTGCAGATGTAGCTCCACTTCCAGGCCAGCCCCGCCGCCCTGAGGTGCCGCCCGATCAGGTCCGCCACGTCGATCTCGGTGAGCCCGGCCAGCGCTTCCGCACGAAGCTGGTCGAACACGACGTCCGTCCGGCGGGCGGCCTCCCGAAGCGCGGCCACCTCCTCCGGCTCCTTGCGCCGGCGAAGGTGCGCCATGAGCGCGCCCGCCGGTTGCAGGCTCGCCTCCGGCAGCACGCGCTGCAACGTCAGCACGAAGCTCGCCCGCATGACATCCGCGACGGCGATCCGGCGCGGCCCGGCGCCCACGCCGGCCCGCACGATCGTCCACGGGTCATCGGTATCGCTCCACGCTCGCACCTCGAGGTCGGGCGACGAGGCCCGCGCCTTGTCGGCTTCGAGCTGGGGGACCACGAAGAACGGCGTGCCCGCCCGCGGCAGAACGAGGAGCGTCGGGCGCTCGAAATTGAGCGCGTTGTAGCCGGCGAGATACACGAGATCTGCCGAGGGGCTCAGGATCAGGTGGTCGATCCCGCGGCGCTCCATCTCGGACTGCGCGTTGCGCCGTCGACGAGCATAGTCCAGCGGCATCCCTAGGAGCTCCCTCCGGCGCGGCGAGTGAAGCCGGGCGCGTTCACACGGCGTCGCCGCCCCGGTCGTCGCGCGCACGAGATCGCAGCGCGTCCGTCGCGGCATGATCGACCTGCCGGCCGGCCCCGTCGAAGACCACCCCGTACTCCCGGCGCGCCGCTTCCTCGGACACGCGGCCGTCCAACACGTCCTCCAGCACCCGCGCGGGATCCCGACGCAGGGGATCGCCGTAGCCGCCGCCGCCCGTCGTGTAGATGACGAGGGTGTCGCCCTCGTCAAGATGCGATAGGGTCTTGGACGGGAACTCCTCCACCGCTCCCCCGCCGCGGCGCACGAGCGTGCGGCACATCGGCGCCGGTTTGCCGCCACGCAGGCCCCAGGGATGAAAATTGAAGCGATCCCGCCGGTGCGAGAGCACGACGCGGTCGCCGCCCCAGCGGCACACCGCGACGTAGCCGAGGCCGCCGCGGTGCTCTCCGGGTCCTCCCGAGTCGGTCCACAGCTGCAGGCGCTCGAACCGTATAGGATACGACATCTCACCGGCTTCGATGGGCAGGTTGGTGCAGTTGTTGATGTCCGTCTCCACCACGTCGACCCCGTCCTTGGTCGAGCGGCCGCCCATGCCGCCGGAGAAGGGCACGCCGATGAAGCACACAAACTGCTTGCCCGTCGCGCGGTCCCGCCCGCCGATGTACATCGTCGCCACCTGCCCGTTCGAGGCGGCCGGGATCCGGTCCGGCAGCGCCTGCGCGAGGGCCCCGAACAGCACGTCGACGATGCGCTTGCCCGTGTACGACCGGCACCCCACGGGCGCCGGCGGCAGGGGGTTCACCAGGGTCCCCTCCGGCGCGAAGATCTCGACGGGCCGATAGCACCCCTGGTTGTTCGGGATATGGGAACCGGTGATCGCCCGCACGACGTAATACACGGATGCCAGGGTGGCCGCGGGCACGGCGTTGATCGGACCCCTGGCCTGGGCATCGGTGCCCGTGAAATCCACGCGGAACGACGACCCGCGGATCGACACGGTGGCGCGGATGCGCAGCGGCCGGTGGAGGTCCACCCCATCGTGGTCGACGTAGTCCTCGAACGTGTAGGCGCCGTCCGGCACGGCCTCCATCGCCAGGCGCGTGAGCCGTTCCGCGTAGTCCAGCAGCTCGCCGAACACGCGCAGCAGCACGCCGGCGCCGTATTCTTGAAACAGCGCCTCCATGCGCCGCCGGCCGATCTGGCAGGCGGCGATCTGGGCGCGGAGGTCCCCGAGCAGGGTATCCGGCACGCGCGTGTTCAGCCGGAGGATGTCCCAGACATCCTCGTTGGGACGACCCCCCGCGTACAGCCGGACCGGCGGCAGCCGGAGGCCTTCCGCGAAGATCTCCGTGACGTTCGGGGGCGTGCTGCCGGGCGCCGAGCCGCCGATGTCCTGATGGTGGGCCATCGTGACGCTCAGCGCCACCACGTCGCCGTCCCAAAAGACCGGGACGACGACCGTGATGTCCGGCAGATGAGTGCCGCCCTCGTACGCTTCGTTGAAGCCGTAGATGTCGCCGGGCCGCATCGCCGATGGGGGAAACGACTCGAGGATCCTCCGCACCGCCGGGATCATGGTGCCGAGGTGCCCGGGCAGCGCCGCCGCCTGCGCCAGCGTGTTCCCCGCCCGATCGAACAGCGCCGAGGACGCGTCCATCGCCTCCTTGACGATGCTCGAGAACGCGCTCCGGCACAGCACCGTTTCCATCTCGTCGGCGATCGACTGCAGCCGCTGGTTGACGACTTCCAGGGTGACGGGGTCCACCCCGCGCGCGACGCCGGCGTCCGCCGGTCCCGGCGGGGTCACTTTTGGAGCCACACCGGCCCGACCGGAAGGACATACTCGACCGGATGCGGGACGAATCCCTTCACGTAGGAATGGGCGACCGCGATGTTGTTCATGTTGTAGATGGGGAAGTACGGGAGGTCCCGAGCCAGCATCTGTTGTGCCTGCGCGTACAGGGTCTTTCGCTCCGCCGGGTTCACGCTTGTGCGCGCCTGATCGACGACCTTGTCGTACGCCGGGTTGAAGTACCGGAACGCGTTCCACCCGCGGGGCGGGGCCTGGTCGGACCGCCCCGTCGTGACGAGCGTGTGATCCGCGTCGCCCGTGATGTTGCCCCACGCCGAGAGCATCAGGTGCACGGTGAGCGTCGGCGCGCGCAGGGCGCTGAAGACCACCGCGTACTCCGGGATCTGCAGGTCGACCCGGATCCCGATATCGTGCATCTGCGCTTGGAAGGCCTGGGAGATCTCGGCGTCCTTGGGGTACCGACCGCGCGAGCTCATCATGGTGAGCGTCAGCGGCACGCCGCCCCGCTCCAGCACCCCGCCCTGGCCGGGCTTGAACCCGGCCTGCTCCAGCAACGCGGCGGCGCGCTTCACGTCGTGCGGGTAGAGCTTGTCCAGATGCACGGGGGCGTACCCGAAGATATTCGGCGCCATCATATCGTTGGCCAGGACGCCCGCGGGGCCGACGATGTTGTCCACGATGGACTTCCGGTCGGTCGCCAGCATCAGCGCGCGCCGCACGCGCACGTCGTCCATCGGCGGCTGGGTGAGCGTGCACGCGATGAACACCGTGCGCGTCCCGGTCGTGCTGTACACGATGTAGTTCGGATCGCGCTGCAACGCGGGGAGCGCCGTCAGCGGCGGGAGCAGCACCATATCCACTTCTCCCGTCCGCAACGCGATCACCCGGGCTTCTTCCTCGGGAATGATCCGGAACACGATACGATCGAGGTAGGCCTTGGGACCCCAATACGCGTCGTTGCGCTCGAGCGTGATGTGGTCGTTCGGCACCCACTCCACGAACTTGAAGGGGCCGGTGCCGACCGGATGCCGTCCGAACGCATCGCCCTGCTTCCGCACGGCGTCCGGACTCACCATGCCGCCGTGCACCACCGCCATGCTCAGGAGCAGCGGAGCGAACGGTTCGGTCGACTCCACATCGACGGTGTAGTCATCCACCACGGTTGCGCCCTTGATGGGTCCGGCGAAGCTGGCCCAGATCCCGGGGCTCTTGGCGTTGAACGTACGATCGAAGGTAAACTTTATGGCCGCCGCATTGCACGGCGTGCCATCGTGGAACCGCACGTCCCGGCGCAGGAAAAACCGGACCTTCGAAGGCGACAGGACACGCCAGCTCGAGGCGAGCCCGGGTTGGACCTTCATCGCGGGGCTGAGCGTGACGAGCGAATCGTAGATCAGCCCGTACACCCAGGCGCCGGGCGCGCTGCTGTCGCGATACGGATCGAGCGAAATGGAGTCGACCGGGCGGGCGATCGTCAGGGTGCCGCCCCGGACCGGCGCGGACTCGCCCGCCGTCCACGGCAGCATCGAGAACGACGCGCCGGCGAGGGCGAACGAGGATTGTCGCAGGAAGCGACGCCGCGTCAACCGATCTCCCAGCATCTCCGCATCACCTCCGCCCATTAATCATCTGTGATTAGTGCCACGCGCCCCGTTTCCTTCTTTCCGCACCGCCCCGCGCAGTGCCGCCGCGGTCGCAGCGTCCACTTCAGCGCCCGCGGACCCCGCCGTCCGGCGACCACCGGCCCAGATATCGATTCAGATCCGCCGCAAGCGTCCGCAGATGCCGATCCATCGCCGCACGGGCGGCGTGCGGGTCGCGCGCTTTGAGCGCGGCCAGGATCCTGGCGTGATCCACGACCATACGGCTGCCCACGGCCGCCCTGATCGAGTTCACGATGAGGTTGTAGCGCCGGTGCTGCCGCAGCAGCGCGACCAGCGAGCACAGGACCTCGTTCCGAGACGCGCGGGCGATCTCCCGGTGAAACGCGATGTCCTCCTCCAACCCGGTCTCGCCCCGCGCGACGCCGGCGGCCTGCCGCGAGAGGATGCCGTCCATCTTGGCGATGGCGTTTGGAGAAACGTGGGTGGCGGCGAGCGCGGCGGCTTCTGCCTCGATCACTCGGCGGGCGGCCAGGAGATCAAGCAGGTGCTTGCGGTCGCCCCGCCGCAGCGTGTCCAGCAGCGCGGCGCCGGAGACGCGCAGCCTGGCTTCCGCGTCGAACCGCTTGAGCGCGTGGCGCCCCCGATCGGTGAGCACCCGCCCCTCGATGCCGGCCTTGGCGACGAAGCCTTCGAACTCGAGCTCCTGCAGGCGCCGGCCCACGGTGGGCATGCTGATGAGCACGCCCTGCTTGCGGAGCAACAGGTTGATCGCGCCCTGGCCGATCGCGCCCGAGTGGGCGGCGATGATACGCAGGATGTCTTCGCGAAGATCCAGGCGCTCTTTCACTGGTGTTACCGCCTCCGCCTCAACCACGACCAAGCTCACGTTGCAGTGTTTCTCCCATCCGCCAACACGCGGAGGTGGTGGCCGGATGACAGTCTATGAGTACCGAATACGCGGATCGGCAACCATGTAAACGACATCGGCCGTCAAATTGACCAGCACGAAGACAATCGCGCTGAACAACACGATGGCCTGAACAAGCGGGAAGTCGCGGCCGCTGATGGCTTGCGCGGCGAGACGCCCCAGACCGGGCCAGGCGAATACGACCTCCGTCACCACGGCACCGCCCATCACGCTCCCCGCCTGCAGGCCCAACATGCTGATGACCGGCAGCCACGAGTTTCTAAGGACGTGGCGGATGATGATCCGGCGCGGCGCGAGCCCCTTTGCGCGGGCAGTGCGGACGTGGTCTTGCTGCAGCGAAGCGAGCACGCTGGTTCGCATCAACCGGATGACGATGGCGAGATAGTACGCGCCGAGCGTGACGGCGGGCAGCACGAGGTGCGCTCCCAAACCGAACCCGCCGGTCGGGAACCAGCCTCGCTGCACCGAAAAATAGAGTATGAGCATCGGCCCCAGCCAGAACACCGGAATGGCCTGGCCAGCCAGCGCCAGGATGCGCGCCGCGTAGTCGACGGCGCCGCCGCGGTGCAGCGCCGCGTAGATGCCTATGACCACGCCCGCCACCGTGCTCCAGGTCAAGGCCGCGGCAGCCAGCGAGGCCGTTGCGGGAAGATGCTCGAGCATCAGCGGCACGGCGGGAAGATTGTACCGGATGGATGTCCCGAAATTTCCGTGCAGCGCCTTGATCGCATATTGCAGGTACTGCTCGGGCATGGGTTCGTCGAAGCCCAAGAGGTGCCGATAGCGCTGCATGTCCTGATACGAGGCGTCCGGCGGCAGCATCAGGGCGACCGGATCGCCGGCGAGGTGGAGGCTGGCAAACACGATCACCGACACGCCGACCACGACGATGGCCGACTGGGCGAGCCTCCCGCCGAGATACCGGATCACGGATCGCCCCTGACGCCGTAGACCCGGTGCGCCCGTTCGGCCGACACGAGGAGGTCGCGCACATCTCGGGCCACGGCGTCGCGGTCGCGCTCCCTCGGCGGACCCCAGCCCCCACCCCCGGCCGTCTCCAAACGAACGATGGTCCCACGCGGCACACGGACCGTGGCTTTGGGGGGCAGCAGGACGCTCGCGCCGCCGGGCGGTTGCATTGTGCACCGGGAACAACCGCCCGCCTCGCCGCCGTCCACGCCCCAGGCCCCACGTTCTCGCCGATCTGTATGGATGGTCACCGTGGTCTCGTCGGAGAGCGTCTCGAGGACGCGCCGCAGGCCGACCCCGCCGCGCCGGCGGCCCGCACCGTCGGAATCCGGCACGAGGCCGTACTCGCGAACCCGCAGCGGGTACGCGATCTCAAGCGCTTCAACGGGCGTGTTCCGCGTGTTCGTCATGTTGACGTGCGTGCCGTCCGCGCCGTCGCAATCGTGCAGCGCACCCTGGCCGCCGCCATAGGTCTCGACGTAAGTGTACGGGCGGCGCGTGCGCGTGTCGACACCCCCAACGAAGAGCGCGTTCATACTGCCCGTCGATGCCGCGGTGACGCGGTGCGGCACGGCTTGAAGGAAGGCGCCGAGCAGCGCGTCTGTGACTTTCTGCGACGATACCGAGTTGAAGAGCGCCACCGCGGCCGGATATCGCGCGTTGACGAGTGTGCCCTCGGGCGCCTCGACATCGACCACCCGGGCAATGCCCTCGTTCGAAGGCCCGTCCGGATCGAAGACGGCCTTGACGACAAAATAGACGCAGGCTAAGGCGCCAGGCTTCGCCGCGTTGAGGGGGCCGCGGACCTGCGGGCTGGTACCGGTAAAGTCGACGTGCAGCCGGTCGCCGCGGCGAGACACCGCGACCCGGATAGGGATCGCGTCCTCGCTGAACCCGTCTCCTTCGATCACTTCTTCGAAGGCGAACCGCCCGGCCGGCATCGTTTCGAGCGCCGCGCGCAACCGGCGCGCGGCATACTCGATCAGCCCCTCGAAATACTGCGGCAGATCTCCGCCGTAGCGCTCCAAGAGCTCTACGAGCCGGCGTGACCCCACGTGGTTGCTGGACAATTGGGCCAGGAGATCGCCGGTGAGATCATCCGGCGTGCGGCTGTTGGCGGCGAAGATTTCCAGCACGTCGCGGTTCAGCGACCCGCGGTCCTGCAGCCGCACCGGCGGCATCCGGAACCCTTCCTGGTGAATCTCAGACACGCCCAGCGCGGCGCTTCCGGGGGCGAAGCCGCCGACGTCCGCGTGGTGCGCCATGCTGGCGACGATGCCGATTGGGCGCCCGCCGGCGAACACCGGGGTGATCACACAAATGTCCATGAGGTGCGTCCCGGTGACGAACGGATCGTTGGTCACGAGCGCATCGCCCGGCTGCAGCCGTTCGATCGGAATCGTCCTCAGCAGCGCTTTGACGACGGACGGCATGAGACCCAGGTGGAGCGGAATATGCTCTGCCTGTGCCACGAGCGCGCCGTCCGTCGTATAAACGCCGCAGCTGAAATCGCGGCGGTCCCGGATGTTGACGGTGTACGCAGTCCGGGCGAGCGCCGCCCCCATCTCCTCGGCACACGACTGCAGCGCGTTGCGCAGCACTTCAAGGCGGATCGGATCGAGCGACACCACGTTCCGCCGCGCCTACACGACCGCGATGATGTTGCCGTACGGGTCCACGATGGCGTCCTGGCCGTCCAGCACAATGGTCGAGTCCAGTTGCACGACGATCGCCGGGCCGGGGATGCGGTGCCCGGGCGCAAGCCGGTCGCGCGCGTACACAGGGTACACCGCCGTCGCGCCGTCGCGGTCGGTGATCACCCGCCGCTCTCCAATGAGCGCCATGGAGGGGTCCGCGTCTCCGATGGGTTGCGCAGCGAAAGCCGGGCGCGTCATGGGCGCGACCGACGTCAGTCGAAGGCTTACGATCTCCGTCGGTCGCCCCTCGTGCGCGTAGCCGAACGTCCGGCGGTGCGCGTCTTCGAAGATCTGGGTGATCGGCGCCGGATCGAACTGTTCCACGGGGACCGTCAGTTCCGCCCCCTGGCCGCTGTAGCGCACGTCGGCCTGCCGTCGGTACACGAGCGAAGGGGCGGGCACCCCCTCCGCGGCGGCACGCTCGACCGCGCGGGACTCCAGCCGCGCAAACTGTATCGCCAGTTCGGCCGCATCGATGTCCGCCGTCGGGCGAAGGACGCTGGCCACGAAATCGTGGCGGATGTCGGCCGTCAAGAGCCCCAGGGCACACGCGAGGCCGGGCGCGACCGGAAACACTACGCGCGGCAAACCGGCGGCGCGCGCCAAGTCCAACGCGTGGAGCGGTCCCGCGCCACCGAACGCCATGAGGACGAAGTCGCGCGGATCGTAGCCGCGCTCGACCGTCATGACCCGCATCCCGCGCAGCATGGCGGCGTTCGCGACCTCCAGGACGCCGAACGCCGCGGCCTCCACACGGACGCCGAGCGGCCGCGCCACCTGCTCTTCGATGGCACGCCGCGCGGCGTCCTCATCGAGGACCATCTCGCCGCCGAGAAACCGCCGCGGATCCAGCCGCCCGAGCGCCAGATGCGCGTCCGTCACCGTCGCTTCGGTCCCGCCGCGTCCGTAGCAGGCGGGGCCCGGGCGGGCGCCGGCGCTCCGCGGTCCGACTCGGAGGACGCCACCGTCATCGATCCACGCGACGCTGCCGCCGCCGGCGCCGAGCGTGACGATGTCGAACATGGGAGCCCGAATCGGGCACCCGGCGATCTCATTGTCCAGCGCGACGCCGACCTCGCCGTTCCGCACCAGGCTGACGTCGAAGCTCGTGCCGCCCATGTCGATCGCCATGACATTCGTGAAGCCGGCGAGTCCTCCGATGAACTGTGCGGCCAGCACGCCGCCGGCCGGCCCCGACAGCGCCGTGTGAACCGCGCGGTCTCCACGCGCCGACGCGGCGGGCATCAGCCCGCCGTTCGACTGCATGACGTACACGCCGGAGCCGAGCCCGATCGCCTCGCATTCGTGCTCCAGGGCTGCGATGTAGTGCCGCAGCACCGGTTCGACATAGGCGTTGACCGCGGTGGTACTGAAGCGCTCGTACTCGCGGTATTCCGGCAGGACGGCGCTCGACAGCGACACGGAGACGCCGGGCGATTCTTCCGCAACGACCGCCGCCGCGGCGCGCTCGTGCTCGGGATTCGCGTAGCTGTGCAGGAAGCCGATGACGATGGAATCGACGCCGGCCTGCCGCAGCCGCCGCGCGGCGGCCCGGACGTCCTCGACGGCGAGCGGCTCCGCGATCTCGCCGCGGGGCAGGATGCGCTCGGCCACCTCGATCCGGAGATCGCGCGAGATGAGCGGGGTGCCGCGCCGGGCGCGAAAGTCGTACAGCTTCGGCCGCGTCTGGCGTCCGATCGCCAGCACGTCGCGGAAGCCGCGGGTTGTGATCATGCCCACCCGGGCCCCCTTGCGTTCCAGAAGCGCGTTGGTGGCCACCGTCGTGCCGTGCGTGAAGAGCACGACCTCGGGCGCGCGCGCCCCCGAGATTGCGAGCGCACGCGCGACGCCGGCGAGCACACCCTCGTGCTGGCGCCCAGGGACGGACGGCACCTTCGCGTAGGCCAGCCGCCCCGTCTCCTCCGCAAACAGCACCACGTCCGTGAACGTGCCACCGACGTCGATGCCGAGACGATATCGAGGCGCAGACGGTCGCGGTCCTGCGCGTCGAGCGGCGCGTTCCGCCGGGGCGGCATTCATGACGTGAGTTCCCCCCACCAGGCACGCGTAGCCGCCGGGGCGTAGCATCGCGGTGGCGGCCACGGAGAGCACCACCGCGGACGGAAGCGGAGACGAGATACCCGGACGAGCCTCGCCCGTCAGCGTCCGCAACTCAACGACAACCGGAATTCGCACCGGGGCGTGAGCGACGGCCTCGAACGTCAGGAAGCCGGCCGCCCGGCTCCCCGGCTCGACATGGAGTCCCGCTTCAGAGAGCCGCAAGACCCGCCGGTGCCGGCCCCTGCCGTCCGCCGTCAGGCGAGAGGTCAGGCGCCGCGGCGGCGATCCGCTCGGCGGAAAGAAGCACGCGCTGCGCCAAGCGGTTCAGCGCCTCGCGGGTACGCACGTCCTGCACGGCCACCGACACGCTGAGCGCCATCCGCGGCACCGGACCGCCTGCGCGGATCGGCACGCCGATCGACGCCACACCCAGCGTGCTCTCTTCCATGGTCACCGAGAAACCCCGCTTCCGGACCTGGGCCAATTCTCGGCGCAACGCCGCCAGGGTGGTGATGGTATGCGGCGTCCGCGGCGGCAGCCCGCGCGCCCGCACGATGTCGGCGACATCCGGGTCCTCCAACGCCGCCAGTAGCGCCTTGCCGATGGCCGTGCAGTGGACGTAGAAACGGTCTCCGGCGTGTACGCTCACCTTGACCGGCCCTTGGCCCTCCCGGGCGGCCAGAACCAGCACGCGTCCTGCGTCGACGCGGCCGACGTGGGAGGTGACGTCCTTCAGTTCCGTCTCCATCTCACGAAGCGCCGCACGCAGCAACTGATGGTCCTCGGCGAAGCCGCCGGCGATGCCGCGGGCGAGCGGCCCGAGCCGGTAGCGCCCGTCGGCGTCGGTCTGTAGCATTCCGGTCGCGGCCAGCGTGTGCGCGATGCGGTGGAGCGCGCTGCGCGGCACGCCAAGCGTCCGGGAACACTCGCGGATCCCCACCGGCCCGCTGGCGCTCGAGACGTAGCGAAGCAGCATGACAGAGCGTTCCACGGCTTGGACCCGCTGCATCGTAGACCCCGGCATTGGGACATCACGTCCCAAAATTTCCCCGGTCTCCAATTCGCGTCTCCCGCCCGTCGGTCCTTCCACCCAGAAATTCGGCGGAATCTAGGAAGGAGGTGCCCCCGCCACCAGGAATAAGGCAGGCACATTCTGGGACATAACTGTCCCATAATATGGGGGCTCTCAATGCGACGAGCAACCATCCGGCGCGCCGCCGTTCTGATGGTCTCGGCTCTACCGCTCCTCGCGCTGTGGACGCCGACCACGGCCGCGCCCGCACCGGCGACGGTCACGATCGCCCGCGCCGCCGCGACGCTCGGGATGGACCCCGGCTTTCTCCGGGAGCCGGGCACCATCGTCGACAACATCTTCGACACGCTGGTTACCCGCGACCAAAATATGAAACTCACGCCAGGGCTCGCCACATCCTGGCGTCTCCTCAACCCGACGACCTGGCAGTTCGTGCTGCGCCGCAATGTCAAGTTCCAAAACGGCGAGCCGTTCGATGCCAAGGCGGTGAAGTCTACCGTGGATCGCGTCCTCGACCCGGCGAAGCGCTCGCCCACGATTTCGTACATCAACACCGTGGCCCGGGTGGACGTCGTCGATCCGTACACCGTGAACATAGTCACCGCTCAGCCGGATCCCCTCATCCCGACCAGGTTCAGCCGTTATCCGACCGAAATCATCCCGCCCAACTACGTCGAGCGCGTGGGCGACGCCGGATTCGCCGCGCACCCGGTCGGCACCGGCCCGTACCAATTCGTCCGGTGGGCCAAGGACGACTACGTGGAGCTGGCCGCCAACAACGACTACTGGCGGGGCGCGCCCAAGGTACAGCACGTGTTCTTCCGCTGGGTCCCGAACGACGTCGACCGCATCGCCGCCCTGCAGCGGCAGGAGGCCGACATCATCGAGCCGGTGCCGGTGTCCTGGGTGGTCACGGTCGAGCGCAGCCCGCAGCTGCGCGTCGAGCGGGTGCCGCACGGCGGGCTCACGATCTACTTTGGCCTGAAGACCGATACGGCGCCGCTCGATAAGGGCAACGTCCGGCGCGCGCTCGCGTATGCGATCGACCTGGCGACGATCGTGAAAACGATCCTGCGCGGGTTCGCCAGCGTCAGCGGGACGCAGGTGGGCGCCTTCGACTTCGGGTACGATTCGAAGATCAAACCCTATCCGTACGACCCGGCGCGCGCGAAGAGCCTCCTCGCCGAGGCGGGCTTCCCCGAAGGCTTCGCGATCGACATGCAGGGAACAAGCCGGTACCTCATGGGCGCCGAAGTGTCGCAGGCCATCGCGCAGGAGTTCGCGGCGGTCGGCGTGCGGGCGAAACTCAGCGTTCCGGAGTGGACGGTATACACACAACTCGTGCCGGTGCATAAGCAAGCGCCGATCTACATGCTCGGCTGGGGCAGCACGCAAACACTCGACGCCGACGCCGCAATCTACCCCATCTTGCACTCCGGCCAGCCGTATTCGACGGTCAACATGCCTGAACTGGACCGACTGCTGGACGACGCGCGGCATGCCACGGACCCGTCCGCCCGCCTCGCCCTCTACACGAAGATCCAGGAATTCGTCCACGACCAGGTGCCTCTCCTGACGCTGTACCAAGAGGATAGCCTCTACGGCCTGGACTCGAGGGTCGCCTGGACGCCGCGGCCGGACGCACGCATCCAGGTCGCGGACATCAAACTCCGGTAAGCCGTGCTGAACGCGGGGGCGGTGCCCGCGATGCCAGGGACGGCGGTCACGACCGCACCGGCGCGCCCTCGCCGTTTCCGAGGCACCGCGGAAGGCTTCGCCGGCATGGGGCTGGTCGCGCTCCTGCTGGCTGCCGCGATCGCGGCGCCGCGGTTCGGCGGCGGGCCGACCGCGCAAAACCTCGGCCTCACGCTCGTGCCGCCCGGCACCGCGGGACATCTGTGCGGTACCGATGCCCTCGGTCGCGACCTCTGTGCGCGAACGTTGGTCGGCGTGCGTGTCTCGCTGCTCGTGTCCGCGGCCGCGGCGGCGATCGCGCTGGTGCTGGGCGTCACGCTGGGGCTCGTGAGCGGCTACTACGGCGGACCGGTGGATGCGATCATCATGCGGCTGGTCGACGTGCAGCTGGCGGTGCCGTTCGTGCTGCTGACGCTGCTCGTGGTCGCGGTGCTGGGCCCCGGCATTCGCAACCTGGTGTTGGTCATGGGCGTCACCGGCTGGGTGACCTACGCCCGCGTGGCGCGGGGGGAGGCGCTCTCACTGCGTGAACGCGAGTACGTAAGCGCAGCCCGCGCCTCGGGCGCGACCGACGCGCGCGTTCTCGGCCGGCACGTGCTGCCGAACATGGGCGCCACGCTGCTCGTCGTTCTCACCATCGACTTGGCCCGGTTCGTGCTGCTTGAAGGGACGATGAGTTTTCTGGGATTCGGCGTGCAACCCCCGACGCCGAGCCTCGGCGCGCTGCTCAACGAGGGGCTCAACTCCATCGCCATCGCGTGGTGGCCCGTCATGATCCCGGGCCTGGCACTGGGGCTCCTGGTGCTCGGCATCAACCTCTGGGGCGACTGGCTCGCGGACCGCCTGACCGTCGCGCCCGCGGCATGAGATTCCACGAAAGGGGCGTGTCGATGTCGGAAGACCTCTTAAGCCTGCGGGTCGGCGGGCATACCTGCCGGTTGCGGCTGCTGCCGGACCGTGCCCCGAATACGTGCAAGTCGCTGAAAGCCGTCCTGCCGGTGCAGAGTCACCTCGTGCACGCGAAGTTCGCCGGCGACGAGGTGTACTTCATGGTCCCGGGCACGTGGCCGGCGGAAAACCCGGCGATGAAGGTCGAGGCCGGCGACGTCGGCTATTACCCCGACCGGCAGACGGTGTGCATCTTATACGGCGGCATCGTGCCGTTCGGCTCGGTCGGACTGTTCGCCCGCGTGGCCGACGGCCTCGACGCGCTGCGCGCCATCGGACCGGACCTGTGGCGTCACGGCGCACTCCCAATTCGCCTCGACGCCGAGGGTGACCGATGAGCGCCGCGGCGGTCGCGGCGGAGATCCGCGGTGCCGTCACAACCGGCTGGGGTGCCCCCCCGGCGGACCTCGGCGGGATCGCGGCGGCCCACCGGCCGCCGAGCCGAGATATGGTCAAACGGCTCTACGCCAACTTCGACCTGTATTGGACGGCCGGCTTCCTGTACTTTGCGTGCGGCGACGTCCGCGCGGGGCGCGAGGACTGGACGCGGGCGCGGCGGCTCCTCGCCGGCCTCGCCACCACGTGTGCCGGACGATTGGAGTTGTGGAACTGCGCGGCGGCATCCGCCGTCCTGCGAAAGGCCGCCTCGGCCATCAATGACGCGGAGACCGCCTCCGAGGGATTGGACGTCGTCGACGCGGTGGTGCTGTACCTCAACCGGCTCCAGAGCTGGGTCGATGCATCGATACCGTGGAGCGCGCTCGACGCGGTGGCGCCCCTCGACATCCGGGGGTTGGACGCGTGAAGCAGCCGACCGATTTTCCGCGCGTCCCGCTGGCGATGCTGCCCACGCCGCTTGAACCGCTCGAGCGGCTCGGCCGCGCCCTCGATATGCGGCTGTGGATGAAGCGCGACGACTACACCGGCCTCGGCGGGGGCGGCAACAAGGTCCGCAAGCTCGAGTTTCTCATGCCGGAGGCGATCCGGCAACGCGCCGACGTGATCATCACGACGGGCGGCCACCAATCGAACCACGCCCGCATCGTCGCAGCCGCGGCGCGCCGGTTCGGCATGGACTCGCTGCTCGTCCTCCGGGGCGCGGCGCCGAACACCTGGCAGGGCAACCTGCTGCTCGACCGCCTGCTCGGCGCCGACCTGGATTTCCTGCCGTACGACGAATACCCGGACCTCGTCGCACCGCGGATCGAGGCCCGCGCAGAGGAACTCCGCGCCGCGGGCCGGCGTCCGTACGTCATCCCGCTCGGCGGCGCATCGGCGAAAGGCGCGCTCGGCTACGTCCTGGCGGTGGAAGAACTGGCGGGGCAGTGGGCGCGGCTCGACGATCGCGGCCCGGACTACGTCGTCGCGGCGGCCGGCTCGGCCGGAACGCTCGCGGGACTGCTGGTGGGCCTGCAGCGAATCTGGCCGGAGGCGCGGCTGCTCGGCATCAGCGTCGCGTGGCCGGCGGACCGCGTGCGCGAGCGGACGCTCGAGCTCGCCGCGGAAACACGCGCACTTCTCGGATGGGCGGAGCCCCGCGCGCAGGAGGCGCTGATCGTCACCGACGAACACGTCGGTCCTCGATACGCGGTGCCGACGGACGGCGGGCTCGCGGCGATCCGTCAGACGGCGCAGACCGAGGGCATCATGCTGGACCCAGTCTACACGGGGAAGGCGATGGATGGGCTGATCACGCTCGCGCGCAACGGGCGCCTCGGCCGCTCGCCGCGGGTTGTCTTCGTCCATACCGGCGGCATGCCGAGCTTGTTTGCGTTCGCCGACGCCCTGCTCTCGGCGGAGTCCGCCGCCCGGTGACCTCGCCAGGCGCGCCCGTGCGCGAGCCGGTGTGACACCGCCGGACCTGGCCGTGCGGTTTCTCAGCCGGCGCGACGTGGTCGCCTGCGGCGCGCTGGACATGCATGCTGCCGTCGCCGATGTTGAAGCGGCCCTGCGCCTGCAGAATGCCGGCGAGACCATCATGCCGCCCGAAGCGGTGCTCCGCTGGCGCGCGACGGCGGACCGCCAAGCGGGGGGCGCGGACGAAACGGGCGCCTACGCGCTGCCGGCGTACCTGGGCGGGCCCGTACCCGTGGCCGGCATCAAGTGGACGGCGCATCGGTCGTCCCACGGCGCCGAGGGCGGGCAGGACCCGGCCGTCACGGGGCTCATTGTGCTGACGGATCCGAGATCGGGCCGTCCGTTCGCGCTCATGGAGAGCGCACTCATCGGCGCGGTCCGGACGGCCGCCACCACCGGCGTCGCGCTTCAGCGCCTGCGGCGGACCGACGCCACGACCGCGACCCTCATCGGCGCCGGACTCCAGGCGGAGATGCATCTTCGCATGCTGGCGGCGGTGCTGCCGGGGGCGCATCGTCTCGTCCTCGCGAATCGCACCCGCGACCACGCCGAGCGGCTGGTGCGCGGCCTCACCGGTCTTCCGTGGACGCCGGAGTTGAGCGACCTCGGTCCGTCGGCCGTGGAAGAGAGCGACGTGGTGATCGCATGCACCGCCGCGGCGTCGCCGTTCGTTCACGCCGGCTGGGTGCATCGTGGCATGGCGGCGGTGAGCATCGGGCCGTATGAGTTCTCGTATGATGCCGTGCGTGCGTTCGACGCCGTCGTCGTGGACGCGTGGGGGGACTTCAAGCGCACGAGTCTCAAAGGGTTGTTCCGGATGTACCGAGACGGACAGTTCGAGGAATCCGCCGTGGCTGCCGATCTGGGCGGGCTCGTCGCGGGGACCCGCGAGATCCCGCGCGAGTCGTCGGTCTTCGTCAGCGTCTTCGGCCTGAGCATCTTCGACGTCGCCGTGGCGGCGCGAATTGCGCGCGCTGCGGAGGAGCGTGGCGTCGGCCGCACGTTTCCCCTGTTCGAGTAACAGGGTGCCGGCCGGCGTCCGCTGCACGCGAGGTGACACCACGATGTGGCGGGGCATCGTCGAGACAATCCACATTGCCGGCGCAGCAAGGGCGCCGATGCGCTCCGTCGCGGAGGCGCGTGCGGTCCAGGGGCGCGGGCTCGACGGCGACCGGTATTTCAGCGGAACCGGGACTTGGTCCGGCACGCGAACGGCAGGGCCGCTGACGCTCATCGAGGCTGAGACGATCGAGGCGCTGCGCCGCGACCACGGCATTGAGGTTGCACCGGGCGACTGCCGCCGCAACGTCGTGACACGTGGCGTGCCGCTGGCTCATCTGGTCGGCACCGGTTTCCGCATCGGGGCGGTCGAGTTACGCGGCGTCAGACTGGTCGAGCCGTGCGATCATCTCGCCAAACTGACGGACCGGCGCCTGCTTGCCGCCCTGGTACACCGAGGCGGTTTGCGGGCCGACATCGTGAGCAGCGGGATTATCAGTGTCGGGGACGTGGTCGAACCGATCTTGACCTAGAGACGGGCGCCTCTCTCGGCCCACGTCGCGTCGCCGTTGATGGGTCCTCCCGTCGACCGAGCTTCAGACGCGCGACGGAAGCAGGTCGAAATCTTGCCGGCGGTCACCGCCTCAGCGAGTTGCAGCCGGGCGGCGCTGCGGATTTGAACCCCGGGATCCGCGCCGCGGCCCTGGCCAAGCAACTTGATGCCGGTCTTCGCTCCACGCCCGAACGCGGCGATCGTGGCGATCCGGGAGCGATCGCTGCGCCTAACCAGGCTCGGCGAGCAGCGTCCGAATCATCTGCTCCGTGGCGTCGTACGCGCCCTCGCCGATGTGCGTGTAGCGGATGTTGCCGCGTTTGTCGATCAGGTAGAGCGTCGGCCAGTACTCATTCCCGTAGGCCTTCCAGATTCGAAAGTCGTTGTCCATCACGACCGGGTACTTGATCGCCTCGCGGGCGACCGCGTCTTTGACGTAGGCCACGGCGCGTTCGTGGTCAAACTCCGGCGAGTGGACGCCGACGACCACCAGGCCCTGGGCCCGATATGCGGCGTCCCAGTGCTTGACGTACGGCAGTGTGTGGATGCAGTTGATGCAGCCGGCGGCCCACATATCAACCACCACCACCCTGCCACGCAGGCCGGCGAGCGTGAGCGGCTTGTCCGTGTTGAACCACGGTCCGCCACCCGTGAAATCGGGGGCGGGCCTGCCGGTCAAGGCGCTTCCCGGGATCGCGGTAAGCGCCAGCGCCGCCACCATCAACAAAGCCCCGGCCAACTGTCGCACGCGGATCACCTCCCCGGTGGAATCCAGGGAAAGCGTACGATGGCGTGTGTGTAGGAATGATAAAGGTGGAAATCATCAGGCGGGATGGCCTGAAGTCCATGATGCCGCAACCATTGTGTCGACACGTGCAACGTATTCCTCGATGAGCTCGCGCACGATCTCATGCGGCAATCGCCGCCGTTCGTAAGCGGCACACATGAAGAACTCAACGGCATGCGTGGAGAGTCCCAAGCTGCACAGTATGTCGAGCGATGCGTCAAACTTCTTGCTGCGGGCTATGCGCGGGCCGGTTGGGTGAAGTTCCTGCAGGTGCCGGTCCAGAGTGGTCCGCCGAGGCATAAATCACCTCCCCCCTGCAAGCAGGGGTTCTGGCGTCCTCGTTCGGCGGCCCAGCCAGCCACGGAATCCGTGGCTCTGTGACTTTGCGTCCCCGGATTACTCCGGGTTTGCCTGTTCGTGAGGCGCGACTAGGTTTGTCCCTCTTCATGCCCCCGAAGCCGACGGTGTAGACATTTGCTAGACATGCGGCCGGAGACCATCGGGCCGAGGGCCGGGCCCTACATTGTCAGGCTGCTGCGCAGCCCGTCGAGGGCAGGAGTTGACAAATGCCAAACGGAAGACCGCGGCGGACCCGTTTTGAATCGATCTCGTGCGTGAGAGGAGGCTCATGTGTTGGCTAAGCCCACTGTGCTGACCCGGCGCCGCTTCGTCAGTGCCGGTCTGGCCGCCGTCGGCGCCTTGGCGGTGAGGGAGGATGTGTTCGCGCAAGCGACCGCCCGCACGCTGAGAGTTGGAAGTCTCGGCAACGCGAAGGATACCGTGGACTGCCACTTCGGCCAGTCCGACATGGACCTCCAACGGGTCTTTCAGCTCTACGACACGCTGACCTACTTCGAGCACGACAACCTCACGCTGCGCTACGGCCTCGCCGAATCCATCGACTTGAACACCACGGCGACCGTCGCAACGATCCGGCTGCGCAGCGGTGTCACGTTCCACAACGGCAAGCCGCTGACCGCGGATGACCTCATGTTCTCGTTCGCGCGGATCCTCGACCCAAAGAATCCGGGCAAGGCGGCGAAGAGCCTCGGATCGATCAACGCCAAGGCGATGACCAGGCTGGACCGGCGGACCGTTCGCCTGACGTTGAACTACCCCGACGCGATCCTCGCCGAGCGCTTCTACATCCCGCAGTCGTCGATCGTGCCCGTCGGGTTCGATCCGC
>JAJPIA010000058.1 GCA_021324975.1 Bacillota bacterium
AGTTCGATTCGTCGGATGGGAATCCTATCGTTTTGTCGCGCGCGCAGCGAAGAAACCCAGATTTTATGCCGGGTTGCGCCATCATTTTTCATGGCGAACTAGTTTAGCACAAGTTTTCCTAGCGTTTGTGCGATCGCAACCCCCGAGGGCCACGAGAACCTCGCAGCCGGCGGCTTCGGGACGGCGTGGTGCAGGAGGCCGCGTCGGCGGATGGCGGTTTTGAGGCGCGAACCAGGTCTTTCCCGAGCGACACGGTCGGGTTTCGGGCCGCGGAAAGGACAATGCGGGCGAGTTGCATGGGGCCGCTGCCGCGCGCCCGTAAGGCGCGCAGTCTGCGATTTTGCCAAGAGTTTCCGTCACGTTAAGCGCCCCGTAACGTCGCCCGTTTCCTCCTCCGGTACCGTAGAGGCGGAACTAGCCGCCAAAACCAGGCTACACAAGGCGGAACGGACGGCTCTGCCGTGGACTCGTCCGGGGGCGGACGAGGTCCGGCCGCGCGGTCATCATCGAAGGAGCAGAACGAGGTGAGTGTTGAGATGAGAGTTCTTCGGCCTTTCATCGCAGTCGTCGTCCTGGCCCTCGTTGCTACGGGAGGCGGCGTGGCGGGCGCTGTGCTCGCCACGCGACCGGGGGGAGCGGAGACGGCGGCGGCTCAACCGAGGATTCTCCCGCCGGCGCCTCCCGGGGAGACAAGCCCCTTCGTGGCGGCGGTGCAACGAGTTCGCCCTGCGGTCGTCAACATCAGTACGGTCCGGACGATCCAAAACCCGTTCAGCGACTTCCAGGACTTTTTCGGCGTGACCCCCGGGCTGCCATCCGGTCCGGTTCAGCAACAGGGCATTGGGTCCGGGGTGATCGTGAGCCCCGACGGCTACATTTTGACGAACGCGCACGTCGTGGCCGGCGCCCAGCATCTCACGGTCACCTTGCTCGACGGGCGCAAATTTACGGGGACGGTCGTCGGCACCGATTCCGTGACAGACCTCGCCGTCGTGAAGATTCCCGCGCGGGGGCTGCCCGTGGCGCCCTTGGGCAACTCAGCCGCGCTCGTTCCGGGGGACTGGGCGATCGCGATCGGCAACCCCTACGGGTTGAACTTCACCGTGACGGTGGGCGTGATCAGCGCCACCGGCCGGACAATTGCGAATGGTCCCCAGGAGTCGTTTCTCCAGACCGATGCGCCGATCAACCCCGGAAACAGCGGCGGGCCTCTGGTGAATACCGCGGGTCAAGTGATCGGCATCAACACAGCGAAGAGCGCGGCCGGCCAGGGCATCGGCTTCGCTATCCCGATCAACACGGCGCAGAGCATCATGCGCCAGCTCATCGCGACGGGACACGTCGTGCACCCATACTTGGGCGTCGGCATCCGGACCCTCACGCCGGCTTTGGCCTCGACGCTCCACGTGCCGGCCGGGACCAAGGGCGTGGTGATCGCCGAAGTCGCGCCGAGCAGCCCGGCGGCGCGCGCGGGGCTCCAGCAAGGGGACGTGATCGAGCAGGCGAACGGCCGGCCGACGACCAACGCCGCGGACCTTGCGGCGCTGGTACACCACAGCGCGGTCGGAACGCGGATGCTCCTGCTCGTGCTTCGCGACGGTCACACCCGCTACATCGTCGCGCACGTGGGACAGATGCCCTCGGGCGCGTCGTCGTAAGGGGAAGAGGGTGAGCGCGCCGCACGCGTCCACCGCGCTGACGACGGGGTCTCAGAGCTCGCCATTCTCATCCTGGCCTTTTTCGGCCTAGCCCAGGCGTCGTCGAACGAGCGCCGCAACGGTCACGTATCACATTGTAGGGTTCAGATAGTCCGTCGGCATCGCAAGACTCCGGTTCCGGTGATGAGGAGGCGGTATGATGCGCATTTCGATTCGTCATCGGCGCGGTCGCCACGGCGGGCGCCCCCGGGCAATCACGGCAACGCAGGCGGCGGTGGCATTCTTGGCGATACTCGTGGGGCCCCTTTTGCAGAACTCTTCTAGTGGCGCAGCCGCTCTGGCTGCCGCCGGCGATCCAGTAGCGTCGGGGCAACCGACGATCAAGGCGGTGCACACGAGCCTCGGCGAAATCTTGGTCGATGCCCAAGGAATGGTCCTCTATCGATACACCGCCGACGGCAAGAACATCAGTAACTGCTACACGGCCTATGGTTGTGTGACGCTGTGGCCGATCGTTGCGCCGGGTCCCGGAGGAAGAGCGGTAGCCGGCGCGGGCGTGGTCCAAAGCGCGCTCCACGTCATCACCCGGAAGGACGGCAAGAGGCAGGTGACGTACGATGGCTGGCCGCTCTACACGTACGTCGTGGATCGAAAACCCGGGCAGACGGCGGGGCAGGGCTTCAAGGATGCCCGTGGGATCTGGTACGTCGTATACGCGACTCCAACCAAGAATCCGGCGCCGAAATCCTAACCCGGGGGGAAATCTCTACCGCACGTTCGGCGAGCGCAGTAAGGGCGATTCACGCAGCGCTTGGGGGCGGTCGCAGTGTGCCCTCGATCAACCGCCGATCGCCGCGCGCAGTCCGTCGCCGAACAGGTTGAAGCCGATTACCGTGACGAGGATGGCCAGCCCGGGAAACGTCGCGACCCACGACGACGTCAGCATGTAGTCGCGCCCGGTGCTCAGCATCGCCCCCCACTCGGGCGTCGGCGGCTGGGCGCCAAGGCCCAGGAATCCGAGACCCGCGGCCGCGATGATCGACGCCCCGACGTTGAGGGTGGCCTGCACGATGATCGGCCCCCACATGTTCACGAGCAGGTGACGGCGCACGATGTAGGAGCCCGAGGCGCCGGCGGCGCGGGATGCCTCGACATACTGGCGCTCGCGCAGTGTGAGCGCGAGGCCCTGGACCAGCCGGGCGAACTGGGGGATGGTCAGGATGCTCACCGCCGCCATCGCCCGGAGGAGGCCCGGGCCGAGAATCGCGATCACCATCAGGGCCAAGAGCAGGTAGGGAAACGCGAGCAAGATGTCCATGAGCCGCATCAGACCCTCGCCCACGACGCCGCCGTAGTATCCTGTGTATAGCCCGACCGCGACGCCGGCCACGAGCGCCATCGCCACTGTGCCGACGCCGATGAGCAGCTCGATCCGGGTTCCGGCGATGATCCGGCTCAGGATGTCGCGGCCGAACTCGTCCGTGCCGAGCCAGTGGGTGTTGGACGGCGGTTCGAGGGCGTGCGCCAGGTCTTGCGCGAGCGGATGGTACGGCGCAAGTTGCCCCGCGAATGCGGCGGTCAGCACCAGGGTCGCGAGGATCGCGGCGCCGAGCACCCCGGCCGAACGGCGCATGAATCGGCGCAATGCCGTCGGCGCGGGGCCACGCCGCGCCTCGGCCGCCGCGGCTTGCGGCAAGCGCTCAGTAACGGACGCGTGGGTCGACGACGGCATAGGTAACGTCCGCTAGGAGGTTGACGAGCACGAACAGCGCGACGGTGACGACGACCACGCCCTCCACGACCGGGTAATCGCGGAACAGGATCGCGTTCACGGTCAGCCAGCCGATCCCCGGGATTGCGAACACCGTCTCCGTGAGGATCGCGCCGCTCAACAGGCCCCCCAACTGGAGCCCCACTACCGCCACGACCGGGATCAGCGCAGCGCGGAGCCCATGGTGCAGTACCGTGACGCGGGCCGAGAGCCCCTTGGCTCGGGCCGTGCGGACATAGTCCTCTCCGAGCGCCTCGACGAGTGCGGCCCGGGTCATCTGGGCGATGAACGCCAGCGGATACAGCGACAGCGCGATGGCCGGCAGCGCGAGGTGCACGACCGCGTCGCCGAGCGCGGCGGGATCTCCTGCGAGCGCGGCGTCGACGACCGGCATCCCGGTCACGTGTGGAACGATCACCCCGGGCGTCAGCGCCCCGGAGATCGGGAACCACCCGAGCTTAGCGGCCCCGGCAATAATGAGCAAGAGACCCGTCCAGAACACCGGCATCGACACGCCGACGAGCACGCCCGAGCTGAGCGCCGTGTCGACGAGCGACCCCTCGCGCGCCGCCGCGACCGCGCCGCTCGGGATCCCGAGGACGAGCGCGAGCAGCAGGGCGGCACAGGACAGTTGAATCGTGTAGGGAAGCGCCTGGCCGATGTCGGTCGCTACCGAATCATGCGTCCGGAACGAGATGCCATAATGGCCGGTCGCCGCGCTCATGAGAAACCGCGCGTACTGAACGTAGAGCGGCTGGTCGAGGCCGAGCTGATGCCGAATCTGCGCGATCGCGGCCGCGCTCGCGTGCTGGCCGAGGATCGCTTGAGCGATGCCTCCGGGGACGATGTGAAGCCCGAGAAAGGCGAGCGTCGCAGCGCCCCACAGGATCGGGACCGCCAGCAGTGCCCGGCGCAGTAGGAACCGCCCCACGTCGCGCTCCGACTTCGGGATCGCGGCGCGGAAGTCGCCCGGCGATGCCGGCGTCCGGCCGGCCTAACGGCTTCCGGGCGCCGCCGCGCCGTGCGGCGTCAGTGGCTCGAGATGCTGACCCGCTGCATGTCGAAGAACATCTCAGTCGGGTTCAGCAGATAGCCGTGGACGTCGGCCGACTCGGCGCGCACCTGGGTCGCGTAGACAAGGTAGATCCAGGGCGCGTCGCGCCAGATCCGCGCCTCGACCTGCGCGTAGATCTTCTTGCGGGCGGCCTCGCTGGTCGTGCGGAGACCCTCGGCGAACCACGCGTCCACCTGCTTGTTGCAGTAGTGCGAGGAGTTCCCCGTGTCGAACGCAGTGCATCCGTACAGCGGCTGCATGAAATCGTCGGGGTCCCCGTTGTCGCCCGACCAACCGGAGCTCGCCATGCCGGAGAACGACGCCTTTCGCACCGTTGACAGAAATGCCGCAAAGTCCATCTGGCGGATCGTCAGGCGGACGCCCACCCGCGCGAGGTCGCCCTGGATTGCCTCGGCGACCTTGGCGCCGCCGGCGGGATTGTAGCCGCGCGGATTGGTGTACGTGTACAGCGTCGCCGCAAACCCGTTTGGATACCCCGCCTCGCGGAGCAGCGCCTTTGCCGTCGCGAGATCGTACGTGTACGACGTCTGCGCGACGTAGCTCCATTCGTCGGTGGAGTCGGGCGAGTTCATGGGTTTGGCCAGCCCAAAAAACAGGTCCTTGGCGAGCACCCGCTTGTCGACCGCATAGTTGAGGGCGCGCCGGACCCGGACGTCGTTGAAGGGCGGCGTCTGCACGGGCAGGGAGATGCCGTCCACCGCCAGCCCGGGCTGGGTGAGCACGCGCACGCTCGCCATGTGGCGGAGGCGCGCCACGTCCTGGGGCGGCACGTCGCCGAGGATCTGCACCTTGCCCTGCTCGAGCGAAAGCAGCCGCACCGACGCTTCGGGGATCTCCTGGAAAATGATCTCTCCGACCCTGGGGGCGCCGCCCCAGTAATCGGGATTGGCGCGGAGCTCGATGTACTGGCCGCGCGCCCATCGCACGAAGGCAAACGGTCCCGTGCCCACGGGATGCGTCATCAGGCCGTATCCGTACCGGTCGACGGCCGTTGGGCTCGTCACACCGGACCACGCCATCGCGAGATCCGCGAGGAACTCCGCGTTCGGTTTCTTGAGGGTGATTGCGACTTTGTCGGGCGCGAGCGCTTTGTAGCTCCCGACGTCTCCGAACGTGAAGTGGTTGAAGTCATTGATCCCCTGCTGGTTGCCGACGTAGTGCGGGTCGCGGGGGTTGAGGATCCGGTCGAGCCACGCGGTGACGGCCTTCGCATCGAACGGCGTGCCGTCCTGGAACGTGACGCCGCGCCGGAGTGTGAACACGTACCGCCGGCCGCTCTGGGAGATCGCCCACGACGTGGCGAGGCCGGGCTCCACTGTCGTCGTGCCCGGCCGGTACTTCGTGAGGCCGTCGTAGATCGTGGACATCACGAAGCCGGCTTCGTTTTGGAGCACCGACTCCGGATCGAGCCCCGTGGGGTCCGTCGCGATCGCGATCCGAACGGTCTCGGACGCGCCGCGGGACGCCGCCAGCGCCGGCGCCGCGCCGCTGCCTGGCATCCACGGTCCGAGCGTTGCCACAAGCGCCGCGGCCAGCGCGCCAAAAACGCCGCGTCGTACCCATCCATTGCGCATGGCTCGTTCCTCCTCGTCAGAGTCCAGCGGTCAAACTGTGCGCGGGTCCGTATCCTCGCAGCCAAACCACGATCCGGCGCTGCTTGTCGCCGTCATCCGCCTGGGGCCCGGCGACGGCACCAGGCGGGGGTCGGCTTCGTGAACGTGATCTTGACCGTGAGCGGATCCAGGGCCTCGACCCTGGCCACGCTCTCGTACGTCGCGTAGGTCGTCGCGCGATACATGCGCACCCCTCCGTGTGCTTCCCGCGCCTGAGCGGTGAACCGAAGTCCGGTTCCAGGGTGCGTTCGTGGCTGCAGGGGACGGCGCCGGACGCCGACTATTGCTTTTCTTCAAGCGTAGGCAACGCCGCCACGATCTGGCGTTACGGCGGGGTAAACGCTTCGAAAACTCTGAGCGACTTCACGCGTTCCTCCGCCGGACGCGGGAGAGGCGCCGCGAGGATGCCGGATCGCATCCAGGGAATAACCCGAGCAGTGGCAGGGAGGACCGCCACGATCGGGCGCCGGGCGGCCCTTTCATGCGGGTGCCTCGCCGAAGCGCAGGGTGCGCACCGGCGGCGGCCCGCTTCCGCCGACGCACAACGTTCCCACACGGGGGTGAGTGAGCCGGTTGCACGCCGTCCCGCGGGTCGATCTTCCGAATGAACTCGAAGGGCTCCACGAGCTCGCGCTGGACCTCCGCTGGACATGGAATCACGCCGGGGACGCGCTGTGGCGCGCCCTCAGTGCCGACGCCTGGGAGCGGTTTCGTAACCCTTGGCTGGTGCTCCAGGAAGTCCCCCGCGTGACGCTCGAGCGGCTGGCCGGGGATCGAGGGTTCCTGGACGCGCTCCGCCGGTTGATGGACGAGCGGCGGCGGTATCTTCGCGATCCGGGGTGGTGCGCCCGCACCGGCCGCGCGGCCGGTCTCGGAACGGTGGCATACTTCAGCATGGAGTTCGGCCTGAGCGACGGGCTGCCGCTGTACGCCGGCGGCCTCGGGGTGCTCGCCGGCGATTATCTGAAAACCGCGAGCGACCTCGGCGTGCCGCTCGTGGCGGCGGGGCTGCTGTACGTCGAAGGCTACTTTCGACAGGTCCTGGACGTGCAGGGACAGCAGCAGGAGAGCTACCCGTACAGTGATCCGGCAAGCCTGCCCATCGAGCCGGCCCGCACGGCGCAGGGCTCGTGGCTCCGCATCCCGCTGCCGCTGCCCGGACGGACGCTGTGGGTGCGGGTGTGGCGCGCCGCCGTGGGACGAGTGACGTTGTACCTGCTCGACACCAACGACCCATGGAACAGCGCCCCCGATCGGGGCATCACGAGCACCCTGTACGGGGGCGGCACGGACCAGCGGTTTCTGCAGGAGTTCGTGCTCGGGGTCGCGGGCTGGCGCGCCCTCGAAGCGCTCGGCGTGCCGGTGACGGTATGCCACCTCAACGAGGGCCACGCGGCGTTTGTGGTCATCGAGCGGGCGCGGCGGTTCATGGCCGAGGCGGGGGTGTCGTTCTGGGATGCGTGGTGGGCCACACGTGCCGGCAACGTCTTCACCACGCACACGCCGATCCCGGCCGGCTTCGACCGGTTTCCTCCGGATCTGGTGGCCCGGCATCTCTCGCAGCTGCCCGGCCTGGTGGATCCGGGCGGCGTACCCTCACGTGATCTGCTCGGCCTCGGCCGCCAGCATGCGGACGACCTTCAGGAGCCGTTCAGCATGGCGCACCTGGCCATGCGCGGGTGCATTTCGGCCAACGGCGTGAGCCGGCTGCACGGGGCGGTGAGCCGGCGAATCTTCCAGCCGTTGTACCCCCGCTGGCCGGAGGCTGAGATCCCCGTGCACCACGTGACAAACGGCGTGCACATGCCGTCGTGGGATTCCGCGGGCGCGGACGCGCTGTGGTCAGAGGCCTGTGGCAAGGAACGCTGGCGGGGCGACGTCCCCGCGGCCGCGGAGATGATGGAGCGCATCTCGGATTCGCGCCTGTGGGAGTTTCGGACCGAGAAATGCTTCGAGCTGGTGCGGTATGCCCGCGACCGGCTCGCGCGGCAGGTGGCCCAGCAGGGCGCGAGTCCGGAGGCGACCGCGCGCGCCCGCAACGTCCTGGACCCCGCGGCGCTGACGCTCGGGTTCGCGCGGCGGATGACGGAGTACAAACGCCCAACCCTGTTGCTGCGGGACCGCGCCCGCCTCACCCGGTTGCTCTCGGACGCCGCGCGGCCGGTGCAGATCATCGTCGCGGGCAAGGCCCATCCCGCCGATGCGACCGGCAAGGAGAGCGTGCGGGCCTGGACCGAGTTTGCCGCGGACCCGGCCGTGCAGGGGCGCGCCATCTTTCTCGAAGACTACGACATGACGCTGGCGCAAGAGCTCGTGCAGGGTGTGGACGTCTGGCTCAACACCCCGCGTCGTCCCTGGGAGGCCTGCGGCACCAGCGGGATGAAGGTGCTCGTCAACGGCGGGCTCAACCTCTCGGCCCTCGACGGGTGGTGGGACGAAGCGTACGCCGCCGATCTCGGATGGGCGATCCAGGGGCGCGAGGGCCAGCCGGATGCTGCGCGAGACGCGGAGGAGGCGGCGCAACTCTACCAGCTGCTCGAGGAAAAGGTCGTGCCGGAGTTCTACGCGCGGGACGAGGCGGGCCTGCCGCGTGCCTGGCTCACGAGGATGCGCGCCAGCATGGCGCGGCTGGCACCGCAGTTCAGCGGCAATCGCATGATGCGGGAGTACGTGGACGGCATGTACCGGCCCGCCGCGGAGACCTTCCGGCGCCGGGCCGCGGACGGAGCGCACCTCGCCAAGGCGCTGCGCACCTGGTGGGGCCAGGTGGGCACGCGCTGGCCGGAGATCGCGTTCGGCCCGCTAGAGGTGCGGGAGGAGGCGGGCGACCGGCAGTTCGACGTCACGGTGGCGCTCGGCGCGGTCGATCCGGCGTCGGTCGCGGTCGAGTTGTACGCTCCCCCCGGCGCGAACGGCGCGCCGTCGGAACGCGTGGCGATGACGCTCTGCGCGCGGCCATCCGACGGCGCCCGCTACCACTATCGGGCGCGCGTGTCCACGGCGCGTCCGGCGTCGGACTATACGCCGCGGGTCATCCCGTATCATCCCGAGGCGCGGGTGCCGGGGGAAGCAGGGTTTATCCTGTGGCAACGATGAACGGACGGCGCGTGCCGCAGCCGACGCACGCTTGGTTCGCAGAGCCGGTCGCGGCGGACGGCTAGGCGCCGGGGAGGTGCGGCAATGACGAGAACGACGGGTGTGTTGGACGCGACGCTGCTGACGGCCGACGATCTCTACCTGTTCAACGAAGGGAGCCACCTGCGACTCTACGACAAGCTCGGCGCACATTTGATGACGGTCGATGGCATGCCGGGCGTGTACTTCGCGGTGTGGGCGCCGAACGCGGAGCACGTCTCGGTCATCGGGGACTTCAACCAGTGGGACCGGCGGGCGCATCCGCTCCGGCCGCGCGGCTCGTCCGGCATCTGGGAAGGGTTTGTCCCCGGGCTGCCTCCCGGCAGCCTGTACAAGTACCACATCGTGACCCGGGGCGGCGGCTATGAGGTGGAGAAGGCCGACCCCTTCGCGCTGCGCACCGAGGAGCCGCCGCGCACGGCCTCCATCGTGTGGGACCTCGGGTACACGTGGGGCGACGGAGCGTGGATGGCGGCCCGCGGCCGCCGGAACGTGCTCCAGGCACCCGTCGCCATCTTCGAGGTGCACCTCGGGTCGTGGATGCGCGTGCCCGAGGAAGGTTGCCGCTATCTGACGTACCGCGAGCTCGCCGCCCGGCTGCCGCGCTACGTGCGGGACATGGGATTCACCCACGTGGAGTTGATGCCGGTGATGGAGCACCCATTCTACGGGTCGTGGGGGTACCAGACCACGGGCTACTTCGCGCCGACCGGCCGCTACGGCGCGCCGCAGGACTTCATGCACCTCGTGGACTCGTTTCACCGGCTCGGGATCGCCGTGATCCTGGACTGGGTGCCGTCCCACTTCCCGACGGACGAGCACGGGTTGGTCTACTTCGACGGCACGCACGTCTACGAGCACGCCGATCCCCGGCGCGGCCTGCACCCGGATTGGAACAGCGGCATCTTCAACTACGGCCGCCACGAGGTGCGGAGCGTGCTCCTGAGCAACGCGCTGTTCTGGCTCGACAAGTACCACGCCGACGGCCTCCGCCTCGACGCGGTCGCGTCCATGCTGTACCTCGACTACTCGCGGCGCGAGGGCGAGTGGATCCCGAACGAGTACGGCGGCCGCGAGAACCTGGAGGCGATCGCGTTCCTCCGCCGGCTGAACGAGGAAGTGTACCGCCAGCACCCGTCGGCGTACACGATCGCCGAGGAGTCCACGGCATGGCCGCAGGTGTCGCGGCCGACGAGCGGGGGCGGCCTCGGGTTTGGGTTCAAGTGGGACATGGGATGGATGCACGACACGCTGGTGTACATGACGCAGGATCCCGCGCACCGGAAGTACCACCACGACACGCTCACGTTTCGCGGGATCTATGCCTTTACCGAGAATTTCGTGCTGCCGCTGTCCCACGACGAGGTCGTGCACGGCAAGGGCTCGCTCTTGGCGAAGATGCCCGGCGACGACTGGCAAAAATTTGCGAACCTGCGGCTGTTGCTCGGCTACATGTACCTGCAGGCCGGGAAGAAGCTCTTGTTCATGGGCGGCGAGTTCGGGCAGTGGCGGGAGTGGCACCACGACGAGAGTTTGGACTGGCACCTGCTGACGTATTCGCCGCACCTCGGCGTCCAGCGCTGGGTGCGCGCGCTGAACCGCGTGTACCGCGAGCGGCCGGCGCTGCACGAGTGGGACTGCGACCCGCGCGGCTTCGCGTGGATCGATTGCGGGGACCGCGATCAGAGCGTGGTCAGCCTGCTCCGCCGCGGCCGGTCGCCCGGCCCCCTGATCGCCGGCGTGCTGAACTTCACGCCTGTGCCGCGGCACGGGTATCGCATCGGCGTGCCGCGGGGCGGGGTGTGGCGCGAGCTGTTGAACAGCGACGCGCGGGAGTACGGGGGCAGCGGGGTGCTGAACGGCAGCACCTTCGCGGAGCCGATCCCGCTCCACGGCCATCCGCTATCGGTGGCGTTGACCCTGCCGCCGCTCGGCGCGGTGTTCCTCGAGAGCGATGCCGTGGTCCCCTGGGACACGGCGGCCGCCGAGTCGTCGTGGGAGCAAGAGACCCTTGGGACACGGGCGGACGGACCGGCCGGTCCCGAGACGGGGGAACGCATCGTCCGGGTGGATGGGCACGCTCGTCTCGAGGGTTCCGCCGCGGATGGTCCGGCCGCCTGCGGCGAGGCGCGCGTCGCGGCTCGCCGCTTGGCTGCGTTGATCTGGGCGCTCGAACAGGAGCGCCGGGCCCCCATGGTGCCGGCGGTGCTCCAGTATGTCTTCGAGGGCGTATCGGCCGAGCTCACACATCGCCGTCACGCCCTGGAGTTGGACCGGCGGTTGGTGGCGATCGGCGCGGGCTGCTGATTCGCCGCCCGCGCCAACCCACGACATCGGCCGTCCGCGGAACGCTTGCACGCCGCTCGATTGCAACGCGCGCTCCTCGCGCCGCAGGAAGCCCGCGCGCTCGCCGTGAAGCAGGCCATCGCATCTCCACTCCGGGAGGCCTCCGTTGTCTAGTACCGCGCGCGTCATCCGACCCGATCACCTCGCCAATGCCGTTGTCGTCTCGGACGCGCAAGTCTCGCCCGACGGCCGGCTCGTCGCATATACCCGCACGGAGACGGACCTGGCAAACGACGCGTATCGCGCCGCGATCTGGCTGGTGACGGACGCGGGCACGGACCACATCCAGCTCACGCGAGGATCGGGCCGGGACTGGGCGCCGCGCTGGTCGCCCGACGGGCGCTGGCTCGCGTTTCTCTCCGATCGCGACGGGCGCAAGGCCCAGCTCTACTTGCTCCCGCTCGCGGGCGGCGAGCCGGAGCGCCTGACGGCCCTTCCGGGTGGCGCGGGGCCGGCCGTGTGGTCACCCGACGGTTCGCGGCTGGCGTTCTCGGCGCGCGTGGCCAAGGAGCCGGCGCCGCAGAACGGCGGCGAACACGAACGGTGGACGCAGGGGCCGCGGGTCGTGACCCGCGCCCAGTACAAGACCGACGGCGCCGGCTACACGTTCGACGCGGTGGCGCACGTCTTCGTGGCGGCGCTGGAGAGCGGCGAGGTCACGCAGCGAACGGCCGGCGACGCGGAGCATGTCACGCCTGCGTGGTCGCCGGACGGCCGGCACATCGCGTACGCACGCACCCGGGGCGGGGCGATGGACTACAACCTCTTCGACCTGTGGGTGATGGACGCCGACGGCGGCAACGCCCGGCGCCTGACGGACGCCGTCGGCCGCGTGGTCGCGCCCTCGTGGTCGCCCGACGGCCGGTTGATCGCCTGTTACGGCCACGATGAGCAGGAGTTCGGGCTCGGCGACGCCATGGTGCGGGTGTGGGTGGTGCCTGCCGCGGGCGGCGGCGCCCGCGCGCTCACCGCCGCCTATCCTCGCGCTGTCGCGCTGGCGCGCCCGCCGGAAGCGACGCCATCGCCCGCGTGGTCGCCGGACGGCCGCACGGTCGCCGTGCCGGTCGCGGACGCCGGCAACGTGCACGTCGCGAGGGTGTCCGTTGAGGACGGGGACGTCCGGACCATCGTCGGCGGTGAGCGTCAGGTGCAAGGCTTTTCGGCCGCCGCCGGACGCATCGCGTTTTGCGCTACGTCGTGGGACGCTCCCGGGAACGCCTACCTGTGCCGGGAGAACGGGACGAACGAACTGCCGCTGCGGCAAGAGCGCGTGGACGTGGAGGGGGCGGCGCTCCCCCGCGTGGAGCATCGCGTGTTTGCGAGCCCGCACGGGGGCGATCTCGATGGGTGGATCGTCCATCCGGTGGAGCGCGGCCGCGGCCCGGCTCCGCTGCTTGTCGAGATCCACGGCGGCCCGCACAGCTACCACGGCAACGCGTTTCCCATCGGGACGTTCCACGCGTACGTCCTGGCGTCCAGAGGGTGGGCGGTGCTCGAATTGAACCCTACAGGATCGGGCTCGTACGACAAGGCATTCGCCCACGGGATCCGGGGCCGCTGGGGTGAGCACGACCTCGCGGAGCAGCTGGCCGCGGTGGACGATCTCGTCGCGGCCGGGGTGGCGGATCCGGCGCGGCTCGCCGTCAGCGGGTACTCGTACGGCGGGTTCATGACCGCGTGGACGATCACGCATACGGACCGATTCAAGGCCGCCGCGGTCGGGGCTCCCGTGGTGAACTTCGAATCGTTCCACGGCACGTCCGACATCGGGCCGTGGTTCAGCGCCTGGGAGACGGGGGGTGACCTCGTCGGGCACCGCGAGCTGTACCGGCGGCTCTCCCCGATCAACTATGCCGAGCGGGTCGTCACGCCGACGCTGATCGTGCACGGCGAGGCCGATGACCGCTGCCCGATCGGGCAGGGCGAGGAGTTGTATGTGGCCCTCGCGTCGATCGGCCGGGTGCCGGTGGAGTTCGTGCGTTACCCCGGCCAGAGCCATGCGTTTCGGGGCAGCGGCCGCCCCAGTCACCGGCTCGACGTCGTCGCGCGTCTCGCCGATTGGGTGGAGCGGTACACGCTCGAAAACCGATAGTACACCATGGCCTTACTTCGGCAAGGGTCGGAGCTAGGCGGACCTGCCCTCCGCTACACGCCCAACGCCCGCTTCGGCCATGTCCGCCCAGCCTGTCTACCCTGGTCGCACATCCGACGCGAGGCAATTGGTCGCCGCGCGACCGCGGTCAGGCGCCGCGCGAGGGCTCGTCTCGCCGTGCGCGGCCGCCGTCCGCCGTGACCCCGTAGGCCCTCGCGCCGTCCGCGGTGACGTAGCCTTCGTCGAGATCGGCCTGGACCGCCGCGAGGGGCCGGTCTCCCGGCGCGCCGTAGCCGCTTCCGCCGGCGATCTCGATCGTTGCCCGCTCCGCGGGCGTGCGGAGCTCAGCCACGCCGTCGCCGCCGTTCCGGCGCGGGCGTCCGTCGCCGCCGCCACCATCGAGGAGGTAGGCGTCCGCCAGCCGGCCCGGGAGGCCCCCGTGCAGTCCCGGCGTGATGACGCGCCGGCCGTGCGGCCGGAAGTCGACCAGGACCGGCTGCGGGACGGGCTCGAGGAGGCGCATCCGAACCCGCTGGCCGAGCCCGCCGCGAAAGCGGCCGGGACCGCCGGAGTCCGGAATGAGCTCCTTGCACTCGACGAGCAGCGGGGTGCGGCTTTCGAACATCTCCACGGACACGTTGGCCGCCGACGTCGGATACAGGAGCGCGGACTTGCCGTCGCCGTGCGCGCTTGCGCCCTGGCCGCCGCCCTGGAACAGGTGGTCATTGAACACTCGGCCCGCCGCGTCGAACCCGTACGCCCCCATCCCGATCGGCAGACCCGTGAACGCCTGGACGCGGTCCGGCAGCACCGGCGCCAGCGCCATGAACACGGCGGGGCCGAGGTACCATCCCGTGTGCGTCCGCTCGTTCACCGAGGCGGGATGCCGGCAGTTGAGCACCGAGCCGTCGGGCGCGATCACGTGGAAGGGACGGTAGCATCCTGCGTTCGACCGGATCTCAGGCGTGAGGATCGATTTGAGCACATACGTGGTGTGGGCCGCCGTGTAGTGATACGTGCAGTTGACCCCGCCGCGCGGCAGCTGCGGCGGCGCGCCGGTCCAGTCGACGGTGATCTCGTCGCCGTGGACCGTGACCGCGCAGGGTAACCGCAGCGGTTCGGCGAGGCCGTCGACCCCCACCTCGCTGCGATACGTGCCCTCGGGGACGGTCCGAATCGCATCGCGCATGGCCCGCTCGGCGCGTGACTGCACCTCGCGCGCGAGCTCGGCAAGCGAGTCCAGGCCGTACTCGTCCATGAACGCGACCAGACGCGCCGCGCCGACCTGGTTGCTGCTCACCTGCGCCTGGATGTCGCCGAGCACCATCTCTGGGCGGCGCACGTTGGCCCGGATCATCGCCATGAGATCGTCGTTGGGCGCCCCGCCGCGGTACAGCTTGAGGGGCGGGATCTGCAGCCCTTCGTCGTAGATCTCGCGCGCGCTGAGCGAGTCGCGGGTGCCGCCGATGTCGGAGCAGTGCCCGATCGACCCGACCAGCCCGACGAGCGTCCCCCGGCGAAACACCGGCGTCACGACCGCGAGATCGTACAGGTGGCCCGCACAGATCCACGGGTCGTTGGTGACGAGCACGTCCCCCGGGGCGAGCGTCTGCCGGGGAAACGCTTCCAGCATCCGGCGCACGGCCAGTGGCAGCGTCAAGTTGAAGACCGGCATGGAGCGCGGGGAGTGGGCGATCGACTCCGCGTCCGCGTCGAACAGCTCGCACCCGAAGTCCTGGGCCTCGCCGATGATCGTGCTGAACGCGGTCCGCCAGATCGTAATCCAACATTCCTCCGCGATGTTGACGAGGCGGCTCCACATGATCTCGAGCGCCACCGGATCGAACCGGGACGTCATGATGATCCTCCGGCGGCGTGGGATCGGCCAACCCGAAGCAGCAAGTTCGAGACGGCGTCCACCGACAGGGTATCGCCGGGGCCGACGACCGTGGTGGCTTCCCGCTCCTCCACGATCGCGGGGCCGGGCACCGCGCATCCGGGCCGCAGCCGGTACCGGTCGTACACGGGGACGTCCGCGAACCCTTCCGTCTCCGGGAAGTAGGCGCGCCGCCGGCCACGTAGCGCGGCCGCGGGACTGGCCGAAGGATCGATCTCGCGACGCGGCAACGCGATCTCCGGGCGCGGACCCGTGACGAGCACGCGCCAGTTCAGGACCTGGATCGGCCGGTCCGGGAGGAACGTCCCGTACAGCCGGCGGTACTCCGCTTCGAACGTCGTGGTGAGGCCGGCCGCGGCCGCGGCGGTGAGCTCCCCGTCCGGCACCGCCACCTCGATGTCGTGGAACTGCCCCGCGAGCCGCATCTCGGCGCGCCGGTGGCTCGCGACCGCCCCGGCAGGCACCCCCGCGTCGAGCAGCATCGCGCTCCCGTCCGCTTCCATGCGCCGGTAGAGCGCGTCGACTGCGGGCCAGTCCAGGTTGTCCAGCAGCCCGGGCAGCGAGTGGACGAGATCCACGCTCGTCGGCGACACGAGAAATCCAAGCGCCGACGCCACGCCGGACGCGGGCGGCACGACGACGTCGCGCAGGCCGAGAATGCGGGCGACGCGCGCGGCATGGGCCGGACCCGCGCCGCCGAACGCGACCATGGCAAAGCGGCGGGGATCCTGCCCGCGCTCGATGAGGTAGACGCGCGCCGCGGCCGCCATGTTCTCGGCCACGATCTCGTGGATGCCCCAGGCCGCGGCCACGGCGTCGATCCGCAGCTGCGCGCCGAGCCGCTCGAGCGCGGTCTGCGCGGCGCGCGCGTCGAGCGGCATCGCCCCGCCCAGGAAATAGCCGGGATCGAAGTAGCCGAGCGCCACGCAGGCGTCCGTGACGGTCGGCTCGGTCCCGCCGCGCCCGTAGCACGCCGGCCCCGGGTCGGCGCCCGCGCTGTGCGGGCCCACCTTGAGGAGGCCGAGCGCGTCGACGCGGGCGATGGAGCCGCCGCCCGCGCCGATCTCCATCATATCCACGACCGGCACCGTCACCGGCAGCCCGGACCCTCGCTTGAACCGGTGCACCCGCGCCGCCTCGATCGACGGGGCGACCTCCGGCTGCCCGTCGCGAATGCGGCACAGCTTGGCGGTCGTCCCGCCCATGTCGAACGCGACGAGATCGCGCCGCCCCAACTGATCGCCGAAGAACGCCGTCACGAGCGCCCCGCCGGCCGGCCCCGACTCCAGCAGGCGGATCGGGAACCGCCGCGCCGCGTCCGGCGCGCTCGTCCCCCCGGACGACTGCATCAGCGTGAACCGGCCGCGGAACCCCTGCGCGGCCAGCGCCTGCTCCATGCGCTCGACGTACCTGTCGACGAGCGGTTGAACGTACGCGTTGCACACGGTCGTGCACGTGCGCTCGTACTCCCGGATCTCGGGGTCGACCTCGCTCGAGATGGAGACGCTCGCCGCCGGCAGCACCTCACGAACCGCGTCGCGCGCCGCGCGCTCGTGCGAGGCGTTGACGTAGGCGTGCAACAAGACGATGGCCACCGACTCCACGCCCTGCGCGGCGAGCACCGCGGCCGCCGCGCGCACCTCGGCGGGGTCGAGCGGCGTCACCACCTTGCCGTCGCGGGTGACGCGCTCGTCGAGCTCGAGCCGCCACCGCCGCGGGACGAGCGGCGCCGGGTATTGCAGGAAGAGGTCGTAGATATCGTAGCGCTGCTCTTTGCCCATCTCGAGGATGTCCCGAAAGCCGCGCGTGGCGAGCAGCGCCGTGCGTGCGCCGCGGCGTTCGATGATCGCGTTGGTCACGAGGGTCGTGCCGTGGATGAGCGCCGAAACGTCCGCGAGCCGGATGCGCGCCGCCTCGCACAACTCGCGTAGACCGCGAAGCGCGCCGTCCGCGGGGTCGGCCGGCGTCGTGAGCACTTTGTGCAGGCGGATGTCGCCCGTGCGATCGTCCGCGAGGACGAGATCGGTGAACGTGCCGCCGATGTCGAGCCCGATCCGATATCTTCCCGGCATAGCCCGGTCTTCTCCGGCGGTGATGAGGACGCCTCCGGTGCACGGTGAGGGGCGACGCCGCTTCAGCGTAGCGGCGGTCACGGGAGTGTCCGCTTCGCCCCGGGCGTGTCGTGGTTCGGTAGGCGTGCGCGGCCGGCGCGCCGCCCCTCAGCCCTCTGGCTCAGCGGTTTGGACGAACAGGATGTAATCGAGATTCTGCGCTTCGATCCCGAGTTGCCGGAGCATGGCCATCGCTTGAGCGCGGTGGTGCACCTCATGCGTCACGAGTTGCGTGGCGATGTCGGCCTTGGTTGCCGTGAGCCGGAGCGTCTTGTCGGGCCGGATCAGGCGACACGCGACGGCGCGGTCCCAGTCCGTCGTCTCGGCCAGCGTGGCCCGTGTCCGCTGCGACTGCGGGGCCCAGATCCGCTCGAGATCCGCGAACGTCGGTAATCGCTCCTCCGAGACTGGCCACTCCTGGATCGGTGGGAGGGGTTCCTCGCGGAGACGCATCGACAGGAACAGCTCCGCGGCCGCGATCTCGACAAGGGTCCCGCGAAGCGATTGATATCCGAACGGAAACACTCGAGTGTACTGTTCCTGATCGAGGCCGCGCGTCCAGTCCAGGAGCTTCGCGCGGGCCTGCAGCTGCACGTCGTACACGCGAACGAAATCCATAGGAGGGCGCCCCGCTATCCGAACACGCGCCGGACGGTCTCTTCGAGGGACCCGTAGCGGCACGCAAACGTCGGGGTATCCCGAAGGGTGTACGGCCGTCCGGCGGTGCTCCGCATCGCGGTGACGAGTTCGAGGAAACGGGTCAGGTCGTCCGTCTCGTACGCTACGACGAACTCCCAATCCGCGAGGCCCGTGCAGTACAGCAGCAACTGCTCGATGTCCTCGAATCCATGCCCCAGCCGCGCGTGCTCCGTCATCATCGTGCGGCGGATCTCCGGCGCCAATTGGTACCATTCGTGCGTCTTGCTGAACGGGTACACGACGAGAAAGCGCCGCCGGTCGCCGGGGACTTTGACGTTGGTCCCGTCCCGCCCGGTGTACTGCGACGGGCGCACGAACCCCCACAGGCTGGCCCGGAGCTCGAGCTCCGTCTGCAGCACCCGGCGCGCGGCGTCCTGATACGCGTCCGGCTCTGCGGCGCCGATCCAGACGCCCAGGTCGGCGTCGCCGCGCAGGCCGACCAGGGTGTACCCGTACACGGCCGCGACCCCAGGCGTGCGGGCCGCGGCCTCGAGGGCGTGCCGCGTCTGTTCGGCGGCCTGCACGGTTCGGGCTCCCGCGGGCACGCGCAGGAACAGGAACCCGTGCAGGCGTGCAGCGTCGGTCATGGCGTTCCTCCTCGCCGGCCCACGGTCCCGCGTGCCGCCGCCGGCAGCCTAGCCTTCCGGGATGTTGATGAACGACTGCGAGATCGCGTCGACGCGGCCGCTCACCTCGGCGCTGAGCTCCAGGTCCACCGACTTGAGATTCTCCTCCTGCTGGGCGACCCGCGTGGCGCCGACGATCGCGCTCGTGATCCCCGGGCGGTTCATGACCCACGCGAGCGTCAACTGGGCGACCGTTGCGCCGACTTCCGCCGCGAGCCGTTCCATGTCCCGAGCCAGCGTGAGGTTGGCCTCCGTGAGCCGGCGGGCGAACGCGGGCTGTGTCACCGCCCGGGACCCCTGCGGCGCTTCCGCGCCGGCCTTGTACTTGCCCGTGAGAATACCGCCGGCCAGCGGGAACCACACGATCACGCCGACGCCCTGGTCGAGACAGAGCGGGATCAGTTCCCCCTCGATGCGCCGGTTGGCCGGCGAGTACTCCGGCTGGACCGACTCGTAGCGGGTGAGGCCGTAGCGGTCGCTCGCCCACAGCGCCTTGCAGAGCTGCCACGCCGCGAAGTTGGAGCAGCCAATGTACCGAAGCTTGCCCTGCCGGATCAAGTCGTCGAAGGCCCGCAGCGTCTCCTCGACCGGCGTGCGGTCGTCGAACCGGTGAATCTGGTACAGATCGATGTAGTCGGACTGCAGCCGGCGCAGGCTGCCGTCGACCTCGCGCATGATGTGCCAGCGGGAGGAGCTCAGGTCGTTCGGACCCTCACCCGTCCGCATCCCGCACTTCGTCGCGACGATCGCCTGCCCCCGGCGACCTTTGAGGGCCTTGCCGATGATCGTCTCCGACCGGGTCTCCGTGTAGATATTCGCCGTGTCGATCAGGTTGACGCCGTGGTCGAGCGCGTGGTGGATCACCGCGGTCGAGGCCGCCTCATCGGCGCGACCACCAAACGCGTTGGTGCCCAGGGCATAAGCCGACACGCGGAGTCCGGAGCGGCCGAGTTGACGGTACTTGATGAGTCTCACCCCCGTTGGTGGGAACGTCTGCCCGTGCGGGTGCAGGCCGGCGGCCGGGCACATCACGGACTTTGGCGGCGGCGGCGTCGGGCCCTGCTACAATCCCAGGCCGACGCACGCCGCACCGACCAAGGCGACGTCGGCGTGCGTGATCACGTGCACGGGCACGGCGGCGAGCACGCTCGACAGCCGGCCCTTGTCGGTGAACGCCCGCATGAAGCGGCCGTCCTCGAGCGCGGGAATGATGCGTGGTGGGATGCCGCCGCCAAGGTACAGGCCCCCGGTCGACAGCACTTTGAGCGCCAGGTTCCCTGCCTCGGCGCCGAGGATCGAAACGAACTCGTGCAGGGTGGCCACTGCCACCGCTGCCGGCGGATCGTGCTCCACGGCCGCGCGCATGATGGCCGGCACCGGATCCTGACTTGCCGCGATCTCACGGGCCAGCCACGACGGTTCGCCGCCCGGGTCGCGATCCCGAAGATACGCGTAGAGATGCGGGATGCCGATCCCCGAGCACACCCGCTCATAGCTGACGTGGCCATCGCGTGCGAGCGCGGCAAGGAGGTCCTGCTGCACGGCCGTGCGCGGCGCAAAGTCCGCGTGGCCGCCCTCAGACGGATAGGCGCGGTAGCGGACGCCGTCCCATGTCAGAAACGCCTCCCCCAGCCCGGTCCCGGGAGCGATGACACCGATCGTCCCTCCCTGGGCGCGCGTCCCGGCGTTGAGCGCGTGGAGGTCTCCGGCCCCGAGCGCCGGCACCGCGCTCGCGATGGCAACGAGATCGTTGACGACCTGAACGGGGACGTCGTGCAGGCTTTTCGCGAGGGCGGCGGCGTCGACGGTCCACGGCAGGTTCGTGATCTTGGCGATGCCATCCAACACCGGACCGGCGACGCCGAACGCCGCGCGGTCGATGGCGTACCGGCCGCTCCCGAGGAACTCGGCCACGATCGATTCCAAGCTGGGATAGCGGTGACTCGGAAATGCGGCTTCGGCCACGGGCGCGCGCGGCCCGGCCTCTGTGGTGAACACCCCGAGCGCGGTCTTCGTCCCGCCGATGTCACCCGCGAGCAGCATCGTTGACCGTCGACGTGTATCGGATGCGTGCCATCGTGGGTAGGTTGGGCGGGACGCCGCCTGAGCCCTGCGCCGGGCCGCGCTGCCCAATACGGTGCTGCGGCCGGGCCGGACCGCGGCCGGCGCAGGAATTCCATGTAACGACTCGAACTGCGGCGGAACCCGCCTCGTACTATCGGCGAGCATGGTTGGGACCGGTCGAACGCTGCGCTGAGCGTACCGTCCGCAGCGCAAAACAGGAGGGACATCGGATGGGACGAGACGATCTCGAGCTGCTCGCGCGCGACCTCCGAAATGGCAGGATAAGCCGGCGTCAGGCCATCGCCCGGCTCGCGGCGGTGGGGTTGTCGGCCGGAAGCCTCGGGTCCGCTCTTACGGCGTCGTCGCCCGGTCCCGCGCGGGCCGCGGCGGGCGGCCGCGGGGCGAGCGGGGTGCTCAAGCTGCTGTACTGGCAGGCGCCCACGATTCTAAACCCGCATCTCTCCCAGGGCACGAAGGACTTCCACGCGGCGCATCTCTGCTGCGAGGCCTTGCTGACGGTGGATGCGGCCGGCAACTTCGCCCCGGTACTGGCTGCGAACGTGCCGTCGCGCGCGAACGGTCAGGTCGCCGCCGATGGACGGTCGGTCACCTACAAGCTGAAGCAGGGCATGAAGTGGGCCGACGGCCGGCCGTTCACGTCCGACGATGTGGTGTTCACGTACCAATTCGTCGCGAACAAGCAAACCGGGGCGACCACCTACGGCAGCTACGTGAACGTGGCCACAGTCGTGCCGGTCGACCCCTACACGGTGAAAATCACGTTCAAGACGCCGACACCGGCGTGGTACGTGCCGTTCGTCGGCAGCAACGGGATGATCCTCCCGCGCCACGCGCTCGACGGCTATGTTGGGAGCAACGCGCGCAATGCCCCGTTCAACGTGAAGGCGTTCGGCACCGGGCCCTACATGGTGGACACCTTCCACCCCGGCGATCTCGTCGTCTACAAGATCAACCCGTACTACCGTGATCCCGGCAAGCCCGCGTTCAGTCAGGTGCAGATGAAGGGCGGTGGGGACGCGACATCGGCGGCGCGCGCCGCCCTGGAAACCGGTGAGTACGACTACGCGTGGAACCTGCAGGTCGAGTGGCCCGTGCTCCAGGGCATCGCCAAGGGCGGCAAGGGCCAGATCCTCACAGGCCGGGGCGGGGGCGTGGAGCAGCTCTACCTGAACCAGTCGGACCCCAACAAGATGGTCGACGGGCAGCGGTCGTCGGTGAAGGCGCCGCACCCGTTCCTCACGGATCCAAAGGTGCGCCAGGCGCTGGTGATGGCCTCAGACCGCCAGACCATCGCGCAGCAGCTGTACGGAACGACCGGTGATGCCACCGCCAACACGCTCACGACGCCGACCACGCTGGCGTCCAAGGACACCAAGGTCGTGTTCGACATCGCCAGGGCGAACCAGTTGCTCGACGAGGCCGGGTATACACGCGGCCCGGACGGGATCCGCCAGAAGAACGGGGTGAAGTTGCAGGGCGTGTACCAAACGAGCGTCAACTCGCTGCGCCAAAAGGAGCAGGAGATCATCAAAGCGGGATGGCAGCAGATCGGCGTCGCGATGACCCTCAAATCGATCGACGCCGGCGTGTTCTTCTCCAGTTCGCCGGGCAACAACGATACGTGGGCTCACTTTTACACCGATGTCGAGATGTTTACCACGGGGTTCGGCTCGCCGTTCCCGAGCGCGTACATGGCCCGGTGGTACACGGGCGACCCCGCCAAAGATATCCCGCAGAAGGAGAACGACTGGTCCGGGATCGCCTGCACCCGGTGGATCGACAAGACGTTCAACGATCTCTACGACGAGGCGCAGCACGAACTGGACCCCGCGAAATCGCGTCAGCTCTGGATCAAGATGAACGATCGGGTCGTCGACCAGGCCGTGGCGATCCCGTTGGTCGACCGGAAGATCGTATCGGCTCGCGCGAATACGCTCGACACCGGGCCGAACATGACCCCCTTCGACGACGAGACGTGGAACATAGCCGATTGGAAGCGCAGGGCGTAGCGTCCGGGCCGGGGTCGTAGCAAGTGTCCCGGGCCCGCAGGGAGTCCTTAGTGACACCGCGAACTCCGTGCGGCGCCAGCGCATAGGTGGGTGACAGCGTCTATAGGCACACGATGGGCACGCGGGGGCATGTGAGCCAAACCATACAGGGGTGACAGGCATGGCGGAGCGCGGCCTCAGCTTGCTTGTTCATGACCTTCGCACCGGCCGGTTGACCAGGCGCCAGGCCGTCAGCCGGCTGATCGCCCTGGGGATGTCGGCGAGCGGCATCAGCGCCGTGCTCGCGGGTGGATCAAGATGAACGACCGGGTCGTCGACCAGGCGGTGTCGATCCCGCTCATCGACCGGAAGTCGGTCGACGCGCACGTCAACAGCCTCGACGTCGGCAAGAACCTCTCGCCGTTCGACGTCGGGACCCGCAACATCGCCGACTGGCGGCGCAAGGCGTAGCCGCGGCCCGAGCGGCGTGGTGACGGTGCCGGCGTGACCGGGTACATCGCGCGGCGGCTCCTGGCGTCGATTCCCACGCTGGTCCTGATCAGCGTGGTGGTGTTCGGCATCCTCGCGCTGGCCCCCGGCGACCCGCTCGGCCAGTTTGCCGCGAACCCCGACGTGCCGCCCGAGGTGCGCATGAATATCCGCCACCAGCTCGGGCTCGATCAACCGATCCCGGTGCGCTACGTCAAGTGGGCGACGGCGTTCATCCACGGCGACTGGGGCTACTCGTTTTCGAGCCGCGTGCCGGTCGACCGGCTGATCCTGCAGCGCCTGCCCACCGATCTGTGGGTGGTGGGGTCCTCGTATCTCGTGGCGGTGGCGCTGGCGATCCCGATCGGCGTGCTCTCCGCGGTGAAGCAGTACTCGATCTTCGACCAGGTCGCGACGACGTTCGCGTTCATCGGGTTCTCCCTGCCGACGTTCTTCACGGGCCTCCTGTTCATCATCGTGTTCAGCGTCCGCCTGCGCTGGTTGCCGTTCATCTATAACGTGCAGGTCACCGACCCGCTCGGCATGGTCAAGCAGGCCGTGATGCCGGTCGGCGTGCTGGCGCTGTTCAACTCCGCGAGCCTGATGCGCTACGTCCGGTCGTCGATGCTCGACCACGTCGGTCAGGACTACGTTCGCACCGCGCGCGCCAAAGGGGTGGTGCAGCGCAAGGTCGTCGTCCGCCACGTGCTTCGCAACAGCCTGATCCCGGTTGTGACGCTGCTTGCGCTCGGGTTGCCGGCGGTGTTCGTCGGTGCCGTGATCACCGAGCAGATCTTCCGGGTCCCGGGCATCGGGTCGCTGCTCATCGCGTCGATCCAAAACAGCGACACGCCTGTGGTGATGGCCATCACGTTCGTCTACGCGATCCTCGTCGTGCTGTTCAACATTGTGGCCGACGTGCTGTACGGCTTCCTCGATCCCAGAATCCGATACGGGTGATGCCTCATGGCTAGCGTGCCGCCCAGTCAAGCCGCGAGTGCTCCTGCCGCCATCCGCCCGTATGCGGAGAGCCGGCCGCGCGCGGCGCGCACCATGTGGGGCGACGCGTGGCGGCGCTTTCGGCGACACCGCCTGGCCATGGCGGGGGCCACGGTCTTCCTCGTACTGAGCGCGGCCACCGTGATCGGTCCTGTTGTATATCGAGTCGGGATCAACACCATCGATTTCCACGCATCGATGGCGCCGCCGTCCGCGGCGCACCCGTTTGGGACGAACGACCTCGGCCAGGACATGCTCGCGCGGGTGCTCTACGGCGGACGGCTCTCGATCGCCGTCGGCATCACCGCGATGCTCATGTCCGTGACGGTCGGGACGCTCATGGGGGCGATGGCGGGCTTTTTCGGGCGCACCACGGACCTCCTGTTGATGCGCGTCACGGACGTGTTCCTGTCGCTCCCGTCGCTGCCGTTGCTCCTGCTCGTCATCTATCTGTACCGCGACACGCTGGCGCGGCTGTTCGGCCCGCAGTTCGGCATCTTTTGGCTGATCGTGGTGGTGATCGGCGGCTTGAACTGGATGCCGACGGCCCGGTTGGTGCGCGCCGGGTTCCTGGCGGTCAAGGAAAAGGAGTTCATCGAAGCGGCCCGGAGCTTGGGCGTCGGAACCTTGTCGCAAATCTTCCGGCATATTCTGCCGAACGTGCTGAGCCCCGTCATCGTCTCCGCCACGCTGTCGGTGGGATCGGCGATCATCGCGGAGTCGACCCTGTCGTTTCTCGGACTGGGATTCCCGCCGGACACGCCGACGTGGGGGCGGCTCCTGTACGACTCGCAAAACTACCTCGACATGGCCCCGCACATGGCGCTCTTCCCCGGCTTGATGATCTGTCTCGCCGTGCTCTCCGTGAACTACGTCGGCGACGGTTTGCGCGACGCCCTCGACCCGCGGCGCCTGCCCTGATCGCGGGCTCACCGGTCCCTTCGCCCGAACCCTAAAACGCAGGACTTTTGGCCGTTAGCGCGAATAGGCGCTGCGCGGCAGGCAGCTCGAATCGCGCTTTTCTCGTCGGAGGATCGTAATGAAGCCGTCGTGGGCCGCGCTTCCCCTCCTATGGGCGTGTGTATGCGTCGCACCGTCCCCTGCGCCCGCTGAGACACCGTCGATCCGTGTCTTCGTCAACGATGTGGCCGTCTCGTTGCCGGTGCCGGCGCAGGCCGTGGGTGACGTCGTCATGGCCCCGGTGGCGGCCGTCGTGCAGGCATTTGGCGCGACGATCCAGTGGGACCCGGCGGCGCGCGCGCTCGTGGTGCAGAGTGTTGCGGGGACGTCGCTGCGGCTGGTTGTGGGACAAACGACCGTCACCCAAGGCGACGCCCGCTGGGACCTCCCCGTGGCGCCGGCGCTTCAGGGCGGCGTGCTCGTCGCACCGATCGCGCCGGTGCTGCGCGGCCTCGGCGCATACGTCAAGCTGCACGACGACGGGACGCTTGATGCCGTTTCGCAGGTAACGGGGGTGGACTGGCGTACCGATGACGCCGGCCTCACCATCAAGATCTCGGCGACGGGGCCCGTGCACGCCTCGGGGAGCCTGCTGCACGGGCCGGAGCGGCTCGTGATCGACCTGGACGGCGCGGTGATCCGCCTTGCGGCCCCGACCGCGCAGATCGACTCCGGCGCCGTCGTGGGCATGCGCGCGGCGCAGTTCCACGTGCAGCCGTACGTGACGCGGCTGGTCTTCGACCTCGCCCGGTCGGTACCGTTTCGCGTGACCGGAGGTGCGGGCACGGTGACCGTGGCGATCCGCACCGGGGGTCCCGCGGTCGCCCACGGCCCCGCGGGATCGGGACCAGGCGCCGCGGCGCCCGCGTCATCGGCGACGGCCCTGGACAAGGCGGGCTCGTCACCGCCCGCGGCCCCTCCCCCGGCTGCAACGCCCCGGTCCGGATCCGCATCCGGGGGAGACGGCAGCGCCGGGGGAACCGGCGGCAGCTTCGATGCGTCGGGCGGCCCGGTCGCGACCAAGGATGCGGGCACCCCAGAGCCGGTGGCGCTTCCGCCGCTGCCGGAGTTCGCGGACGGCCCGGGCGCCCTTCACGTGGAGTCGGTGACCTACGACGACGCTGCCGGACGCCTCGTCATCCACGCGTCGCAGCGGATCACGGTCGATGTGTATCAGTGGACGTACCCGGACCGCGTCGCGCTCGACATTCACAACGGGGTGTTTCGGGACCGCCGCGCCGACCTCGAGATCGGGAGCGGCGGGATCCGCAACGTGGTCGTGTCGCAATTCGGCCTGCAACCGAACCTGACCCGAGTGCTCGTGCACCTGAACCGCAAGATCGCCTACACGGTGACCACGACGGACGGCGGCCGGACCGTCACGGTCGCGTTCGCGAACGCCGGCCGGCCGGGGCCGCTCGCACCGGCGGTGATCATCGATCCGGGACACGGTGGGGAGGACCCCGGTGCCATCGGGCCGCGGGGGACCCACGAGGCCGATGTGGCGCTCGGCATCGGGCGGCTGGTCAAGGCCGCGCTGGAGCGCCAGGGCCTGCATGCCGTGCTCACACGCACGGACGACGGCACGGTGGACCTCGAGGACCGCCCGGATCTCGCCCAGCGCTACGGGGGCATCGTGTTTGTGAGCATCCACGCCAACGCCAGCACCGACCCGAGCGTGCAGGGGACGACGACGTACTACTACACGCCGCAGAGCCGGGCCCTCGCGGAGATGGTCCAGGCAGAAGTCGTGCGGGCGCTCGGCGAGCCGGATCGCGGCATCATGACCGCCCGCTTCTACGTGCTCGTCAACACGCAGATGCCGGCGGTGTTGGTCGAAACCGCGTTCATCAGCAACGCCGCGGAGGAAGCGATGCTCCGCGATCCGGCGGTCCAGGCGCGCATCGCCGAGGCGATCGCCCGAGGCATCGCCGCGTTTCTCTCGGAGCAGGCGCAGACCACCGCGCACTGAGGCCTCGCCGAAGGACCGTCTCGCCGCCGCCGCGAAGCAAGCGCGAGATCTGTCATAACGTAGCGGATCCGCCCTGCCGCGCGCCGCCGGCGCGCGAGGTGCCGTGTGCCCGGGTCGTCGAGGCGATGAGCCGCGGGGACGCCACGCGGCCGGTGGGGCAGCGCTCTGAGGAGCCCGTGATGGCGCGTCGCGATGGCCGGACGCCGGACCAGCTCCGGCCGTTGGTGCTCACCCGCAAGTACAACAAGTACGCCGAGGGCTCGGTCCTGGTGCAGCTCGGCGACACCCGCGTGATCTGCACGGCGAGCATCGATGAAAAGGTGCCGCCGTTTCTGCGCGGCAGCGGCCAGGGCTGGGTGACCGCGGAGTACGGCATGCTGCCGCGCGCCACGCAGGAGCGCAGCGCGCGGGACGCCGCCATCGGCCGCGTCGGGGGCCGCACCCAGGAGATCCAGCGCCTCATCGGACGGTCGCTGCGCGGCGCCGTGGACCTGGCCCGGCTCGGCGAGCGCACCATCCAGATCGACTGCGACGTGCTCCAGGCCGACGGCGGCACGCGCACGGCGGCGATCACGGGTGCGTTTGTGGCGCTCGTGGACGCGCTCCTGCTGCTCCGGCGTACCGGCGCGCTCTCCAAGCTCCCGGTCGGCGAGTTCGTCGCCGCGACAAGCGTGGGGATCGTGGACAACGTGCCGGTCCTCGATCTGACCTACGAGGAAGACTCCCGGGCGCGGGTCGACATGAACATCGTCATGACTGAGTCCGGCAAGTTTGTGGAACTGCAGGGGACCGGGGAGGGCGGGGCGTTTTCCAAGCAGGAGGCCGCCGCGCTGATGGCGCTCGCGGAGCGGGGCATCGTGACGCTGATCGCCCGCCAGCGGGAGGCGCTTGCGGACTCGCTCACGGCCACGTGACGGCGCCCCGGGACCCGCACGGGCGCCCGCGGCTGCTCCTGGCCACGCGGAATCCGGACAAGATCCGGGAGATCCGCGCGATCTACGCGCACCTCTCGTTGGACATCGTCACGCTTCGGGAGCACCCCGAGGTGGGTGACTTGCCGGAGCCGGGAGGGACCTACGCCGACAACGCGGCGAGCAAGGCCGCGGCCGCCTCGACGGCCACCGGCCTCCCGGCGCTCGCGGACGACTCAGGCATCGAGATCGATGCGCTCAGCGGAGCCCCCGGCCCGCGGTCGCGGCGCTTCCTGGGTGACGAGGCCACGGACGCCGACCGCAACCGGCGCGTATTGGAGTTGCTGAGGGACGTGCCCGACGATCGACGAACGGCCCGCTATCGCGCCGCGATCGCGGTGGCGCTGCCGGGGCGCGAGCCGCGCCTCTTCGAGGGCGTGTGCCCCGGGCGAGTGTCCCGCGCCCCGCGCGGCACCGGCGGTTTTGGCTACGATCCCCTGTTTGTGGCCGCGCCCGACGGCCGCACGATGGCGGAGCTGACCTTCGACGAGAAGAATCGGATCAGCCACCGCGCCCGCGGCCTGCGGGCGGCCGAGCCCTACCTCGTATCAGCGCTGCTCGGCGAGCGCGGGGAGGAGGGCTCCGCGCCGGGCGCCAATACCAGCTGAGACGCGTCGCGCACGGGAACGCGTTCACGGCGAGCGAAGGACGCCGACGTGTCCCCGTGAGGAGGGCTGCATGGCGCTTAGCAAGTTCCTGACGTATTGGTCGCTGCTCTTTGCCATCCTGACGATCTGGGGCTTTTCCGTCCTCGTGGCGCTCATGGACGCGAAGGACGAGCTGCGGGCGAGGTTCAAGAGGCCGCTTACCGGTCGATGACGCTCAGCAAGTTTTTGACCTACTGGTCTCTACTGTTTGCGATCCTCACGATCTGGGGCTTCTCCGTTATCGTCGCGCTCCTCACGGCCAAGGACGAGCTCCTGGAGGCATCGCGACGGCGCCGCGCCGCGACGCGCGGGCGGCCGGCCATCCTCGACCCCCTCGCGGGTCGGTCCGTGGCGGAGACGCTGACCAGGCGACCCATGACCGAACCGGAGAAGTGGGTGCTGGCACAGGTGACGCCCGTCGCGGGGCGGCTTGGGATCCACGCCCGCACGATCGTCATCAGGGACGCGCACGGGCATTTTGTGGTGCACCTGGCCCAGGACAAGCGCCTCGTCACCTACCGTCTCGACAAAGCGTGGGTGACGGACGCGCAGGCGGGCAAGAGCGAACAACTCGATCGGATCCGGCAGGCGGTCGAGCAGTACCTTCGCCGGGAATTCCTCGGCGAGACCCCGGCGCCCGCGGCCGCTCCGGCCGCTCAGCCTGGGACAGCTGCGGCGGGTACGGCGCCGGGCGCCGCCCCGCAGCCGGCGGGCCCGTCAAGCGCGCCCGGCACGGGCGGAGGCGCACCGAGCCGAGAAGAGCGCATCGCCGCCGCCAAGGCGAAGGCCGAGGCGATCAAGGCGCAACGTGCCTCGCAAGAGAGCCCCGGGAAGCCGTCCGGCGGTTGACACTCCCCGCGGCTGAAGCCGGGGGATTCTCACGTCATTGAGACCGGCTCCCGAGTGGGGAGGCTGATGGTCTCCAAGTGAGCAGCTTAACGTCTCCGCGTGCCCCGCGGCGACGGCGAGCAGTCGCAGGTCCTCGGTCCGGATGTTGCAGGCGGCGTTCAGGTCGCGATCGAGGTGTCCTACGCCGGGCGGGCGCGATGCAAACGCGCCGTTGCCAGGGCGACCTGCCGGCCCTCGTCGATCCGAACAACGTGAATGGCCACGCGGCTCTGCGGGCGGGAAATCACCGGAGCGTTCACCGCATTGGCCCGCTCGTCCAGTTGAGCGCCGAGGAACGTCAGGTGGCCGATGATCTCCGCCCGGATCGGCGCGGCATGCTCCCCGATGCCACCGGTGAATAACACCTGCTCACATCCGCCGAGCGCGGCCGCAAACGCCCCGACCGCCTTCGCCGCACGGTAGCAAAAAACTTCGATCGCGAGCCGCACCGCGGGCTCGCGGCCGCGATCGAGGAGCGTCTTCATGTCGCCCGATGTGCCGGACAGGCCCAGAAGGCCGCACTCGTGATTGAGCGCCTCTTCCAGCTGCTCCGCGGACCATCCCTCCCGCCGCTGGAGATACAACGGGACCGCCGGATCGAGGTCGCCGCACCGGGTTGCCATCATGAGCCCCTCGAGCGGCGTGAGCCCCATCGTGGTGTCCACGCTCCGGCCGTCCCGGAGCGCCGTGGCCGAGCAGCCGGCCCCCAAATGCAGCAGGACCGCGCGCTCGCGCAGCTCCGCGCCGAGCTGGGCGACCGCGTCCGCGCACGCGAGCCCGTGGAACCCGTACCGGCGGATCCCCGCTGACCGCCACGCCGCCGGCACGGCATATTCGGCGGCGCGCGCGGGGAGCGTGGCGTGGAACCCGGTGTCAAAGACCACCGCCTGGCGCAGGCCCGGGCGCGCGCTCCCGAGATGCCGAATGACCCGTAGCGCGGGCGGGACGTGGAGGGGGACGAGCTCCGCGAGCTCGTCCAGGTCGGCGAGCACCTCGTCGGTGACCCACGCGGGCTCTCGATGGCGCGGTCCCCCGTGCACCATCCGATGCCCGGCGCAGTCCGGCTCCACCCGCCCGAGGCGTTTCAGCAGCGCGTCCAGCGCAGCGGCGTGGTCCGGGAAGCCCGGGGTTTCCTCCTCGCGGCCGCCGTCCGAGACCGCCGCCCGGGGGGCCCCGATACGGTCGGCCCGCAGGACCGTGACCGGCGTGGTGCCGGGGATGTCCCACAGGTCGATCCGCAACGACGAGGAGCCGACGTTGACGGCAAGGATGCGCGTGGACGCCACGAGCCTCGGCCCGAGCCTAGCCTAGTACGGCCATGTCCAGTCCCGCACCTCGGGAAGATCGTCGCCGTGCCGGCGCACGTACTGCCGGTGCTCCACGAGCTTGTCGCGCAGGAGCTGTTTGAAATGCGCGCCCACCCGCGCCAGCCGGGGCACGCGGTTGACGACGTCGCCGGCGAGGTGGAAGCGGTCGAGATCGTTCATCACCGTCATGTCGAACGGGGTGGTCGTCGTGCCTTCCTCCTTGTAGCCGCGAACGTGAAGGTTGGCGTGGTTGGTGCGCCGGTACGTGAGCCGGTGGATGAGCGACGGGTACCCGTGATACGCGAAGATCACCGGCTTGTCCGTCGTGAACATGGAGTCGAACTCGGCGTCGGGCAATCCGTGCGGGTGTTCCGTGGATGGTTGGAGCGTCATGAGATCCACCACGTTGACGACGCGAACCTTGAGGTCCGGGAAGTGGCGGCGCAGCAGGTCGACGGCGGCGAGCGTTTCCAGCGTCGGAACGTCGCCTGCACAGGCCATGACGACGTCCGGCTCGGTGTCTTCGTCGGTGCTGGCCCACGTCCAAATCCCGATGCCGGCCGTGCAATGCTCGATCGCCGCCTCCATGTCCAGCCACTGCGGCGCAGGTTGCTTGCCGGCCACGATGACATTCACGTAGTGGCGGCTGCGGAGGCAGTGATCCATCACGGACAGCAGCGTGTTCGCGTCGGGCGGGAGGTAGACCCGGACGATGTCCGCTTTCTTGTTGGCCACGTGGTCGATGAAACCGGGGTCCTGGTGGCTGAAGCCGTTGTGGTCCTGCCGCCACACGTGCGACGTGAGCAGGTAGTTGAGCGACGCGATCGGCCGGCGCCACGGGATGTCACGCGTGACCTTGAGCCACTTGGCATGCTGGTTGAACATCGAGTCGACGATGTGGATGAACGCCTCGTAGCAGGAGAAGAGCCCGTGCCGTCCGCTGAGGAGATAGCCCTCGAGCCAGCCCTGGCAGAGGTGCTCGCTCAACACTTCCATGACCCGGCCGTCCGGCGAAAGATGATCGTCGGTGGGGAGGATCGTCGCCGTGAACGTGCGGTCGGTGGCTTCAAAGACGGCCTCGAGCCGGTTGGATGCCGTCTCATCGGGCCCAAAGAGGCGAAAGGTGCGGGGGTTGTGCTTCATGATGTCGCGCAGGAAGCGGCCCGCGACTCGGGTGGCCTCGCCCATGACGCGCCCGTGCGCGGAGACTGCGACCGCGTAGTCACGGAAATCTGGCATCGCGAGGTCGCGAAGCAGCGTGCCGCCGTTGGCGTGGGGATTGGCGCCCATCCGGCGGTCGCCGCGCGGCGCCAACTCCGCAAGCGCCGGCCGTAGGGCTCCCTCGGCGTCAAACAACTCCTCGGGGCGATAGCCCCGCATCCACTCCTCGAGTATGCGCAGGTGCTGGGGGTTCGACCGGACCTCGGCGAGCGGCACCTGGTGGGCGCGCCACGTGCCTTCGACCGGGAGGGCGTCCACGACCTTCGGGCCCGTCCATCCCTTCGGGGTACGGAGGACGATCATCGGCCAGACCGGACGCCCGCGGAATCCGTCCGCGCGCGCCGCACGCTGGATCCCGCGGATGTCCTCGAGGACCGTGTCCAGCGTCGCGGCCATGAGCTGGTGCATCGGCTCCGGCTCATCGCCGTCGACCCAGTAGGGCTGGTACCCGCAACCGGCGAGCAACGATGCGAGCTCGCCCTCGCCGATCCGCGCAAGCACCGTGGGATTCGCGATCTTGTAGCCATTGAGGTGCAGGATCGGGAGGACCGCGCCGTCGCGCGCCGGGTTGAGGAACTTGTTGCCGTGCCAGCTGGTGGCGAGCGGCCCTGTTTCGGCCTCGCCATCGCCCACGACGCAGCACACCAGGAGATCGGGATTGTCGAAGGCTGCCCCGTAGGCGTGGGCGAGCGAGTAGCCGAGCTCTCCGCCCTCGTGGATCGACCCCGGCGTCTCCGGGGCCGCGTGGCTCGGGATGCCGCCCGGAAACGAGAACTGCGTGAAGAGCCGCCGGAGGCCCTCCGCGTTTTGCGGCACGTGCGGATACAACTCGCTGTAGGTACCCTCGAGATACGTGTTCGCGACGAGGCCGGGACCGCCGTGGCCCGGTCCGGCGACGTAGATGGCGTCGAGATCGTGCTTCCTGATGAGCCGGTTGAGATGCACGTAGACGAAGTTCAGCCCCGGCGTGGTGCCCCAGTGGCCGAGCAGGCGCGGCTTGATATGCGCCGGCACGAGTGGTTCCCGAAGCAACGGATTGTCGTACAGATAGATCTGCCCGACGGACAGATAGTTCGCCGCGCGCCAGTAGGCGTCCATGGCGCGCAGCTCCGCTGGGGACAGCGGCGTGCCGGCAGCCCGGCGCAACTCCGAACCGCTGGTCTCGGTATGCATCACGGCAAGGTCCTCGGTGAGGAATTTACGCGCGTAGGCGAGCCGCCGCCCCGCGGCACGCCACCGGCGCTCTTCGCTCTCCGTCGGTATTTTCCCGCCGTCGGCGGCCACCGGCTGAGCTTTCCGCGGCGCGGTCGGTCGAGCGCCCGTTGCGGCGTGGTCGCGGGTTGCGGCGCCGGAGAGGAGCCCCGCGGCTTGTTTTCGTTTACCTGGTGCATGTGGCGTACGACACCGATGCCGCGGTGCCGCACGCCGCGGTGGCGAGGATGCAGACGATGCCCGAAGGTTCCGGGCAGGCTGCCGCCACCGCGCCTCCGGGTGCCGTCCAGCACGCCGCGGCGCACGCCGCCCCGGCCGTTCCAGCCAGCACCGCCGGCGGTTGTCCTGCTATCGGGGCAAAGGCACCAGCCGATCGGGACTCGTCTCCGAGGATGAGCGACTGGAACACCGCTGCGAACGGCTCGGCGGGCCGCCTTGCCGCGATTGGCAAGAACGTGTCCAGGTCCGGCGCATCCCACGGACCTCGCATGCTCCAGGCTTCGAAGTCGAAGAGGCCGCGCCAGATCCGCGAGCCACCCCGTACTTCGACCGCGGCCGTGCCGTTGGTGGGAAGCACTCCTGACCCTACTCCCAGCGTACTCGCGTCCCACCGCAATCGGTAGTTCGTAGACCCGGCCCGTATGGCGAGCGACGCGGCTCCGAGCGTCCGGGGCACCACCGGGAGGGGGGCGCTTGCCGTCACCGTCGCAAGCGGTGTGCCCCCCTCGAGGATGTCGATCGTGGCATGGGCCGCCGTCCCGGCCGCGCTCCTCGTGACGCGGGCGCGGATAATTCCGAGCGGACCAGCGTAGGAAGCCTCCAGCAACTCGCCAAACATGCCTGTGCGCACTTCAACGAGCGGCTCCTGGGCCGCGACGGCACCGCATCCGGCCGCGACCGCCCATCCCGCCAGTGCCGTTCCCATCGAAGCCCTGAGAAACTGGCGTCGGGTGAAGCAGCGGGTCAGCGAGGCTCGGACGCGTGTGCCTCCTAAGCGCAGCATGTTCCAGCACTTCGCCTGACGCAGCAGCGTTCCTCGGGCTACGAAACTGCAAAGCCGGGGCTCGCGTATGCATCGTTGCGTTGAGAGTCATACTAAAGTATGATTAAAGTATGAGAAAAATCACCATAACGCTGGCCGCAGACCAAGCCGAAGCCATTGAGCGAATTCGCCGGCGACGCCGCGTTCCGCGAAGCAGGGTTATCCAAGAGGCGATCGCTAGCTTCCTCGCGCTAGAAGGCCTTTCGGCGCAAGTCTCCGCGTACGAAGCGGGATACCGACGCATTCCCGAAGATGCGAGGGAAGGGAGGGCGCTCGCGGCTGCGAGCGCGGCGGTCTTTGCCATCGAGGACTGGGAGTGAAACGCGGTGAGGTGTGGTGGGTGCGATTCCCGAATCCGGTTGGGCGCCGGCCGGCGGTGCTGATTTCGCGGAATCAAGCGTACAGGGTGCGAACTGCCGTTACCGTGGTGCCGCTTACGCAAACTGTGCGGGGCATCCCCGTTGAGGTTCCACTCGGCCCCGCCGACGGTATCCCTCGGCAGTGTGTCGCCAATGCCGACACGATCGCGACGGTTCCGCGGGATGCGCTCGAAGATTACCTGACAACGCTGGGTTCCGCGAAGGTCGAGGCTCTGGAACGCGCTATCAAATTTGCGCTTGATCTGGGTTGACGCAAGCAACACACGTTTGGAGGCGACGTCCACGAAGGACTGGTTCTCGCACAACTGGATGTATGGCGGCTTCATCGCGAGTCTATTCCTGTTGGCACTAGCGCCGGTCACCGCGGCACCGGCCGGACTGGCATTCGTGCTCGTCTACCTGCAACTCCCGATCTACATGCTGCATCAACTCGAAGAGCATCGCGATGATCGCTTCCGCCGCTGGGTCAACGACGCCATCGCCGGAGGACGAGAGATGCTGTCCACGCCCGCCGTCATCGTCATCAACGTCGCGGGCGTGTGGCTAGTGGACGTTGTTGCCCTCTATCTTGCCCACTTCGGTGATGTCGGGCTCGGCTTGATTGCCATCTATCTCACGATCGTCAACGCCGCGTTCCACGTTGTGGCCGGAATTGTCCAGCGGCGCTACAATCCTGGCCTGGTCACTGCCGTGTTGTTGTTCGTGCCCTTCGGGGTCTGGGCGCTGATGGTCGTTTCGGCCATGCCGGGTGTCAGTGGGGCGGACCACGTGATTGGACTTGCGGTCGCAGTTCTCATCCACGCAGCGATCATCGGGTACGCGAGGTGGCGCGTGGCCGCGCTTGCCAAAGGGGTGGCGTAGTCAACGACCGCCGCCTCGATAAGACGCGCGGGTTGCGGGAGCCACCGACAACGTGCCGCCGGTCCAACCGCAGCACGAAGACAAGCCGACGCTTAGGCTGCGCCTCACGCGCTAGCGTGTGCCGAAGCGCGGAGATGGGGATCCCGTGCCCGGGATCGGAGACGGCAACGCAGCGGCCCCGCGCGCCCGGCGGGCCGTCCTCACAAGGCTTCGCGGCGCTCGGTGCGCGGCGGGTCGAGCACGGTGAGCGGAGGGACCGGGTCCGTCCACCGTTCGACGTCGACGAGGCTGTGCTGTCCGGTGCACCCCTGCGCGAGCGTGGACGTGCCCTTATCGCGCGTCAAGACGTTGGGATTACCGTGCACGCACATCGCCTCGGGGTCGCCCGGGTCGAGCGGATCGTACCAGGCGCCGGTCGACAGCTGCACCACGCCCTGCCGGACCTCGAGGCTCAGCACCGCGCCGGCGAGGCAACTGCCGCGGTCGTTGAAGACACGCACCACGTCGCCGTCCCCGATGCCCCGGCGCGCGGCGTCGGCCGGGTGCATGCGGATCGGCTCCCGGTCCCGGATCTTGCTCCCGCGGCTGAACCCGCCGACGTCGAGTTGACTGTGCAGCCGCGTCCGCGGGTTGTTCGCAATGAGGAGCAGCGGGAACCGCTCAGCCTTCGGCGAGCCGAGCCACTCCGCCGGTTCGTACCAGGTCGGATGGCCGGCGCAGTCGTCGTAGCCGAACCCATCGACCGTCTGCGAGAAGACCTCGATACGACCGCTCGGTGTATCGAGCGGCGCGCGCTCGGGGGCCGCCCTGAACTCCTCGAACAGTACCTCGTCGCCTCCGGTGCGCGGCAGCTCGAGAAATCCCGCGCGCCAGAACTCCTCGAAGGGCGGCAGTGCCACATCAAGCGCCACGAGCCCCTCGCGCCACTGCTCGTACAGGTATCGGAGCCAGTGCCTTTCTGACCGTCCCTCGGTGAATTGCTCGGCGACCCCGAGCGCGGACGCCAGCGCCGCGTAGGTGTCGTAGTCGTTTCGCGCCTGGGCGTAGGGCGGCACGGCCTGGTGCATCGCCACCAGGCACGGATCGTGGAGCGACCCGCCGATGTCGTTGCGCTCGAGAGTCATCGTCGACGGCAGCACGACGTCGGCCGCCCGCGCCATCGCCGTCCAGAATGGATCGTGCACGACGATCGTGTCGGGTCGGCTGAACGCGCGGCGCAACCGGGCGAGGTCCTGGTGGTGGTGGAACGGGTTGCCACCGGTCCAGTAGACGAGCCGCACGCTGGGGTATCGCAGCTGCTGTCCGTTGTACTCGAACGGCTCGCCGGGGTGCAGCAGCATATCGGAAATCCGGGCGACGGGGATGAACGCGTCGACCCCGTTCCGCCCCTGGGGGAGCGCCGGGAGGCCGAGGTACGTCGGCGCGCCCATCCGCTGCACGGAACCGTACCCGAACCCGAACCCACCGCCCGGGAGTCCTATCTGCCCCAGCATCGCCGCGAGCACGAGGCCCATCCACGGCACCTGTTCGCCGTGGTCCGCGCGCTGCAGCGACCAGCTCACGGTGACGAGCGTACGACGGTCGGCCATGCGCCGGGCGAGCGCGCACAGCGCCTCCGCCGGGATGCCGGAGAGCGACGCGGCCCACTCGGGCGTCTTCGGCCGCCCGTCGTCGCGCCCCAGGACGTACCGCTCGAACCGCTCGAAGCCGACGCAGTAGCGGTCGAGGAACGCCCGGTCGTGCAGCCCCTCCGTGATGAGGACGTGCGCGAGCGCGAGCATGACCGCGACGTCGGTGCCCGGCACGAGCGCGTGCCACTCGACCGGCAGGAACTCGGCCAGGTCGTCCCGCAGCGGGCTGAACAGGACGAACTCGACGCCGCGGGCGGCCGCCTCCCGCAGGTGGTCCCGCACTTGGTGCCGGCTGAGGCCGCCGGCCTCGACCGCCGTGTTCTTCAGCGGGATCCCGCCGAAGCTCACGACGAGGCGCGTGTTCGAGACGATGACGGGCCACGTCGTCGCGCGCAGCAACAGCTCTTCGTGCCCGCGCATCCCGATGACATGGGGGAAGATGACCGCGGAGGCGCCCATGCTGTACGAATTGACCGACCTCGTGTAGCCGCCGAGGCAGTTGAGGAAGCGGTGCAGCTGACTCTGCGCATGGTGAAACCGGCCGGCGCTGCCCCACCCGTACGAGCCGGCGTAAATCGCCGCCGGGCCCTCGGCGTCGATCACGCGGCGCAACTCGGCGGCGAGCAACTTCGTTGCCGCTTCCCACGAGACCGGGACGAACGCCTCGGCGCCGCGCCGGGCGTCGGCCCCGGGTCCCCGGTCGAGCCATCCGGCTCGAATCATCGGCTGCGCGATCCGGGTCCGATGGCGGACGCTCGCTTCGATGTTTCCCAGAATCGGGGAGGGGTCCGCGTCGCGCTCATAGGGCCGGATCGCGACGATGGTGCCGTCACGCACCTCGGCGGAAAACGCCCCCCAGTGCGACGTGTGCGGTCGGAGATCGGTGGCCACGGCGCTGCCTCCAGCGGTCCGGATGAACGAGGACGTCGATCGTGATTCGGCCCGGCGGCGGGGCGACCCTGCGCCCGGTGCACCATGACGAAACTGTACCTCGTCCGACCGTGCCTTGAGCAAGAGAAATCATTTAGGCAGGCATTCACGCCGAACGCTACGACCTCGCCGTCGAGCACGACCTCGCCCTCTGGCCCGGGCATGCTACTTACACCGGATGGACGATCGGATTGCAATCCGCGACACCGTTCGATTAGAGTATAAACTGACTGGTCAGTTTTTCAGCTGCCTGACCATCAAGGGGTGGGACCGTGCCGCGCATCTCTTTGAGCGCCCGCACTGAACGCCGGCAACAGATCCTGGACGCGGCCTGGCGGTGTGCGGGCCGCAAGGGGTTCCGCGTGATGTCCGTTGATGAGATCTGCGCCGAGGCGGGCGTGAGCAAGGGCGCGTTCTACGGGTACTTCGAAAGCAAGCAGGCGCTGCTGCTCGCCCTGCTGGCGGACGACACGGCGGCCCTCGACCGGATCGTGGAGCACTTGGAATCTGAGATGGTCCGAAGCATTGACCGGCTTCGGCACTTCGTTCGCGCCATGCTAGAACGGGGAGATGAGCCGGCGCGCGTGCAAGTCCGTGCCGATCTCTGGGCAGAAATGCTCACGGACAAGGCGGTCCGCGAACGGTTCACGGCCGCCGTGGGGCACCGCCGCACCGCGCTGCGGGGCTGGATCGAGCGGGCCGTGGCCAACGCCGAGCTCGTGGAGATCCCGGCAAACGCGTTCGCCGCCGTGCTCCTGGCCCTCGGCGACGGCCTCGGCCTGCACGCCGGCCTGGACCCGACCGGGTTCCGCTGGGCAAATATCCGCAAGGCCGTGGGCGTGATGCTGGAGCGGTTGTCGCCAGATGCCTGACGATCGCACGGCCGTGGCGAAACTGGGTGGCAGTTCCTTGCGACTGCCGGACCGTCCCGTGCTGCGGACCTACGACTGGCTACGCGGGTCCCCGACCGGGCTGTTCGTGCTCGCGGTAGCGATCGGCGCGGGCGCCGGACTGGGCGCGGTGGCGTTCCGATTTCTGATCCTCCAGTTCACACGGCTCTTCGCAGGAACCGAGGACTACAGCGCCGTGGGGCCGGCGTTCCATCCCTGGCTCCCACACTTCGGCCCATGGTTCGTCGTGCTTGCTACGGCGGCCGGCGGACTCATCTACGGCCCGCTGATCGAGTGGTTCGCGAGCGAGGCGCGCGGGCACGGCGTGCCAGAAGTGATGCTGGCCGTGGCGGAGCGGGGCGGGCGCATCCGTCCTCGGGTGGCGGTGATCAAGTCGCTCGCCTCCGCGCTGTGCATTGGGTCCGGCGGGTCGGTCGGTCGCGAAGGGCCGATCGTGCAGATCGGTTCGGCCCTCGGGTCCACCCTCGGCCAGATCGTTCGCGTGTCCGAGTCCCGCATGCGCCTCTTGGTGGCGTGCGGCGCCGCCGGCGGCATCTCCGCCACGTTCAACGCGCCCATCGCCGGGGTGTTCTTCGGACTTGAGCTTATTTTGCGCGATTTCGAGGCCGAGTCATTCGGCGCCGTGGTGCTGGCCTCGGTGGTGGCGGACATCATCGGCCGCGCCGCCTTCGGATCGCACCCATTCCTCACGCTGCCCGCGTTCCAGCTGGGTTCGCCGTGGGACTATCTTTTCTATGCCGGGCTCGGGCTGCTTGCGGCCCTGGTCGGAGTGGTGTTCATCCGCGTGCTCTACGGGACAGAAGATCTCTGCGACGGGCTGTGGCGGGGGCCGCGGTGGCTTCGCCCCGGGGTGGGCGGCCTCGTGCTGGGCCTGCTCTTGGTCGCGCTGCCGCAGATGTACGGGGTCGGCTACCCGGTGTTGGAGCGTGCCGTCCGCGGGCAGTACGTGCTGGCATTCCTCGCGCTTTTGCTGGTCGGGAAGATCGCAGCCACGAGTCTGACAATCGGCATCGGCGGATCCGGCGGCGTGTTCGCGCCGTCCCTGTTCATGGGCGCGATGCTGGGGACGGCGTACGGCGACATGGTACAGCGACTGCTGCCCGGCGCCGTCGGCTCGGCCGGCGCCTATGGCGTGATCGGCATGGGCGCAGTGTTCGCGGGAGCCGCCCAGGCGCCGATCACGGCGGCGATCATGATCTTCGAGCTCACAGGTGACTATCAGATCATCCTGCCGCTCATGTTCGCGGTTGTGCTCGCGACGGCCCTAAGCCGCGCGCTGACGCGTGACAGCATCTACACGCTGAAACTACGCCGCCGCGGAATCGATATCCGGCGCGGGCGTGCGGCCAACCTCATGGAGGTCTTGACGGTCGGCGGGGCCATGCGGGCCGTCCCGGCGGCGTTGCCTCGGGAACTGGCCTTGAGCGACGTCATCGCGCGCTTCACCAGCAACGGGTGGGACGCACGGCCGGTTGTGGACGCGGACGGGACCTTCCGAGGCACGGTGACCTTCCGCCAGGTGGAGCAGGCGATGCGCGACAACGCGCTCGATGTACAGGCCGGCGAGCTCGCCCGGGACGCGCCGGCGCTCACGCCTGAGCAGACGTTGGAGCAGGCGCTCCAGCTCATCGTGCACCACGGCGACGATGGAGTACCCGTGCTCGACCGTGACAGCCGCCGGCTGGTCGGCTGGCTGACGCACAGGGATATCCTGGCCGCCTACCAGACGCGCCTGGAACGGAGTGTGGCCGCGGCGGAGCGGCAGCGCGCCGGCGTGACGGCGCGGGAACAGGACACCGGCCGCGTAACGAGCGCCCTCTTTCCGCCGCTGCGTGATTACCGGGTCGTCGACCTCGAACTCCGAAACGACGAGGTACTCACGGGCCGGCGCATCGCAGACGTGACGTGGCCGCCGTCGTCCCTCGTTCTGGCCGTGCGCCGTGGGAGCACCAGTTTCTTGCCGGATGGTCACACGGAACTGCGACGCGGCGACCGGCTCTCAATCCTGCTGCCGGCACGGCACGCGGAGGACGTGGACGCCTTCATCGACACGCTCGTGGGCCCAGCCAGGGAATCCGCGGACGGCCCCGCCGCAGCACCGCGGCACCACGTGTCCGCCGACGACGCGGGGTCGTCGGCAACGGCGGCGGGCACGGTTGTGCTGGAGCCCGACGTTGCGCCGGGGTCGGGGGTCGCCGGGCGACGGTTGCAGGATGTGGCTCTCGGGCCCGGTGTGCTCGTGATGGCGATTCGGCGCGGCGAGTCCGTGGTCGTGCCGGGGGGCGATGCGTACTTGTTGACCGGCGATCGCGTCGTCATGGTCGTTAGATCGGATCGAGCGCGAGAGATCTTAGAGTGCTTTCGGTGAGGCCGTCGGCTCCTCGCGTTCCAATTAATCCGCAGTGCCTCACCGGTATCATGCCGATTTCCTTTTCTAAGGCCACAAATGGGCGCGCCTAGGTTCCTATTGTGATAGGATGATACCTAGGAAGGGGGGGAGAGGGAGCCAAAAAAGCAGACAAATAAAATGTGGGGTTTGCGGGGCGTGGCGCAGCTTGGTAGCGCGTCTGCTTTGGGAGCAGAAGGTCCCCGGTTCAAGTCCGGGCGCCCCGACCAGCAAACCCAAGCAAATCAAGGTCTAGCGAGCAGTTGCAACATGTTGGTTCCCGCTCTGAGCCCGCAACACAGTCGCCGGACGGCAGAGCGCACGGCCGGTCCGCTGGTAAAGCTGGTCGAGTTTCTAGCCGCGACGGATCCGGCCCGTGTGGCCGCCTTCCGGCGGGAGTACGACGCGATCGTCGCCGACTACTTTGAAGACCATACGGTGCGGCAGGACTACCTGCTCACGCGTGCGACCAAGATTTGAAGACCAGCATGAGCTCGCCGCGCCGTGCCGCCACGGTTAGGAGCAGTGCCGTGAGGATGCAGGCGGGCGAGCCTCGGCGCGCTGGATCGAGGGCGTCGACGGGGAGTGCGCCGATCGCCGCGTCGGTCGACGCGTACACCGCCCGGGCGTAGGCCCGCAGAGCGCGAGCATCGATCCGTACCGTTCCCGCCCAGGGCGCCGCACCGGCGGTCCGTTCGTTGATGCAGCGGGCGAGAGGCGGCAGTTCGCTGAGACCGGTGCGTCCAGACCACGTGGACAGCGCAAGCGGCGCTTCGCGGGCTGCGACGCCGCTGACCACGATATCTTCGCACACGACCGTTTGAGCGTACCATGCAGCGGCCGTCGCCCCCTCGGCGTCGCGCGGGTGCGGATACGCGCGGTGGCTCGGGCACTCGTCGACCGCGGCGTCGAGCAAATCGTGCGCGACCTGAAACTGCCGGCGGAGCGGATCGCGCGCGGTCGGTGCGCGAGGCACCTCTGCATCCGGGGCCGCCCGGGGCGAGATCACGGCTGTCCAATCCCGGCTGCGCCGCCGTCGTGGTCCGGCAGGACTGCCGGGAGGTCGAAGATCTCGTGCACCCGCTGCCCCACGAAGTTCGTTAAGACTGCGATGGCCTCGTCCCGTACGGTGATGAGTTGAACGCTATGGAGCGTCCACCGCGGCTGCCGGCCTCGACCGTAGATTGCGAATGCCGGCTGGCGGTTAGCCGCCGTCGGCAGCAGGCGGAAGGGGCCATGGCCCTCCGGACGGCACGCGAAGACGAAGAAACGGGCGACCGCCTCGCGCCCCCGGAACCACTGCGGCCAGGGCGGCATACTGATCGTCGCATCCTCTCGTAGGAGCGCCACGAAGCCGTCCACGTCCGCGGTCTCCCAGGCCCGGACGTACCGGTCAAGCAGTGCGCGTTGGCGCTCGGTGGGTGGAGCCGTTGCGCTTGCGAGGTCTCTCGGGAGGCGCGTCTCCAACGCACCTCGGGCACGCTGAAGAGCGCTGTTCACGGAGGCCACCGACGCGTCGAGCAGCCGGGCCGTCTCGGCGGCGGACCAGCCCAGCACGTCGCGCAGCAGCAGCACAGCCCGCTGACGGGCCGGCAGGTACTGAATCGCCGCTACGAAGGCCAGCTGCACGGTCTCCCGCATTTCATACCGCGCCTCGGGCCCCGGCGTCCCGTCCGGAATGCCCTCGAGCGCGGCATCCGGGTAGGGTTCGAGCCACGCGATGTCCGTCGCCGCCGCGGGCGGCGGCATCGCGGGCAGCGGCAAGTGGTCGGTCGGCGGGCCGGCGTCCTCCGGAAGCAGCCGCCGAGCGCGCCGCCGGTCGGCCAGCGCGTTGAGGCACGCGTTGGTGGCAATGCGATAGAGCCAGCCGCGGAAGGAGCCGCGGGCTTCGTACTCCGCGATGCCGCGCCAGGCCCGCAGCAGCGTCTCCTGCACCACGTCCTCGGCATCGTGGAAGGAGCCGAGCATTCGGTAGCAGTGCAGTTGAAGCTCCCGGCGGTGCGGCTCTGTCAGGCGATCGAAGGCGCTGCGATCTCCACGCGCGGCCCCCTGCAGGAGGCCCGCGGCGTCCGCGTTGAGACCTGCCGACACGGTCACCGTTCTCGTGTTCCCGTTCACTCAGACGTTCACCTCGACGGACATGGCTGCGCTCGCGGGCCGGGCGGAGGGAGCGTCGGGGCCCGCAGTGCCCCGCGGTACCGTGCGGCCGGGCTGCCACAGGCCGGCCAGCGCGGCGAGGAGCGACAACGCCGCGGCGACGCCCAGCGCGTGCACAAATCCGGCGGTGAACGTTTCGGCCGAACGATACCCGCCGGTTGCGGTAAACGTCGCGGCCGTGATCGCGATCCCAAACGTGCCGCCGAGGAACCGCAACATGTTGAACGTGCCGGATGCCTGGCCGACTTCCTGAGGTGCGACGGCCCCGAGGACCGCGCTCTGCGCCGCGGGCATCGCCATCGACCCGCCGGTGCCGGCGATCACGAGCGGGGCGACGAGCGCAGAGTAGGGGAGGTGAGGCGTGGCGACCATCGCGAGCCACGCCGCCCCGGCGGCCTGCAACGTGAGCCCGACCACGAGGGGAACCCGTTCACCAATCCGTCCCGTGACGGCGCCGGCGACCGGCGCGATCACAAAGAGCGGCGCGGTCCACGGCAGCAGCCGCAGGCCGGCGCCGAGCGAGGTGTTGCCCTGGGCCGTCTGCAGGAACTGCGCCATGAAGAAGACCATGCCGTAGATGGCGCCGTAGAGCAGGAAGCCCGCGGCGTTGCCCGAGGCGAAGGCGGGCGAAGCAAAGAACCTCATCGGCACCATCGGGTGCGCGGCCCGGCGCTCCCAGGCAACGAACGCGGTGGCCAGCAGCCCGCCGGCCGCCAGCGTCCCGGCAACTTCGACGCTCGTCCAGCCGGCGGCGTTCCCGCGCACCAAGCCCCACACCAGACCGAGCGCCGCTCCCGTGGCCAGCACAACGCCCGGAAGGTCGACCCGCGCGCCGCCTCCGCGGCTTTCGGGGACATAGCGGAGGACGAGCGGGATGGTGATCACGCCGATCGGGAGGTTTAGCCAGAAGATCCACCGCCACGCGCCGCTTTCCGCGATCGCACCGCCGACCACGGGCCCGCCCAGAAGTGCAAGTCCGGTCAGGCCGCCGAAGAGGCCCAAGGCTCTCGCGCGCTCCTCGCGCGGGAACGCGTTGCCGAGGAGCGCCATCGCCAGCGGCATCACGAGCGCCGCGCCCGCGCCTTGCACGGTCCGGCCGGCCAGCAGCCAGCCGATCGCCGGCGCGAGCCCGCAGGTCGCCGATGCCAGCGTGAAGATGCCGAGGCCGGCGACGAACATGCGCCGCCGGCCAAACCGTTCGCCCAAGGCGGTTGCGGTGAGAAGCAAGACCGCGAAACTCAGGGTATAGGCGTTGATGGTCCACTCAAGCGTCTCGAGCGACACTCCCAGGCTCAACCGAATTCGAGTCAGCGCCGTCGTGACGACCAGGGCGTCGAGGGCGATCATGAATGAGGCCGTTGATGTGAGGGCAAGGACCCAGCCCTTTTGCGCGCGATCGCTCATTTCGGTCCTCCTGCCAACGTTGGCTCATTTTGCCGGTCCACAGATATAGACAACCGCCACGGGCAAAACTCATCGGTCCGCAAAAGCGCGATCGGCATAAATTTTCCGGCGGCGGGGCCGATGAGTTTGGGGTGCGCCCGCGGTCTTTATCTGTGAAGCACGATCCGCGCGGTCCGCGAGAGTACCACCGGGTCGCAGATGCGGACTTCGAAAATGGGAGGGACAATGGTATGAACATTGCGGGGAAGACGGTTTTGATCGATCTGTCCGATTCGTCTAAGAGACATTAGCGGCGTGGAGCCGCCGAATAACCCGCCCCCAACTCCTGGTAGCCGCGTCCTGATCGCTTCCAGCGGGGCTGCCAGGGTTGGTGCGCCCTTGGCGGGATCCTATGTGGGCGCCAAGTGGATGCTGTGGGCCATGGCGCACTCTGCAAATGCAATCGCCAAAGAACGCGACTTGGGAATCCATTTCCAGGTCTTGGTGCCCATGCAACTGATCGGCGAAACGGCACTTGGTCAGCAAGTTGCTGGAGCCTACGCCCGCCGGCAGGCCACGTCGGTCGAAGCGCACATCGCCGCACGCTATGGCCAAACATCTCTAACTGCCAAGCAGTACGGTGAACACGGGAAGCCTTTCTGTTGTGCGATCTCGGTGCCGACCAGGACATGCTCCCGAACGAATCCTGTCAGCAACACGGGAAGCCCTCGCTTTAGAGGAGCGTGGGAAGATTCGCGATCACGCCGGCGAGGAGCGCGGCTCGGCGCGGCAACGACGCCACCACGACGAACTCGTCGCGGCTGCAGCTATGCGCGCCCTCTGGCCCCAGGCCGTCAAGCGTGGCGACCCCAAGCGCTGCGGCAAAGTTGCCGTCGGAACCCGATTGCGTTTCCGCGCCGCCGATCGTCATTCCGAGTTCCTGTGCCTGCGCCTGCGCGAGTTGCAGCAACCGCGTTGTGCCGCCTGCACGCTCAAAAGCCGGCCGGGTGATCCCGCCCGTGAGGGTCGCGCTCGTGCCGGGGATCTCCTGCGTCGCTGCGATCTCCCGGATCCGTGCCATCACGCCCTCGGCGAGTGTGGGTGTCGGGGCCCGAACATCGATGCTGGCGGTGGCACGGTCCGCGACGACCTGACGGGCGCTGCCCCCGGCCACGATGCCAACGTTGACGAGAACACCGTGAGCACGATCGCTGAGCGCCTGCAACCGCATGACCTTGGACGCCAGTTCATGAACCGCACTGGCCCCGCGCCCGGCGGCCGTCACATGAGCGGTGGTCCCGCGCACCTCGAGTTGAACGGCGCCGACCATGCCGCGCCCCACGACGACGTCTCCGTTCTCTCGAGCAGGTTCCATCACGAGCGCCCAGTCGGCGTCGCGGGCCTCCTGCTCGATGAGCGGGCGACCCGTCGGACTCCCCAGCTCCTCATCGCCGCACATGAAGACCGTGGTACGTGCGAGCCCATCCCACCCGCCCGCCGCCAGCGCGCGGAAGGCCCACAGCATGGTCACCCAGCCCCCCTTCATATCGAGGACGCCGGGTCCGTACGCGCGGCCGTCAACAACGCGGAATTGGTTTTCCGCTAGGGTCCCTTTCGGCCACACTGTATCGAGGTGAATGAGGACCAAGAGCCGTCCTCGCCCGGCGCCGCCCCGCCGCGCGATCAGGTGATCGCCGTGCGGGCGCTGCCGGCTGCGGGCGAGTCGAAACCCGAGCTCCGCCATGCCCTTGCTCACCAGGCGCCCGGCCCGATCGACCCCTGCCTTGTCGAACGAGCCGCTCTCCGCCTGCACAAAACGGCCGAGCGCGCCCTCCATGGCGGCCGCTTCCGGGACCAGATACTCGTAGAACCGGCCGGCACCGCAGGGTTTGCCCGCGGGCACGGCGCCGCCCGACACGGCGTCCTTCAAGAGGCCGCCGACTTCAGCGTCTTCCAGGACTGGCGGCCGATCTTCGGACCGTACTTTTGCTTCGAGTGGAACGGCCCGCCGAGGTCGGCTTCGGCCAGTAGGCGCAGGACTTGCGATTCGCGAAAATGCAGCGTGAACGTACGGACGTCGCGAAAGGCTCGCTCGATTGGAAATGACTTGAAGGCGCCTCGCGCGCCGCACACGTCAAAGGCCTTGACCGTCACCATCATGGCGGCTTGTTTGGACGTATGTAGAGCGCGCAGCGACGCGAGCTCGGCCTCCGCATATTGGCCCTGTTCCCAGAGCCACGCCGCGTACCACATGGACGTGCGCGCGGCCTGAAGCGCGGCGTCCATTTCGCCGAGCGTGTAGGCGGTCACGTTGTCCTGCATCAAGAATGCCCGTTCCCGGAGGTACTGCCGCAGAAAGTCGAAGACGCCCTGGGCCGTCCCGATGTGGTTGGCGACGTACGCGAGCGTGAACGTCCGCGGGTCGTGTTGCACCCAGTCCCCCGGTTCGCCCAGGACGTTATCGAAGGGGATGAACACATCGTCGAAGGTGAGACTCCAGCTGATCGTCGCGCGCATGCCCATCGTGTCCCACGTGTTCGCGAGCGACACGCCGGCGGTGCCCTTGGGGATGATGGCGGTCGTGCAGCCTTCGGCCAGCCGTTGAGTGCCCGGCGCCAACACGTACACGAGGTAGTAGTCCGCCGCCGGCGCCAACGAACCGAAATGCTTGACCCCGGACAGACGGAAGCCGCCGTCGACGGGGCGGAGCTCCGACTCGTACCTTCCCGAGTCCATCCGTTTAGGGTCCGTCTCGCTTCCGCACGATGCGATGAGGGCTCCCCGCGCGACGACGTCTCCGAGGATGCGCCGCCGCTGCTCGGCATTGCCGAGAAAGCCGACGATCCCGCTGGCATGGGAGTGAACCTGGAGGAGCTGCGCGGTGGACGCCGCGCCGGCGGCGATCGTCTCGAGAATCATGTAAAAGGGGAGAAAACGGGCTCCCTGCCAGAAGCCGTGTCCGCCCAGCTCCCGCGGCACAGTGAGGGCGAGCAGCTGCGCCTCTCGGAGTCTCGCGAAATCCTCCTCGGGAAACGCCGCGGCTTCATCATAGGCCCGCGCGCGTGTCGCGAATTCGGTTGCGAGCGCACGCGCTTGATCGATGAGACGCTGGTCGTCTTCGCTCAACCGAAAGTCCATCGCACGACCCTCCCCGCTTACATCTCGTGCCGGTACACGGTACCGCGCCTCATCACAAACCGAACGCGCGTGATCGCATCCACGTCCGCGAGCGGATCGCCGTCCACGGCGATGACATCGGCGCGCTTCCCCACCTCGAGTGAGCCGGTCTGCGCGTCAACCTTGCAGATTCTCGCGTTCCACGCCGTCGCGGCCTGGATCGATTGCATCGGCGAGTACCCGGCGCCACGGAGATTGCGCATTTCGATCGCAAGGCCGGCATGGTTTTCATCGGTCCCGATGCCGATCGCCACCCCTAACTCGCGCGCCCGCATGGTCGTGCGCCGGTAGGCCTGGATCATGTGGCGACACCGCTCTCGCTGAAGGTCGGTGGCCGCAGCGTGATCGGCCACGACGTGCGCATAGCCGGACGTGAGCACCAAATAGACCCCACGCCCGGCCATCTGCTCCAGGACATCGTCCGTGAGCCAGGCACCGTGCTCGATCGAATATGCGCCCGCCTCGACCAGGTCGCGGGCTGCGGGACCGCCGTGGCAGTGGGCTGCGAGCGGAAGGCCAAGCCGCCGGCTCTCGTCGACCGCGGCGACGATCTCATCGTGGGAGAAGCACGGCGCGAGGGGGTCTACCGCGCGGGTCGCGGTGCTCCCGGTGGCAAACATCTTGATGAGATCGGCTCCCGCGTTTGCCTGGCGCCGGATGTGCTCGCGGATCTCCGCCACGCCGTCCACTTCATTGTCGGGGAACCAACTCTGGACTCCTCCCGCCGTTGTGAGCGATTTCCCGCTCACGAGCAGATCAGGCCCCTCGACCAGGCCGGTGCTCACGGCGTGGCGGAGCTGCAGATCGAGGTGGTTCTTTTCACCCATGACGCGGAGCGTGGTGATCCCGGCGTGGAGAATGCGCCGGCAGTTCGCGGCGCCCCGCAGAATCGACCACGTATCCGGCTCTCGTGAGAGCAGATCTTTCGGATCCGTCCAGTCGAAGCACAGATGATCGTGCGCGTCGATCAGGCCCGGGAGCACCGTCCAACGGCGCAGGTCGATGACCTGGGTTGTCCCCGGGGAGAACGGCGTTGCGGTGTCAATCGCGGTGATCAGCCCGTCTTCGACCCGCAGAGCCGTGTTGTCGGTGGGTTCGCGCCCGGTCCCGTCGATGAGCGTCCCGCACAGCAGCGTGATGCTCATGGGCCGGTCGTGTCAGCCGAACCTGTCCCACCTGTGCCGGACGCGGCACGGATGACCGCCAGGGCGCTTTGGAAATGCTCTGCAACGAGCCGTTCGGCGCGATCGGCCCGATGCTGCCGGACCGCTTCCAGGATCTCGCAGTGCTGCCGGTGCTGCTTCACCGCAGCCTCCCGGTCGTAGAGCCCGAGGAACCGCGCGTTGAGAAAGTACTCGCGATAACTATTGGTGAGCCGGATCAGGCGCGGGCTGTGCGATGCTTCGGTCAACCGCCGGTGGAACGTGTTATTCAGCTCGGCGCGTTCCTCGAGCCCTCTGCTGTCGAGGGCGGCCAAGGCGGCGGAGCATACGTCTTCGAGCGCCGCAAGCTCGTCGGCGGTAATTCGCCGGGCCGCAAGATTTGCGGCATAGCCTTCGACGCGCTGACGCAGGCCGTAGATCTCTACCAGCTCGTTCTCGATGTTTCGGACGACCAGCCCGCCGGTCGGAAGAAGATCGACGAGGCCGTCGACTTCGAGCTTTGACAGCGCCTCCCGAACCGGCGTCCGGCTGACGCCGAGCATGGCGGCGAGCTCGGTTTCGATGAGGCGCTGTCCAGGGCTAAACTGCCCCTGGAGGATCGCCTGCCGAATGAGGCGGTATGCCTGCACCGCGACCGGCTCGGCCCGCGATACCTGCGTTGATGTAGACGAGAGAGGGGTTGTCCCCATAGGGAAAGTATACAGCATGCAGTCCACCGTCTACAAACAATTGAGACTGGCGGCCAAAGTCTCTCAGATCAATTCGGTCGGCGGACTATCTGGCAGCCATGCCGTGAAGGTCCGGCCGCAAAGCCGGGGAGGTCGTCGATGCAGGCCAAGGCTGCGCTCTTTGAGATGCTGCGAGAGTATGGCACGCGTTACGTGTTCGGCAACCCGGGAACCACCGAGCTGAATTTCATCGAGATGTTTGCAGACTACCCCGACATCACGTATATCCTGGGCTTACATGATGCCGTTCCCGTAGGTATGGCGTATGGCTACGCCCTCGCCACCGGCCAGCCGGCTTTTCTCAATCTCCACATCACCCCCGGATTGGCGAATGGACTCGCCAATATCTTCAATGCGCATCGTGCAAAAGTTCCGCTCGTGGTCACCGCCGGGCAGATCGACCGCCGCATGATGCTGCAGGAACCGACGTTGTGGAGCGACCTGGCGCGACTCGCCTCGCAGTTCACAAAATGGGCCTACGAAGCGAAGACCGGCCAGGATATTCCCGACATGCTGGCCCGCGCCGTCACCATCGCGTCCACGCCGCCCGCAGGTCCGGTCTTCCTGTCGCTCCCAATGGATTGCCTCGATGAAGAGATTGCCGGCACCGCATCGCGGGTCGAGCTGACGCGCCGGCTGCGCCCCACCGGCGATGTGATCGACCGCATCGCGAGGCAGCTGGCCGCCGCGTCCAACCCCACGTTGATCGTGGGAGCAGGCGCGGCGTCCCCCGAGGCGAGGGCCGCGTTGGTGACGATCGCGGAGTTGACGGGCGCCCGCGTTTTCGGCGAGCGGCTTCCCGTTCGCTCCGTCTTCCCGACGGACCACCCTCAGTATCTCGGGATGATCGGGTTCTCCCATGCCCAACTGCAGTCCGAGTTGTCGGGCGCGGACGTCGTCGTGTTGGCGGGAGTCCGCCGCTTTGCCGCGCTGCTCTACATGCCGGTCGCGAAACTGGCCCACGGTGCGGTCGCCATCCAAGTGGACGATGACCCGTGGGAGATTGGCAAGAATTTCCCGGCGACCCTCGGCGTCGTCGGGGACCCCGCGGTCGTATTCCCCGAGGTCGCCGAGCGTCTGGCAGGGTTGCTCGATGCGCCAACAAAACAACGGGCCGCCGAGCGGATGGCACGCGTGCGGGGCGATCGCGAACGTCGCGTGGAGGCATGGCTCCAAGACGCGCCCCAGCCCGAGGCGGGACAGCAGATGCGGCCCGAGTACGTGTACCGCATCCTGGCGCGATTCATGACCGATCGCACGACCATCGTGGACGAGGCGCTTCTCCAAGCGCGCTTCATCGACCGATATCTGCCCCTTCACACCGAACGATCATACCTCGGCGTGGCAGCCGGCGCGCTCGGCCTGGGCCTGCCGGCGAGTCTCGGCGCCCAATTGGCCTGGCCGGATCGCCATGTGATTTGCGTCATCGGCGACGGTTCCCTCATGTACGCCGGCCAGGCCCTCTGGACCGCGGCGCGATATCACATTCCGGTGACCGTGCTTGTGCTCAACAATCGTGCATACCAGATCCTGAAGGATGGAATGCGCGCGTACAAGAGGGGGGCGGTCGCTCCTGAGCGCATGGTGGGAATGGACCTCAACGACCCGGCCATCGATATTTGCGGCATGGCGCGAGCCCTCGGAGTACCGGGACAAGTCGTCGAGGATCCGACTCAACTGCGGGAAGCGCTGTCGGACGCGACCGGGGCGCCGCGGCTGTTCGATGTCCTGGTGCAGCCATAGCGTCGTTCCGGATTCCCCTAGATTTGGACCCGGCGAGTGCGTGAGGTGGCGACCTGGTCGACCGGCTAGGTCCCGTTCCCGCCACGTGCCTGATGCCGACGCGCGCCGTAAGCGGTACAGTGACCAGTACGGTGTTGGGGTGTGCTCGGGTCGGACGCGGGCATGATGCCGGGGACATAGGTGGCTGGAAGTGCGACCAAACGAAGCCGGCCGTGGCAATGGAACCGGTCCGCACGGGGCCCGGTCGCAGGGTGCTGAACGAGAACGGTCGAAGGAACGCAACCCCGTGGGCGGCCCGGTGCCGGACAAGCGCGTGGTAGATGGGTGGCGGGCCGGGGAGCGACGCCGCATGACCGAGGGCAACCCGTTCATCGAGCTCGATCCGCGACCGGACCTTACCGCGGATCCATTTTTGCGCCACGTCATCGCCGAGGCTGTGGACACGTCGCCCATCGGCGTGGCGATCCTCGACGCGTCGCGAGCCGTCTTGTGGGTGAACCGGACGCTCGAAGAGTTTTTCGGTCTGCCGCTACGGACGATGGCCCGGGGCGGGCCGAGCGCGGATGTGTTCGCGCGGGTCAAGGCCGTCCTCGAGGATCCCGAAGCGCTCAGCACGCCCGTGCGGATGTGCGGGAACGGCAAATCGGCGCCTGACGCGTTTGAGTGCCATGTGTTGCCCGGGGCCGGCCGGCAGGAACGCTGGCTCGAGGGCTGGGTGCGACCGATTCTGCACGGCCCGTACGCGGGCGGACAGATTCACCGGTTCGTGGACATCACCGGCCGGAAGCGCGCCGAGGAGGCGCTGCGCGCGAGCGAACAGCGATTTCGTCAGCTCGCGGAAAATGCCTCCGACGTGATCTACCGGTATCGGCTGGTTCCGGTGCGGCGGTTCGAGTATGTGAGCCCGTCTGTGACCACGCTAACCGGGTACCCGCCGGAGGCGTTTTACGCGAACCCGGAACTGACGCGCGCGTTCGTGCATGCCGATGACTGGCCCATTATCGAGGCCGAGCAGCGCGACTGCACCGTCTCGGCGGCCCCGCTCACCTTCCGCTGCGTGCACCGCGACGGGAAGATGATCTGGGTCGAGCGCCGGTGCATGCCGGTGACGGATGAGACCGGCGCGGTGGTCGCGGTGGATGCCATCGTCCGCGACGTCACGGAACGGGTGCTGGCGCAGCGGGCCCTGGAGCAGCGGGTCGAAGAGCGCACGCGCGAGATCGAGCGGCGCCGGCGCGTCGCGGAAGGGCTGCGGGAGATGCTGGCCGTGCTCAACTCCCCGCGAGCGTGGAATGAGATCCTCGACCACATCGTAGGCCAGGCGATCCGCCTGCTGGACTGCGCCGCCGTCGCCGTGTACCGTTTGGTGACCCCGGACGGCCCGTTACGCATTCTGGCCGCTCGCGGGCTGGACCCCGAATACGTGGCGAACGTGGAGTTTCCGCTGGGGTTACCGGCGGTCGGTCAGGCCGTCTCCGAGCAGCGGCCCGTGACCATGCCCGACGCCCCGGCGTTCCTGGCGAGCGTCATCGAGCAGCTGGACCCACAGCAGCAGGCGCTTCTGACGCGGCTCACCCGCCGGCTCGGTGCCGTGCTGGCCGTGCCCCTCGGCGTCAAGGGACAGCGCTACGGCGCCATTGTCGTCTACTATCCGGCGCCTCGCGAAATTGGCGAGGAGGACATCCAGCTCGCGGTGACCTTCGCCGAGCACGCGGCGCTGGCGATCGAGAACGCCAAGCTGCGGGCTGGCGCGGAGCGCGCCGCCGCGGCGAGCGAGCGCGAGCGGTTGGCCCGCGACCTGCACGACTCGGTAACGCAGACGCTGTTCTCCGCCAGCCTGATCGCCGACGTGCTGCCGAGGTTATGGGAGCGAGACCCGGAGCATGGGCAGCGGCGCCTGCATGAGTTGCGGCGTCTCGCCCGGGGCGCGCTTGCGGAGATGCGCGCGCTCTTGTTGGAACTGCGGCCGGCGGCGCTGACCGAGGTCGGGCTTGGGGAGCTGCTCAAGCAGCTGGGCGAAGCGGTCGCCGGCCGGACGGAGGTCGCCGTGTCGGTGGACGTCGAGGACACCGGGCCGCTGCCGGCGGATGCTCAGATTGCCCTTTACCGCATCGCGCAGGAAGCGTTGAACAACAGCGTCAAACACGGGGGCGGCCGCAGCGCCAGGGTCACCCTGAGCCGGACCTCGACGGGCGTTCACGTCAGCATCGCGGACGACGGCACCGGGTTCGACGGAGAGCGCGTCTCGCCCGAGCACCTCGGGCTCAAGATCATGCGGGAGCGCGCGCGGAGCGTGGGCGCGGAGTTCGCAATCGCCAGCGCGCCCGGACGCGGTACCCGCATCGACGTACACTGGCCCGCCGAGGCGGCGGAGGCCAAGCCGTGACCCCGGCGCCGAAGATCCGGGTCCTCCTTGTGGACGATCACGCGGTGGTCCGAAGCGGGCTCCGGGCCTTCCTCGAGGCTTACGACGACTTGGAACTCGCCGGGGAGGCATCGAGCGGAGACGAGGCGGTGCGATTGTGCGACCGCGTCTCACCCGACGTCGTCCTGATGGACCTCGTCATGCCGGGGACGGACGGCATCGCCGCGACTCGGGCCATCCGCGAGCGGCACCCGGGGCTGCAGGTGATCGCGCTCACCAGTTTCCAGGAACAAGACCGGATTCAGGCTGCGCTCGACGCCGGCGCGCTCGGCTACCTGCTCAAGAACGTCGGCGCCGACGAGCTGGCGCGGGCGATCCGGTCCGCCCGCGCGGGCCAGCCCACGCTCGCCCCAGAGGCCACGCGGGCGCTGATCCACGCGGCCACGCGTCCTCCAGAGCCCGGACACGACCTCACGCCGCGTGAGCGCGAGGTCTTGGTCCTGATGGTGCAGGGGCTGAACAACACCGAGATCGCGGCACGTTTGGTGGTGAACCGTTCGACCGTGAAGTTCCATGTGAGTAACGTCCTCGCCAAACTGGGCGCCGCGAGCCGCACGGAAGCCGTTGCGCTCGCGCTCACGCGCCGCATCGTTCTCGAGCCCAAACCTCGGTAGCCGCCGGCACAGCGGCGCCCGCGCACGATCCAGGCGCCCAGCGGGGGAGGATCGCTCCCCGCGCGTAGCCACGATTTCTGAGATGAGCTGCGCTCCGTCTTCGCCATACCGGCCTGTCGAATCCCGTGGCGCCCGATCGACACGGTGACAGGCGCACGGTCTTAGGGCGATTGGGAGCAGGGCGGGTCCGGTGTCCACGTGTTGGGAAGAATGTCCGTTTCCGCGTCCCTCAAACGTTCATGGGCCGGCGACAACCGGATGTCCTCGGTGGGCGCACGAGCCAGCCGGCCGGACTAAAAACTCTCCAGGAGGCCAGGGCCGATTCTGGCCGCACGCGGGGTGCCGCACACCGTCGCGGGCCTCATACTGCTGGCAGCGCGTGGAATGCGCCGCACACGGTAACGGACGGAGGATCATGTCATGGATCAGAACCAGGGACTCACGCAGGAGAAAGCGGAGCGGAATGGCGATGGCCCGGCGGCACACACGACGATCAGCACGCCGCAGCCGGCGTCTTTTGAGGTGGCGCAATCCTCGGTGGTTCCCGACAGCACGGCCAAGGTCTCGAGGCGTCCCGCGCGTCGTGCGCGGATCTCGCGTCGCACGTGGATCTTTGGATCCGCGCTGCTTGTGATCGTTGTCGCGATCGCGGGAGCGGTGCGGTACTTCCACACCGCCGCCGCACACCCCACGACCGACGACGCGTATGTCCAGGGCGACGTGGTATCCATCGGCGCCAAGGTCTCCGGGCGCGTGAGCCGGGTGCTCGTGCACGGGGACGAGCGGGTCACGCGGGGGCAGCCCCTCGTCCAGCTGGATCCCACGGATGCCCGGATCGCGGTCGCGCAGGCCCAGGCGGCGCTCGAGGCGGCCCGCGCCCAGGCGGCGTCCGCCCGCGCGGCTCTCGTGACCCAGGAACACCAGACGCCGGCCGCGATCGCCCAGGCGCGCGCGGCGGCCGCGGCCGCGGACGCCCAAGTGCCGCAGGCGGAGACCACGGTCACACTGCAAGACCGCACCGTGCAACAGGCCATCTCGACGGCGCGGGCGCAACTCGAGGCTGCCACGGCCAACACGCTGTCCGCGCATTCGGCGTTCACCAAGGCGGAACACGACTTGACCCGGGCCAAGCAGTTGTTCGCCCAGGGCGCGGTCTCCGCCCAGGATGTCGATCAAGCGCAGGCGGCGTACGACGCGGCGCTGGCCCAGCAGAAGAGCGCGGAGGACGCGGTTACGCAGGCCCGTGCGGCGGTGGCGAGCGCCGAAGCGTCGCAGCTGCAGGTGCCGATTCACGAGCAGGCCGTCCTGACGGCACGGGCCCAGGCCGCGGCGGCGGTCGCTGGGATCGCCACGGCGAGCACCGGCTACGACGTCATCAAGCAGAAGGCCGCCGCGGTCGCGAACGCGGCGGCCGCTGCGGCCCAGGCACTGGCACAACTTGCCGCGGCGCAGCAGCAACTGGCCGACACCGTCGTCGTTGCGCCGGCCGACGCCCAGGTGGGCAGCCAGGTGGCGGTGCAGCCGGGACAGGTGGTGGTCCCGGGGCAGGCGCTGATGACGCTGATCTTCTCCAACACGCGGTGGGTTGAAGCCAACTTCAAAGAAACACAACTCGGCCGCGTGCGTGTCGGCCAGCCGGTCACGGTGCGCGTGGACCTGCTCGGTCTGACGTTCCACGGTCACGTGCGCGAGCTGGGGGCGGCGACCGGTTCCGTCCTGTCCCTGCTGCCGGCCGAGAACGCCACGGGCAATTTCACCAAGGTCGTGCAGCGCGTGCCGGTGCGGATCGCCCTCGACGACGCTCCGGCCAAGCCGTTGGCGGTCGGGCTGTCCGCCGAGGTCACGATCGACACCACACGAAATCCGGCCGCGTTCGTCGCCGCCGAGCCGGGGCGGCGGGCGCGCTGATGGCAATCGCCCTGGACATCAAGCCGCCCGCCGCGGCGGCAAATAAGTGGCTGGTGGCCGCCGCGGTCACCGTCGGGACCTTGATGGGCGCCGTGGACGCCTCGGTCGTTAACGTGGCGCTGCCGAGTATGCAGGCGACGTACGGGGTGTCACTCGTCGAGGTTACGTGGGTCTCCACGGGTTACTTGATCGCGCTCGTGTTGGTCCTGCCCCTGACGGGGTGGCTGTCCTCGCTGTTCGGGCGCAAGCCTCTGTACCAGGCGTGCCTGCTCCTCTTCGTAGCCGCGTCGATTCTGGCGGCGATGGCGCCGTCGCTTCCGCTGCTCATCGCGGCGCGGGTGCTCCAGGGGCTGGGGGCCGGCGTCCTGAGCCCGACGGAGCAGGCCATCCTGGGCGACACCTTTCCCCCGGAGGAGCGGGGGCTCGCCACGGGGCTCTATGGCCTCGTCGTCGTGCTCGGTCCGACCCTCGGGCCGCTCCTCGGCGGGTGGATCACGGACAACTACACGTGGCGCTGGATCTTCCTCATCAACGTCCCGGTGGGGCTGCTCGGCGCCCTCATGGTCGCGACGTTCGTCCCGGACGGCCCGCGCGCAGCGCCCCGCAAGACGGCGGTGGACGTCGTCGGGATTTCGCTGCTCGCTGCCGGCCTCTCCAGCCTGCTCGTGATGCTGGAGCAGGGGAACCGGTGGGACTGGTGGTCGTCGCCGCTCGTGTGGGGGTTCGCCATCGCGGCGGCAGCCTGCCTGCTGTTGTTCGTCCTGTGGGAGCTGTTCGGTACGGACACGCCCGCGGTGGACCTCCGCATCCTCGGGAGCCGCGCGTTTGCGGCGGCGTGGCTGAGCGTGGGGTTGCTGGGGCTCGTGTTGATCGGGGCGCTGCTCATGCAATCGCTGTTCCTGCAGCAGGTCCTGGGCTACACTGCCGCGCAGACCGGGCTCGCGTTTGTGCCGCGCGGGCTCACGACGATGATCATGGCCCCGCTGGCCGGACTGCTCCTCGTTCGCGCGGGGCCGCGGGTGATGACGGCGGCCGGGGCGTCGTCGGTCGTGACGGGAGTGGTCCTGATGTCCCGCTGGACGATGGACGCGGGGCCGGCACAGATCCGGGATCCACTGGTGCTGGTCGGGTTCGGGCTGGCGCTGCTGTTCATCCCGCTGTTCAACGCCGGCATGGCCGCGGTGGATCGACGGAAGCTGGTAAGTGCCACGGGGCTGCTCAACCTACAGTTGCAGTTGGGCGGGGCGGTCGGCACTGCCATCCTGGCGACGATGATCGAGCGCGGGATCACGCGCTACCACGCCGTCCTGACGGGGTACGTGACCGCGACGAGCGCCGCGTCCACGAGCGTGACCGGGAGCCTCGCGGCGCGCATGGTGGGGCAGGGCGGCAGCGATCCGGTCACGGCTCAGCGGATGGCGCTCGGGGCGCTCGACAACATCGTGACCGGGCAGGCGTCGGTGCTGGCCTTCCAACACGCGTTCCAGGCCATCGCCGTGATGGCCCTGGTCATGCTGCTGTGCGTGCCGTTCCTGCCGCGGCGGGCGGCGGGCGCCGCGCATTGAAGCGAGGGTGGGCGACGTTGCGGCCCGCACGCACATTTGATCGGGCAAGGATCGGAGGATGAGGAATCGATGAATACGTTCGGGGCAAACCTGGCTCGGGTATCGGCTACAGTTCCTGCGTCGTTCCCGGCGTTTGGCGTATACGTCCAGGTGACCGCACCGCCGACGTGGGACGAAGATCAGGTGCGGCGGGTGTTTACGCGGCTTCTGCGGGTGGACGGCTGGCCGCTCGAACTGGTGGCGGTTACTGCCAACCGGGACTCTGAAGGGGCAGACCTCGTTCCCAAGGAACGCGGTTGACGTAGGGGGCGGTCCACAGGATGCCGGGCTGACGTCCGATGCAACACGCGAAACCGTCCGCATGCGTCGAGCACGTGCGCGGCGGTAAGGTCGATTCATGCCGGCGACCGACGGGCGAGGGGAGGACGGGGATGGTCGATTCGAGGGACCTGCTGCGGAGCGCCGCGGACCGATCGCTGCGCTATCTCGACGGCATCGTGGACCGGCGGGTCGGGCCGCTGCCCGAGCAGGTTGACGCGCTCGCGCGGCTCGGAGGGCCGCTACCTGAGGGCCCGGCGGGTCCGGCGGAGGTGCTTGCGCTGCTCGACGACGCCGGCTCGCCGGCCACCGTCGCCTCCGCGGGGCCGCGCTACTTCGGCTTCGTGACCGGCGGCTCGCTGCCGGTCACGCTGGCCGCCAACTGGCTCGCGGGGGCGTGGGACCAAAATGCCGGCCTCGTTGTCTCCTCTCCGGTCGGAGCTGCACTGGAGCAGATCGCCATCGGATGGCTCGTCGACGTCCTCGGCTTGCCCGCGGGCACGGGCGGTGCTCTCGTGACAGGCGCCACGATGGCGAACTTCACCGCGCTTGCCGCGGCGCGGCACGCGGTGCTTGGCGCCGCGGGGTGGGACGTGGAGGCGTCGGGCTTGTTCGGCGCTCCGCCGACCACCGTGGTCGTGGGCGACGAGGTGCACATCAGTCTGCTCCGGGCGCTGACGCTCCTCGGCCTCGGCCGCGATCGCGTGGTCCGCGTTCCGGCCGACGGACAGGGCCGCATGCGCGCCGAGGCGCTGCCGCGGTTGAACGGCCCGGCGATCGTGTGTGCACAGGCTGGCAATGTAAACAGCGGTGCCTTCGATCCCATAGACCGGATCTGTACGCACGCTCACGCCGCGGGGGCGTGGGTCCATGTAGACGGGGCCTTCGGCCTGTGGGCCGCCGCGGCGCCGGAACGGTCGTATCTGACCCGCGGCGTGGCCCAAGCCGATTCCTGGGGGCTCGACGCGCACAAGTGGCTCAACGTTCCCTACGACAGCGGCCTCGCGTTCGTCCGCCGTCCGGAACACCTGCGGTCGGCGATGGCGACGTCCGCGGCGTATTTTCCGCAGACCGATCGGCGGGAGCCGTTTCTCTACTCGCCGGAGATGTCACGGCGGGCCCGCGGCGTCGAGATCTGGGCCGCCCTGCGAACGCTCGGCCGGGCGGGGGTCGCCGATCTCGTGGAGCGCAACTGCCGGCAGGCCGCGCGGTTTGCGGAGGGCCTTCGGGGGGCGGGCTACGATGTGCTGAACGACGTCGTCCTGAATCAGGTTATGGTGTCGTTCGGCGACGACGAGACGACCCGTCGGGTCGTCGCCGGCGTGCAGACAGACGGCACGTGCTGGTGCGGTGGTACGGTGTGGCACGGCCGCGCGGCGATGCGGATCAGCGTGTCGTCCTGGGCGACGACTGACGAGGACGTCGACCGCAGTCTCGCGGCGATCCTACGTGTGGCCCGAGATTCTACCGACCCCGAATAATGTCGGCAACAGCCACCTGATCGGGGCCGCCCTCGCCCACGAGTCGCTCGAGGACGGCGGCCTGGTCCCGGCCGGGGCGATTCTGGCTCATCTTCCATTTGCCTTCGAGGCGGGTGATGCGAATGACCACGCCTACGATGCCCCGGAGCATGCTGTCGATGAACTCGGAGGGCGCGTCGCTGACTGCCCACGGCGCCGGCCGGGTGCCTTCGTGCGCCTCGGTGAGTCGTGTCACGTGATTGCGCAACCGCTCGGGGTCGTCAAAGGTCTGGATCTCGCCGTAGGCATGGATCGCGAGGTAATTCCAAGTCGGGACGACTTTGCCGGTTTCTTGCTTGGTCGGATACCACGACGGCGAGATATAGGTATTCGGCCCGAGGAAGATTGCCAGCGCCGGCGTGCCGGATCCGATGCCTTTCCACTGGGGGTTCGGCCGGGCCAGATGTCCGTGTAGCGTCCCAAACGGCGCCTGGCTATCCTCGAGCAGCAGGGGAATGTGGCTGGCTTCGAGACCGCTCGAGCCGTGCGTGACGAGCGTGCCGAAGCCAAACCGCCGGATCGCGTCGTGAAGCACCGGCACGCGATCTTCCTTAAAGTGCGTGGGAAGGTACACCGTGTCCTCCCGCCAGCGTCGCTTTGCAGCCATTATAGCGCTCAGCTTAACTACGGCGTGCCAGGTACAACGGTGCAGGCGATCGCCGTCACACCGGATAGCCGCTGGCACTTCTATCCGATTTTGACGATCAAATCATTCCTATTGAAGCGCTAGCCCGGCCCCACGGGCGGCGTATCCGTCGCTCCAGAATCGACATGTGCCGATGCGAGTACACACGGAGGGCCGGTCCAGATTCCGTCGAGGCCGGATCAGCGTTCGGTCGCCGTTGCGGTCGCGACGGAGCCTTCGGCGGCGGCCGCGGACGCATCCTTGCGCGTCCCGGCCGGACCGGACGGGGACGGCCGCCGGCTCACGTAGACGTGTCCGCCGACCGCGGCCATGATGATCGCGCCGCCGATCCACGTCGTCAACGCCGGGACTTCCCGGAACGCGAGCCACACCCACAGCGGACCGAGCGGCACCTCCGATGCCTGGATGAGCGCCGTCTCCGTCGCGGAGATGAGCCGGGCTCCCAGGGTAAGAAGCAGCAGACCGAGGCCGAACTGCGTCACACCGAAGAGCCCGAGGTAGAGCATATTGGTCGCGCCGCTCACGACGGGATGCGCGAGCGGCCAGACGAAGAGCGGGCAGAGCAGGGCGGAGAGGCAGGCCGCCGGCGGCATCGGGACGTCGCGATGCCGCCGGATGAGCACCATCATGCCCGCCATGCACAGCGCCATGCCGGCCGCCAGCAGGTCGCCCATGAGATGTCCGTTCCGCGCGGCGCCGCCGACCATAACGGCGGTCCCGACCAGCGCCGCCGCGCTCGCCGCGAGCGTGCTCCAGCGCTCACGCTCGCGCAGCCACAGCCAGCCCAGCGCCGCGGCGATGAACGGCGTGGTGGCGTTCATGATCATCACGTCGGCGACGGACGTGCGCCGGAATGCGTTGATGTACATGATCGTGGCGAGCGTGGACAAGCACGCCGCGGCGACGCCGGGGAGGCCGATGCCGCGGACGATGTGTACCGTGTCGCGGCCGTAGCGCCACACGATGAAGCCGGCGATGAAGAGGCCGGCGAAGATGCCGCGCCAGAAGAGAATCGTCCACGGGTCGAGCGGAATGAGGCGTGTGTAGAACCCGGACGTGCTGTAGGCGACGGCCGACGCAAGGTTCAGCGCGATACCCAGCGCGTGACGGCGGCCGGCCTCGTGCGGTACGTACAGCCCGCGGGCGCCGGCCGCCGCCACCGTGGGGGACACGGTCACGCCGTCAACGCCTCGGGCCGGATGCCGAGCTCGCGCTCGAACCCGCGGCGTCCCTTGGGGGTCACGACGATGATCCGAGTGCCCGGCCTGCGGACGACCCACCCGTGCTCGACGGTCTGCGCCCAGAGGGCTGCCCCCAAGGCGCCGCCGAGATGGGCCCGGCGCTCGCTCCAGTCGCCGCACGCGACCGCAAACCGGCGACGTTCGCGCCGCACTTCGTCGAGGTTGATGCCAAGCTCGCTGAAGACCGTCTCGCCGGCCGGTCCGAGCGCCAGCGGCCCGCGATAGCGCGAAGCGGGGTGCACGATCGCCCGCCGGGCGACGAGGGTGTCGAAGATCGCGACGCCGAGCCGCCCGGCGAGGTGGTCGTAACACGTACGTGCGCGGGCCAGCGACGGCGACATCTCGACTTTCACCCGATCGCGCCCGGCGAGCAGGCCGAGGGATTCCACGAGCTGCGCCACGGACGGGTCCGCGGCTTCATAGACCCGCTGCCGGCCGATCCGCGTGACTGTGACCAATCCCTGCGCCCGCAGCACCGCGAGGTGGTTGGAGACGTTGGACTGGGCCTGCCCGGTGAGCAGGACGAGTTCAGAGACGGCGGCCGGCCCGTCGGTCAGGCGCTCCATGACGCGGAACCGCACCGGATCCGCGAGGGCTTGGGCGATGGTGGTTGGGCTCGGGCTCGACATCTACCACCAGAACCTGATAGATACGCATCGTACAAATCACGATTCGATGATATGTTAGTGGACAATGCGGCGGATTGTCAATCACGGGCTGCTCGCGGCACGGACCTCGGCGCGGGCCCTCCCGTGGGGCTCAGTCGGTGCCCCTCGAGTGAGCGCCGTCACCTCGGCGGCCTGGAACCTGCTCGACCCCATCATCGACGGCCATGCGCCGCGCCCGGTGGACGCCGTGTCGATGCATCACGGGCGAAGCAGCGTCGTGTCGAGTCCGAGCGCTTGCGTTTGACGATCCTCCGCGATGGGCCGCACCTCCACGCATCCAAACCGCGCGGCTGGAATTCGCGATGCGACCCGAATCGCTTCGTTGAGATCTGTCGCCTGGATGATGTAGTAGCCGCCGAGGTGCTCCTTGGTTTCCGCGAAAGGCCCGTCGGTAACCGAAACCCTGCCGTTGCGGATTCGAACCGTCACGGCCGTGTCCGGCGGCGTCAGCCGATTGGCGCCGGCGAAGTGGCCGCTCGCCTTAATGCTGTTCGTGAATTCCGCGTACTCTTGGAAGAGCTGCTCCCGATCCGGCTCCGGCATTCCCTCCATCATTGTCTCGGCGCAGATGAGGCACAGGTATTTCATCGGCCGTGCGCCTCAAAACGCCCGGAGCGCCGGCGTGGGGACAAACACCGGTTGCTGCCCCGCCGCCCGCCTGGCGACAGCGGCTTCCCCTCCGTGAAACGCCTGGTGCATCGCGATCGTCAGCACGGCCTGGCCCACGGACGCGAATGCGGCTTCCAGGCCCGGCGGCGCCGTCTTCGTCGGTCGATCCAGGCCTTGATCGCCTAGTTCCTCGACAAATGCGACGGTCTTGGCGCGCAGCCGACGGTACGTCTCCAGAACCTCGTCGAAGCTCGGGTACGCGGCGGCCTCCGTCGTGGGCGTGGATCCCCAATCGAAGAGCGGCTTCCAATGCTCGACCGGATTCGGGGACCCGAACAGCATCTTGTGGAGTCGGCCCTCCGCCACGGTCAGATGCCCTAGGACCCACATCGCGTGATTGCCGCCGTATGGACCGGGCTGCACGAACGGCGCCTCCTTCATCGTCTCCAGGAGCCGGACGCTTTGATCAGAAAAGTTCAGCGCTCCGCGAACCGCGTCGATCCCCTTCATGGTCCCATCTCCCTTCCCTTGGATTGCCTCCGGTGGTTAGTCGCTCGGGACGCCCCCCAATCGACACGCTGGCCGTCGTCCCGCACAGGCTCAGCCCACGCCGCTCGGGCTGCGCGCCGTGAGATGCAGGGATCGTTGTCCTGGCCGTTTGCAGGCTTCCCGCCGGTCGCTCTGGCGATGCAAGAATGCGGCAATCGCACGACAGATCTGCGGCTGAGTCGATGCGGGATGCCTCGAACGGACGAATCCGTCGTGATATCGGCAGGACTTCGCCCGCGCACGGGCGATTCTAAGGCGAGCGAACACCGTCCCGGCGCGTCGCGCTGGGCGCGAGGAGGCAAGCCGGCGGCGTTACACCCCACGCGAACAGGCCGATAAGGGCAAACCTGGGGTAACCCAGGGACGCAAAGCCACCGGACCTCCCACGAGGTTAGCGGGGCCGCCGAAGCCGGACAGCTAGATACGTCCCGGCTTTTTGTGTTGGTTGCGGGAGGTTATGTGGTGACCGCGTCCCACGAGGTACGCGAGGCCTCTGTATTCAGGTTTCTGGCGGCGCTCGTCGGGGATCTGACCACGGTGCGGGACCTCTCTCAACTGGTCGAGCGGACCCTCGAGGGCCTGCGCCGCGAAGTCGGATTTCATTCCGCCACCATCGCGCTCACCGACGATCACGATCCGAATGTGCTGAGGATCGTCGGCAGCGCGGGGTTGGGCCGGGCACTGCACGGGACAGAGACCTCGCGGCCCTCCGGCTACGCGTGGCGGGCGGTGACGGCCCGGCGCCCGCTGTATCTCCCCGATACGTGCGGGCGGCACGGTGGGAGCCCGTGCATCCGCTCATCCGTGTATGCGCCGCTCCTCGCGGATGGAGAGGCCATCGGCGCGCTGGCTGTGCACGCGCCGTTCGTCGGCGCGTTTTCGGCGGACGACGTCGCTCGCCTGAGCACGCTCGGCGAGTACGCCGGGCGCATGTTTGCGATCGTGCGGCTGCAACACCGGCTTCGGAGCCTCGCGAACACCGACCCCCTCACCGACCTGCCCAACCGGCGGCATTTTCTCTCCGAGCTCGACCGGGAGCTGGCCAGGTGCCACCGCACCGCCGCGCCGCTCGCGGTGGCGCTCATCGACCTCGACGGCTTCAAGCAACTCAACGACGCCCACGGCCACGCCGCGGGAGACATGGCGCTCGTCCAGGTGGCCCGAATCCTGGAAAGCCGCGTGCGCGCCTCCGATGTGCTGGCGCGCTTCGGCGGCGACGAGTTCGCCATGCTCCTGCGCGACACCGATCACCGCACGCCAGCGGTGCTCCGGGATCTCTCTGCGGCGCCGCTTCGGCTCGGCCTCCGCGTCGGGGAGTGCGCGCTCAGCGTCTCTTGGGGCGCCGCGTCGCGTCCGACCGACGGGGAGAGCCCCGAAGCGCTCCTCCGCACCGCCGACGTTCGATTGTACGCAATGAAGCGGCTCCGGAGCGCCGGTCGCCGCCCGCGTCACGAACCGGCGGCTTTTGGCACGACACGGTAGGCGCCATGTCGTTCCAGCCCGCGTGGTCGCCGAGACCGGTGACAAAGGATGCGAGCAATGGCAAAGGACGGATGCCGGGAGCCCGCTCCGGTGACGCAGGGATGGTATCTGTACGCCATCAGCATCGTCGCGAGCCCGACCGGCGGCTACGAGTGGCGCGTCCTCCGAGCGCCGGAGCACGCAGGGAAGGACCTGCCGGCGGCGGAGCCCGTGGTGGTGAGTCGCGGCACCGCGGGCAACTGCGACGAGGCGAAGCGGCGGTCCGCCGCGGCACGGGCGACGATGATGGCGCAGTATCGGGGCCGCGACGCGCTCTGGCCGGGGGCAGATACCGCCCGAGGAGCGTGATCCGCCCCCCCAGACGCGGACGCCGCAGGAGTTTGTCAACCGGCCGCCCGAATACTCCGACGACTTGACGTCGTGACGCCGCGGGGGGCCCAGCATGCTGCGAGAGTTTCGCGACTTCGTGATGCGCGGCAATGTGTTGGACATGGCCGTGGGCATCGTCATCGGCCTGGCTTTCGGCCGGATCGTGACATCCCTCGTCAACGACATCATCATGCCGCCGATCGGGCTGGCCTTGAAGGGCATCGATTTCGCAAATCTCTTCGTGGCGCTGCGCGGCGGGCCGTACGCATCGCTCGCCGCGGCGCGGGCCGCGGGCGCGCCGACGGTCAACTACGGCACGTTCTTCAACACCATCATCGAGTTCCTCATCATCGCATTCGTGATCTTCCTGATGCTCCGGGGCCTCACGCGGCTGCAGCGCCCCGCGGCGCCGGCGGCCGCGACGACACGGGAGTGCCCGTACTGCCTGTCCACGATCCCGCTCAAGGCGACGCGGTGCGCCTACTGCACCGCGGAGGTGCGGCCGGTCGGGGCGGCGTAGTGTGGCGCTCAGAGTCGGTATCCTGGGCGCCGGGTTCATCGGGCGCATCCACGCGCTCAACCTCCGCCGTGACGAGCGGGTGGCAGTCGTCGGCGTCGCCGACGCGGTGCCCGAGGCGGCCGCGCGGCTCGCTGCGGAGGTGGAGGCGACGCCGCTCGGCGGTCTCGACGCGCTCCTGGATCTGGGTGTCGACGCGGTCTACGTGACGACCCCGAATACGCACCACGTGGAGCCCGTGGTGCGCGCGCTGGAACACGGCGTCCATGTGTTTTCCGAAAAGCCGATGGCCACGTCGCTCGAAGGCGCACGGGCGATCCGAGCGGCCGCCGGCCGTGCCAGGGGCATCTATCAGATCGGGTTCAACCGCCGCTTTGCCGACGTCTACCGCTTCGCCAAGCGCTTCATCGACGAGGGCCGCCTCACGCCGTTGGCCGCACAACTCAAGCACAACCGTGGCGAGCTCCAACACCCGGCATGGACCGCGGACGCCGGGGTGACGGGCGGCTATCTCTATGAGACCCCGGTCCACCTGTTCGATATGACCCGGTTTCTGTTCGGCGACGTCGCGGTGATCCAGGGGTTCGCCCGCCAAGCGGTCTACCGGGAACTCGACGACTTTGCCATGGTGCTCGCCTGCCGCGGCGGCGTGATCGCCACCGTGACAAGCGTCGCGCACGCCACGTGGTTGTTCCCGTCCGAGCGGGTCGAGGTGTACGGGTCCCACGCCACCGTGGTGACCGAGGAGTTGGAGCGCGCCGCATTCAGCCCGGGACCGCGGGACCCCGCCGAAGGCATCGACTGCGCGGCCATGGCGTTCGAGCACAAGTGGGGATACGTGATGGAGGACCGTCTCTTCGTGGACGCGGCGCTCGGCGAGCGACCGCCGGCCGTGACCGCGGACGACGGGTATCGCGCGACCGAGCTCGTGGAGGCCAGCTATCGGGCCGCGCGGGAGCGCCGCGCGATCACGCTGCCGCTGCCGGCGCCGGCCGGGTCGGGATGATCCTGCCGCCGGGACGCCGACCCTATGGCGCAGAGGCGCCCCGGCCTGTCGGTTCCACCTCGTAGACGACCACGGCGAGCGTCGTCGGGTTCCAGCCGTTACACGGGTTGCGTTCCTGCGGGCAGTTGGAGATCGCGACGACAAGATCGAGGTTCGCCCGCAGGTCGAGGTAGTCCCCGGGCTTCGAGGCGGGCTCCTGGATCGCAGTCCTGCCGTCCGCCGAAACCGGCGTGTTCATGAAGATATTGAACGAATAGGGGATCTCGGCCATTGGGATGGCGTAGGGCCGAAGCGCCCGCTCAAAATTGCTGCGGCAGTTCGGTGTGCCGCGCACGCCATAACGAAACGCATTTGTATATTCGCTGCACGAGCCGCTGATGAGATCGTGCACGCCGCACGTGTCCGTGCCGAGGGTCATGAGTTGCGTCGCCTTGGTGGAGAAGAGATGGTGGCCGGTCCGCAGGAACAGCGTGCCGTTCAGCAGTTGGGTGTTCTCGGGTGACAGTTTGTCCGCGTGGTCGTGCAGGTTGAAGCAGATGAAGTCGGCCACCTGCTTCCCCTCGAGATCGATGACGCGGCACACCTGGCCGGTCCGCATCGTGAATGCCATGCCGCCACGCGGTGCGATGACCTCCTGCCAGGCGATCAGGGATGGCTCGATCCCGGGATGCTCGGTTCTGGCGGGACGTTCCATGGGCGCACCACCCGCTCGTTAGGATCACCGACCAGTCACGTTGGTATCACGGACCGGTCATAGCGTGCACGGCGCGCCTTCGGCGGTCCCGGCGGCGCTTCCTGCCCGCCCGGCGTGTTGCAAACCGTTGCAAACGCGCGGTTTGAAACTAACCGCGCGTGGGCATAAACTGGACGAGTTGTGAGGGGGATTCTCGAGCTCAGAGGAACAATCGGAAGGGAGGAGAGCAGGATGCGCAAGTTCGCAATTGTCGCGGTGGGCGCGCTGCTGGCGTCGGCGGTGTTGACCGGGGTCGCGTCCGCTCAGCAGTATCCGAGCGTGGCTAATCTCCAGGCATTCAGTGCTCAGACGAATTACATGTCGTTGCCCGGGTACCTCCGCTATCTCGTGAACCAGCAGTCGGGCCAGTGGCTCACCTACCAGGAGGCCAGCCGGGTCGTTCAGCAGCAAAAGGGCCAGTAGCGCGCGTCCGCAACCGGGAGCGGCACAGGGAGGGCGAGAGCCCTCCCTGTTTTTTTTGGGTTTCGTTGATGGCGTTTAGTTGATGGCAGTCTGAAGGTGCGGGCGCATCCGCGGGCCGCCGGCAAGGCGCCGCCCGGACGAGGGACCCAGGCATCGTGGAAAGAATACTTTACATATGCCGCCCACAGGGCTCCACAACGACGTGCACCGCTGGCGGACAAGGGCCGGGCTGTCTCAGCGGGAACTGGCGGCGCACGTGGGCACGTCGCGCCAGACGCTCAATGCGATCGAGGCCGGGCGGACGGTGCCCGGGACGGCACTGGCGCTGCGCCTGGGCGCGGCGCTCGGCGCCCGCGTCGAAGATCTGTTCCAGATGCCGGGCCGGGTGGTCGAGGTCCCCGCGCGGTTGGCGGTTCCGCGTGTGCACGGGTCGGGACCGTTGCGGGTCACATTGGCGGCCCAGAAGAGAGGGCTCACGGCGATACCCCTGGCGGGAGAGTTGGCGCCGGGGGCGTGGTTGCAGGGTGCGGACGGCGTCCTGTGCTCGCGGCGCGGCCGGCGCGTCCGGGTGCGATTGTTCGAGCCGGCATCGCCGCTCGCCGAAACGGTAGTCGTCGCCGGGTGCGACCCAACCCTGCCGCTGGTCGCCGGCCACTTCGAGCGGGCACATCCACAGTACCGGGTGGCCTGGCTCCCGGCCGGCAGCCACCGTGCGCTGGAGTGGTTGCGCGACGGGACCGCGCAGATCGCCGGCGTGCACCTCCGTGATCCCAGGACCGGGCAGGACAACATCCCGCTCGTGCGGCGGACGCTCAAGGACCGCCGCGTCGTGGTGATGGCGTTTGTGAGCTGGGAGCAGGGGTTGATCGTGGCGCCCGGCAACCCGCGCGGCGTGCATGACGTCGGCGATCTCGGGCGCGCGGGAGTAACCATCATCAACCGCGAACGCGGGAGCGGCGCCCGCGCCGTACTCGACGCCGCGCTGTCCGCGCACGGTATCGAGCCCAATACGATCCACGGATACGCGCGGCTCGCGCCGTCGCATCTGGCCGTCGCGCAGGCCGTGGCGCTCAGGTTGGTCGATGCCGGCATCGGGGTGCGCGCGGCGGCCCTGGCCTTTGGGCTCGACTTCATCCCGCTGCAGCAGGAGCGGTATGACCTTGTGATGCCGGCCGCCGTGGCCTCGCGTCCCGCCGTGCACGCCTTGCTCGACACGGTCCGGCGCCGAGGCGTGCGCGCAGAGCTCGCCGCGGTTGGCGAGTACGATACGGCTCGGCTGGGGACGACGCTGGCTGTCCTGCCGTGAGCGAACGCGGGTGGCTGGTCGGCGCCTCGGGCGCGCGTCACCGCCCCGGCGTGCCCTGGCCGCTCAGCCTCGCCGGGGTGCTCCTCGTGGCCTATCTCGTCGTCCCGTTCGTATTCGGCCTGGCCTCGCTGGATACGACGGCGATCACGGGGGCCATCCGCGGCGCGGCGACGGCCGGCGCCGCCGAGGTCTCGGCGGTGACGGCGACCGTGGCAACCCTGGTCGTCGTGGTGCTGGGGGTGCCACTGGCGTACGTGCTGGCACGCGCCGAGTTCGTTGGGAAGCCCATCGTCACGGCGCTCGTCTATCTACCGCTGGTGATTCCGCCGCTCGTCGGCGGCGTATTGCTGCTCGACACCTTCGGGCCGTACACGCCGTTGGGGGCCTGGCTCGGCGCTCGAGGCGTGGCGATCACCGATGCGCCCGCGGGCATCGTGCTCGCGCAGGTCTTCGTCGCGGCGCCGTACCTCGTCGTCGCGTCCCGCGTCGCGTTCGAGGCGGTCGAGCCGTCCTTCGAGCAGGTGTCGTACGCGCTCGGGAGGCCGCCGCTCGTGACGTTTCTGCGTGTCTCCTTGCCGCTGGCCTGGCCGGGCATTCTGGCTGGCGTGCCGCTCGCGTGGCTGCGCGCGCTCGGCGAATTTGGGGCCACGATCATGGTGGCCTACCACCCCACAACCCTGCCCGTCTACCTCTTCGTGCAATTCGGCGCCCAGGGGCTCCACGAAGCCCTTCCGGTCGCCCTCGTGCTCGTCGTGCTCGGCGCGGTCGCGGTGGCCGTGGTACAGGCCGCGGGTGTGCGCGGCCGCAGCCAGGGAGTGTCCTGATGCTGACTGTGGCCCTGCGCGCGCGCCGCGGCAGCTTTCGCCTCGAGGTGGCGTTTGCGACGGACCGCCGGCGCCTCGTGCTCTTCGGGCCGTCAGGGGCGGGAAAGACGATGACGCTCATGTGCCTCGCCGGATTCCACACGCCGGATCGGGGGCGTGTCGCGGTCGGCGAGACCGTGCTCTACGACGATCGCCGTCGCATCAACCTGCCGCCGTGGCGGCGGCGCGTGGGACTCGTGCTGCAGTCGTACACCCTGCTGCCGCACCTGTCTGTCGGCGGCAACATTGCCTACGGCCTCGCGCCGGTGTGGCGCGGCCGCGAGCGCGTGCGCGTCGAAACGCTGCTGGCGGCGGTGGGGCTCAGCGGGTACGCGGAGCGCTCGCCGGCCGGGTTATCCGGCGGACAACGGCAGCGGGTGGCGCTGGCCCAGGCGTTGGCCAGCGATCCCAGGCTGCTGCTGCTGGATGAGCCGTTTTCAGCGGTGGACGCGCCCGTACGCGAGCGCCTGCGCCGGGACCTGCTGGCGCTGGTCGACGCGTTTCAGGTGCCCCTCGTGTTCGTGACCCACGACTTCGGCGAAGCGTACCTGCTCGCGGAGACGCTCGTGGTGATCGCCGGTGGCCGCGTCATCCAGGCGGGGACGCCCGCGGACGTGGCGGCGCGGCCGCGGACGGCGCTCGTCGCGCAGCTCGTCGGCGCCTCGAACATCATCGCCGGGACCGTGGCCGGGCTCGCCGGCACCGGCGCGGTCGTGGCGGCGGGGCCCCTACGCGTGCAGGCGCTCGGGGATCCGCCGCGGCGCGGCGCGTCCGCGATGTTTTGCGTGCGGCCGGCGGATGTGCGACTCACGGCACCGACGAACGGCCGGCCGCTCGGCACGGTGACCCGCGTGCTGCCCCGTGACGACACCACGAGCGTCGTACTCTCCGTTGGCGACCTGACGCTGGAGGCGGCCGTGCGGGGCCAAGCCCCGGCCGTCGGCGACCTCGTCGGGGTCGACATCCCCCAAGGCACCGCGCGGCTCGTCGTCCAAGACGCCGCGATCGAGTGAACGACACCGGCAGGTGATGCGGCGCGTTCTTCGGGCGGTCGCCGGGGCGCCGGCTGGGGCGGCTGCACCGGAGCCGGCGTCGGCCGGGATGCGGGCGCGCGACGACTGCGTGGGAAGCGCGACCGTCCCGACGCTACGCGCGGCGTGATGTTATCCGCGCCGTCGTGCTACCCGCGCGGAGAAGCCCGCTGCGGGTCGGTCAGCACTTGGATGGCGAACAAGGCGACGATCAATGCGTGCGCCGCCGTACACCACACGCAGACCGCGCCGATGACCGCGAGTTCCGTGTAGACGAGCCAGACGACGGCCGCCGCGCCCGCGGTGGTCCACACCACGGCCGCCGACCGAAGCCATGGGGGTTCGGGCGCGTCCCCGTACGCGAGCGACCGGACGGCGAGCGCAATCGCCGCCACAAACCACGCCACACCCCACAACGCCACGGGAATCCCGGCCCAGAGGGCCTCGGGGCGGGTAAGCACCCGCTCGCAGTCGACGAGCCCGGATCTCGAGCAGATCAATGGAACCCCGGCGTCGTAATGCTGCACGCTGAGGTACGCGGCGACACCCAGGCCGAGGATGCCGACCACCACCCGAATGCGGTCCCATGCTCGTATTGCCACCGCTACTTTTGCGGTTGCGGGAGAGTACGCGCGGCGTCGCGCACGCCGGCGCTATCGCAGACGCGCGCCGGCTGGTGCCCGTCCACGGCGCAGATCGCGGCGCTAAACTGATTCGCCGCCGCCACGACGGCCTGCGCGGCGGCCGTCGTCCCGCCCGGAAGGCCCGCGGCGATGGTCTGCCAGTCCATGCCCTTAAGCGTCTCCGGAGAAAACGGGGCGCCTGTGGCCATGAAGGCGCCGCCGATGAGCAGGAACGGGATGTCGCCCGACGGATCCTGGGCGCGCATGAGCGCCTCCTGGGAGGCCGTGGGCTGCTGTAGCGGCGGATACCGGCCGGCGGCGTTCTGCGTGTTACCCTCGAGCTCCACGGTTTCGAGCCGCAGGTACGGGCTTTGGTACCGTGCGTGCACCAGCGTGAACGTTGGGGTGGCCGGAAACACGTCCGTGGTCGAGGACGTCGAGAGCTCCAAGCCCGTGAGCGTGCCGAATCGCTCCAGTGCCGCGACGAGCGGCCACCGGAGCACGGCGCAGTACGGGCACCATTCGGCACCGATGTAGAGCACGACCGGCTTCGCGCCGCCGGCCCCCGGCGCGGCGACGGCCTTGAGCGCGCCGCCGCTGTCGGCGCCGATGCGGTTCCACGTGGCGTCGGGGATGGCACCGAGGTTTCGCGCAACGTCCTGCGGCACCGGACGGCCGCTCAAGGCGGCGGCGGACTGCGACGCGCGCTGGCGTTGCCGCTGCTGCACGGTCGCGACGCCCACCACCGCGACCAGCGCCGCGGCGAGTGCCGCGAGCAGCCACCACAGGGCTGGCGCCCGCCTGGACGGGGCGCCACGTCCTCGCCGTCCCCGCCGCGGCGGCGTGCTCGAGCGCGTGACCTTCGGCATCGCGGCTCCTTTCGCGGTTCCTTTCACGGCTCCCAACCTCTCTCTGCATCGTACCATGGTGGACCCCGGCGCCTCGCGACGCTCGGTCACACTGGTGAAACAAAACCGTCGTCCTGTTCGTATGTGTTTCGTCGAAGATCACCGGACGTACGTGCGACGGATCGCCGGCGGGGGACCGGCGGGTGGTGGCGCGGGGGGAGGTCACAGGAGTGCCACGGGGGGAGAGCCGGGCGGCTCGCGCCTTCGGGGGGAAGGCGCGGGCCGCATCGCGTTTGGTTATGGCGGTGCTCGCCACCGCGATGCTGAGTGCGGGCGCCGCCCGCGGGTCGGCCGCCGTCCCAGGCCAAGCCACATGGCAGGCGCCCGTGCTCGCGTACCGCCCCGGTCCCAGCGACTCCGTCCTCGTCCTGGGCGCCCACCCGGATGACGTGGCGCTCGGCGGGGGGGCGTTCGCCCATGAGGCGGTCGCCGCCGGCGCCCGGGTCACGCTGGTCACCTTTACCAACGGGGACGCGTTTATCACCGGCGTCGATCTGATGTTTCACACCCTCGCAGGGACGCCCGCGCTGTTTGTCAAGTACGGGGCGCTTCGTCAGCAGGAGGAGCTGGCCGCGGCCAGAGCGCTCGGGGTGCGACGATCCGGCCAGATATTCCTGGAGTACCCCGATCGCGGACTCGAAACGCTCTGGGACATGGACTGGACCTGCGATCACCTCTACACATCGCCCTACACCGGGCGCGATCACTCACCGTATCATCTGGGCCTCCACCCGCTTACGCCGTACTGCGGCGCCAATGTCCTCGCCGACGTGGAATCCATCCTGCGCGAGGTGCGTCCCACGGTCGTGGTGATGCATCATCCGGCGGATGCCCACCCCGACCATTGGGCCTCGGAGGCGTTCGTGACGACCGCGCTGGAGTCGCTCGCGCTCGCGGGCGACGATTGGGCGCGGCGGGTTCGCGTCTTTCATTACATGGTGCATCGGGGCACGTGGCCCGTGCCCCGGGCGTACGCGCCGGAACTGCCGCTCCGCCCGCCTGCCGATCTTCAGCTCGGGAACGTCGACTGGGTGGCCGTGCCGCTGTCGCCCGAGAGCGAGGACGCGCAACGCGACGCGATCCTGAACCACCACTCGCAGATCGAGTTGATGCGCGCGTATATGATGAGTTTCGTTCGCCGCCCGGGCTTGTTCGACGTGGCGGGGGACGTCCGCGCGGCCCAAGTCGACGATGGCCGGCTGGCCTGGGGGGCGGAGGGCCGATGGGACGCGCTGCCGCCCGCAGTCGTGATGATTCCGCCGAGTGTCGCGGCTCAAGGAGGCGGCGAGACCGCCTGCGCCGGGTGCACGATCACCACCTCCGCGCCGGTCGGGCTCACCGGGGGGCTCGATACCGTCCACGTGCTCCAAGCCGTCGCGGTGGCCCGAAGCCGCTCGTCACTCTACCTCGACATCCGCCTCCGGCGGCCGCCGGCGCCCGCCGACGCGTTCCGCATCGAGTTGCGGCTGTTTCATCCCGGGGGAACGTGGAACCGGTTGGTGCTGGACGTGCGCTCGCCGGGCCGCCTCGACGCCGTCCGTCGATGGCCGCAGGACCTGGCGCTGCCCGCGGGCGCAGTCGCCCGTAGCGTGGGGTCGCGTCTCGAGGTCGCACTGCCGCTCGCCGAGCTGGGGGATCCGGCAAGCGTGTACGTGGAGGTGGCTCGCGGCGGTCCGTTGCCCGTGGTGATCGAGCACACGCCGTGGACGATGGTGCGCCTCACAGACATCGCCGCGCGTTACGGCTCCTAGGGACAGGACTCACCCCGCCGGAACGGCCCCCGCGCCGCCCGGCGCAAGGTCGCGTCCCGGAGGCCATTTCGTGACATTCGTTTGGACATTATTGTGTGGATCCCGGCGTTTTCCGGGGTAATCAACCGGGAGCGCGTGTTTAGCGCTCACATCCTCAGATTGGGGTAACTAGGCAGAAGAGGGTGTCTGAGCCGACGCCGGGGGCAGGGGTCCGGTAGCCCCGGCGATAACTACACGCCACGCCCACCCCATGAGGTGATTGCAGTGTCCACCGAGCAAGCCCCCCCGGCCCGCATGCGGGTTCTGCGCTATCCCCTCGAGACCTTTGGACAGGCCGCCAGCACCATGCGGAAGGTCCTCTACGAGGTCAAGAAGGTCATCGTGGGACAGGACCTGATGCTGGAGCGGATTCTCGTCGCGCTGCTCTCGCGTGGCCATATCCTGATCGAGGGCGTCCCGGGCCTCGCCAAGACCCTCGCGATCAAGACCGCCGCGCAGGTGCTCGATTGCCAGTTCCGGCGGATCCAGTTCACGCCCGACCTCGTCCCGGCGGACCTCGTCGGCACACGGATCTATAATCAGCAGACCGGTGTGTTCGAGGTCGAATTGGGCCCCGTCTTTGCCAACCTGGTGCTGGCAGACGAGATCAACCGCGCACCCGCGAAGGTCCAGTCGGCCCTGCTCGAGTCGATGCAAGAACGCCAGGTGACGATCGGCAAGCAGACGTTCGCGCTGCCCGACCCGTTTCTCGTCCTGGCCACGCAAAATCCCATCGAGAGTGAGGGCACCTATCCGCTTCCTGAGGCGCAGGTCGACCGGTTCATGTTCAAGGTGGTCATCTCGTATCCGTCGTTTCACGAGGAGATGACGGTGGTGGACCGGGTGACCGAGCGGACCCCGTCTGTCGACCGCGTCATGACGGGAGTGCAGTTGCTCGAGCTGCAAAAGGTGGCGGAGGCCGTGTACGTCGACCCGAAGCTGCACGAGTACGCCGTGAGCCTGGTGACGGCGACCCGCCAGCCGCAGGAATACGGCCTCAACGATCTCGCGCGGTTCGTCCAGTACGGCGCCAGCCCGCGGGGCTCGCTGAACCTGGTCATCGGCGCCAAGGCCCTCGCGCTGCTCCGCGGCCGCGAGTACGCGATGCCGGACGACATCCGCGACCTGGCGCCGGAGGTGTTGCGACACCGGATCCTGCTGTCCTACGAGGCGCTCGCTCAGGACGTGACCGCGGACCATCTCCTGCAGCGTGTCCTGGAGGCCGTGCCTGCGCCTCGAGTTCACATCGGAGATCCCTATGGAGACACCCGAACGGGTGTTGAGGCGCCTCGAGTTTAAGGTCGTTCGCCGGCTCGACGGCTACCTGTTCGGCGACTATCGCGGGGTCTTTTACGGGCCCAGCCTGGACCTGGCGGAGGTGCGCGAGTACCAGCCGGGTGACGAGGTGCGCCGCATCGACTGGAACGTCACGGCGCGGATGAACCGGTTGTTCGTGCGCCAGTACCTCGAGGAGAAAGAGCTCACCGCGTGGCTGCTCGTCGACCTCTCGCCGTCGATGTCGTTCGGGACGATCCGGCAATTCAAGCGCCAGCTCGCCCTCGAGTTCGCCGGGGTCGCAGCCTACATTGTGACGCGGCATGGCGACAAGGTGGGCGCGATCGCGTTCCCCGCCGAGCGAGGGTACACGTTTATCCCGCCACGCGCGGGCCGCCAGCAGGCGCTTCGGATCGTTCACGATCTCAGCGCGCTGCCCGAGGCGTCCGGGGGCGGGCGGACGGACCTCGCGGCCCTGCTGCGCCAGTTGGGCCGTGTCGTCCGGCGCCGTTCGCTCGTGTTCCTCATCTCAGACTTCCACACGCCGGAAGGGTGGGAGACTGCGCTCACGGAGATGCAACGGCGGCACGAGGTGATCGCGGTCCGCATCGAGGACCCGCGTGAGCGCGAGCTCCCGGACGTCGGGGGCGTGTACCTGCACGACCCCGAGACCAACCAGCAACTATGGGTCGACACGTCGGACCGGCGCGTGCGGGAGACCTACCGCGAGCTCGTGCGCGCCCGGGAGGCGCGCCTGGAGGCGATCACGCGCCGCGCCGGCGTCGATATGCTGACGCTCTCGACCGGCGCGTCGCTGGTCGAGCCGCTGCTGAAGTTCGTCCTGTTTCGGAGGCGCCGTCGGTGGAATTTACCTGGCCGCTGATGCTCTGGGGGCTCCTGCTGCTGCCGGCGTTCATCGCCTGGTACGTGTTCGGCGTGCGCCGCATTCGCGGCCGTGCGGCGGGGCGGTTTGCGGAGGCGCCGCTGTTTGCCCAGCTGGCGGTCCGGTTGCCGATCCTCCGACGCCACGTCGCGATGGGCCTCTACTTCATGGCGCTCGGACTCCTGCTGCTTGCCGCGGCGAGACCGGTGATGGCGATCCCGATGCCCGTGGACAAGGCCGTCGTGGTGCTGCTGATCGACACGAGCGGGAGCATGGAGGCGCCGGACATTCAGCCGACGCGGTTGGACGCGGCCAAGGCGGCGGCGAAGACGTTCCTCGACAACTTCCCGCCCGGGCCGCGGGTGGGCCTCGTAACGTTCAGCACGTACGCCACGCTCAACGTGCCCCCGACGACCGACCGGCAGGCGGTCAAGGACGCCATCGACGCGGTGAAGCCGCAGGAATCGACGGCGATCGGCGATGCGCTCGCGGCGGCGCTCAAGGCGATTCCCGGCCGGAACGCGCCGGCGACGAACCCGCAGCCGACGCCGTTTGGGCGGGCGCAGCCGCCGGCCGCCGCGCCGCCGGCACAACCGGCGCCGTCCGGCGACCTGCCGCCCGCCGCCATCATCCTGGCGAGCGACGGCGGCGACAACTCCAGCCGCAACGACCCCATCAAGATGGCGGTGCTGGCCAAGCAGGAAAAGGTCAAGATCTACACGATCGGCCTGGGCACGCCGGGGGGCGGGGTCTTCAACTACCAGGGCCAGATGGTGCTCGTGCCCTTCAATCCCTCGCTGCTCCAGCAGCTCGCCGCCATCACCGACGGGAAATTCTTCTACGGCCCGTCCGCGAACGACCTCAAGCAGGTGTACCGTGATCTGGGCCGAACGATTGGCTGGGAAAAGCGCAAAACGGAGGTGTCCGCGCTCGCGGTTGGCGGCGCCGGCGTGCTGATGCTCGGCGGAGGGCTCGTGTCGATGCTGTGGATGGGGCGCCTGCCGTGAGCTTTCTCTGGCCGGCGGCGCTCTGGCTGTACCTCCTCGTGCCGTGCCTCGTCGGGGCCTATGTGTGGATGCTCCGGCGTCCCGCGCGCGAGCGCGTCGTCTACTCCAGCCTCGACCTCGTCGCCCGGGCGGCCGCCGCCGGCGGGCGGTGGCGCCGACATGTGCCCGCCATCTTCTACCTCGCGACCCTGTGCGGTGCCATCTTCACGGTGGCCCGGCCCATGGCCCCGGTTCCGGTGCCGGACAACCGGACCGTGGTGATGATGAGCATCGACGTGAGCCGCAGCATGATGGCCACCGACGTCAACCCGACGCGGTTGGACGCGGCAAAGGCGGCGGCCGTGGAGTTCGTGCGCGCGCTGCCGCAGGGCACCCGGGTCGGCGTGGTGTCGTTCAGCAGCTACGCGACGCTCGTGACGCCGCCCACCGCGGACCACGACCGCGTCATCCAGGCCATCAACAACCTGGATCTCGAGTTTGCGACTGCGATCGGCGACGGGCTGCTGGAGGCCGTCTACGCGCTCCCCGGCCGCGAGCGGCCCGCCGGCGCGCCAAACAACTCCAGCTTCTACAATCCCTACGACAGCATTCCGGCGCCAAATCTGACCCCGGAGCAACTCGACCGGTTGCCGCCCGCGACCGTCGTCCTCATGAGCGATGGCCAGAGCAACCGGGGCGTGCCGCCGGAGCAGGCCGCGATCGTGGCCAAGCAGCTCAAGGTCAAGGTGTACACCATCGGCCTCGGGGCGCCGGAGGGGACGTTCCTGGAGCTCGGCGGCCACAGCATCTTCGTCCGGCTCGACGAGGAGACACTCAAAGCCATCGCCCAGGTGACGGGCGGGACCTACCAGCGCGTGACGACCGCGATGGACCTGCGGCGCGTGTACACGCATCTCGGCCGGATCATCGGCTGGGAGCGCCGTCCGATCGAGGTCAGCGGGATCGCGGCGGTCGGTGTCGCGGGCCTGTTCGTGAGCACGTTTGCCGTGTCCCTCCTCTGGATGCACCGCCTCGGCTGACCGGTACCCTCAGGTAATCGTCGAGCCGCCGTCGATGGCGACGCTCGCGCCCGTCATCAGGCCGGCGTCGTGCGACGCCAAGAACAGCACGGCGCCCGCCACGTCCTCGGGTCTGCCCACGCGTCCCAGCGGGATGCCGCGCAGGCGTCCGGCCAGCCATTCCGGGTTTTGCACGTCCTTGCGGTTGATGTCGGTCTCGATCAAGCCGGGATTGACCTCGTTCACGCGGATGCCGTACCGCGCCAGCTCGAATGCCATCGCGCGGGTCAGCATCGTGATGCCGCCTTTGCTCGCCGCGTAGTGGGCGAGGTTCGGCGTGGCGAACCGCGCGCTCGAGGACGACACGTTCACGATGCAGCCCTTGAGGCCCGCCGCCACCATGCGGCGCGCGACGGCCTGGGCCACGAGGAAGTAGCCGCGCAGGTTGGTGTGCATGACCCATTCCCACTCCTCGAGCGGGATGTCGAGAAACGGCGTGCGGCGCAGCACGCCCGCGTTATTGACGAGGATGTCGATGGGGCCGAGCGCCGCCTGTACCTGCTCGAGCATGCGCTCGACCGCGCCAGGGTCCGACACGTCCGCCTGGACGGCCAGGGCCTTCACCCCGGCGGCCTCGATCTCCTCGACGGCGCTCCGAGCCTGTCCCTCCGCGCGGCTATAATTGACCGCCACCGAGGCGCCGGCGCCGCCGAGCCGGACGGCGATCGCCCGTCCGATGCTGCGGCTGCCGCCGGTGACGAGCGCCACGCGGCCCGTGAGCGCATAGCGGTTTTCCCCCATGGGCGACCCCCTTCACGTGCGGGCGTGCGGCCAGGGCAATCGCCGGCGGCGGCTGCGCAGCCGGCTCCGCATGCCGTGACCGCGCCGAGCTTTCCTGGCCGGGCACGGCGATCCCTCCAGCGGTGGGGCCCCGGCACGCGCGCAACGCCGGCGTAACTTCGCAGCAACTCCGCGAAAATTGTTAACGTCCGGTGGGGGCGGCCGTTAACGTCCACAGTAATCGGGCCTAATTCACAAGACCTACGCCGGGCAAGACCGGGGCCTACGCCGTCGAAGCCTCTCTTGGGAGCGGCTCGAGACGGGCCGCGCGCGAACGCCGGCGGAGCACGGAACGCGCACGGCTGTGGCGACGAGCAGAAAGGAGCGTGTATGGCCGGAATACTCGAGGGCCGGGCGGCCGTAGTCACCGGGGCCGCCTCCGGGCTGGGGCTTGCGATGGCGACGGCGTTCGCGGCCGAGGGCGCCGCCGTGTGCGTGGCCGACGTCAACGAAGCCGGGGGCCGGAGCGTCGCGGACGGGCTCCGGCGGGAGGGGAGGAAGGCGACGTTCACGCGGGTCGACGTCACGGACCCCGGCTCGGCCCGGGCGATGATCGAATCCGCGGTCACGGCGTTCGGGCGGCTCGACGTGCTGGTGAACAACGCCGGGCTCCAGCACATCTCACCGATCGTGGACTTCCCCGAGGAGCGCTGGAACTATCTCCTCGCGGTGCTCTTGACGGGCACGTTTGTCTGCACCAAATACGCGCTGCCGCACATGATGCGCGGCGGATGGGGACGCGTGATCAACATCGCGTCGGCGCACGGGCTCATCGCATCGCCGTTCAAGGCGGCGTATGTCGCGGCCAAGCACGGGGTCGTCGGATTCACAAAGGTCGCGGCGTGGGAGGCGGCCGCCCACGGGATCACCGTAAATGCGATCTGCCCCGGCTACGTGCGGACCCCGCTCGTGGAGCGCCAAATCGCCGACCAGGCGCGGGTCCACGGCATTCCAGAGTCCGAAGTCGTCGGCCGCATCATGCTCGAGCCACAGGCCGTGAAGCGCCTGCTGGAGCCGAGGGAGATCGCGGCGCTGGCGGTCTACCTGTGCTCGGAGCCGGCTTCGGCGGTCACGGGCGCGGCGATCCCGATCGATGGAGGTTGGACCGCCCGCTAGCGCACGATCGCATTACTTCGGCAAGGGTGGGAACTGGGCGGACCTGTCCTCCGCTCCACGCCCAACGCCTGATTATTGCCGCGCATTCGCTTCGTGCATAGCGCACGTAAAGTGAGCCCACAACTGCGCGCATCGCGGGCGTCGAACGCCCGCTCCGGCCATGTCCGCCCAAGATCGTCTACCCTCGTCGCACATACGACACGAGGCATTAGCGGGGGGTTTCCACACACGTCGTTGACACGCGCGGCGGCCGGGACCGGACCGTCCGGCGGCGGTATGCGGCGATGCCGCCAGGGTGCCCGCGCGCTAGAGTCGGGAGAGCCGGGGGTCCAGGGCGTCGCGCAACCCGTCGCCGAGGAAGTTGAAGCCCAGCACCGTCACAAAGATGGCGAGGATGGGGAAGAGCGCGATGTGCGGAGCGAAGCCCAGATAATTTTTCGCAACGAAAACCATGGCGCCCCACTCCGGCGTCGGCGGCTGGACGCCCAGCCCGAGAAACGAGAGGACCGAGGCGGCCAGGATGGCGTTCGCCATGCTCAGTGTCGTGGTGACGATGACGGCCGGCGAGATGTTCGGCAGTACGTGCCGCACGAGAATGTGCGCGTCCCGGACGCCAAGCGCGCGGCTCGCCTCCACGTACTCCTGCGAGCGCACGGCGAGGACGGCGCTGCGCGTGATGCGCACAAACGACGGAATCGAGGCGATCCCGACCGCGATCATCGCGTTCGTGAGGCTCGGGCCGAGGGCCCCCAGGATGGCGATGGCGAGGAGCAGACCGGGAAAGGCGAGCAGCACGTCCATGCTCCGCATGATGAGGTTGTCCAGCCGCGGATAGAAGCCGGCGAGCAGCCCCAACGCCACGCCACCGGTAAACGCGATCCCCACCGCGATCACGCCGATCGCGAGCGAAATCCGGCTGCCGTAGAGAATCCGGCTGAGCAGGTCGCGGCCCAGGTCGTCCGTGCCCAGCGGGTGTGCCCGCGACGGCCCCTGAAACCGATCCTGCACGTTGGGCTGCGCCGGATCGTACGGTGCCACGGCCGGCGTCACGAGCACGACGAGGCCCAGCACCGCCACGACGGCGGTGCCGATGCGCACTTGCCAGGAGCGCCCGAGCCGGCGCCACAACGTGGGCGCGCGGTACCTCGGCGCTGTGATGGGCTGTGCCGGCGCCTCGCTCACGGCAAGGCGCCCGATCGATCATGCATATCGTACCCTTGGATCCACCGCGGCGTAGGCGATGTCGACGAGCAGGTTGGTGAGGACGAAGGTGAGGGCCAGCAATAGAACGGCGCCCTGGACGACCGGGAAGTCGCGCCCGAGGATGGCGTCCACGAGCAAGCGGCCCATCCCCGGCAGGGAGAAGATGCTCTCGGTGACGACGGCGCCGCTGAGGAGAAATCCGAACTGGAGCCCCACGATCGTGATGACGGGCAGCAGGGCGTTCCGGAAGGCGTGCCGGATGACCACGCCCGGCTCCCAGAGGCCCTTGGCGCGGGCGGTGCGGACGTAGTCCTGGTGAAGGGTTTCGAGCATCGACGAGCGCGTCAGCCGTGCGAGGAGGGCGACCGCCCCGCTGCTGACCGTCACGGCCGGCAGCGCGATGTGCCGCCATCCGTCGACCGTCGTCAGGGGCGCGTAGCCGCTCAGCGGAAACCACCGCAGCGAGATGGCAAAGATCCACAGCAAGATGAGCCCGACCGCGAACACGGGCATGGCCGAGGCGGCGAGGACGGCGCAGATCGTTGCCAGGTCCAGCGGAGAATTCCGGTTGTAGGCGGCGACGATCCCCACCGGCACGCTCACCGCGACGGTAAGCGCGACCCCCACGAGCGCGAGGGCGATCGTGACGGGAAGCGTCGTGAGCAGTTGGCCGAGGACGGGCTCGTGCGACCGCACCGACCGCCCCAAGTCTCCGTGGATCAGGCGGAGCACGTATTTGCCGTACTGGACGTAGAGCGGCTGGTCCAACCCCAAGGTGTGCTCGACGTCGCGCACCACGTCGGGCGGCGCGTCGGGGCCGGCCACGACCAGCGCCGGGTTGCCGGGCGTGAGGTGCAGGATGAGAAACACGAGCACCGACACACCGAACACGACCGGCACCATGAGCAGCAGCCGTCCCGTGACATACGAGGCCATGCCTCGGCGGCGCTACTTCAATGTCAGATCGAGCATCTTGTACAGGACGTTCGCGTGCATCTGAGGCACGGTCAGGTTCGGCGACGCGATCACGACCCGCTTTTCGTGCACGAGGGGCACCCAGATCGCGTTCTGCACGATGATCTGCTGCAGCTTTTGATAGGCGTCCATCCGTTCCCGGTCATTCGTGCTTGACCGGCTGAGCTCGAGCAGGCGGTCCGTCTCCGGGTCCGCCCAATCGAACCGGTTGGGCGCCGGCCGCTGCTTGCTGTGGAAGTAGAAGTACAGGACGTCCGGCGTCACGTAACGGACGTTGATGAAGAACATATCGTGCTGGCCCGCGCGGAGCGCGGCGAGAAACGCCGTCCACTCCATGCGCTGCGGCCGGACGGCCACACCGACACCCCGGAGCTCGGACTGCACGAGGTTCACGAGCTGTTCCACGCCCGGGCCGGGCGAATAGAGAAACAGCAGCGACAGCGGTTGCCCGTTCTTCTGCCGCGGTTGGCCCGGGGCGGGCTGGGTCCACCCGTCTTCGTCTAGGATGCGCTTCGCCTTGCTCGGGTCGTAGCGGTAGCCGATCTTCTCCGCGCCCGGCCACCACCCCGGGGTGCCCGGCGCGAGCGGGCCCAGCGCCTCGGTCGCGAGGCCGTAGTACGCGCCCTGGATGATCTCCTGACGGTTGATCCCGTCGTTGATCGCCTGACGGACCCTGAGGTCGTCGAGCGGCTTGTGCCCGAGCTTGAACCCGATGAACGCGGTGTTGAGATCCGCATACCGGATCACGTGCACGCGGCGGTCCTTGTCCAGCGCCGGCACCTGCTCGCCCGGAATCGACTCGGCGAACTGGGCGTCTCCGACCTGCACCGACGCGACGCGCGGCGTGTCCTCAACGATCGTGTGAAACACTACGGTGCCAAACGGCGCCGGTCCATGGTTCTTGTACAGCGGTGGTCCCCATGTGTAAGCGGGGTTGCGGGTCACCACCAACCGGTCGTTCCGGACCCATTCTTTGAGGACGTAGGGGCCGGTCCCATCCACCTTGCCGGCGCCGGTGCCGTAGTCGTCCCCCGCGCGGTTCACGGCGTCGGCATTCAGGATGCTGGCCGAGTACCCGGCGAGGTTGATGAGGAGGATCGACAGGGGTTCTTTCAGGTGCAAGACCACGGTCGCGGGGTTCGGCGCATCGACGCTCTCCACCGGGCTGATGTTGAACGCCGTCGGCGATCCTTTCAGGGTGCGCCAGCGATCCATCGTGGACTTGACGTCGGCCGACGCGAGGGGCTTGCCCGACGCGAACCGCACGCCTTGGCGTAGCGTGAACGTGTAGGTCTTGCCGTCCGGGGAGATGGTCCATTTCTCCGCGAGCCCCGGCTTGACGCCGTTCGCATAGTCGAGCGAGAGCAGCGTATCGTAGAGCAGGTAGTCCACTTCCGCCGACGACACGGCCGTGGTCTTCTCGGGATCGAGCGTCTCAGTCTCTTCCGGCCGCGCAAACGTGAACGTCCCGTTCGCCGCGGGGGCGCCCGCCGCGAGCCGCGGGACGGCGACCGCGAAGGCCGCGAGCGCGAGCACACACCACCGCACGATCCGAGTCATCTAGCGTCTCCTGAGGAGCCCGAAGGCCGGGTGTGGATGCGTGGCCGCGTATTCGAGCGGCCGTTCGACGCCTCCTGCCGCAGCCGGATCTCGTGCGGATTTCGTTACGCATCGGCGCCGGGGTGCGCCGCCGTACCAGATCGGCGATCGGCGCCGTCGGTGCGGGTGGATCAGGGGCGAACGTGCGACGTGGCGGCGACCGCGGTGCCGGGCTCAGGCGCCCCGCAGCAGCCGGCTCTTGATCTGGGCGAACTCCGCCTCGGTCAGCGCGCCCGCGTCTCTGGCCCGCGCCAGCTCGACCAGCCGGGTTGCGAGATCCTCGGGAGCATCGGGGTCGCGGATCGCGCGCACCGCCTGCACCCGTCCCGCCACGATCGCCGCGACCCGCTTCATGTCGTCCTTGCGCCGTGCACCGAAGGTCACGGCATTTTCATCGGTGTTCAACTTGAAGGAGGTCAGATCCGCGGGTTTCGGCGCCCCCACGGTGATGATCTTCAAGTGGCCGCCCACGGGCCCCAGCCGCAGGTCCACCGCGGCGATCCGGGAGTAGGAGATCGAGCGGGCCCGTGCGCCGAAGATGCCCGCGCCCGTGATGAAGCCGGCGCGGATGATGAGGACGCGCCGGTCCGTCACGACGATCGCCTCGCCGGCGGAGGTGCGGACCGCCGCGTCGACGATCTCATCCTCGTGAACGTTGTCTCGCAGCCCACGGCCCAGGTTCCCCGGCAGCCGCTGCACGAGGTCGGCCGTGGAGCCCGGTGTCGGTGCTTCGGGGTGGTTGTCGACGGACATGGCGCTCAGCGCGGTGAGGTCACGGTGCGCGGCGCTGGAGGAACGCCGTGACCGGCACAAAGACGATGCCGGCCTTGCGGAACTCCGGCAGCATGTGTTGGATCACGGCCGGCGCCCCCGTCGCGACGTGGGCCGCGGCCACCACGGATCCCCGCAGCTTGGCCTCGGCGATGAGCGCGCGGACCTGCTCGGCGATGTGGTCCGGCGGGATGTCCAGGTACGTCCCGGTCACCACGATCGGCACGCCGAGCTGCCGCGCCACGTCCCGCACGATCGACCGCGGCGTCTCGGGGTTCTCGTTGAACCAGAGCCCGCGCGCCTTGATCGTGCGCAGCACCACCGTCATCACGCGGCGGTCCGCCGTGGCCCGGGATCCGGCGTGGTTGCTGACGGCGACCACCCCGGGCACGCTGTCCAGATCGCGCTCCACCACGCGTGCAATCTCCGGGTCCGTCATGCGCACCCAGACCGTGCCCGTCACCGGCCCGAGGTCCCCGGGGTGGTTCGGCTCCAGCGGGAGGTGGAGCATGGGCGTCAGGCCGCGTGCGGCGGCAGTACGTGCGATCTCCGCGGAGTACCGCATGTTGGGGAAGATCCCTAGGCCGAATGGCTCGTGCATGGCGTAGATGGGCGCGAGCTCCGCGAGGCTCGCACCCGCGTGGTCAAAGATGAGGGCCACCCGCGGGTGCGCCGTCCCTGACGCGGCTCGCGGGACGAGCACGCCGAGGCAGAAGGCGGCGATCAGCGCGAGACGGTGGATCGCGAAGCCACGCCTCGGCCGCCGGCCCGGGAAGGCGGCGTCGCGGCGCGCAGGAACGCGGGGGGTGCCCATACGCTCTATACTTCCTCGCCCACGCCGAGTGTCCCTCGAAAAACGCACGTTCCGCGAGACTTTTCGCGTCGTGCGCGCAGGAGTTTGATCGTTGCGGAAGTAGAGGGGGACGGACGCGTGTTGTGTGTCCGCCGAGGCGGCGCGCGCACAGCGTACACGACGTCCAGACAGGAGGTGGCAAGTGATCGAAGCTGTACCGCGCCGCGTCGCGGCGCTGGTGGCGGCCTTGATGTGCACGCTGGGCGCCGCGGGCCCCGCGGCGAGGGCCGCGGGCGCGCCGGTCCACACGGTGCCGGGGATGCCGCCCGTCGTCAACCCGCAGAACATCTACAGCGAGGCCGGACGGGATGATCTGTCGCCCAAGGTCATGCACGACCTGCCGCGTGTTTACGTCCCGAACCTTCGCTCGGACGATGTCTACGTGATCGACCCGAACACGTTCAAAGTCGTGGATCGCTTCCCCGTGGGGCGGAGCCCGCAGCACGTGGTGCCGTCCTGGGACCTCCGTACCTTGTGGGTAACCAACAACGCCGAGGGCCGAACCGACGGCAGCTTGACCCCGATCGACCCGCGCACGGGAAAGCCGGGTCGCCCGATCGCCGTGGACGATCCCTACAACATGTACTTCACGCCCGACGGCAGGTCGGCGATCGTCGTGGCGGAAGCGCGGGGGCGGCTGGACTTCCGCGACCCGCACTCCATGGCCCTCCAGACGTCGCTGCGCGTCCCCGGATGCGCCGGCATCAACCACGCGGACTATTCCATCGACGGACGCTACGCGATCTTCACGTGCGAGTTCAACGGGCACATCGCGAAGATCGATGTCGTGCACCGCCGGATCCTCGGCTACATGCGGCTGCTGCCCTACAGCATGCCGCAGGACGTCCGCACGGGGCCTGACGGCCGCACCTTCTTCGTCGCCGACATGCAGGCCGACGGCGTCTTTGTGATCGACGGGGACGCCTTCAAGCGCATCGGGTTCATCCCGACCGGCGTGGGGGCTCACGGTCTCTATCCCAGTCGCGACGGCACCAAGCTCTACGTTGCGAACCGCGGCTCCCACGAGGTGCATGGCCCGCGTGGGAGCCCCGCCGGGAGCGTATCCGTGATCGACTTCGCGACCCGCCGGGTTCTCGCGCGCTGGCCGATCCCCGGCGGTGGGAGCCCGGACATGGGCAATGTCAGCGCCGACGGGCGCTACCTGTGGTTGTCGGGCCGGTTCGACGACGTGGTCTATGCCATCGATACCGAGACCGGGCGGGTGCGCAAGATCCCGGTGGGAGCGGAGCCGCACGGGCTGACGGTATGGCCGCAGCCGGGCCGCTACTCGCTCGGCCACACCGGCATTCTGCGGTGACCCCGGCTCGGCGCGGTGGATGATGCCGCTTGGCCCACCCGTGGCGGGGCCGGGAGGTGCAGCGCGGCTATGAGCAAGGGTCGCATGGAAGCGTTCAGCGACGGCGTGTTGGCCATCATTATCACGATCATGGTACTGAGCTTGACGCCACCCCGCGGGCCCGATCCGGCGGGCCTTCTCGACGTAGTGCCAACGCTGATCAGCTATGTGTTGAGTTTTGTCATCCTCGGCATCTACTGGAACAACCACCACCATCTGCTCCAGGCGGTCAAGCAGGTGGACGGCCGCGTCCTCTGGTCCAACCTGCACCTGCTGTTTTGGCTGTCGCTCGTCCCGTTTACGACTGCCTGGGTGGGTCGCAACAACTTCGCCGCGTGGCCGGTGGCGATCTACGGTCTGGTGCTGACGCTGGCGGCGATCGCGTACTTCTTGCTGACCCGGGCACTCATCGCGCTGCACGGCGCCGGCTCCACACTGGCGACCGCGGTCGGCGCGGACATCAAGGGAAGGGCGTCGCTGGCGATTTACATGGCCGCGGTCTTCCTCGCGTTCGTCAACGCGCGGCTGGCGTACGCGCTGTACATTGTTGTGGCCATTGTGTGGTTCGTGCCCGATCGCCGCATCGAGAGGGCACTGGGCAGGGAGTGAGTCGCGGTCACGGCGCGCGGACCGGAACACCGTCCCCCGCGCCCGGCGACGGGCCAGGTATCGCGCCGCCGGACGAGAACGAGACTTCGGTCTGACAGATCCTGTGCAGGTTCACGGCCTTGGAGGGATGCGATGGCGCCGCGTGTGCGACCGGTCGACGACGGGAGCGTCATGCCCGAGGTGCAGCAGGCGTTTGCCGACGCTGAGAGGCGGGGCGCGCCGAACCCGATGCTACTTCGAATCCTGGCGCGGCATCCCGCCGCGCTCTCGTCCTTTTACGACGGCTGGCGCGCGGTTTTCTATGGCGGTGTGGTGGACCATCGGCTGAAGGAATTGATGTGTGTGCGGATGGCGCGTCTTCGGAGTTGCGGCTATTGAAGCGGCGTTCGCTCTGCCGTGGCAGAGCAGATGGGGCTCGACAACGCCAAGATCGACGCGACGTGGGATCCCACAGATCCCATCTTCACTGCCCGAGAGCGTGCCGCCCTTGAGATGGCCACGCTGTTTACGGAGGATTACCGCGCCATCACAGATCAGCACGTGGCACGGTGGCGCGAGTGGTTCACCGAGGAAGAACTGCTCGAATTGGGAGCCTTCATGGCGCTTGCGGACGGGTTTGGAAAGCTCGTGGAGATGCTGGGTTTGGGACAGATGGACCAGGAGTGCGTGCATGAAGTGTAGGGGCGGAGAGCTCTATCCCATGCTGCGGTAATCGGAGACGGGCGGGCGCGCCGCGATGATCGTCGACATACACAGCCACTTTTTCCCCGATCGGTTCCTCAAGGCGCTGGCGCGGGACGGCGCGGCCCACGGCGCGCACGTCGAGGAACGGCCGTCCGGACGGGTCGTGTGGAGCAGCCCGCGGCAGGCGGCGTCGATCGGGCCGGTGTTCTATGATGTGGGCGCACGCCTGGAGGCCCTTGAGCGCCTGGGGATCGGGCTTCAGGCGTTGTCGCTCTCGCCGCCGATGCTCTACTGGGCGCCGGCCGCGCTCGGCCGGGATCTCGCGTCCGTGTTCAACGATGAGATTGCGTCGATCGCCGCGGCGCACGCGGGCAGTTTCGTCGCGCTCGCCACCCTGCCGCTGCAGGACGTCGACGCGGCGGTCGTCGAGGCCGAGCGCGCGTCGCGGGCCGGCTGCCGGGGACTCTACGTCGGCACCAACGTGAACGGGCGTTACCTCGACGATCCATCGTTCGCGCCGCTGTGGGAGGCCGCCGTCCGGCTGCGCCTCCCGGTGTTCACCCACCCGTTGAACAACGCCGGCGAGGAGCAGATGACGGGCTGGCATCTGCCGAACTCCGTCGGGAACCCGGGGGAAACGGCACTGTGCGGCGCGCGGCTGATCATGACCGGGGTGCTCGATCGGTTTCCCGCGCTCGAGTTGGTGCTCGCGCACGGCGGGGGCACGCTGTCGTTTCTCGCGGGTCGTCTGGACCACGCGTACGAAGTGCGCCCCGAGGCCAAGGCGGCCATCCCCGCGCTGCCGTCGACGTATTTGCGGCGGTTCCACTTCGACACGATCACGTTCAACGACGAGGCGCTGCGCTTTCTTGTCCGGACCGTCGGGGCCGATCGGGTGGCGCTCGGGACCGATTATGCGTACGACATGGCCGACGCGGACGCGATCGAACGGGTGCGGCGGCTCGGGGTGGACCCGAGCGACGTCGACGCGATCTGCTGCGGCAACGGCCTGCGCCTGCTCGGGACGGCGCCGCGAGGCTGACCATCAACGCACGATCGGCCCCGCGGCGCGCGTATTTTCTCCGCAGCGCTCGGCTCGGATTCGGCCGCTGGGCGGCGGACGATCTACCGCTCGCGCTCGAGTTGTGGGGCGATCCCGAGGTCACGCGCCTGATCGGCGGGCCGTTTTCCGCGGAGCAGGTCCGAGAGCGGCTCGCGGGCGAGATCGACCTGATGGCCGCGCAAGGGATTCAGTACTGGCCGATCTTTCGGCTGAGCGACGGCGCGCACGTGGGCTGCGCCGGGTTGCGACCCTACCGGCCACAGGCGCGCGTGTACGAGATGGGGTTTCACCTCCGTCCCGCGTTTTGGGGCCGGGGGCTCGCGGTCGAGGCGGGCCGGGCCGTCATCGCGGTGGCCTTCGACACGCTCGGGGCCGAGGCGATTTTCGCCGGCCATCACCCGGACAACGCCGCATCGCGCGTGGTGCTGGAGAAGCTCGGCTTCCACTTCACCCACGAGGAGCGCTATGCGCCGACTGGGCTCCTGCACCCGTCGTATCTGCTGACGCGGTCCGGCCGACGTCCGGGCGTCCCCGGTGCGTAGGCCACGCCGGCGTCCGGAAGCCATCCGTGCCATCCGTGGATCATCACTTCGTCTCATTTGGACCCTGTGGTACACTTGCTGGTGATCGCGGCGACGACGAGGGAGACCGCGATGAAAGCCGGCGGCACTCCTGCGCAAGCGTTGTCCGACGCGCCCGTAGCTCAGGGGATAGAGCGGCTGCCTTCTAAGCAGCGGGTCGGGGGTTCGAATCCCTCCGGGCGCGCCAATATTTCCAAGCCCTCTAGCGATGCGGACGGTGCCCGGCCGACCTTCTTGCTAATGCCCTGCAAATGCCCGCCAAGGAGACGTGTCGCCAGCGTCTCGGACGCCTCTTGTAACATCGGCGCCAATACATGCGCGTACACGTTCATTGTCGTACTGATGTTAGCATGTCCAAGGTTCTCCGCAACCACTTTCACCGGCGTACCAAACCGCAGCGCCAACGTCGCGTAGACGTGCCGCAGGTCGTGGAAGCGGATGCGCGGGACGCCCGCCGTCTTCGCCAGTGTGGGCAATTCGCGCTGACTGAGATTGTTCGCGTGCAGCGGTAGCCCATTGCCCTGGGAGAGGACGAGGTCGTGGTCTGTGTAACGCGGCCCGATCAACTTCCGAAACTCGGCCTGCAGCCCGCGGAGGTGTTCGAGTTCGCGCACGAGGATGCGGGGCAGGGAGATGGTGCGCCGGCTCCGCGCCGTCTTCGTCTCCGCGAACCGCACCACACCACGGGACCGTCGCAGCGTGTGCTGGACCGACAGGCGGCCCGCGTCGAGGTCCACGTCCCGCCAGCGCAGCGCGAGGAGTTCGCCCTGCCGCATCCCCGTGAGGATCGCGGTAAGGTACACGGCATAGTTCCGCGACAATCGCCGCGCGGTCGCGAGGAACACGCGCACCTGTTCTTCGTCCCAGACCCGCATTGGACGGTACGAGAGGCGTGGCGCTTTAACGCCCGCCAGCGGGGATCTCGTCAGCATCCCCAGCGTCACCGCCTGTCGCAGCGCCGTCCGTAAAACCCTAAATGACTGGTGAACGGTCGCCGCGGACAGGGGGCGGGGGACAGGCTTCGCGTTCTTCCTGTGGGGCGGGATATAGGTCTTGTCGCACATGGCCCGCAACCACGCCTCGACCGTGCCGCTGGTCAGCTTCGCCAACGGAACCGATCCTAGATCGGGCCGGAGGTGGATGCGGACCACGGTATCATAGACCCGCTTCGTGGTCGGCCGCACGCGCAGCGACGCGGTCTCCAGCCAGCGGGTCAGGTACTCGGAGAAGGTCTGCCGCGCCGGCGCCAGGGCACCGCCTTTCGCGAGGACCTGGATCACGTGGTCCTGCGCTTCCCGCCGCGTGTCGAACGTCGTCCACTTGTACCGATCGCGGCCCGCTTCGGTCTTCCCGAGATAGACGACCGCGGCCCAGCGATGGCCGCGCTTTCGCACGTGCCCCCTTGGCATCAGCTGCACCCCCCGCGCGGAAATGCCAAGAGGGGGTTCCGCGGCCAGGGGGGCGGCGCCTTGTGGATAAGTGACGCGTCCGGACGCGCCACGCCCCTAGATCCCTACCCCCGTCATCGTCCGCTGCGGAACGGGCGCACTCCTGACGATCGCCGTCGCGGTGGCCGCTTTGAACGCGGCGATGCACGAGATCATCTGGAAGCACTGGTTGGCCGTGTCGTCCCACGAGGTGGTGTACGTGCCGGTCGCGGTCACGATCCGGTATGCGGGCTCCAAGTTGTCGAAGTTGTAGCTTTGATTCACGCCCGTCATGGACACGAACTGATTATTCGGCCCCTTCGACGCGGCACTGGCCGAGCCCGAGAGGACCGCGACCACAAGATCATTCGCATTGCCCGTCGTGACATTCGGCGAATTGACCGTGAGCCCGCCGCCGCCCCCGCTTTGCGCGGTACTCTCGCTGCCGGTCCCATCGGTTGGCGTGGTCGTCAGGAGGCCCGCCCATTCCGCGACATTCGCGTATTCCATGTCGGAGTTCGCGGAATTGATGGCGTTCGCCATCGTCAACGTCACGGTCTGGGTCCCCGTCCCGATATTGAGGGAGTACCAGACCTCCCCCGTAACGAACTGACCACTGTCCTCGCTGATCACGGCCTTCTGCCAGGCCTGGCCACCCCCGCCCGCGATGGACGAGAGATTGTTGGCACCTCCGCTGCTTAAGAATCCCGCTGCACAGATCAGCGCGTTCCCGCTCGACGGGACGGACGACAGGGTGACCGTGAGGGTCGTCGCCCCGTTCGCGATAACGAAATTCGTGGCTTGTTGCACAAGCGCGATCGTCACAGCCATCCCCCCTCCAAACACGTGAACACGCGCACACTGGCAATCATGCGCCGGCCACCTCCACGGCCGCTACGAGGGTACGCCAATCCGGCAATGCGTTCACCGCGTCCGATTCAATCAGCGCGAAGGGATCGTTGCTGCCCCGGACCCTTGGAATGTGCCGCAACGGCACCGCGGGGAACGTGGTTCGCAACAAGGCTTCTTGTTGGACGTCAAACGCCGCCGTGGCCGGAACGAGAATCGCTGCGATCGGCAGTGTTACGCCCGCCCAGAACCCGACCTCGCGCCCGCGGGCCTGGTCCTTGTACGCGTACAGACACGGGAGGATCGGCGATTCCCTGACGCGCAGCGCCAACGGAATCGCTTCAATCGCAAGACGGCCAGTCTCTTGTCCCAATGACGTCTTCGCTTCGAGGGCAAAGACGGTGGCGGGCGACGCCACACGCAAATCCGCCTGCGTTCGCACGAACAAGGCTGCCAGCGACGTCTGACGCTGTAGGTACGTGGCAAAGACGGTGGCGCCATCGTGGTAGCGGTGGGTCCGCTGCACCGCGTATCCCCGCGCCACAAGCTCGGCGACGACGCGCGCCTCGAACTCGTCATGGGCGCCACCTGGGGCGATCCGCAGGGCGGTGGGGGAGGTGATCATCGGGGACCGCCCCGACCGTAACTATCGAACACATGTCCCAGGATGACACGGTCCCGCCGCCACCCCTTCGGAAACCCAATAAAATCGCCAGGATGACAGGATGACACCCCTATATAGAGACAGGGACTGTCACCCTGGCAGAGATGACAGGTCCCCTCGTCTCTATGGGGCACCCAGGATGACATACAGGATGACACAGGATGACATGTCATCCTGGTAGACCTTCCTTCGCATCCCTGGCTGATTTCAGTCCCCACGTCGCTTTCTGGGGCTTCCCGTTGGAAAACCCGCCCTTGCCGACTTGGACGAACCTCTCGGGGTGCCGGCGCAGCGCGGTCGTGGTGGCATTCTCGCTTTTACCAATGGCGGCAGCGATCTCGTCAACGGGAACTGGCTTGTTCTCGGCAGCGAGGCATGCCTCAATCAGCGTGACCGTTCCCGCTTTTTCGGATAGGGAAATGGACTCGGTGATGTCGGTCCTGTCAAATGTGACGAGATCGGGAAGTCGGCCTGGACGTCCGGTGATGGTGACTTTGAACGCCAGCGGCGCGTGCGACCCATAGTTACTCTTGTACTGGGTCACCCCCAGCATCTTCGTCTGTGTGCGGAGATCGCCGTCGAACTTTTCCTCCACGTCATCCTCAAGGGTGAATTGCCAGGCGGTTCTGGCCCGATTCGGCCCCATGACGGACCCAAACGGAGACGATCGCTTCGAAGAAAACTCAGCCTTCGGGATGTGGTTGATCAGGATACTGGACACGTCAGGACCAAGGCTTCGAAGAACCGCATGGACGCGTTCGACGGTGCCCGACGTCTCGGGATCGGCGCCGGCCGCGGCGATGTACGAGTCGATGACCACGAGGTTAACCTTGCGGCGCGAAACTTCAGCCCGCAGCCAGCGCGCGCACGCTGGAAGCGGGGCGACGGGCGCCACGTGGTCAAGATGGGGGACTGGCATTTCGTGACCGCGGCAGATGGCACGGAGGCGCCCACTCCCCAATCCCGCATCGTCTTCATAATCGACGTAGAGTCCCCGTACCGGACGGAGTGGATGGATACCGGCAAACGACACACCCTGAAACATGGCGCCGGTATACGCTAGGGCGAACAGACTCTTCATCGATCCGCCGGGGCCATAGAACATGGCAACCTTACCCGCCGGAACCAGGTCTTCGGAATCGATGAACAAGTCTTGAGACGCGGGGACGACGGTCGAAAGATCAACGACGTCCGGGGTGCGTCGGACGTGGGTAATTGTGATCTCGGCAATCTGTTCAATAACATCGCCCCACGGAACTGTGGGGCCGCGCTTCGTTAACTCCTTGATGACGTGGGCGCGGCTTTGAGTGGCGAGAAGGTTGAGGCGGGTCCGGTGCAGGTGTGTGTTCGTGGCACTACGGAAAAGGATTTCCACCCAGATCGCGTCGCGGTCATCATCTGTGACGTCGACAATCGCTGCCACCGCATGCTGTTCCCACAAAAACTCCAGTGTGTCTCCGTGAGGCGTGACCGTGGGCTTGGCCATGGTTAGACCTCGACTCCGCGGAGTGCCCGAGCCCGGTTGTGCAGGTTCGTGGACGTGACACTCTCGACGCACTGGCGGACTTCACTTGTGGGCATCGGTGGTCGATTTTTGAGATTCCAACCGACCAATAATTCGTACACCTCTTCGGGGCCGAGTCCGTGGGCGATCAACCAGCCGACGAGACGTGTCGCGACAATGTTGCGTTCGCCCTCCTCGACGCCACGTAATAGGCGGACATACCCATCGGGTGGTGTGCGCTTCGCTGGTCCAACCTCGCGCTGTGCCGCCAGCTTCACGATCCACTCGGGCAGCGGGACGATCGGCTCATCGACCGCGACCTCGTACGCGATCCCGTTGATGACGGACGGCGGGATCAGGGCGTAGGTCCGGTTGGATCGTAACTCCACGCCGGGCAGCATGGGCACGAGGGAATCACAGCCCCCGTGGCGGTAATAAAAGTGCCACCCGCCAGACGGCGTAAGGACGGTGCGCGTTCTGGGCAAGATCTGGCCGCGTAGCGAGTCCATGCCGCTGTCGTCCACGTCGATCACATCGATGCCCGACGCGTTGCCGCACAGCATCGCGCGGTTGTAGGGCGGGCAGGGGAACTCACGATCCCAGCGCGCCACCTCGTCGGGCGTGGGGTCGCGATGTTGGAACTGCGCCCACTCGATGGCCGCCTTCTTAGCGTTGGGCAAAACCGGGACTACCCGCATTACGGCCACCGTCCTTCCGTCGACGCATCAACGGTCTCGACGAGGTCGAGGACGACGTCGAGGAGGCGGTGCAGGTACTCGCGACGCGACTCAGCAAACCCACGCAGCGAGGCATCGTCGTAGCCGCCGCGCCCCAAAAAGTTCACTTCATGGGGCAGTGTCGCGTAAAACTGCGCGGCCTCACGGAACATCTCAGGGGCATCGGCCCGTGTAAGGCCCGCCAGCGAGTGCCAGGGCCGTATGCTGCGTGGGATGGTCATGACCGGACCGCCCTTTCGACAGCCTCTACCAAGGCAACGTGGGCGACAGCTTTGGCAAATCTCCGCTGGTCGCGCCTCGCTTGGGCGAGTTCACGCAGAAGTGCAAGGTGACGGGCCTGCGCCGGCGAGGTTTTCCGTCGAACGCTGAGCGCAACCAACGCAGCCGGAACCCCGTTGTCCTCGGTGATCTCGGCAATGAGGCGGTGACGCAGCCGCGCTAACTGACGATGCCCGCGGGCCACGCCGAACTCAACGGGGGAGGAGTCTGTCTGAGAACCCGCGAATGCGGTCCGAGATTGCGGGTTTTGGACCGAAAAGGGTATTCTTAAATTGCCGTTCGTCATCGGACCCATCCTTTCTCCCACGGGGGAGACGTGCCGGGCGGTGCTTCCCGGGGGCAGGCGCCTCTAACGCCGGCCCCCAATTTATGACGGCTACTTAGCGACGACCCCCCTTTCCGACAGGCGAATGTCCCGATCTCGCAGTTTCTCTCCGATCCACTCTTCGAATTGCCGGCGTGGGATAAGGTAGGCAGACCCAATTCGTCGACTTGGTATCTCGCCGAGTCTTAGATATCGGTACACTGCAGGTAGTGACAGGCCGAGGACAGCTGCCACTTGTGGGGGACGTAGGAATAGAGAAGGATCCGCCAGGCGTCCCAGCAGGACGTCGATTTGGTCGATTCGATTGAGGTCTTTTAACTGGTGATCTCTGAGGGCCGGGCCTCTAACAGAAAAGCGGCCCGCAACCCCCGTCGATGCCGGCATACAGCACCTCCAGGTGGCTTGCGGACCGCACCGTGACCAAGGGCGCTTCGGAGAGATCTCCGTCGACGGGACTAGAACCCGTCGCACCCCGACCCGTTACGCTGTGGGTACCGTTACACGATTTTACGCGGACCGGTAGATGTAGTTTCCGAGGCGGATGCTACCACAAGCGGAAACAGATTGCAAATCAGTTATACGTAGCGGTAGGCCGTCCGACGATCTAACCCGGCCGCATCGATTGCCTGTTCTTTGGTTAACTTCGTGTCAGCGCTGGCACGAAGTTGGTCGTTCCGGATTCCTTGGACCGGTTCCAGTTCCCGAACAAGTTCCCCGATCCGCCGCATCGCGCGGAGCTTGATCTCGGCCACCCAGCCACACGTCCGCGAGATCCGACCTGGCCGCGCTACTGACTTGTTGACGCAGCGCGTTCAGCGGCGTCGATCGCTGGGTCGAGCCTTCAATTGCCGCCCTAAAACGCCATTACTGGGACAGGCTCCTAGCGATCCAAGATCACCGCCACCACCCCGCCCAGCAGCACCAGCCCGAACACCGTCCCATAGATCGTCTCCAATACCGGCAGCGACCTCGGCCAAATCAGCACCACCGCGATCCCGATCATGATCGCCCACAGCATCGCCCCCGCAATCGTGTTCCGCAGTTCAATCCACGGGTCCATGGTCGTGCCCTACGGGAGGTTGGCGAACAACGCCTCGTTCGCCGGCCCCAGGTACGCCTGACACCACCACAGACCGTGTTCCGCCCGCACGGGGTAGCTGCCCGTCGTGTAATACTCCGCCAGCGCCTCGCGGCACGCGACATACCCGCCCACCTGGGGATGCGGTCCCGCGGCCACCTGGCGCGTGTGGTCCTCGCAGTACCCCACTCCGTGTTCGGCCGCGGCGGGGTACGCCCCCTTCTGCTGCGCCCACGCCACCGCCTCGCTACACGACAGGAACCGCAGCCACGGGTACGCCGCGAAGTTGCGCACGCTGTACGGGGCCTGCCCCTGCGGCGTGACGACCGACGCGGTGCCCGACACGCCCACCGCCACCACGACACCCACGGCCATCATCCCTGCCAGCACCAACGCTGTGAGTCTCTTCACTGCACTCCCCCCTCTGTGTGGGTCCCCATCATACCAGGCCCGTAAGGTATCCCCGATCACCCGTTCGATCCGTTTGCTGAATCAGATAGGCCGTCATGGAGGTACGAGGCTATGGCGCACCCCCCACCCCGGGGGTACGGTCGGGGGCGTCGCCTCGCAGGCGTCTCGCGCTACAGTCTCGGTGCTGATTCATACCACTGCAGGAACTTCGCCCATTGGCGTGCGTAGCGCCGCGATTGACGCACCACGCGCACCACGACACCGAGATTCAGCAGCACCACCACCATCAGCACTGCGGTGCTAATGTGCGACCAGGTCATGGCGTCATGCCTCCTTGGGCGCGCGTCGCTTGGCCCAGCGCGCGAGGGCGGCCTTGCGGGCGATCGCCTGGCGCTGCGCCTTGGTCGTTTGCCGTTGCCGTGCTTGGATGCCCAGCGTGGAGATCTGCTTGCGGCGCTTCCTGGTCAGCTTGCGGGCGCGGGCTTTGCCGCCTTTGGCGGACTCTTCCCAGATCGGGTGTTTGGGCACCATCATGGTCTGATCGTAGCACGGGCAAGGTAGCTTGACAATACGGGCAAGGAAGCACTATGCTGCAACAGGGACCATTCCGCAACACCGAACAGGGGGGACCGCGAATGAAGGTCGCGATCTATGCCAGAGTCAGCACCGTAGACAAGGATCAGAACCCCGACACACAGCTGCTACCGCTGCGGGAGTACGCCGCGGCGCAGGGCTGGCAGGTTGTGGGCGAGTTCGTGGACCACGCCAGCGCGGCGAACCTCCGCAAGCGGCCCGCGTGGGCTGAGGTCATGCAGCTGGCGTCCCATCGTAAGGTCGCGGTGATCCTGGTGTGGAAGCTGGATCGCGCCTTCCGGTCGGTGATGCACGCCACGGGCACGATCGCGAACCTGCGGCGCTGGGGCGTCGGCCTGCGATCGCTGACCGAATCGTGGCTGGACACCTCGAACACGTCGCCGGCCAGCGACCTCGTGTTCCATGTGCTGACCGCGGTGGCCGAGTTCGAACGGTCGCTGATCGGTGAGAGAGTCAGGGCGGGACTCGCCAGGGCGCGCAAGCAGGGGAAGACGCTGGGGCGGCGCGCGGCGCTGAATGGCGACCTCGACGCGTTGATCCCGGCGCTACAGGCGGGACAGCTGTCGATGCGGGACGTGGCGAAGCGGTTGGGCGTCCATGTGTCCACCGTGTCGCGGACGGTGGCGAAGCGGGACCTGTTGCGGAAACCCTATCGAATCGGGGCCTCGCCAGCCCGTATCCAGTACGGTGTTTGATCTCAAACACGCGCCCGTTGCGCGAGAGGTCTTTTCGCAACACCGCGCGGCCCTTCGGGATCAGCACCGAGGGGCCGTTGCTTTGCCTGCCGCTAGGATCGCGCTACAGCGCGTCCAATGGCCCTCGATTGTATCGCAGACCGCCCATCCCGCTTCCATCACTCGGGGTCCAACAGAATCCGCAGCAGGACCAGCGCGAGGAACACAAACGGCAGCCAACTGACGAGATCCCACAGGCGCAGGAGGCTAGTCCCCCACCGCCACGAGGTCAGGTTCGAGGACCGCTTCCGCTTCGACCAGGGCGTCGAGACTCAGTAGGCGCGTCGGGGCGAACGCCTCGGTGTCGTCCTCGTCGGGGATTGGCGCCGGCGCAATCCTGTGCGTCACCGCATCCTGGGAGTCGAGTTCGGGCGCTGGGACCGACCCGCCGCTTGGCCGCTTGCCCCACAATTCCGTTTCCCACAGATCCTTCGGCAGGTCCAGGATCGCGCAGAACAGCGCCATCCAACCCACGTCGCCATAGGGCAACGGCCCTAGCGTACTGTCGTCGTCAGGGTAGTAGTTGATCCACCGCACTTGCCGCCGGCCAAGCGTGGTCCCGTCCCGCAGCACGATCACCCTGGAGACCGGATTGAACGTCCCGTACCGCCAGCGGGATTCGCCTATCGCCTGGACCCGCACCGCGAACGCCCACGTCGCCTGTTCCCCCCGCATGGTCCTGGGCACCCCCGTGTCACGTTATCCCGGTCACCCTATGCCCGGTCACGTTATTTCGTCACGCTATTTCGTCACGCGGCCCGTGTTACGATACCGTAACGCGTTACGGTATCCGTGACGATTCGCGTTACGATTCGCGTTACGGTTGCCGGGCAAGGGCGGCAGCGCCGCCCGTTCCTCGTCGGTGAGATTCCGCAGCAAATCCTGCGCCAGGCGTCTGATCGCCCGTTCTACCGCGTCCCCGAGGCCCTTGCGGGGATCGTGCGGCTTGATCTTGGCGGCCAGGTAGCATGCCCACCAGCGCGCTTCTGGGCTGATCGTCACGCGCATGATGGTCTTTGTGGGATCGCCACCGCGCCCGACCGTCCTCGCAGAGGGGAACACGACCGAAATTGCCCGATCGTTTCTCCCACGGACAGCGTCGGAACAGCCTTGAGGTGCTTCGAAACGGCCCGGGGGACCAGCGCGGTTTGCGACCCAGCGACTCAAGATCGGCCTAACAGCATCAAGCGTCTCGGGATCGACGTAGGGCAGGGGGTCCGCGTGCCTGTCGTTGTCCGAGGGGTTGACACGACCCGCGGGATCAGGGGGTTCGGGTGTAGATGTGTCCAGGGTTCTCACCGTTCTTGCCAAGGGTCTCGCCATCTAGGGACTGTCGGGCGTCTGCGAGACGTGTAGCTGCCACACCCAAGCGCCATTCCACCGCTGCTGCTTTGTGGAGGCGATGCCCAGGCTGCGGCGGACCTGTTGGACGCTGTTCCAGTTGAACCCGTTGTCCGATGCCCACTGCATCATGTGGGTAGCGGGTTTCGGTCCCGCCAGGAGTTCGGCAAACAGGGCGCGCTGAATGGCGCGGTACTTCGTGGGCTTCGGGTGGGTACGGCGCCATTGGGCTTTGCGGCGAACCTGGGCCGCGTGGTTGCGGGCGATCAGCTGGTCGATTCTGGGATCGTGGCGGACCGAGACCGAGATCCGCGAGGGCAGGTCCTCGGGGATTGTGGCAACATCCGCCAGGGTGGTCACGATGCGCTGGAGGGCGACGTGTTGGGGCAGCGTCGCGTCCGCCCGCGCCGGCCACGATTTCGGGACGCCTACCACGCCCGAGGGGGGAGATACCGGGGTCGAGGCCCGAAGCGGAGATTCCCGCGGCAGCGGCCGCGGATTTGCCCCAATGTGGGCATCGTGGAGGCGGTCCCTGGCGGCGCGTACGGCCTGTTCGTAACTGTAGTGATCCGCCGAGGGGACCCCGTGCCCCGCAGGCGCCGGTGGTCCGCCATAGTACCGGGACCGCTGCCAGGCGCAGGTCGAACACTCGCCACCATACGATGGCCCGCCGCAGCGCGGGCAGCGCGCCGTCAGACCAGTCACCGAGATCCCCACTCGGCGCATCATCGGTTTGACGTCAAATGCCCTCACGTCTTGATGATGTAGTTCGTGACCACGTAGGGCTGCAGGTTGTTGTGGGCAGCCCCTCCGCCCGTGTTGTTGATCGTTAGCGTAAACTCGGTGTTGTTGCCGATGCTACCGCCAGGCAGGCTGGAACCCCCAGACACGTTCGGGCCGAATGGCAAGCCATTACTCCACGAATGGCTGCTAGAGTGATTGTGGCTGGGCATCTCGTTCGTGGTCAGCGTGTGCTGCGCTTCGCCCCCGGTCGCCCCCATCGCGTACGTCCCCGATTGCACGCCGAGGGGCACGGTGCCCTGGAGGTTCGGGACGTTGAACGTCGTACTGCCGTCGCCCGCCCCATAGGTCGTGCCAATGGCCGAGAATAGCGCCGCATACGTCGTGCGCGACACCGCGGACCCGTCGCAATTCAGCCACCCACTCGGGGCGGTGGACGCCCCATAGGGGATGATCGCACCTACGGGAACCGTCCCGCTGACACCGCTTGTCTGAATCGCCAACAGCGGATTGCCCCAGGTGATCGCCTGTCCTACGGTCCCCGTCACGGGCGCCTGATACACGAACAGGGCCGTAGGACTCGTCGTGAGCCGAATCGCGGTCGCCCCGCCTGGCGCCACGTAGTTGAACACGCTGCCCGTCAATGTGGCATTGACCGTGAACCACGCTTCCTCCGTCGTGCTGACAGGGTGCAGGTGATACACGTGCCCTGCCGCGGCGTCCAGCAGGGTCGCGTTCACCTGGGATTCGGTGGGGATCGCGGTCCCCGCCTCGTCGCTGCCTGATAACTGGAGTAATCCGTAGGACGTCTTATTACTCATCGCTAGGGCTTGAGGTAGTTCGTGAGGTCGAACGGCGACCCAGGGGCGGGAGTCGGTCGCAAGTGCCCGCGCCTCGTCGTCCCTTCGAGTTTGAGGCCGTACTGCTGGACAATCCGCTGGGCGAGGTTCGCGCGTTCGGCCGCGGTCGAGTGGCCCTCGTCCTGCAAGGCTTCCTCGGCCCAGCGGTACAGCTGATCGTTGAACTTGGTCGCCAGCACGGTCGCCTGCCGGATCGCCTGGGGCGTGCCCGCGTCCACGAGGGTCTTGATCTTGTTCTGGTACGGGGCCCGGCGCTGCACGTTGAACATGAGATCGCCCACGTTGTACTCGGCGGGCGTCTTCTTCGGCTGCGAGACCACGGGCGACATGAGGACCTGCGGCACCTGCCGCGCGACCCCGCCCACGGTGAGACCGCCGCTGAGGCCCTTGGACGGGTTGTAGCCCGACGCCAGTTGCCGCAGCGACAGCGGCGTCGTGCCCATGCCGAAGTATTGGGCGGCCCGGGCGACCTTGTCCCACCAGTCCACGCTGGGGTCCTCGATCTGCTGCTGGTTCTGCGCCACGTTCAACGCGCCGCGGATCGCGGGCGCGGGCGTGAACATCGCTTCCGCCCCGTACCGCAGCGGGAGTTCGCCAGTTGCGACGCGGCCAATGTCGCCGGCGATCCGAAACGGGCCGGGCCCGCCGACCCTGGCGCGGGGATTGCCCAGCATGTGCTGGACGGCGTTCTGGAGGAATGAGTGCGCGGGAACGGTGCCCGTCAGCACAATCCCCAACAGCGCGAGTTTGTCCGCGGCTTCGAGGCGCTGCGCGGCCGTCATGCCGGGGCCGAGAAGCCCCTTCACCGCCTGCCCGTACGACTTCAGGACGCCGTAGTGATAGGGCGCGAAGATCGTGAGGCCGCGGCCCCGCAGGATGTTGGCGATCTGCGCGTCCCCCAGCACGTGCGCGGGGATCTGATACTCGGGGAAGAACCGGCCCGTCTCCGCGATCGCGGCGTCAATCGAGGACGTGATCGTGGATTGTGCCGGCCGCTTCCCTGCCAGCACGCCCGCTTCGCCTTCGAGTTGCCTCTCGAACACCCGCTGCATGTAGGCCATGTCGTTACTCAGCCACGTCACCTGATGCGAGAACCACAGGGGGGACGACAGAATCCGCTTGACCGTCGTGCCGAGGTGCGCCGCCATGCCCGCGAGAGTTTGGGGTTCGGCCAGCAGCTGCTTCCTCGCGAGATCCAGTAGCGCCCCGTGGGTTTCGAGATCGCCCGCGCGCATGAGGGCCGCCCCGCGCCCCAGGAGGTCCTGATAGTCCTTGTTCATGTGGATCGCGGCGTTGAACGCGCGCTGGGACGAGATCGCGAGGCGCTTATAGGCCGCGGGATTGACCCAGCGGGTGAGACCGCGATCCCACAGCCAGAACCCCGCCACGTTCGGCGTATGCACGAGTGGGTTCACGAACCCCACTTGGATCGACGCGTTCATCGCGCCCGCCAGCGCGTTCACGATCGCGCTGCCGCTGCGCGTCTTCGGCATGAACGCATCGAACACGTCGGCCACCTTGGGATCCATCAGGTAGCCCTGGAACTGCGGCATCCGCGGCGCCCGCCACGTCTTCGGATCGAACCCCGGCACGAGGAACCGATTGGGGTCGGTCGGCTTGACCGCGTACGTAGCGAACTCGGGCGTGGACGTGACATGCCGCAGAAACTCGTCCGCGTTGACCGCCTTCTGGGTTTCCAGGTGGTCGTACAAGATCGACACCGCGGCGTTCTTGAGATAGCGCGTGCCGGTGTGGGCTTCGATCTGCGCGGTGGTCGGCTGCGTGAACCGATACATCCGGCCGTCCTTGGCCCGGAACACCGTGTGCGTGAGATCGTCAGGGTTGTAGCGCGCCCCGACCTCGTCCGCGCTACGCTGAAGGCGGACCAGGGTGTCCTGCAGCGTCGTGAGGCGATCCCGTAGCGCCCCCTCGTCCTTGGTCGCCGCCTCGTTCCACAGCTGGTGCAGCCGCCCCACCGCGTCCAGGTCCGTGCGGATCTCGGGCGTCACCTCGGGCGCGACCCGGCTCGTGTCGATCAGTTCCTGGGCGAGGTCTTTCACCTTGGCGAGATAGGCGTTCGCCCGCACCCGAGACGGCAGAACGCGCCCCGTGGCGGCCTGCTGCAGCGCCCGAATCCCGACCTGCAGGTTCGCGATCCGCCGCTTGATCGGCGCGAGGTCCTGCTGCTGAAACTCGGCCAGCGTCTTCCGCCGCGCCACGGTCCCCAGGAATTCGGGCTTGCCGTTCGTCCACCGCGTGACGCGCCCGTCCGCAACCGAGATCACGGACGATTTCCCGGTCTCCATGTCCACCGCGGCCTGGTACGTCCTGCGGGACCGCAGCGACCCGGGGACGCGCCGCAGGAGACCGCCGACCCGAGGGGCGCGGTCGCTGCCCGCCATCGCCTCGTCCACCCAGCCGCCCTTGCCGAGGGCGAACCGCCGCATGTACCCAATCGACGACACGGGGCGGAACTCGCGCGGGAGACTCGCCTTCATCGCTTCGGTGGCCTGGCGGATCGGGAACAGCGTATCGGCGATCGCCTGCTGGCGGGGCGTCAGCGCGATCCCCGAATCCTCGCCGGCGTGGTAGACGGCCTCGAAGTCCTTCGGGTCCATCCGCGTCAGTTGCCGCGCCGTCTGCCGTAGCGACACGTCGAGGGCGCGTTCCTTGCCGCGCAGCTGCCGCAGCTGCGTCGAGAGATCGCCCACGAACGTCTGCCGTTCCGACGCCTGCGCGAGATGCCGCGCGATCGGCTGGAGATTGATTGCGCCCGTCTCGTCGTCCGCGGCCCGCTGCGCCGCAGTGATCGCCTGCTGAATCGCCGGCCGCACGCCCGGGCGCGTTGTCGAATCGGCCACGAACGGCGGAGTGCCGGCGGCTTTCACGTTATGGGCGGCCTGGGCGCGCGCGTCGTCCGCCAGTTGCGCTGCCTGATCGGTCTGAACGGCCTGCGCCACTGCGGCCTGATCGGCCTTCTGCTGCTTGTCCGCGGCCATGCGCTTGACCGTGGGCAAGTACGCCGACCGTGCCACGGCCTCCGCCGCCTGGACGTCGTGGGTGCGCGCCACGTCTTCTGTGAGGTGGGCGGCGACCTGGGCGGGGTGGGGGATTACCTGTTCCGCGGCCGTGCGCGCAACGTCACTCGCGGCCTGGGCGGCCGTCCTGCGGGTCGCCGCGGTGACACCCTCCGACAGGACGCGGGAGGCCATAGCCTTCACGCCCGCAGCACCGAGGCCCAGCACGGGGAGAATCTGCGCCAGGTTCATGCCCGCGCTGATCAGCGTGGAAACGTCTTGGGCGGCCTGCGGGTTCCGCTGAATCCAGTCGCCCACCTGCTTGATCCCTGGCGCGTTCGCGGCCTCCCACTGCGCCCACCGCACAGGGGCGCTGCCCGACAACCGGCGCGCGATGTTGCCGACGTCGCGGATCACGGGGGCGTTCGCGGCGGCGCGCTTCGCGCCCGCGTACACGTCTCCGAGTTGCTTCACGCCCGGGAGATTCGCAAGGGTGTTCTCGGTCGCTTGGACGTTCTGCGCGACACTGTGCAGCGAGACGGGCGATCCCGTCGCCCCGCTTTCATACGCCCGACTCGCCGCTTGTTCCGCGGCCACCGCGGCGGCGGCCCGCTGCGGTCCGGTGGCGCCCGATCCTTTGGCCTGCTGTGCCGCTTGTTGGGCGGCACTAGCCGATCCTGCGGCGCGTGCGGGGGCTGTGACGTCATGTGGCGTAGGCTGTGCCGCCGGAATCAGCCACGAGGGCGAAGGTGCGGGCGCCGGCGGCCGCGGCCTCGTGCCGTTCGTCGGTATCGGGGTCGCGGGGATCAACCAGTCGGGTGTTTGATTACTCACGGGTGCAGCACGGCGCCCGTAGCGCCATCGTACAGCGTGCCGTTAGGGGCCCGGTACACGTCGTGCCCCGTGCGCGAGTCGCGGCCTGCGAAGGTCGCGTTGGACGGGATCGTGGCGCTTCGCGCGCCGGCGGGCGTCACCGACCCGTGCGACGACGGGACGGGGGCGGGCGTGTGCCCACCGCCACCGCCGTGTCCACCCGTCCTCGACCGCGTCTGCCCCGCCGTGGCCCCGATCCCGTACTTGTCATAGATCGCCTGCAGGCGCTTCAAGAGGTTGGGCAGCTTCGGGTCGGTCGGGTCCAGCGCGTCGATCTGCTTCTGCAGCGTTGAGATCGCGACGCGGGCGTTCTCGGGAACCCGTCCTGCCGCACCCGAGGCGCGAGGGGCGCCACCTGTCGTCCGCGTCGATCGCTGCGGCTGCGGCCTCACACCGGGAACGAAACTCTCGGGCATCGTCGCCAGGATCTCGTCACCCTGCTGCTGCGTGATCTCGCCCCGCTGGACCGCGTCATGGACGGCCTTCTGCGCCTTCGCAAAGAGGGCATGCGCCCGCTGCTGGGCCGCCTGGGCGTGCGCCGCATCGGGATAGTCGCGCTTCAGGAGATCGTTCGCCGTCGTGACGAGGCGGTTCACGCCAGTGTTGATCCGCGTATACGCCTGCGTCTGCGCGGCCCGCTGCGCTGTCTGCTGTTCCGCATCGAGGCGCGCCCGTTCATAGGGCGTGAGGGGCTGCGGTGCGACAATCCCGTTCGCCCGTAGCCACGGATCGATCTTGGCGGCATCGGGGAACCCGTTGGCATCAAGGAATTGCGGCGGCACGCGCTGGCCCGCCAGTTGGCGCACGTTGGGATTGTTGGACGTTGCCATCCACGGGTAACTCGCCCCGAACGTCCCCGGTGGGTAATAGGCGGGCCCTGGGGGCGGCGCCTGGGTCGCGGTGCCCACGGCCGGTGGTGTCCCGCTGGGAGTCGGCGCACCCGTCGGCGCCGCAGACGGTGCCGTGCCGCCCGTGGGTGACGGTGTGCCCGCAAGCCACGGGTACGGTGTGCGGGTGTCCCCAGGCTGCCCACTCGGCCCAACCGGAGGCGAGGCGGGTGCGGGGGATGATGGTGCGCCGCCCACGTCACCGCCGGCGTAGTACACAGCTGCCCTCCATCCCGTGCCGAGGGTGGCGTTGACCTGATCGACAGGTGAGTCGAGAGGAAACCCCGCCGCTTGCAGGGCCGCGAGAACCTTGGGATTGTTCCCGTAGATTTGCCGAAACGTCTCCTGCCCAAGAGGCGTCTGCGGCAGAATGTACTGCGTCGTCGTTGTCTGCGGCCCCTCGAACGTCACGCCGGGCATGGTCGTGGCGAGTGCCTGCTGCGCGGACGGCGTGCCCTGGGGCGCTGCTGGGGCAGACGGCGTGGCCGGCGTCATCGGCTGCGGCTGCGCGGTCGCTTGAGGCGACTGCGGCGTGAAGGGTTGCGGCTGCACCTGACCGGGTGCTGGTGACGCCGTTGCGGTTGGCGACCCGAATGCGCCACCACTCGCGGGCGCCTGAATGTTCAATCCGGACACGTTGGCACCCAACCCGCCCGCGGGCGCGTTCGGGTTCCCGGTCGTCACCTGCTGCGTGGGCAGCTTGAAGTGATAATACGGGCTGAAGAAGCCCGCCTTGTCGAACACGGACTGAATCTGTCCCGCAATCGCCTGCCGCTGCGTGTCCGTAAGGTTGGGGTTTTGCAGCATCCCCTCGAGAAGGTTGATCTGCGCCTGCGATCGACGATTCACGAGATCCATCCACGCGCCCAGCAAGCCGCCGAGTGGCATCGCCCTCTCCCCCTAGTGCGTCCCTTGGTGCTTGCCGACACTCGGGGCGGGACCCGCCGCGGCCGGTTCGTCCACGCAGGACCCCTCGGCCGGCGGTGCCGTCTCGGGATCTGGCGCCGCAGGGGGGTCGGGTTCAATCGGCGCGTTCGCCATCGCGACAATGCCGAGAGGATCGTACATCGCGAAGCGGACGCGATTGTTGCGGGCTTGCCGCACCGATTCGTCTACCACCGCCCGGTTCTCGGCCGCGTATTCGGCCCACTCCGCCGGCGTCCACGCCACGGTGACCATCTCGAAGCCGTGGCGCACATCGGCCGGGATCGCACAGCCGTAGCAAACCCAAAACACGAACCCGGGGCGCCACCAGTAGGTGCGGCTGCCGCACAGGGGACAGGGGCCCAGCGACTCGTGGGGCGGGCGCATCGTCGCGTTCGGATCGGCCAGGAAGTCCGTCATGTTCACGTCGGCAGCGCCCCTGGTCCACCGACCTGCGGGCTGCTGACATCGGGCGCGCCGACCTGCCCCTGATTCACGCCGCCACCAGCCTGCGGTGCGCCACCGCCGCCCATCCCCCCACCGGCCGCACCAGCCGCGGCACCACCGTACGGTCCAAACCCGATCCCCGGTCCACCGACGCCGAAGAGGTACGTCGATCCCGTACCCAGCTGTCCAAACGTGTTCCAACCTGACGGCAACGGACGGCCATAGGGATCGTTCTGCGGGAGGCCCTGGCCCGTCCATGCGAACCCGCCGCCGTAGGGCGTCCACCCCGTCCCCGGGGCAGGACTCAGCGGCGCCTGCGTGGCTTGGACGGGCGGTGCCGTGGGCGCGGGCACGCCGCTACTGACGGGCATGGGCGGAACGGCCGTGGCAAGCTGCGTCGGTGGGCCGACCATGGCCGATGAGGGCGGCGGCGCCGGCGGTGGTGTCATGGGCGCGGTGATCGTGGACCCCTGAAGACTCCCGAACGCCCCAGGGTTCGCCCCCGCGAACGGGCTGCCTTGCGCCCCGGCACCGCCTCCCAACAGACTGTACAACACCCAGGGGGAGAGTAGAGACACGTCAGTCCACCTGCCTTTTCACGGTGTCGCGGGTGTGGGGCTTGCAAATGCGCTGCAAATGCGCGGGTGTCGGATGGGCCGTATTTCGACCCTCAGTCCCACCTAGCGGCTTCGCCGAAGCCTTATTTTTCTGGGGTTTCCGGGGCTTGCGATTTTGCGTGATCTTTGAGGGGCTGCCTTCTAAGCAGCGGGTCGGGGGTTCGAATCCCTCCGGGCGCGCCACCTCAACCATTCGTGTAAGGCTTGTGCTGCAAGGCCTGCAGCTTGATCTGGCTTAGAGAGGGCGCCGTGGATCGGCCGCGACCCGTCTTTACCGCTCAGCTCTTCCCGAGCCTCCTCGCGGGTCTTCTCGACCTTCTGGCAGAGTTGTCACCAGGCGAATGGGAGAGGGCGATACCGCGAAAATCCTGGTCGGTGCGGGAGGTAGCCATTCATCTCCTCGGCGGCGACATTGGCGTGCTTTCCCGAGAGCGGGATCGTTTTCCCGCGGCGACCGCCATCGCGCGGTCCAAAGAGGAACTCGTGAAGGCGCTCGAAGTATTCAATGACACCTGGGTCAGTGCCGGTCGCCGGATCAGTCCGGTGCTCCTCTGCAACCTGCTGCAGTTCACCGGCGAGCAGGTGACCAGCTACGTCACATCGCTCGATCCGTACGCCCTTGGTGAGGTTGAGGGAAAAACATTTTCAAATCGCGGTGCTGACAATTTGGTCCTCGATGTTCGCGACCTACTGGGAGGCCTACGAGGAACGGTGGCCGTCGCCGATGTCGGCCAACAGCGGGGGTGCGTAAATGGATGGCCTTGCGCCATTTAAGGAGGCTCAGAAGAAGGGGTGGGCACATTTCGCGCCGTTGGAGGACAACACGACACCGGAGGCCGCCCGGCTCGTGAAGTATGCGGGAGTGCGCCCGGGGCATCGGGTGCTCGACGTCGCGTGCGGTACAGGGGTCGTGGCCATCACCGCGGCCCGTTTGGGGGGCCGCGTGGCGGGGCTCGACCTCACGCCGGAGCTGCTGGAACGGGCCCGCGAGAACGCCGGAGTTGCAGGCGTCGAGGTGGAGTGGCATGAAGGAGACGTCGAGCAGTTGCCCTTCGGCGACGCGGCATTCGATATCGTCCTCAGCCAGTTCGGCCACATGTTTGCGCCGCGGCCTGAGGTCGCGACCGCTGAGATGCTTCGTGTCCTGAAACCGGGTGGGACGATCGCATTCTCCACTTGGCCGCCCGAGTTGATCCTCGGCCGCTTGTTCGCACTCGGCGGGCGCTACATGCCTCCGCCGCCGCCCGGCGTCACGCCGCCGACAGTGTGGGGAGATCCCAACTTCGTCCGCGAGCGTCTCGGCCCTGCCGTCAAGGACCTCGTGTTTGATCGCGCAAGGATGTTGGTCCCCGCTCTGAGCCCACAACACAGTCGCCGGATGGCAGAGCGTACGGCCGGTCCGCTGGTCAAACTGGTCGAGTTTCTGACTTCGACAGATCCGGCTCGTCTGCTCACCTTCCGGCGCGAGTACGAGGCGATCATCGCCGACTACTTTGAAGACAATACCGTGCGGCAGGACTATCTGCTCACGCGCGCGACCAAGGTCTGAATGGTCCTCCGAGAACACGCCGACGGCCATCGAGTCTATCAAGTAGCTCGCAGGGGGCGGGAGGACGAGCGGCAGGTCGTGCAGCCATGACTGCTCACTTCGTTGCTGCGACGATGAGTGCGACTGGTAGTCTGATTCTGGGGATACCCAAGGGCTATTCGACGCCCGGATTAGGTTATCTTGATTTCAAGTTCGCCAGCGCTCGCCCGGACCGGTCAAAAGGTCTACTATCTCCGCCTGACGAACAGCTATCGCTCAAGTCCGGAAGCGGAGTGCCCGCATGGCGGCGTCAGACCGGAGATCCATCCCCCACAACCTGCCCGCCGAACTGACGAGCTTCGTCGGCCGCGAGCGCGAGATTGCTCAACTAAGGGCGTTTCTATCAAGGGCACGCCTGCTGACCCTCACCGGTGCGGGAGGCGCGGGCAAATCCCGACTTGCGCTCCGGGTTGCGACTGGAGCGCTTTGCGAGTTCCCAGACGGCGCTTGGATCGTGGAACTGGCGTCCTTGGGCGATGCTGCACTCGTGCCGCAGACGGTGGCCTCGGGTCTGAACATCCCGGAGCAACCGGGCCGGACGCCGACCGACACGCTGGTGGAGGCGCTCCGCCCGCGATCGCTCCTGCTCGTGCTCGACAACTGCGAGCATCTCCTGCAGGCGTGCGCTCAACTCGCGACTGCGTTGCTCCGCGGGTGCCCTGATCTTCGGATCCTCATGACGAGCCGCACCCCGCTGGGCGCGCCGGGCGAAACGCTATGGCGAGTGCCGTCGCTATCGCTCCCAGATCCCGCGCGCAGCGCGTCTCTCGAGGAGATCGAACGCTCGGAGGCCGTGCGGCTGTTCATTGTGCGGGCACGGGCCGCTGGCGCGGTCCTGGTCCTGACCCGCGACAACGCGGCCGCTGTAGCCCACGTATGCCGCAGGTTAGACGGCATGCCGCTGGCGATCGAACTGGCGGCCGCGCGGACAAAAGTGCTGTCCGCCGAGCAGATCGCAGCCCGACTTGATGATCGGTTTCGGCTGCTGACGAGTGGAAATGCAACGGCGCTCCCCCGGCACCAGACGCTTCGCGCCACGATGGATTGGAGTTACGGTCTGCTGGCGGCGCGCGAGCGGACCCTGCTGCCCCGGCTATCGGTCTTCGCTGGCGGCTGGACGCTCGAGGCCGCGGAGGCAATCGGTGCGGGCGACGGCGTCGAGGCCACCGACGTCCTCGATTCGCTGAGCCGCCTGGTGGACGACTCGCTCGTGATCGTCGATACACACGGTGGGGCAGCGCGGTACCGACTGCTGGAGACCGTCCGGCAATACGGCCGCGACCGATTGGTTGAGACGAAGGAAGCCGCATGCGTACGGCGCCGGCACCGGGATTGGTATATGGCGTTGGCAGAGGAAGCCGACGCCGGACTCAGAGGGCCGGACGAAGGCCGTTGGCTCGAGCGGCTGCACGTTGAACACGATAACCTCCGGGTCGCGTTGGAATTCACCAGAGCGGACGATGATGACGGAGAGGCCGAGGTGCGCCTGGTCCGAGCACTGGAATGGTTTTGGCACATCGGCGGCCACTGGGCAGAGGGCCGAGCGCGGCTGGAAGCGGCGCTGCAAAGAACCGGCGAGCCGTCGTCGCTCCTCCCAAAGGTGTTCGTGGGCGCCACGCGGCTCGCGTACCGACAGGGCGATCGCGTGCACGCCCGTGGATTCTGCGAGCGGGGATTGGTCATGTCTCGGCGCACCGGGGATCGCACCGGCGAAGGTTGCTGCTTGCTGTGGCTGGGGATCCTTACGATGGCCGAGGGCGACCTGGAGCGCGCCCAACCGCTACTCGAACAAAGTCTCGGCATCTACCGCGCCATCGGAGACCAATGGTGGACCGTCGAGGCGTTGTCGTTTCTCGGAAACCTCGCGGCGATGCGGAACGATTACGAGCGCGCGACGTCGTTCCATGAGGAGAGCCTCGCGGTCGCCCGAGAAACGCGAAACCCCATGAACCTTACCACCGCCCTCAGGAATCTCGGCCATGTCGCCCTCCGCAGAGGCCAGGTGCGTCGAGCCGCAGAGTGCTACTCCGACAGCCTCGCCGTGTACAAGCGCGTCAACATTCCCGGCGTAATCACTGAGTGCCTCGACGGTCTCGCCCGGGTGGCCTGCGTGCGTGGGGCATACGTGCAGGCGGCACGGCTATTTGGAGCGACGGAAGCCTCGCTCGAGGTGCTCGGCGGTCAACTTCCCCTGTGGTCCGATGTCTCTGAGCACGACCGCCATGTGGCCGCGACGCGCGCGGCGCTTGGGGACGCCGCATTTGCGGCCGCGCGCGAGGCGGGCCGAGCCATGACGCTCGAGCGGGTGATCGAGTATGCGTTGACGGTGACAACAGGGACCTCTGCCGAGGACCAGGAGCAGGGACCGCTGACCGTGCGGGAGCGAGAGGTCGCCACGCTCGTGGCGCAGGGCATGACCAACCGCGAGATCGCCGCGGCGCTCGTCATCGCGGAACGCACCGCTGAGACGCACGTTCAGAACATTCTCAATAAGCTGGGATTCGACTCCCGGACCCAAGTCGCCGCGTGGGCCGTGAAGCGAGGACTGGGGGAGCCCGCAACGCGCGTCAATAATCACCGCCGGGCATGAAGCGCGCCGTTGGGCAAGGAATGTAACTGGACCGCCTGGCTACGTAGTCCACGCACCACCCAAGATACGTACTCTCTACGTGTTTCCCTCGATGATGCCGGAACCGGCACCTCCTATAGTGGTCCCGCAAACTGCAGGTGCGGGAGGGATGCCGAGCATGCCCAAGTACGTCATCGAGCGTGATCTTCCCGGCGCGGGAGGGCTCACGCCCGACGAACTCCGTGTCATTTCCCAGAGGTCCTGCAGCGTCCTGAACCAGATGGGGCCCGAGATCCAGTGGGTCCATAGTTATGTCACCGATGACAAGATCTACTGCGTGTACGTCGCGCCCAGCGAGGGGACGGTGCGCGAACATGCCGCAAAGGGCGGCTTTCCCGCAAGCCGCGTCTCGGCGGTCCGGACCACCATCGATCCGACAACTGCGGAGTCCTAGGAGGGTGCGATATGTGGAGATACGTGCAGAAAACGCTCGTTCTGGTACTGATCGCGGCGACAGCCGGAAGCGCGGGAATAGCTACCTCGAATGCACAGCCCGCGGCGGACAAGACGACAATCGCCCAACTCGCCGCCGCCCGGGTTGCAACCGCGAAGTACGCCACGAATCTCGCCCGGGCCAAGGCGGACGGCTTCACGATCATCACGCCGATGATCCCGAATATGGGCTACCATTTCCTGAACCCGAAGATCACAGGGTTCGACGTTACGAAGCCACCGATTCTGGTTTATGTGCGTCATGGGGACGCCTGGCAACTGGTGGCGCTCGAATGGGTCTGGCCCACGAAGCCCGCGACCCCACCGCTGGCCGGCACCCGGTATGGCTCGTTCGGGGCAGCCTGCCATTACAAGGACGGGTCGTTCATTCCGTCTGAATCCGAGGCGACGTGCGGCAAGACCAACCCTACCACAGGGGCAGACTTCGCCTTCTGGCACCCTCCGCTTGTCACCTTCCACGTCTGGATCTGGTACCCGAATCCGAACGGCATCTTCGCAGAATTCAATCCTCTCGTGACCCCATTTAATGAGGAATAAGCTCGGCAGAAACGGGGGGAGAGTCTCCGTGCTCTCCCCCTCGTTCGCCTGGGTGCGGCTCCTGCTCCTCGCGCCGCTCGCCTTCGGGCCGCTCCGCGCCGACGCCGAATCCCCCCTCACCGCGCAAGTCGTGATGACGGAATTCGCCTTTCATCCCTCTACCGTTCGCCTCCCCGCGGACCGTCCGGTGACGCTCGTCCTCGTGAATCACGGTCAACTGGCCCACCAGTTCGAGACCGCCTATCTGCGCTCGACGCCTGCATCGGTCGTCGGCGACACCCTTCGGTTCGAGGCCCCCGGCATCAAGCTCGTACGCCTCCAACCTGGGACGGTGGCGGAGATCACGTTTTTGCCGAGAACGCGCGGTCGTTTCTCCTTCGCCTGCACGATCGAGGGCCACCGGGAAGCGGGAATGCGGGGCATCTTGGAAGTGAGATAGCCGCTCGAGGCGGATGCGCCGTTCACGGCTGTACCTGCCGCCGCGCGGGCCGCACCTGCGCCCCGGCTGATGGGCCGCGAGTTTATCAAATTGCCGCGGAGGCCGGCTCTTAGGCATGCCATCAGACTCCGCGATCTTGGGTATCCGCGGCGTGCCGCACCGTGGACGGTACCACGCCGCTCGTTACACGTAAACGACGGGAAAATTCCGCGTAAATCATGTAGCGCCGGGCGCCCGACCGCCGTGTTTCCCGCTCGCCGACGCGCAGAAATTGACGATCCGCGATGCCAGCGGGCGGATAACCAGTGGGGCGTCGCGGGCGTCACGTTCACCGCTCCTCCGCGCGTGTAGCAGGGAAGGGCTGCGGCTCTCTGACGCGGTCAGCAAGACGTTATGCTGCATGTGCATGCGGGGATGTTCAACCGGTCTCGACGAGTTCAGTAATAGTGGCCGCAGTCCCATGAGCGCTGTTGCGAACAGGTGCTGCTTACGCGTCGCCAGCGTCTGCTACGACCGGTGTCGCCTGGACCGTCTGAGGGAGATAATCGTTTTGGATCCCAGGGACGCTGTAGTCGTACGGCCAGCGGTACACGGTCGGCAAGGTGCCCTCCCAATTACCGTGCGGCGGCGGAGTCGGCGCGGCCCACTCGAGCGAGTTGGCGTGCCACGGGTTGGTCCCCGCCGCCGGCCCGTACCTAAGACTCCACAGGAAGTTGAACACGAACACGAGTTGCGCCGCCCCGAGGACGAACGCCGACAGCGACATGAAGACATCGATCGGGCCCGTGTGCGCGAGGAACG
>JAJPIA010000031.1 GCA_021324975.1 Bacillota bacterium
CGCCGACCCGTACGCGATCGCGATCTCCTTCGCGGCCGGCAGATACACGATGTCGCCGGGCGCCTGGAAGCCCACGGGGTTTTCCATGCCGAACGGCCACTGCGAAAAGTCGAGCTCGAGCGCCAGGTCGGTGTTGGTGTGGAACATGTCGCCGGACCACTTGGCATGCGTCACGCGATCCTCGTACGGCAGGCGTTCCCAGAGCTTGGCCACCGTCGCCGGCGCCCGATCGTCGTACAACACGCCGGCTACCGTCACCCCGTCCAACTCGATCGCAATTCTCTTCATGTGCCACCCTCCTGCCCGCACCGCCTCAACCGAGATTGGCTCTGCGTTCGCACAAGGCCCCGAGCCGACGCGGTCCGCCGCGGAGGTGCCCGCCGCCGGCAGGATCGGCAGAGCGCCGCCGCGCGATCCTGCGCGGCAGGAGCGCCGCACGGGCACGCCGCGGTTTGCGGGTCCGCCGTCCGGGTCACCGGCGCGCCGGCGACACCCGTGCCGGCGCCGTTCGCGCGGCACGCGCTCGGTTGGGGCGCCGCTCGGCCCGGGCGGATACGGCCGCGCGCGGATCCAGCAGATCGCGCAGCAGGTCCCCCGCCTGGTTGCAGACGAACACGCATAGAAAGATCGCAAGCCCCGGAGACAGGGCCACCCATGGCGCCGTGGCCAGATACTGAAACCCGTCGCGCAGCATGCGGCCCCAGCTCGGCGCCGGAGGCTGCACGCCGAGACCGAGAAAGCTGAGGGCCGCTTCGCCGAGGATGACGGACGACAACGCCAGCACGGAGCGGACGACGAGAACGTCGTGCGTCTGGGGCAGCACGTGCCTCGCCAGGATGCGGCCGACGGAACCGCCGAGGCTGCGGGCCGCCGTCACGTACTCCTCCTCCCGGATGGCGAGCACACGGCCCCTGACGAGGCGCGCGTACGCCGCGACGTGCCCCAGGGCGAGCGCGACGATTACGCTGGCGATCCGTTCGGGTCCAAGGATCGCCACGACGGTGAGCGCCAGGACGAGATCGGGAACGATGTAGAGGGCGTCGATCAGCCGCATGAGCCCCTCGTCCAGCAGCGTCCCGCCCCAATACCCCGCGGCGAGCCCGATGGCGGTCCCGGCCGCGAGGCTCAGCGCGACCGCGCTCAGGCCGATGAACAACGTCGTCCGCGTCCCGTAGAGGATCTGGGTCAGCACGTCCTTGCCCAGCACGTCCGTGCCGAGCACGTGGCCCCACGTCGGCGCCTCGAGGCTCGAGGTCCCGTGGATGCGCACGGGATTGTACGGGCTGAACAGCTCGGGACGGATCGCCGCAACGGCCAGGAACAGGATTGCTGCCGCCAGCGCGCCGCCTGAGGGGGTCGCCAGGATTGGGATGAACCGCCGGGCCGTCACGACACCTCGCTCAGTCGTACCTGATGCGCGGATCGAGGACGCCGTAGGCGACGTCGACCGCGAGGCTGCTGGCGACCACCGCGGCGGTCACGAGGAGCACCGCGCCCTGCACGATCGGGTAGTCGCGCGACTGGATCGCGTCGCTCAGGAGCCGCCCCAATCCGGGCAGGCTGAACACGGCCTCCACGATCACCGCGCCCGCGAGCATGTACGGCACACTCTGTCCGACCGCGGTGACCATGGGAATGATCGCGTTGCGGAGCGCGTGCTTGAGGACCACGGTCCGGTCGGCGAGCCCCTTGGCCTGCGCCACCCGCACGTAGTCGTGCTGCAGCGCGACCAGGAGCGCCGTGTTGAGGTAGCGGGTCCACGACGCGGCATAGTACGCCGCGAGGCTGACGGCCGGCAGCGCCATGGAGCCCAGGTTCTGCCGCCAGTTCTCAGGGAGGGGCACGTAGGCGCTGTTGGCGAGCCAGCCCAGCTTCACCCCGAAGACGTAGATGAGGAGCATCCCGAGCCAGAAGTTTGGCACGCAGATGCCGGCCATCGTCGCCGCGCTCATGGCCCGGCCGAGCGGGGTGTGCCGGCCGACCGCCGTGAACACCCCGGCCGGCACGGCGACGAGGAGTGCGAGCACCGTCGCCATGAGCGTCAGCTCCAGCGTTGCGGGCAGGCGCCCGGCAAGCGCCGGCCCGACGTCCATCGGGTACTCGAACGACCGTCCCAGGTCCAGCGACCCAAGCCGGCGCAACCACTCGGCGTACTGGACGATGATCGGGCGGTCGAGCCCCAGGCGGGTCCGCGCCTGCGCCGCCTGCTGCAGCGTCGCCTCGTGGCCCATGAGGTAGAGGGTCGGGTCGCCGCCGACCGCGGTGCGCATCAGGAAGAAGATGCCAAAGGTCACGAGCGCCACCGTGGGGATCAGGACGAGCATTCGTCGGAGCACGTAGCGCCACATCGCCGGCACCGCGCGGAGGCCTCACATCCACGCGCCCGCGACCCGCGGGATCAGGTCGAAACCATAGCGAAACCCCTGCACGCCCCGCCGCATGATGGCGTAGTCCGGGCTCGCGTAGTAGAAGACGTACGAAGCGTCATCGACGATCAGCCGCTCCGCCTGCCGGTACAGCCTGGCGCGCTCGTTGCGGTCGTACGTGGCCGCCGCGGCGTCCAACAGCTTGTCGACCTGCGGGTTGCGGTAGTGGGACGTGTTCGCGTAGCCCCGTGAATCCCAGAGGATGTAGGCGAGGCCGTTTGGATCCGGGCGTGGCGTCCAGGTCGCGGGGATGCTAAAGGGGATCTCCCCGCGCAGCACCATGGGGTACAGGTCTCGTTCGCTCACCAGGCGGATATTGACCCGAAGGCCGATCGCCTGCATCTGCGCCTGGACCATCTCCCCGAGCGGCACCGTGGAGCTCTGCACGTACAGGAGGAGGGGCGCCGGCCGGTCGAGATACCCCGAGGCCTTGAGCTTCTGCCGCGCCAGGTCCGGGTTGTACGCCGGCCCATTGTAGCGCGGGTCGGCCCACCACCCTTCGTGAAAGAACTTGCCCGTCGCCTTTCCCAGGCCGTGATAGATGACCTTGACGATCTGCTCCCGGTCGATCGCGTACATGATCGCCTGCCGCAGATCCCGGTTGTCAAACGGGGGCACGTCCTCCTTCATCTGGATCGCGGACCAGGAATACGCGGGGCTTGGGATCACCAGGTACCCGCTGTCCTTTTGGAAGGCCAGCACGTCCTCCGCGGGAAGGTCCTCGAGGGTGACGACGTCCACCTGGCCGCCACGAAGCTGGGCGTCCGCCACCGCCGGCTCGGGGAAATCCTGAAAGATCATCTGCTCCGACCTGATCGCCTTCACGTTCCAGTAACGCTGGTTTCGCTGCACGGTCACACGGCTGCCCTGGATCCACTCCACGAACTTGAACGGTCCCGTTCCCACCGGGTTGCGCGCGAAGTCCTTCCCGTACTTCCGGACGGCCGCCGGCGACACCATGAGCCCGGGCCGGTCGATGAGCTCGGACAGCAGCGGCGGGTAGGGCCGCGTCAGGTAAAACTGCGCCGTGGCGGCGTTCGCGGCGCGGACCCCTTGGATGATGCCCTCGAAGCGCGCGCGGTGCTCCGAGCCGGTGGCGGGATCCAGGATCCGCTCGATGTTGTACTTCACAACGTCCGCGGTAAACGGCGTGCCGTCGTGGAACACCACGTCGGAACGGAGGTGGAACGTGACGACGCGTCCCGTCGATCCAACCTCCCACGACCGCGCCAGCACCGGAAAGAAATTGCCGCGGTCGTCGGCATCGATGAGCGGCTCATACAAGGTGTACAGCACGAGGCGATCGTAGAGCCGGGCGTTGATGTGCGGATCGAGGCTTCGGGCGTTGGCGCCGCGGGCGATCCGCAGCGTCCCCTTCGTCTGCGCCCCAGCCGGCGCGCGGCTGTAGAGCGTCGTGGCCCCAAGCGTCCCGGCCACGGTCGCCATGAAACGGCGGCGGGTCAGGCGGCTCCCGACCCGGCCGGATCGCGTGCGCATCGTTGCATCTCCTCGCCCGCGGCCCCGAATGATTCGCATACCACCGTATTCGGAGGTATCCTAGGTTTCGCCCTCTGGGACATGCTTCCTCCTCGCGGGCGCGGATGCAGGCGCACCGGGCGCTGTGGGGTCCGGTGTCCCGTTCCAGCCGTCGGTGACGGGGATTTTGCGGCAACACTTCGCCCTTCGGTAACCAAAATTGGGAGGCGCTCGCGGCAGAATGCGCGGTGTTGTCGGGCCGCGCCCCGCCTGGTACGATCGTGTGGTGACGACCGCGTCGGAACCTCTGACTCAGCGCCCGCGGGAGTGCATCTGTCCGTAGCGGAGGTCACCAGCCTCCGCGCCTTGTTTCACCCCTAAGTTCTTCCGATACGAAGAGGAGGTCCCACCATGAGGACGGCCGAGCTTCGCCTTGGCGTCGTCTATGAGCATCCGGAGTGGTTTGCGCCGCTGTTCGCCGAGCTGGATCGTCGCGGCATCCCTTACGATCGCGTCGACGTGAGCGCCCACACCTTCGACTTGAACGGCCCAGGGCACCCCCGGTCACTCGTACTGAACCGGATGAGCCCGTCGGCATACCTCCGTGGGCACGCCGCGGCGATCGTTCATGCGCGCGAATTCTTGCGGTACCTCGAAGCATCCGGCGCCGACGTTGTGAATGGGGCCGACGCGTTTGCATTCGAGACGTCCAAGGTGTCACAGATGTTGCTGCTCCAACGCCTGGGGCTGCCCGCGCCGCGCACGCGCGTCGTGAACGATGTCCGGCTGGTGCCGGAGGCGGCCGCCGGGCTGCGGTTCCCGGTCGCAGTGAAGCCGAACGTGGGCGGCAGCGGGGCGGGGTTTCAGCGGTTCGAGACCGCCGCCGACCTGCGCCGCGCCGTCGAGGCGGGCACCGTCGACCTCGGGATCGACCGGACGGCGCTCCTGCAGGAATTTCTGCCCGCGCGCGGCGGCCACATCGTCCGCGTCGAGGTCCTGGACGGCCGGTTCCTGTACGCGATCAAGGTGTACCCGGACCCGGCTGCCGGGTTCAACCTGTGCCCAGCGGACATCTGCCAGCCCGGCGTCCCCGCGGCCGATCTCTGCCCCGTGGAGCTCCCCAAGGTGGCGCTGCGCGTCGAGGGATACACGCCGCCCGCACCGGTGGTCGGCGCCGTGCTGGCGATCGCGCGGGAGGCGTCGCTGGATATCGCCGGGATCGAATACCTCGTCAACGACCGCGACGGCGAGGTGTACTACTACGACGTCAATGTGCTCTCGAACTTCGTGACGAACGCGGTGCAGGTCGTCGGTTTCGACCCGTACGCCACGCTCGTGGACTATCTGGCGGCGCGGGCGGGCTTCCGGGTACCTGTCCCAGCCGGGCGCTAGCGCGACAGCGGTGCGGGCTGGCCGAAGCCTCGATCATGAGGGACGCCCGGCGTTGCGGCGCCGGGCGTCTCTCAGCCGGGCGCTAGGCGTCTCTCATGCAGGAGCGCCGGGCGTCTCTCGGCCGGGGCGCGAGGGGTCTCTAATGCCGCCCTACGCTACGACGCCGGTGCCCCACAGCGCAGCCGCGAGCGCGTACACTTCCACAGCCGTGTAGAACTCGTCAAGCGGGAGCGCCTCGTCACCGGTGTGACCGGCGCGCATGTCGCCGGGGCCGAAGTTCACCGTGGGGACCTTGCCCAAGTTGACGAGATGGCGCATGTCCGTTACGGCGCTCAGCCCCTCGACCACGGCGGGGATCCCGGTCACGTCGCGCCAGGCCCGACTCATCAGGCGCACGACCGGGGTATCGGTCGCCGTCTCCGCCCCGTGATTGCGAAATGCCGTCCACTCGATCACCGGCGGGTGTGCGCGGAGCCACGGATCGCTCCGCGTCACGTCGGCAAACGCAGCGTCGACGACGCCGCGGATCTCATCAAGGGCCTCGTTGCCGACGGAGCCGATCATGATCTCCACACGGGCGTGTGCGGGCACCGACGCGCTCTGTCCCGCACGGCCGGCCTCGAACGCGCCGACGTTGCAGACATGCGTCACGGGAGCCGCTCGCCACAACGGGTGGGGCCGCTCGCGATCGAGACGGGCCTGGATCTCCCACGTCGCCGCGACGTAGCGATAGGCCTTGTCCACGGGATTTATGCCCTCGTACGCCATCCCCGGATGCGCCGAGCGGCCGGGAACGATCAATCGTACGAGCCAATGGCCGCGGGTCGCCGGGCACACATGAAGCCGTGTGGGCTCCCCGACAACCGCGGCGCCGGCCCGCACGCCGCCTTGCAGCAGCGCAATAGTCCCGCCTCCGCCGGCCTCCTCGTCAACGACGCTCGCGAAGAGAACCTGCCGGCGCAAGGGGAGGGCAAGCTCGTGGACCACGGCCATCGCCGCGGCCATGGCCACGAGCGACCCTTTGGCGTCGACGGCGCCGCGGGCAATGACGCGATCCTCCGCGATGCGCGGGCGGAACGGGTCGCCGGTCCACGCTTCATCGGGAGCGATCCCAACGACATCCGCGTGACTCGTGAGGAGGAGGGCCGGCTCCCCCTCGCCCACGTGGGCGAGGAGATTTGGACGGCTGTCGTAACGATCGCTTAGCATTGCGCCGGGAGCGTACGCGGCCACCGCGTCGCGATCCACATCGAGCATCGTGACGGGGACGCCCGCACCCCGCAACCGGCGTGCCAGCTCCGACTGGGCCGCGGCTTCGCCCGTGACGGCGGAGCCGTAGCGCGGGTTGACGCTCGGGATCGCGACCAGCCCGGTAAGCCAGTCCTGGAACTCGTCGCGGCGCCTCGCGACGATCGCATGCACGGCGGCCACGCTCCCGGCACAGTCCACGGCTTACCGGATGAACTCGTTGGTCCAGAGCACGCCTTCGCCCGGGTTGGGTTGCCCGCTGATGGCGCCGATGGCGGAAAGGACGCTGATCTGGTTGCTCACGGCCTGCTGAGTCAACCGCCCGCCCGGCTTGATTGCCGGGATCAGCGCATCAAACGAGAGTGCCAACGTTGCGTCGTCGGTATCGGGGAAATACGGCTTCAACAGGGCTAGCGCACCGGCCCGGTTGCGCACCATCCACGCGTACGCCTGGTTCAGCGATCGCGTGTAGGCCCGCACGGTCGCCGTGTTCTGCCGGGCCCACGGCCGCATCGCGGCAATGGACTCGAATGCGAAATCGGCGAACTCCTTGGGCCCCTGCCCCGCGGAGTTCCGAATCAGCACGGTCCCAACGCCGTCTTTTTGTAGAATGTACGGCGCAGGCGCCGACAGCATGAACGCGTCGATCCGCTTCGTCTTCATCGCGGCCACGAGGGCCTGTCCGCCGCCGATCTGGACAAATGACGCGTCCTTCTCTCCGTCGTACCCGGCCTTGCGGAGCAGGTATTGCGGGAACAGCTGCGTCACCGCGCCCGGCCGGGTGATGCCAAAGGTCAGCCCTTTGAGCGCCTTCAACTTCGCGTCAAGCGACGACGACGGGGTGACCCCCAACCGCCTGAGCACGTCGTTCCGAACGACCAAGTCCATGTCGAGGGAGTTGACCATGCTGTAGATCAGCACCGGTTGCTTGCCGGCCTTCTGGAGCGCGACGATGTCATCGAGCCCCAGGTCAACGAACTGGACATTGCCGCTCAACAAGGAGGCCACTCCGAGTTTCCCGCTGTCGATCTCGACGTATTGCCAGTTCAGGCCATTCTGCTGGAAGAATCCTTTGCCCTTGGCAATAAACGGCACCGCGAGATCGATGACTTTGAAACCGGCCTGCTTCACCGTGGCCGAGGACCGCGCCGCGCCCGCGGGCACCATGATCGCAGCAACCACCAACACCACGGCACCGATGACGGCCATCCCGCGCTTCATCCCAGTCTCACCCCCGCTACGCATCGCATCGTTGCGTTGCCCCTCTCCAGGTCGACGTGGTCTCACCTCCTCGCCAGCGACGCCAAGTCGGCGCGACTCGATCTCCAGCGCAAGAGCCGGCCCTCCAGCGCGGTGATCCCGGCATCCATCGCCAGCACGACGACGAGAAGCGCGACGATCGCCGCGAGCGTCACCGCCATGTTGAATTGCTGCGCCGCCTCGTTCACGAGATAGCCCAGGCCCGCCGTCGCCGACATGAACTCTCCGATGACGGCCCCGATCAGGGCTTCGGGAATGGCAATCCGGAGCCCGGTCATCAGATAGGGGGTCGAGCTCGGCAACGCCACCTTCCACACGATGTCGCGACGAGTCGCCCCCATGACGCGGACGGCGTTGACCAGGATGGGACTGACCTGGTAGAGGCCGGTTACCATGTTCATGAAGACGACGAAGAACACGAACATCGCGGCGAGAACCACCTTCGGGGCCAGCCCCAACCCGAACCACATGACAAACACCGGCGCGAGCGCAATTTTGGGGATCGAATAGAACGCGATCAAAAACGGCCGCAGGATCCGTTGCAGCGTTTCTTCGAACGCGACCATAAGCGCCAGGGCAACGCCCAGGGTCGCGCCGATTGCGTACCCGCTCAACACCTCCACCATAGTCTGCGCCAGATCGGGCCAGAGCCGCCCCGACCCGACCAGGCTCCCCAAGGCCCCGAGGACGCTCAGGGGATCCGCAATGAACTGCCGGTCCACCCATCGCCCGGACGCAAGCGCCCATGCCGCGAGAATCACGGCAAACACGCCCCCGCGGGCGGCACCGAGCAGCAATCCCCACGCCCGCGTATGTCGTTGGGCTTCGCGGCCGGCCTGCTCGCACAGCCGCAACTCGCGAACCATCTCCTGCGGTACGCTCACGGCCGAGTCAGCTGGCGCTGCTGAAACCATCCCTCGAGTACGCGCATGGTCTTGTCGTTGTGCTCGCGCATAAAGTGCCCGGCTTCAACCTCGCGTTGTTCCCGGATCAAGTCGTACAGGTGCCGGTGCTCGCTCGTCGATTCGGCCGCGCGGGCGGGCAACTGCAGGTACGCCCGCCGGTATCGCTCACTGAGATCCCACAGGCCATCGATCACGCGCATCAACACGGCGTTCCCAGTGGCGGAGTAGATGCGGGCGTGGAAGGCCCGGTTGCTCGCCAGAAATCCCTCGAGGTCTCCTGCTGCGACTTGAGCTTCGGTGGACGCAAGAATCTGCCCCAGCGCGGCGAGATCTTCGTCGGTCCGATGTCGTGCGGCGAGCTCGGCCGCGACCCCCTCCAGATGGTGGCGCACGTAGTACAGATCGCGCATCTCTTGCAGCGACAGTGGCACGACGATGGCGCTTCGGTGCGGAGCCAGCACGACGAGCCCCTCGCTCGCGAGCCGTTCGAGCGCCGTCCGAATAGGCACACGGCTCATACCGAGGTCCTCGCTGATTTGCACCTGGTCAATCGTGCTGCCGGGCGCCAGCACCCCATCGTTGATCCACTTCTTGAGGACGGCCACCGCGTGCGCGGATGCCGTCTTGTATCGTGGGGCGCCGTCCGGCATCGCCGTCCCGGGTCTCCTCATGAACTGGAGTCACCCCCACCGCTCTTGTTCAGGGTCAGGTTCCACCGGCGCCGCCGCGGCCACGTTCACCTTGATCTCGCCTCTTGCGGCATCCATTGCGCGCGGATGTACTCGCTTTGCGTAACCCATCCGAAGTAGTCACCGATGTTGCGGAGCGTCATCGAATGGACACCAGGGTCGGCCGCGGCGGTACCGTCCTCGACTACTACCACGTGGTAACCGAGCGCAAAGGCGTGCTGCGCCGTCGCCTGCACGCAGACATTCGTGACCACCCCGGTCGCGACGACGGCTTCCACACCGCGGGCGCGCAGGTCGCGGTCGAGCGTGGTCCACGCGAACCCATCGTAGGAGTGCCTCACGATCCGCAGGTCGCCCGGTCCGGGCGGGGTCAACTCGTCGTCAAGCGCCGCGCCCCACGTTCCCACCGCGCAGAGCACGTCTCCGTCCATACCGCGGCGCGCGTATCTCGCTCGGTAGTTGGCCGCGTCCACAGCGGGCCCATGCTCGACCGCAAGATACGCCACGGACACTCGCGCCGCGTGCGCCGCCGCGATCAATTGGTTGATCACAGGGATCACAGGGCGAAGCAACGCCGTCTCGGCGCCGTGCCGCGCGCCCCACCCCCGCGGATGCACGAAGTCATGCTGGATGTCGACCACCAGCAGCGCCGCGCGTCCGGGCCGCAGCACGTCCTCGAGAGAGGGTGAAATCTCACTCATCACGTCACCCCAACGGGTTCCTGGTCCGGGGTGCCCACCGCAGCCACGAGCGCTCGAGCACCGACACACCGGCGTTCATGAGCAAGACCACGATCAACAAGCCAACGATACCTGCGAACACGTCGGCCGTGCGATAGCGGGCGCTCGCCGCGTTGATCAGATAGCCAACGCCTCGGTTGCTGCTGATAAACTCCGCGACGATCGCCCCGATCAGCGCAGCGGGCACGGTGATGCGCAGCCCGGCCACGATAAACGGCAGTGCGCTTGGCAACATCACTTTCCGGAAGACGCCGATGGGCGACCCACCCATGACGCGCACCACGTTGACCAAGCCCGGATTGACGGCGGCGAGCCCGGCCGCCGTGTTCAGAAAAACGATGAAAAAGACGAACGTGGCAGCCAACACCACTTTCGGGAGCACGCCGATGCCGAACCAGAGGATCATCAGGGGGGCGAGCGCGATCTTCGGCGTCGCGTAGGCGAGGAGGACGAGGGGGCGCAGCACCGGTTCCCCGCCGGGCACCAGCCAGGTCACCACCGCGCCGACAAGGCCCGTGGTCGCCCCCAGACCATAGCCAAGCAACGTCTCGATGAGCGTGTACCGGAGATGGTACCAAAGGCTGCCGTCCACGAGGATCCGCCAGAACGCCCCCGCCACGCTGATGGGATCGCTCAGGAACAATTTGTCCAGCAGCCGGCCGGATGCCCCCCACCAGGCGATCAGCAACAGCAACAGCACCGCGACCTGCCAGAACCCGACGGTCCGTGTGACGCGCCGTTCGTGACGGAGCACCTCGTCTGTCGCTCGTTGCCGCATGGCGGCTTCGTACCACACCTCGCTGTCGCGGGGACCGGCAAGTCGGTCAACCACCTTGCACCGACTCCGTGGTCAGTTCTGTCCGCAACCCTGCCCAGATCGCATCGTAGATTTCGGTAAATCCCGGAGCGTCATGGATATGGAAGACGTCGCGGGGCCGCGGGATCGGCACCTCGCGAACACCCTTGATGGTCCCCGGTGCGCCGGTGAAGATCGCAATCCGGTCGGACAGCGCGATCGCCTCCACGAGATCGTGCGTCACGAACACGATCGTTCGGCCGCTGCCCTCCCATAGCCGGAGCAGCTCGTCTTGCAAGACAAGCCGCGTCTGAGCATCCAAGGGACCGAACGGCTCATCCATCAAAATCACGTTCACGCTGGTGTCGACGAGGGTCCGGACGATCGAGACGCGCTTGCGCATTCCTCCCGAGAGCTCATGAGGATAATGATGCTCGAACCCGCGCAGGCCGACCGTGGAGAGATACGCCATCGCCCTCTCGTGGCGCTCGTCGCGGCGGACACCTTTCAGCTCGAGCGCGATCTGCACGTTGCCCAGCGTTGTCCGCCACGGCAGCAGGTTATCGTCTTGGGTCACATAGCCGCCCCGCGTGTTCACGCCGCGAATCGGAACACCGTCATGGAGGACAGTGCCATCGGTGGGCGCCGTCAACCCGGCGAACATGTTCAGGATCGTGGATTTTCCGCATCCTGATGGCCCGATCAACGTCAGAAACTCGCCGCGACGCACCTGCAGATCGACGCGACGGAGGGCGGTCATCGCTCGCAGGCCGCCACGGCCGCGAGTAACAAACACCTTGTATACATCGCGAGCTTCGAGGACAGGCGTAGCGGCGTCAGCGCCCTCGGCCGGTGCGGCGGCTGTTTGCCCCTCGCGCCCCAGGTGGGTCATCAGGTCACCCGCGGAGCAGGGGCATCCACATCTGCCACGTGCCGTAGCTGCTGCGCGATAACCCCTTCGCGCGGTGGGGCAATCGGTGCGGAATGCTGTTTTTGATTATGCATCATGTATCTTGTTGCGTTGATGCTGCGAATTTACCGGCACGCGAATCTGATCCTGCCGAACACCTATTCGCGCCTATGGAAGCGTGATGGAGCCAGCCCTTATCGCGGCGTCACCATCTTCACGTCGAGCGCGTCGCGGAGCCCGTCGCCGACGAACATGAACGCCATGACGGTGATGGTGATGAGCAATCCGGGGAAGATCGCGATCCACGGAGCGTTGAACAGGTACGTTTGGGCGCCGATGATCATGTTGCCCCAGGTGGCCTGCGGCGGCTGCACCCCGACGCCGAGAAAGCTCAGCGCGGACTCCAGCAGGATGGCGTTCCCCACGTTGAAGCTCGCGGTGACCATCACCGGGCCGAGGACGTTGGGCAGCACATGGCGGACAATGACGCGCCCGCCGTGCGCGCCCAGGGCCCGCGCGGCCTGCACGTACTCCGTCTCCCGCTCGCTCAGGACCAGCCCCCGCACCAGCCGCGCGACCACCATCCAGGTCGTGAGCCCGATCAGCACCACCAATCCCGACGTGCCGGGATGTAGGAGCATCTCGACGACGACGATCGCGTAGAACAGCGGCAGCGCCAGGACGAAATCGACGCCGCGGCTGATGATCTCATCGGTATAGCCGGCGACGTACCCGGCGACGCTCCCCACGACGGTGCCCACGACGACCGAGATGGCCATCGCCGCCAATCCGATGGTCAGCGACACGCGCCCACCCGCCAGCGCCCGGGCCAGGTAGTCGCGCCCCACATTGTCGGTGCCGAACCAGTGCTGCGCGCTCGGCGGCGTCAAGCTGCGCGTGAGATCGACGTCGTTGGGGGTGCGCGTGGTCAAGAGCCGCGGGAACACCGTCACCACGGCGAGCACGAGCAGCACGACCAGGCCGGCGCTCGCGCGGTGGTTGCCCCGGAACCGCCGGACCGCGAGGCCGACGCGCGTGGGCAACCGGCGCGGCGCGCTCACGTGGCGTCCGCGGTGGGGAGGCGCACGCGGGGATCGACCACGGTGTGCAGCACGTCCGCGAGGAAGTTGCCCGCCAGCGTCAGGACGGCCGAGACCATGAGGATCGCCATCACGACCGGGTAGTCCCGGTTGTC
>JAJPIA010000057.1 GCA_021324975.1 Bacillota bacterium
ACACGTTCGAGCCGTTCACAATGCTCCGAAACGACCGTTCACGATGGACCGAAACGGGCGTTCACGATGCTCCGAAATGAGCGTTCACGATGGACCGACGCGCGCAGCAAGGCGTTTGTGGCCGCATAGATGTTTGCGCCGGCGGCGAGAATGGTGACGATCAAGTAGGCCATAAACATTAGGACACCTCCGGTCACAAGGGCTTGGGCCCGTGTGTCATTGCTATAGACACACGGCGTTGAGAGGATGTGACCGATGAGTGGAAGCCAATGGCTGGCTGGACGATTCGAGGCCAATCGCAAGCATTTGAGGGCGGTGGCCTATCGAATGCTTGGCTCGCTGGCCGAAGCAGACGATGCGGTCCAGGAATGCTGGCTCCGGGTGAGCCGTGCCGACACCGGCGGTGTCGACAATCTGGAAGGATGGCTGACGATCGTTCTGGCACGGGTGTGTCTTAACATGCTGCGCTCGCGCAGGCTACGGCGCGAGGAGCCACTGGACGTCCGTGCGGCGGAGCCCCTTGCGGCTCATGGGAGCGGCATTGATCCTGAACATGAAGCGCTGATGGCCGAATCCGTCGGCCTCGCGTTGATCGTGGTCCTTGAACGGCTGTCTCCGGCGGAGCGGGTCGCGTTCGTGCTGCACGACGTATTCGACGTCCCCTTCGAAACCATCGCTCCTGTCGTGCGACGCACACCGGTGGCGGCACGACAGCTCGCGAGCCGTGCCCGCCGCCGCGTGCGCGGCACGGCCGCCGTCTCGGATGCCGACCTCGTTCAACAACGAACGGTTGTCGATGCGTTCCTTGCGGCGTTGCGCGCCGGCGATCTCGATAGGCTTATCGCCGTACTCGATCCGGATGTTGTTCGGCGGGCCGATCGCGTGGCCTCACCTGCGGAGGCCGCTCGGGAACTTCGGGGAGCCGCCAGCGTGGCGGAGGGAACGCTCGCGTACCGGGGCCTTGCCCGCTTCGCCCGGCCAGCTCTGGTCGACGGGACCGTGGGCATCATCGTGGCGCCTCGAGGGCGGCTACGCCTCGTGGTCCACTGCGCGATACGTGGCGGCAAGATCGCTGCCATGGACGTGATCGCCGAGGCCGCCCGCCTCCAAACACTCGAGCTGGCGGTCTTGCACGACTGACGGACGTTCCCGGTGTCACGCCCCTTCGCAATGTTTCTCGGCCGAAAAGGCGTGACCGTCCTTAGCGAGCCCTCTCGGCCCCTCCACGGAAAAGTTCGCATGCCGCTCCGAGGCCGGTTGCGCGGTGGAAGCCTATGACGAAGCGAGGGGCGCGAGGTTCATCCTCAGGCTGGATGTGACTCCTCCGCAGCACGTCGGGCGCTCGCAAGGTTCTCTGCCGGGGTGCGATATCCGATGACGCACCCGGGCGCCACGATGAGGCGCCGCCCGCCCGTTTGACATATGGCGTCGTGCACCTCGGCGGTGACTTCCTCAGGACGGCCTGCTGCAATCGCGCCGTTTCGGTTGATCCCCGCGACGAGTGTCCGCCGCGTCATGCTCAGCGCGGCGCTGAGCGCCGGTGCGGTTTCCCGATCGTGCCAGTTTACTGCGTCCACGGGATACTCGTCCGCCAGCTCGAACATGGGGTCCGATCCGTGAAGATGTAGGATAGTGCACCATGTTCTGCTCCGCAGCGCTTCCAGCACCCGCAGGTCATAGGGGATGCCCAGGTGCCGATACATCCCGCCTGGCAACGCGGAGCGTCCCGCGAGCTGCGTCGCAAGGAAGAATCCATCCGCGCCGGCCTCAACACACGCGCGGCCGAATGCGACCACATCGTCTGCAATGCGCTGCAGCGCCGTAGTGAGCAAGGGCTCATGCTCTTCGGCCGCTTCCACCACGGGATCGGCGCTTCCGGCAATCTTGGCCGCGATGGTAATCGGACTAAAGATGGTCTGGACAACAACCGCGTCGCGCCCCAGGGCCTTTCGCACAAGCGCTACTGCCTCGACTTCTCTGGCCAGGATGCCCCGGTCAGGAGACACCGTTGGAAGCCGCGCCCAGTCACTGGGCGCGTGAATAGGTCCGCTCACGAATCTCGTCGTGCCAATATGGTCATTCGAGAGCTTGACCTCAACGCCGTAGTCAATGGCAGGGTACATCCCAGTGGGCATTAACTTCACCAGATCCAGATCATAGAGACGCTGGAAGGTGACGGTAGCATCCGCAAGGCCACGCGCACTGTCATCCCGACCGGGGAAATGATGCCACAGACCGATCGCGGAGCGATCTACCGGGTTCCCTTTCAGCGTAGCCTGGATGCGCTCGCGATGTGTCATGCCTCGCCTCCGGCTAGGGCGTAATCCGACCGGATCCCTTACTCGTCTGACGGTGTGTCGGCGGCGCGATCGGTGGGCAGTTCGGAGTTGCGTAACTTACCGGTCGGTCGCCCACGACGCAACCGAGCCCGAAGCCGCGCGGCGCCGATGCGGCGACTGCCATTCGAATTCCGAGTCGTTAGTCTCTCAGGAACGGGCGCTGGGAATCCGACACCGGCGCCGTAAGGTGAGGACACATCGCGGCCCCTCGAGGCTCGAGGGCCCGTGACAGGCCCTTCTTGGTTTGCAGCGTAGACACGCGCCTCGAAGTGATCAAGCAACCGTTCACATCGCGACAGCCAGGTCTGTACAAGTTTCCGGTTCGGCGCGCCAAACCAGTCCCGCTCTCTCACGCGCTCGAACCATGCGACGATCTTTTCGAATTCTGTACGGATCTCCTCGGCTTCTTCGTACGTGAAGTTCTTGCGAAAGATCTCGAACTCGATCTCCTTGACAAAGTTGACCTCACAGTTTTCGATGATTTCCTTGTAGTGGCGGGAGGTCTGGTCACGAAATCGTGCGACCAGCTTTTCTCGCTCCTCGGGCGGGAGATTTCCGAGAGAAAGTAGGTGGTACTCGCCGCCGGCCGCCACCACCTTGCGCAGGATTGGTTTGAGTTCACGGACGATCCTTGGATCATCCGGGAAGACTCCCGCCATCTGCTGCAGATATACCAACCCGATCTTATTCAGTTGTCGCCACACGGCCACCCGGGCCGCGGAGGCTGTTGACGGGATACGGTAAATGAGAAGGACAAATCGCGTCCTCTTGCGTTCCAATTGCTGGACGCGGCTTGTTGGCTTGCGTTGTCGGTGCATCGTCATCTGCCGGGGTTAATTTCGCTGTCGCCCTGATATCCCCTTGGGGGCGGTTGATCTGTCCACTTCCTGACCCTACGTGTGCCGCATGCCTATCATGAGCTGCCGATGAGGATACCGGCAAGAAAGACCAGTCCTCCACCCACCACGACCTGCAGTGCGGAAAGCCAGAAGTTCATCCTGAAGTATCGATAGCGAATCAGCGCAATGGAGATGAGCTCAATCCCGACGACAAGATACGCCAACACCAGGGCGAGACCCAGATGCGGAATCAAGAACGGCAGCGCATGCATGATGCCCCCGATCAGGGTAGCTCCACCGGTAATCGTCCCACGGATGAACGGGTGCCCGCGCCCAGTATGCTCGCCAGTATCCGATAAGGCTTCCGCAAAGCCCATACTGATCCCGGCGCCAAGCGCCGCGGCACTGCCGACGAGAAAGGCGGTGTGCGTGCTGTGTATCGCAAACGCGCTGGCAAAAAGCGGCGCCAACGTGGATATCGACCCGTCCATGAGTCCCAGGAGGGCAGGCTGGATCACCTTGAGGAGGAAGCCCAGGTGGTGGTGCGTCCTGGGCTGTTCAGTCCGGTCAGCGCCCGCCTGGCTCCCAACGGCGGTTGCAGACACGTCCACGCCCACTTCATCTCGTGGCACGCGTGCACCCCCCACGTGATTGGATCAAGCGGAGCGTTGACAGTTCGGGCAGATGCCGTGGAGCTCAAAGCGCGTTTTCCGGACGCTGAACCTTGCCTGTGATGCAACCTTGCGCTCGATATCTTCAAGACGAGTATCGAAAACGTCGACGACGCTCCCGCATCGCTCGCACACGAGGTTCACGTGCCGCGCCGCCTGGCCATCGTACCGCCGGATCGGGCCGCTGACCTCTTGAATCAAACCAAGGTCGGCGAATAGGCTGAGTGTCACATAGACCGTGGCGCGGCTCAGGCTTGGAAACCGCTTATGGACGTGCTCGTACACCATATCGACGCTCGGGTGCGTTGTGCGGCCTACGACCGCATCATAAATGGCCATTCGCTGCGGCGTCAGGCGATCGCCACGCGCGGCTAGGAGGCGTCTCAGTTCTCCCCAGGGCCGCTTCATCTCCTGGGGTGCAGGCGCCGCTTCTCTTGATCGCACACGTTCCTTATCAATACTGGATTTTGTTTTCATATTAGAAGCCAGTGTAAGGCCCTTAGTGTCTATAGTCAAGGCTTGACATCACATCCGTTCGATATTATAGGTATAACAATTAAACGGCTGTTAAGGCCCTTAACATCTTGCGGCGTCCGAGCAGTCGGCGCTGACACTACGTCATGCGTGCGGGAGAGGGTATGGGTAGTTTCTTCCTGATCCTGGCGGCGTTCTTGGCGTCCGCTGTAGAGATGGTCGAGGCGTTGACGATCGTGCTTGCCGTGGGAATGACGCGTGGCTGGCGCTCGACCGCAATTGGTACGGGGACCGCCACTGTGGCGCTGGCGGCGAGCGTCGCTGCCGTAGGACCGGCCCTCGTACGGATCCCCGTTGACGCCCTCCATTGTGGTTGTCGCCGTCCGTTGAGCGTGGCCGACCGTATCGCGCGATTGCGTGGACGACGCGACGGCCGGTAATGAAGCTGGCGGCCTTGTTGATGCTCGACGCCGGCGCAGGGGGCCTGATTCTTCCCCCGATGATTGCCTACTGGATGGGTGATTCGATTCGGAGCCACCCCGGAGCAACTTGGGGTGACGTTCGCGGTGGCAAATGCCCTGCAAACGGCCTCGTATGAGGCGGCGTGGCGATTGGCCAATCGCATCGGTCTTCTGAACACCATGATCTGGACGCATCTCCCGCCTCAGCTCTTCCTGCTGCTGATGGCTGTGGCCCCAAGTTTTTCCGCGGCTGCTCTCTGTTACCTTGCAAACACGGCCCTCGCTTCGATGGACGTCCCGGCGCGTCAGGCTTATCTTGTCTCCATTGTCCCGCACGCAGAGCGAGAAGCCACCCTGGGAGTTATCGGCGCCACGAGAAGCCTGAGCCAGGTGGTAAGCCCCGTCCTCTCTGGTCTGGCCGTTCAGATCTCGGTGCTGGCGCTACGTTTTGTCGCGTGCGCGACGGCGAAGTTGCTGTACTTGGGATTGTTGTACAGGTCCTTCAAAGACACTCGCGGCGATCACGAGAGAGCCGTGGCAGCGCGGTAGATCGTGGTAAAGCTCGGTTGGGTTTCTTGGGCGGCCAGTGTTGGGGCGTGTGGTGCCCCACCAAGATATCGAAGGCATTGATCGGAGCTCGGTTGCGCGTGCGGGAGGGGCATCGTGGTCCAACGGCGCGGGAAACATACGCTGGTAGAGCAGCTGATCGATAACTTCAACTATCTATCTGGCAAACTCAGTACCGCAGAGCGAGCGTTCATGGATCGTGGAGCGTCCGGCTGAGAATTAGCCAGCGTTGGAAGAAGCCTTCGGCCTCGGCACTCCGGGTCTGGTCGAAGTGATGATCGAGCGCAAGGGACGCTGTCGTCTTGCTCTTGGCTACGCGTACGTTGCCTCCGGCGTGCGCAACGTGTGTCGCAGGCCAGGTGACGGCTGTCCGAGTGGGACAGGCTCTGCGCCATGGCGCACCTTTGTATCGCCCTTAGCGGGTCCGAGGTTCGAGACCTCGCAGCCTAATGTACAGCCCTAGGGACCGTATCGAAGAGAGCGGGGTGGAATCATTAACCAAGGCGTCGCACTGCACGTAGCGCCGGACGTCCAGGTATTTCTCGGGCTCATCGTCTTTCTCATTGCCATGGTCCTCATGATAGTCTGGCCCGGACGCCTACATGAAGCATGGCTGGCGGTAGGTGGTGCGGCCGCGCTCCTTATGGTAGGCTTGCTCACCCCGGCGGATATGATCGCTGTCGGGCGCGAAACGGGAAGTGTCTTGTTGTTCCTGCTCGGCATGATGATCATCTCGATCGTACTAGAGCAGGCCGGGGTGTTCCGCTGGGCAGCATATTACGCAGTCCAAGCCAGTTGGGGAGTTGGTCAACGCCTACTGATTGACGTCTTTCTCCTTGGCGCCATCGTGACGGCGTTGCTGTCGCTTGACGTCACGGTCATCATTCTGACACCTGTCATCCATGCCGCGGTGGCAACGCTTGGATCTGATCCGCTTCCTTACCTATACGCGTGCGCGTTCGTCGTCAACACCGGCTCGCTCGTATTCCCCACGAGCAATCTCACCAATCTGATCATCACGGATCGACTTGGCGTGCCATTCTCGCTGTTCACGCTTGAGATGGCGCTTCCGAATGCCGCGGCGGTGGTTGCTAACATACTGGTGTTCCTCTGGTTATTCCGGGATCAACTGCGGGATCGTCTTCCCCAAGTCGCCCGGCCGGACGCCGGCGCGCTACAGGCGTCGTTTCGCGGAGCGCTCATAGTGGCCGGCCTCGCTCTGGCTGGAATCTTTCTCTCTGGGCTCGCCGGCCGGCCGCTGTGGCCGGTGGCGCTGGCCGGAGCGACAGTCGCCGTCGTTGTGGCTGTGAGCGCGAGAGCAGGCACAGTGCAGGGTATCGGTTTCCACGGAGCGTACCTCGTTCATGCGCCGCCGGCGATAACGCCGGCCAGCGTGTAGAGGAGAATATAGACGCAGATCGCATGGAGCGTCTGAGCGTCGTGCGGGAGCGCCATAAACCCAAGACCGCCGAACTTGCTGCGGCCGCACGCTCGGCCGACCTGGTCGTCAGTTCCGTGAGCTCTTCCGTTGTAGGACCGAGCGGTTCGTCTCCAAAATCGGGATTCGATCCCAGATTCAGCACATCGGGATCCATGGCGATCCAGACTTTGGCAGCGCCGTCGGCGATGGTCCACGCCAGGCGGGTGGCCCACTCGTCAAACCCGGTGGGCCGAGCGTGCTTAATCTCTCGATAAGCCCTAGTCGCAACAACTTGGATCCGGGGCAGTGTATTCACGCCGTGCGGCAGGGGATTAGCGAAGGAGCGCGGTAGTTTCGGACCAACCGCGAACGTAGCCGAGGGGGACGCCCCCATGCCTGAATTTCCGTTCGACAGGTCCGAGTATCGCACACGCATTCAGCGTACCCGACAATCCATGGCGGCCGAGCGGCTGGATGGCATGCTCTTGTTTCATCAAGAGAGCCTCTATTACTTGTTCGGATACGACCAAGTAGGCTATTGGGTCTATCAGGCGGTCGTGTTGCCCGCGGACCCGTCCGTCCCGACCATTGCTGTCTGCCGCCGAGCGGACGAGTTGATCATTCGCGACCTGCCGCTGGTCGATGAAATCAGCACGTGGCTGGACGATGGAGACCGGGACCCCGGCTGGACCACCGCGCAGGTGCTGGAGGCGCACGGCCTGCTTGGCTCCTCCAAGCGGCTGGGGGTCGAAAAAAAGAGCCATGCGCTGGTACCCTACTATTACGATCTCCTGCGCGGCCACCTCGACGGCCGTGTGGAACTGGTCGACGCCTCGGACCTCGTCACCGAGCTCCGCCTCATTAAGTCGCCCGCGGAGATGCGCTACATGCGCCGCGCCGGCGAAATCATGGACAAGGCGTTCGCCGCCGCGTTCGAGGTCGTTCACGCGGGCCGGCGGGAGTGCGACGTCAACGCGGCCGTGCTGTCGACGCTCTCCACCGAGGGGGCCGACTACCCGGCCGTCGCCCCGCCCATCGCGTTCGGGAGGCGGACCTTGACCCAGACGCACGGGGCGGCAACGGAACGCGTGATTCAACAGGGGGACGTTTTCACCATCGAGATCGGCGCTCCGTACAAGCGCTACCACGCCGTCGCCGTCCACTCGGGCTGTGTCGGTGCCCCCCCAGCAGAGGTGCAGACGCTGTACGGCCACATGCGGGACGGGCTCGAGCGCGGCCTCGAGAGCATCGCGCCCGGCGTCCCCACCTCCCGGGTCTGCCGGGCGGTCAACGCCGGCCTGGAACCTGGCGGCCTGTCGCGGACGGGCAGGCACGTCGGATATGGGATCGGCATCGGATACCCGCCCACCTGGATCGACAATCTCCGCATCAAGGAGCGCGATACGCACGTTCTGCAACCGGGCATGACGTTTTTCCTCTTCGTCGGCGCCCAGACCCCTGCAGGGGATCGTTGCCTGTACCTGGGCGAACCGGTTGCCGTGACCGATCGAGGGGCGGAGCGCCTCAGCGGTCTTCCCCGGCAACTTCGCATCATAGGCGCCGCGTAGCGGCTGCCCCGGGGCGGAGCGCCTCGCTTAGCTGGAGTGGGCGACGGCAGCGACGCATGGGGGAGGGCATGCTCGGGCACCGATCGTGACTAGCTCCTTTGCGATCGACGAGTTCGACTTGGCACGGCTGCTTCAGTCGCTCGTGCGGGTGCCGACCGTCAATCCGCCCGGGGACGAAGCGCTCTTAGCGCCGTTGATCGCCGACCGCCTTCGCCAGCTCGGCTGCGATGTGCAGATCATCGAATCGGAGCCTGGGCGGGCCAATATCGTCGCAATCCTACAAGGATCCGGGCAAGGGCCCACGCTGATTTGGAACGGTCACATGGATGTCCAACCGCCTGGCCATGACTGGATCCACGATCCATTCGGCGCGGAGATCGAGGGCGACCGGCTGTACGGGCGGGGCGCCATGGACATGAAGGCCGGCATCGCGGCCGTGCTCGCGGCCGCCTCAGCGCTTCGATCATCCGGTGTGGCGCTGCGCGGTGATCTCGTCTTCGCCATCGTCGCGGACGAGGTCAGCGGAGGCCATAAGGGGACGGGGTTCCTGACGGCACACGGGCGGCTGCGCGGCGACATGGCCGTCGTCGGGGAGCCGACCGGCGACAGCGTCAACATTGCCCACCGGGGCTCCCTATGGGCCGAGGTGGAAGTCCGCGGTAAGAGCGCGCACGGCGGGCGACCCTGGCTCGGCATCAACGCGATCAGCAAGATGGTCCGGGTAGCGCGGGCAATCGAGAGCGAGCTCGTCCCGCGATTGCGGCAGCGGACCCACGCGATCCTGCCGGCGCCCACCGTCAATTTCGGCGGCATTCAGGGCGGCGTGAAATTCAACTTGGTCGCGGACCGCTGCACCCTACAGGTAGACCGGCGCCTGATTCCCGGCGAGACGGCCGAGCAGGCCCTTAGCGAACTGCGTAACGTGTGCGCGCGCGTCCGCGCCCGGGATCCCGAGCCGTTCGAGGTCAGTGTGCGGGAGATCATGCATGTGCACCCGATGGAGATCGCCCCGGACGCCTCAATCGTCGCAGCGTGTCAGCGCGCGTATCGCGAGGTGACCGGGCGCGAGGCCGGGCTCGGGTGTACCGCTGGATTCGAGGACGCACACTTTTTCATGGACGCCGGCATCCCGACCGCGATGTTCGGTCCGTACCGAGAGTCGAACACGTCGCAACCGGCATTTTTCACGACATCGGGCATGGCGGACGAATACGTGGAGCTCACCGCGGTCGCGCGTGCCGCCCGCATCTACGCGACATTGATCCACAATCTCTTGGGGTGATAGCGCGCCAGGGGTCAGCCGGTGGCAGCGCGCGTTATGTCCTGAGAAACACCCCCGTCCGGCGGGCGGCCGCGTCGTACTCCGCGAGGGACCGGCGCACCGCTCCCATCGCCACGGAGGCGAACTGCGTCAGTGCCGCCGTCATCATGCAAATGGCGGCTGCGTAGCCGTCCACGAACGTGAGCGGCGTCGTGGGGGCCACGAGCGAGGGCCGGCCAAACGTTGCCAGCGGCGAGACCTCACTGTCGGTGAGCACCACCACGCGTACCCCGCGCTCGTGCGCGAATCGCGCGAGGTCGACGAGCGCACGAGGATACCGGGGGAAGCCTATCACGCAGGCTACGTCCCGCTGACTCATCGCCGCGAGTGCATGGTATGCTACAAGATCTGCCGTCCCAAAGCAATGCACACCGGTCCGGCCCTTGCTCAGGTGGAACGCCAGAAACTGTGCGAGCGGCGCCGTGGCCAGCGCCCCGCACACCGCTACGCGCCGTGCGGACCGCAACGCGCGCCCCCAATCGCGAACTGCGCGCGAGCGGTTGGCTTGAAGCAGCCTGCTGATACTTTCCTGCTCATGACGGACGACCGTCGCTAGGACGTCGGCGCGTCGGCCGTTCACTTTCAGGTGGTAGTCGCGTAGCCGCTCGAGCGTGGTCAGTTCCTGCAGCACCCGCTCGCGGAGCGCCTGTTGCAGCTGGGGAAATCCGCGATACCCCAAAGAGGTAGCGAAGCGAACGACGCTCGCTTCGCTGACGTGCACTTGGCGGGCGATCTCCGCCGCTGTGGCGAACGCGGCAGCCTTGTACTCGGCGAGCAGGTAAGAGGCCAGCCGCCGCTGGGTTGCGGAACGATTGTCCTGCGGTGCCTCCAGCCGTTCCAAGACGGTCGAGATACCGGCTGCCGGCGGCCTGCCAGTCGTAATGACCTTTCCTCGGGCTGGCGCCCGGCCGTCGGTCACGAGGACCTCCGCAGATACAGCCGGCTGCTACATGAGGTGCTAACGGTGACTGGCATCCGAAGTCCTACTAGCCTCCTGGATCGTCGCGGCCGGCCCGCCGCCGCGGCAGGCGGCATCACCCGACCCACCACTCGTTCGTATTCCACACGATGCCCGATATGCCCCCGAAATTGATTGGGCGGACGCCCCGCAGGCGGCTGCTTACGGTGTTGATACTCGCGCGGTCGTACATGGGGATCATCGGCACGTCGTTGTGGATAAGCACTTGAGCCTGATTGAGCAACGTCCGCCGCCGTTCCGGATCCAGTTCTCTCAGCTGCGCGTCCAAGAGGGCATCCAGGCGGGAATCTGCCAGCCCGCTGCTATTCAACCCGTTCCGATTCGTCTTCGTAGGAATCTGGCTGGAGTGCCAGAATGGTCGAAAGTTAGGGTCGATGCTCGTCAGGCCGTTTGTGAATCCAACCACGTCGTACCTCCGGGAGACGTACGCGCCCCCGCCGGCGAAGCTGGCGAAGAATTTCGATCCCGGCTCGTTGTGGATTGTCATCTCGACCCCCACCGCCTTCCAGCCCGCCTGCACGATCGCAGCAATCGTCTCGCGGGTTCGGTTCCCGGCGGTAGTGCTGAAGGTCAGCGTCAGCCGGCGGCCATCCTTCGTGCGGACGCCGTCTGCGCCACGCCGCCATCCAGCCTGATCGAGTAGCTCGGCGGCCTGGTTGGGCGAGAATGGTAGCGGGTGGATCGCCCGGTTCTCGTACGGGGTGTTGTCTAGTTCGTTCTTGGCAATCGTGGTCTTCCCGTAAAGCGCCGTGTCAATAATCGTTTGGCGGTCCGTTGCCAGGATGAGCGCCCGCCGCACGCGCCGGTCGCCGAGGATGGGATGCGGCGTCTTGAGGTCATCAACGCTGACCATGGTGAAATGATAACGCTCGTACTGGGCCGGGTGGGTGACGGCCAGCTGTAGGCCCGGGGCGTTCGTCAATTCCGGGATCTGCGCCTCCGTGTAACTGACCCCGATATCGATGTCGCCGGTCTTCGCTTGCGCAATGACCGAGTTGATGTCGGGGAGGATCTTGAAGATGATTCGGTCGAGGAAAGCCTTCGGGGCCCGCCAATACAGCGGGTTGCGGTCCATGGTGATGTGATCCCCGGACGCCCACTCCACGAACTTGAATGGTCCGTTACCGACCGGCTTGCGGCCGAATGCCTCTGAGCTCATGGTGCTCTGGACGTGTTCGGGAAGGAGCTGCCACCCGGCCAGCGTCTCCGCGACGAAGGGCACGTAACGCTCGCGCAGCGTAACGATTGCAAGTACATCGCTCTTCACCCGAACGTCGGCGATCTTGTCCCATCCCGCGGTGATCTGCGCGCCGCTCTTCGGGTTCATGATCCACTTCCACGTGAAGGTCCAGTCGCGCATCGTGCACGGCGCGCCATCGTCCCACTTTAAACCGGGCCGCAAGTGGAGCGTGTAGGTCGTCCCGTCTCGCGAGATGCCGCCGTTCGCCACGGTGGGCACCTCGGCGAGCAGCGCAGGTTCTGGTTGAGACTGGGCATTGACCCGGAGCATCGGCTCGAACATCGGAGCCAAAATCATCGTCCCAAAGGAGATGGGCCCGCCGGTGAGGATCCAGTTCAGGCTGTTTGCCTCCTGATACACTCCCACGACGACCGTGCCGCCGGCTTTCGGGGTAGGGGCCGCAGCGGACGCGCGTTCCGGCGAGCCGCCCTTCACCACGCGAGCGAACGCTCCCGCGTACGCGAGACCGCGAAGGAACTTCCTGCGTGTTGCTCTCACCCCTCCACCTCCATCCGCGAGGGTGCGCCGCCGCGGGGCGGCACGGCTGCTTCCCCCTCGTCGCCACTATCCGCGCACAGCCCCCGCCGCCAGGGCGTAGCAGATCAGGCCAGGACCTCGAGCGCGAGGCCCGTGGGCCGCCTGTTGTTGATGGGGACAATGTCCTGCGGGCACGCCGAGATGACAACGAAGCAGTCCATCTCCGCCCGCAGGGTGACGGAATCTCCTGGCTGAGTGAGCGCAGGCCGCCAGTCCAGCCAGCCGTCCTCCATAATCGGGATATTGGTGAAGAGGTTAATCGGCTGCGGGACCTCGATACGGTCGAAACCAAAAGTGCGCATCGCGCCGCGGAGATTCTCCTCGCACGAGGCGTGCCAGGCCGCGATTCCCAGCGCAGCGTAGCGCGCCGGGTCGCACGCTGCGACCAGCATGTCGTGAGCGCCGGGCGAGTCGTCCCGCTCCAGTAGGAGAATCGGCCGGCGCCGGTTAGTCACGAAGGCTTCTCCTGGCCGGGGAAAGAGTCGGTTCACGTGCACCCGCGTGTGCGGTGCGCTCGCGTATTCTGAGATGTCCGCGGTGGCGTAGGCGAACAAATCCCCGCACTGGCCGCCCTCAACGTCGACGATCCGAAACCGGCTGCCGCATGCGATCCGGAGCGCGCGCCCTTCCCTCGCCGGTACCGCAATGCACTGCGCGACTCGATCCATTTGCGTCTCCTCCTTCAGTTCGGGTGCTACGCGTCGGGATACACCTCCGCGTTGACCCCGAGCGGGACGGGGCGGCGGCGCGCGAGCGTCGCATCCGCGGCCGCCCGGCGCGCGACCTCCTCGGCGGTCACGATGTCAACGTCGCTCCGCGCCGCCGCGAACTCAATGAAACGGCGCAGCGCTTCGATCCGGCTCGGACGTCCAGAGAGAAATGGGTGGCAGGTCACCATGCAAAGGCAGTGGTAGTGGCACATGGCGTCGAGCTCGCCGGACCAAAGTTCGAGGAGTTTGGTCGGCGACTCGATGTGCTGGCCGATCGACGGCTGCGGCAGGTAGGCGTACTGCTCCCAATCGTCGAGGCTCCAGTGGGGCGGTAACTCGACGATCGCATGGTTGCCGGTTTCCAGCAGGTAAGGCCGATCGTCGTCCATCAGGCTGGAGTCGTAGAGAAGCCCGTACTCGGCGACGAGAGCCGGCGTCCGCCAGGTCGCCTCCCAGAGTGCCGCCCGGTGCCCCACAGGACGGACGCCGAGGCGTCCTAGCGCGTCGAGCGCGCGCTCGAAGTCGAGCCGCTCCTCGTCCGGTGTGAGCGTGACGGCGGAGCGATGACTGAACGAGTGGTGGGCGATCTCGTGGCCGGCCGCCGCCACGCGTTCCACCATCTCCGGGTACCGCTCGGCGGTCAGACCCGGGATGAAGAACGTCGCTTTAAGCGCCACGTCGGTGAGCAGTTGCAGCAGCCGCGGGACGCCCACCAGAGGACCGTACGCCTGGTGCGTCATGACCATGGCATGCTCGGCGTACCGCCGGCCGTACGGCAAGATGGCCGCCTCCGCGTCCACGTCGAACGACAAGACTAAGGCCGCGGCCTTACCTTTGAGCCACCCGGGGCCGGGCGCACCGGCCCCCAGCGCCCCCTTGCCCGTCGGGTGCGGACCCTTGCCGGATGCGCCCATCGTCACGCCTCTCCAGGCCCGGAAGCGCCTCTTCCCCTCGGTGGTGGGCGCCCGGCCAGCCCGGCTCAATCCAACTTGAGTTGGTATCGACGACGAAAGGATCTCGGTGGTGCCGTGGTGAAGGAATACTTGCAACAATTGAAAGTAATCTTACTTTCTGCTGGCCGCCGCTGTCAAGGGCTTGGGTGGTCGGAAGACGCGGACGATCCCGTGTCGGGCCGCGCCGTTCACTGAGGAGACACGCCCGGCGCGGGCGTCGGGAGGGGAGTGCATGGGCAAGGACGCAGCCGCAGCCCGCGACGAGACAACAGAGATTCGCGCCTCCTGGGTGGTCGCGTACGACGGGTCAGACCACCGCATCATCGAACAGGGCCGGGTGGTCTACCGGGGCGATCGGATCGTGCACGTGGGGAGGCACTGGAGCGGCGTCGCGGATCGAATCATCGACGCGACCGACAAGCTGGTCATTCCCGGATTGATCAGCACCCACGCGCACGTTGGGGCGTCCTACGGCGACCGCCTGATCGTCGATACCGGACGGCGCGACCTGCTGCGGTCCGGATTTCTCAACTACGAGCCGAGGCGCGCGGCCGGCGGGCCGGCGTTTACAGCAGCGGACGATCCCGACGCCTCGATCCGGTTCGGATTCGGCTCGTTGCTCCGACACGGCGTCAGCACGGTCGTTGAGATGGGTGGCGGCCTGTTCGACGGGGGCGTGACCATGCTGCGGCGGGCCGGGGAATGCGGCATCCGGCTGTACTACGCTCCCGGGTTCAACCCAGGGACGTATACTTTCGACGACCGGGGACGGCTACATCGCAGCACCGACGAGCGGGGAGCATTCGCGGCCATGGACCGCGCGGCGGAGTTCATAGCCCGGCACGCGGGCGCCTACCAGCGGCGTTACCGAGGGATCCTCATTCCCGATGAGGCGTTCAACTGTACGCCAAAGGTGCTCCAGCGCACCCGGGTCCTCGCGGACGAGCTCCGCGTGGGCATCACGCTCCACGTCGGCGAGCAAGTCTACGAATTCGAGGATGCCGTGCGCCGCACAGGACGAACGCCGGTCGGGCTTCTCGCCGAGCACGGCCTGCTCGGGCCCGATGTGATTCTCGGGCATTGCCGCTTCGTAGGCGGGAACAGCCAGATCGCGTATCCGTACGACGACGATTTGGAGACCGTGGCGCGCTCGGGCGCAACGGTGGCGCACGCGCCGCTCGCTGGCGGGCGACGGGGCGGGGTGCTCGAGAGCTTCCAGCGCTACCTCGACCGCGGTATCAACATGTCGATCGGCACGGACACGTATCCGCTAGATATCGTGGCGGAAATGCAGGCGGCTGCCCTGTTCTGCAAGGTGACGGAACAGAGACCCGAGGTTGCGTCGGCCGGCGACATTTTTCGGGCCGCTACCCTCGGCGGTGCCAGGGCATTGGGCCGGGATGATCTGGGCCGGCTGTCCCGTGGGGCCAAGGCGGATATCGCCATAATCGATTTCCACGCCCTGCGCGTCGGGCCCGTGTACGATCCGATCCGGTCCCTTGTGCACGCGGCGTCCGGCGAATTGGTGGACACGGTGATTGTAGATGGCCGCACCGTGGTCCGGGACGGGCGGGTGCTCGCCTGGAACATGGACTCCGTAACACAGGACGTCCGCCGCGCTGGGGAACGCATCTGGCAGCGGTTCCCCAACTATCATTGGTCCGGCGGCCCGGTGGAAGCTGTGTTTCCCCGGTCCTTGACGCTGTGGGACGGACTCGAGCCCACGCGCGACCTTGCCAGCGAGGTGGTTGACGCGACGGCACCGCAAGTCCCGCGACGGGGGAGGCGGTCTGGTTGCTGAGAGCGCGGACGGCGTGCGCCGTTCCCGGCAGAGGATGATGTCGCAGGCGAGCGCACCGCCAAGGCAAAGGACCGCCATCCGCGGCGGATGGGTCGTTGCGTTCGATGGGTCCCGTCACCGTATCATCTCAGACGGCGCCGTTGTGTTCGTCGGCGATCGGATCGTCGCGGTCGGCGTGGGGGCAGAAGCGGACGCCGACACCGTGATCGACGCGCGCGGCAAACTCGTCATCCCTGGGCTCATCAGCACCCACGCGCACATCGGCGCGCACCCGGGCGATCGCCTGGTGCTGGACGTCGGCCGGCGCGAACTGCAGGGGTCCGGGTTTCTCCACTACGAGCCGCGCAAGGCGCTTCACGCTCCGCCGTTCGGTGCCGGCGAGGATACCGGCGCGGCGCTGCGCTTCGGCCTCGCCACGTTGCTGCGCAGCGGGGTGACGACGGTGCTCGACATGGGGACCGGCGACGCTATCGTCGGCCGAGAACTTGTGCGGTTCGCCGGGGAATGCGGCATCCGATTGTACTACGGCCCGGGCGTCACCTCGGCCCACTACCTTTGGAGCGTGGATGGGCGGGTGCTACGGTCGTGGCGAGAGGACGGCGGGGCCGGCGCGCTGCGCGATGCCGTCGATTTCATCAAGGAGCATCACGGCCGGTACGACGGGCGGGTGCACGGGATGGTGATCATCCACGAGACCTTCAACGCCGCCCCCGCGCTTCTGCGCGCCGCCAAGACGGCGGCCGGCAGCCTCGGGGTTGGCCTCTCGATACACTGCGCGGAGCAGGTGTTTGAGTTTCATGAAATCCTGCGGACGACGGGTTTTACGCCGGTCGGGTACCTGGCAAGTGTTGATTTCCTCGGCCCTGAGGTCGTCCTCGGCCATTGCCTGTACGCTGACGGACACTCGCGTGTCGGGTACCCTTACGCCGGGGATCTCGAGACGATTGCGCGGACTGGCAGCTCTGTAGCGCATTCGCCGGTCGCCGTTGCGCGTCGGGGCGCCATGCTGGAGGATCTGCAGCGCTATGTGGACTGCGGCGTCACCGTGTCGATTGGGACCGACAGCTACCCGCACGACATGTTCGCGGAGATGCAGTATGCCTCGATGCTTGGGAAGGTCGCCACACGGAACCACGAAGCGGCGGACGCCGCTACCGTTTTCACGGCCGCTACACTGGGCGGCGCGAAGGCGCTCAGGCGAACCGATCTCGGCCGCCTCTGCCCTGGGGCGAAGGCCGACCTCGTGATCGTCGACTTCACGAATCCGCGCCTGGGTCCAGTGTACGACCCGGTCAAGGCGCTGTTACACTGTGCCACGAGCGACCTGGTCGAGCGTGTCATCGTCGACGGCATCACGGTGGTCGACCGCGGGGAGGTCTTGGCGTGGGACCATTCGACCCTCCTCGCGGGCGTGCGGGCGTCCTCGCGGCGCGTTTGGGATGGTTTTCGCGCTCACCACTGGGCCGGTAGGACGGCGGAGGAGGAGTTTCCGCCTTCCTTCCAAGCCTGGACCGGCGACGACGACGCATCCTGCGGTGGTTGATCCCGAAGCGGCCTCCCATGCGAACGACGTACGGTACGGTCCGGGACGCGCGACCTCGGGTAACGGTGCAGGTCCGCCTCCCGCGCTCCCGAATGGGTTCAGCACTGCGTCGGCAGTCGCGGGGATGGTCGCCCCGGCGGACCGCAGGCATCACGGCTCGCCTTGACACCGACAACCAGGCCGCCCGCGTGCGCTCGGGCGCGCGGCACTGAACTAAGGTGCGGCGCAGCCATTGTTCCAACGAAGCCCGGTATGACGGATCGAGCGGGAGGAGCGATCATGCCAAGGCGTCGGATTCGCGAGTTCAGCGGTGCCGCCTACCGGCACCACGCGAACGGTGTATACTCCATGGCCATCCGCGCCAGCGGAGATTTCGTCTTCCTGCGAGGTCAAACCGGTTTCGACCTCGACGGTCGGTTCGTCGGCCGCGACGACCCTGGGGCGCAAGCGGAGCAGGCCTGCAAGAACATCAAACAGCTCATGGTGGAAGCGGGCGGCGACATCACGGATGTCTGCAAGCTGACCGTGTACGTGACCGACGTATCTTACCGCCCCGCTGTCTACCGTGTCATCGATCGGTACTTCGAAGGCATCCGTCACTGCAGTACCGGCGTCGTCGTGAAGGGGTTGGCGCTGCCAGAACTCCTGGTGGAGATCGACGCGTTCGCCGTGATCGACCGCTCGGAGGAGCCAGCCGCGGCGCCCCGGTCGACGTGAGGAGGTGTAGGGAATGGCCACGACGGATGCGGTGCTGGAGCGGGTCAACGCCGAGCAGCTGATCGATCTCTGCGGAAGCCTGATCCGGATTCCGAGTTTCAAGACCGAAGAGACCGCCGTCGCGCGCTGGCTGGCCGACTTCTTCCAGCGGCGCGGGTACGAGGTGGAGCTGCAGGAGGTGGACCCCGAACGGTTCCAGACCATCGCGACGCTGCGCGGCGCCGGCGGCGGAAGGAGCTTGATGTTCAACGGCCACATCGACATCGATCCCCTGGCGCAGGGATGGACGCGCGACCCGTGGACCCCCATCGTCGAAGGCGACCGGCTGTACGGGGCCGGTTCCTACAACATGAAGGGCGGGGATACGTCGATGATCATGGCCGCGGAGACGATCCGCGAGTCGGGCGTCAGGCTCAGGGGCGACTTGGTCATCGCCTGCGTCGTCGGCGAGTTGCAGGGGGGCGTGGGGACCGTGCACCTCCTCGAGCGCGGTCGGCGCACGGACATGGCGGTGGTCACGGAGCCGTACGGCGCACACAACGTCATCACCACGCACGCGGGGGTCGTCGAGATCGCCATCTCCATCGTCGGGCGGTCGACCCATATCACCCGTCCGCAGTACCGCGTGGATGCGATCGCCAACGCGATGAAGGCGATCAAGGCACTGCGAACCGTCAAGTTCCGCCACACGCCCCGGCCCGACCTGCCCGCACTGCCGCTGCTCAATGTCGGGTGCATCATCGGAGGGCGCGGGCGCGACTACGTGATGAGCGGGCCGAACTATTCGTGCGATTACTGCACGCTGCTCGTCGACGTGCGGTTCCTGCCCACGCAGACATCGCAAACGGTGGTCGAAGACATCCGGGCCGCGCTCGACGCCGTGCGGACCGCAGATCCGCAGTTCCAGTACGAGATCGATGTGCCGCCACCGCCGCGGTTCAAGGCCCTGCGGGTGACGATGGAGCCCACCGACGTGCCGGTGCAGGAGTACATTGTGCAGTCCGTGATCCGGCACTACCGCGACGTGACCGGCCGTGACCCGGAGACCGTCGGTACGGTGCTGCCCTTGTCGTACGCCGGGGACGACATCTGCCACCTGTGGCGGGCTGGCATTCCCTGCGTATTGTACGGGCCGGCCGGGCTGGAAGGAACGGCCGAAGCTCCCGACAACTGCATTCTTATTAGCGAAATGGTGTTGGCCACCAAGGTGCTCGCGTTGACCGCCTTGGACGTGTGCGGCACTGCGCGTTGAATGAACTATGAGAACGGTGGAGGGGGTCCTGTCATGCGGAGGTCCACACGCAGACAGTTCTTAAAAGCCGGAGCGTATTTGGGGGCGGGCGCAGCGGTGGCGGGGCGTTTTACGCCGCGGGTGCTGGCGGCGGCTCCGAAACGCGGCGGCACGGTCGTGGTCGGTGTGTACCAAGAGGCCAACAGCCTAAACTGGATCCTGACCGGAGGCAACATCTCGTTCGCGACGATGACGCTGAGCCCGATGTTCGACCCCATGCTGCGGGTCAACCAGCAGTCCCAGTTGGAGCCGGCGCTCCTCGCGGAGGTGCCGTCGGTGGCGAACGGCGGCATCTCAAAGGACGGAATGACCTACACCCTGCGTATGCACCCCGGGTTGAAGTGGGACGATGGCGCGCCGTGCACCATGCGCGACTGGGCATTCACGTGGAAGTGGATCATGACACCGAAGAATGGGGCCGTCATCACGTCCGGGTGGGACAAGATCGCGGACGTCCAAGTGAAGAACGATACGACGGCCGTCGTGACCCTGAAGCAGCAGTATATCCCGTTCGTCGCGGAGACGCTGGCGGACTGGCAATTGCTGCCGGAGCACGTGCAGAGCAAGATGACCTCGCAGGATTTCGGGCGCAAGCCGGTCGGTAACGGCCCGTTCAAGTTCGGCGAGTGGGCGTCCGGCGACCACATCACGATGGTCCGAAATCCGCTCTACTGGCGCCCCCAGAAGGCGTATCTCGACCGCATTGTGTTTAAGGTGTTGCCCGACCGCAACACGGTGATCGCACAGGCCAAAACGGGGGACATCGACCTCGGCATCGACTACACCGAGGCCCAGATCCCCGAGATGTCCAAGGTGCCGAACGTCAACCTGATCATCACCCACCCGCCGATCTACGAGCGGTACCACTTTACGATGGTGTCGAGGGACGACGTCTCGAAGCCGCATCCCATCCTGGGCGATATCCGCGTCCGGCGGGCGCTCGTCATGGCGACCGACAGGCCGACGGTGATCAATACGGTCCTGTTCGGGCGGACGAAGATCGCGAAAAACGAGCTCGACAACACCGCGTACGAGGACACGAGTATCCACCCGCTGCCGTTCTCGCTGGACCAGGCCCGGGCGCTCCTCGACGAGGCAGGATGGAAGCTCGGCGCTGACGGGATCCGGGCGAAGGACGGCCAGCGGCTCTCGCTGACGTTCTCCACGACTGCAGGGAACCAGACGCGTGCGACGATCGAGGCCATTGTCCAGGCGAACTGGAAGTCCGTCGGCGTCGAGATGACGATCCACGACGAGCCGGCCTCGAACTTCTTCGGCAGTTTCTCCGAAGGCGGCGGGTGGCTCGCGCGGAAGTACGACGTGGTGGGGTTCGCGAATGGGCTGTCCAGCGTCGACCCGAACCTCCGGCCATTCTGGCACTCGAGCGAGATTCCGACGAAGGAGAAACCCAACGGGCTCAACGCGAGCGGCCTCGCCGACGCGAAACTCGATGCCCTGCTCGACGCGCAGCTCAAGGAATTCGACCCGGCGAAGCGGCGGCAGCTGCTGGACCAGGCCCAGGTGCTGCTCCATAACGACGTGCCGATGATCCCGATGTACGACCGCGCGACGATCAACACCGTGAACAAGCGCGTGCACGGCGTGAACCCAACAAACTTTGGTGGCATCACCGGTCTGATGTGGAACACGTACGAGTGGTGGGTCGAGTAGGGCCGTGATCGGTCTGATCGTCCGGCGCCTTCTGCAGGCGGTGCCGCTGCTCTTCGCGATTTCGCTGGTCGCGTTTGTGCTCGTGCGTCTGAGCGGCGACCCCATGTCGATGTATGGGGCGAACGCCGCGCTCTCAGCGCAAGACCGCGCTCGCATCATCGCGGCGCACGGGTGGGACAAGCCGAAGATTGTGCAGTACTTCTATTGGTTGCGCGACGTGGTCCGCGGCGACTGGGGCACGTCGTTGTACACCTATCGCCCCGTGACGGTGATGATCTGGGAACGCCTTCCCAACACCCTGATCCTCATGGGTACGGTGTACGTGATCGTCGTACTGGTATCGGTCCCGCTCGGCGTGTACTCGGCCACGCACCGCTACAGCGCGTGGGACTATGTGATCAACGGCGGGGCCTTCTTTTCGTTCGCGCTACCGACGTTCTGGCTCGGACTGGTCAGTATCATGATCGTATCGGTCAAGTTCCAGCAATGGGGGCTGCCGCATCTCCCGGCCGGCGGGATGTACAACCTGCAGCGGGGGGAGAGCGTGGGGCAGGTGCTGCTGCACCTGATCCTGCCCGCCGCCGTCCTGTCCATCGTGTCCCTCGCCGGGTACGTCCGCTACCTCCGGGCCAGCATGCTGGAGGTGCTGCGGCAGGACTACGTGCGCACAGCCCGCGCGAAAGGGGTCCCGGAAGCACGGGTGCTGTGGACCCACGTCTTCCGCAACGCGCTCTTGTCACTTGTCACGCTCATGTCCTTGGATGCGGCGCGCATCTTCTCGGGCGCGCTGGTCACGGAGCAGGTCTTTGCCTGGCCTGGCATGGGGCGCCTGTTCGTGGAGAATGCCGCGCGGGCCGACTACCCGGTGCTGATGGGGTTGATCATGGCTGTCTCGGTCCTCGTGATCGTGTTCAACTTGATCGCCGACATCGTGTATGGGTACCTCGACCCGAAGATCAGATTTGGGTAGCGTGGCGAAGGCCGCGGGCGCGCTGGCGCAGGGTCGCGAGCGGCGGCCGGGACACCAGCGCTCCGGTCCGTCGCTGTGGGCCCGGTACGCGCGCCACCGAGGCGCAGTCTTGGCGCTCGGTGTGGTCACCATCGTCGTCGCCATTGCCCTGCTGACGCCGGTCCTGGTGCCGCAGGCGGCGGCGATCCAGCCCCACCCGCAGAACATGCTGCACACGCCCGACGCGGCTCACCCGCTCGGGACGGACGAGGTCGGACGAGACATTCTCGCGCGGCTCATGTACGCGAGCCGGATCTCGCTGACGGTCGGCGTGCTTGCCATGTTGGTGTCGATTGGCCTCGGCGTGTCGGTCGGTGCACTCGCGGGGTACTTCGTCGGCTGGGTCGACACCGTCCTGATGCGGTTCACGGACGCACTGCTCAGCATCCCAGTGCTGTTCCTCCTCATTGCGCTCGCGGTCGTTCTGGGGCCGAGCGTGCGGACCCTCATTGTGGCGATCGGCGCGCTCAGCTGGATGGAGCTCGCCCGGATCATCAGGGCCAACATCCTGTCACTGCGCGAGCGCGAGTTTGTGGAGGCAGCCCGGGCCATCGGCGCGGTGGACCTCCTGATTATCGCCCGCCATATCCTCCCCAACACCTTCGGTCCGATTGTCGTGGCTGGGACGCTGAACGTTGGCAACGCTATGCTCACCGAAGCGGCGGTGAGCTACCTCGGCCTCGGCGTGCAGCCGCCAACGCCCAGTTGGGGCAACATGCTCTTCAACGCGCAGAGCTATCTCTGGAACGCGCCGTGGGTCGCCCTATATCCCGGGTTGATGATCGTCGTTACGGTGCTCGCCATCAATTTTGTGGGCGACGGCTTGCGAGACGCCCTGGACCCGCGGAGGGTCGAGGGGTAGGCCGTTGAGCATGCATGGGAGCGTCTGCGGCCAAGGCGCTTGTCTCGGCATACGGTGTCTCGCATGATGCAACTCATACGCCGCGCTTCTGGAGGGCGTCGGAAATGAAGGGAGGCATGGAGGCGATGACCCCGCGACTCGCGCCCGTTCCCTCGGGCAGCCCCACGTTTCTCGACGCGCCGCGATGCCACGACGTCCGCGCGTTGGACGCCGACGTGGCGATCATTGGGGTGCCGTTCGGCACGCCGTACGAGCTCGAGTACTCGACGGCGGCGAGCGCGGCGCCGCGCGCGATCCGCGAACAGTCGATGAAGTATGTGCCATGGTATGTGACCCATTACGACTTTGACTTTGGCGGAGACCTCTTCGGGGGCCGGCCGGTTCGCATCGCGGACTGCGGAGACGTCGCTATGGCGCCCGGTGCGTGGGCCGAGAACGCTGCCGCCACGACGACCGCGATCCGCGAGATCCTGCGTCAGGGCGCCTTGCCAATCGTGTTGGGCGGCGAGCACTCGATACCGATCCCTGTCATGCGTGCCTTCGATGCCTGTGGCCCGATGTGTGTGGTTCAGCTCGACGCGCATATCGACTGGCGCGACGATCGTGACGGCGTACGGGACGGGCTCAGCAGCACCATGCGCCGGGCCTCGGAGTTGCCGTGGGTCACGGGGATGGCGCAGATTGGGATCCGCGGCTTCGGTAGCGCGCGAGAGGCCGAGTTCGATGCCGCCCGTGCGTACGGGTCCGTCATCGTGGGGGCGGAGGAAGTACACCGCGCCGGCGTCGGGGCGGTGCTGAGCCGCGTGCCCGATGCGCCGGCGTACTACATCACGCTGGATGCGGATGGGCTCGATCCGTCGATCGCGCCCGGCGTCTGGGGGCCCGCGTTTGGAGGGCTGACCTACTTCGAGGCCACGAACCTGCTGCGCGGCATCGCCGCCAAGGGACGCATCGTGGGGTTCGACTTCGTTGAGGTGATCCCGAGCCTCGATGTGCAGCACACGACCAGTCGGTTGGCGGCCCGATTGATCATGAACCTGCTCGGCGCCGCGGCCCGCTCCGGACAGTTCGGGCGGCCGGCGGCGGGGACGGGGTCATGACGATGCGAGCCAGCTCCATCCGTGCATCGAGTTCCGGGATCATCAGGGTCGGCTGAGCTATGACCGCACCCCTAGCGCGCTCGTGTCGAGCGACGATTTTTCGGCGAGGCTGATGCAATCGCCTGGCCGCTTTTCATCAAACGTAATAGGGCACGGCAACTTGCCGTGCTCCTCGGTCGCGTGGCGCCGGCACATGCCTAGGCGCCTCGTCCGATGGCGGCGCGGTCCCGCAGCCCATCGCCCACCAACACCGCGGCCAGGGCAATCGCCACGAGCACACCCGCCGGAAAGGCCGCAAGCCACGGCGCTTGCACGACAACCGCCTGAGTCTCGCCCAGCATGGTCCCAAGGCTTGCCGCCGGCGGTTGCAGGCCGGCGCCGATAAAGCTGAACGTGGCCTCGCCCAGGATCGCCCCCACGAAAACCACGGTTTGCTGCACCAGCACGGAATCCACAGCGTTTCGCAAGATGTGCCGGTAGAGCATGCGCGGCAAGGTGCTCCCAAGCGCTCTCGCGGCCTCAACGTACTCCTGGGACGACAACGCTAAAGTGGCGGCCCGCGCCACTCGAATAGTCAGAGGTGTCCACGCTATCAATAGGACGACCACGATGTTGAGGAGCCCGGCGCCCAACACGGCTACCGAGGCAATGGCGAGGAGGACCGGAGGCAATGACATCAGCGTATCAACGGTGCGCATGATGAACCCATCGAGGTTCCGAATATAGGCAGCCGCCATGCCAATCGGCATGCCCAAAAGGAACGTCCCCACGCTCACCCCGAGGCCGATTCCCAGAGCGATCTGGGTCGCGTAAATGGTGCGAACCAGGACGTCCCGACCATACATGTCCGTGCCCATCGCGTGGTCGGGACTGGGGGGCTGCATCAAGCTGTTCGGATCCGCCGCATTGGGATCGAGATGAACGAGAAAAGGTACAATCAAGACTAACACCGCGATGATACAGAGCGCGCCGCCCCCCACCCACAGGCGCGCATGTCGCGCCCAGGTGCGATTATGCATACGTCACGCGCGGATCGGCAAGCCCGTAGGCCAGGTCGACCACCAGATTCACCAGAACCACGAGCGTACCGACGAACAGCACGCCACCCTGGAGCGTCGGAAAATCCCGGTTCAGCGCACTATCGAGGAGCATCCGGCCGAGCCCCGGCAAATTGAACACGACCTCCGCGGCAAATGCCCCACCCAATAACGCAGTAAAGATCAGGCCGGCGGCCGTGATGACGGGGAGGAGCGCCGAGCGCAATGCATGGCGGAGCAGGACGGCTCGTCGAGGAAGACCTTTGGCCCGCGCCGTCCTCACGTAATCCGTCGCGAGGGTTTGCAGCATGCCGTTTCTGACAAACCTTGCCAGCGGTCCCCCCTGGATGAGGCCAATCGCGAGCGACGGTAGGCAGATATGCATGAACCATGCCCCGGGCGCCCGCACGAGCGGTATGTAGCCTTGCACGGGGAACACCGGCAGGACATCCGCCAGCAGGACCAGCAGGGCCAGGGCTAACAGAAACTCAGGAAGGACGGACGCACCCGAAGATGCAAGGACCACGAGCATGTCCGTCACACCGCGCCTGACTGCGGCGAAGATGCCCGCGCTGAACCCGATTACCGCCGCGACAGCAAACCCGACGAGTGTGATGCTCGCCGTCACGCCGAAGTGCGTTGTAATGGCAACAGCGACCGGCGCGTTCAGGAAAATCGACTGCCCCAGGTTGCCGCGCACCACTTGGCTCAACCATCGCACGTACTGCACCGGAAGCGGCAAATTCAGCCCGTAAATCTGGTTCAGCCGCGCAATGGCTTCCGGCGTCGCCTGCACACCGAGGATGACGGACGCCGGGCTTCCTCCGGCCAAGTGCACCAGCAGAAAACTCACCACGCTGAGCACGAGCCATACCGCGCCAAGACCCAGAAGCCGCTTCCCGAGGTATGCAGCCATGCGGCCTCGATTCCGAAGCGCGTGGCCTAGGCCACGTTCCAAAATCGCTGGATGAAATAAACGCGATAGTCCTTTACGCTGTTGGCCCGCGCGTCGAAGCCCGACAGCAAGCCGATTGGTAGAAACGGCACCTGCTCCCACACGAGATCTTGAATGGCGCGATAGACGCGTCGACGTTCGGCAGGATCGAATGCGGCGTCTGCTTCATCGAACAACTTCGCCATCTCCGGGCTCGTGAACCCCGGCGCGAGGGGTGCGTTCGGCGCAATGATAATCTTCCAATCGAGCAGGCTCGGCTTGAAGATTGCGCTGCTCGCAAACATGTCCCAGCCGGTTGGCTGGCTGAACAACCGACCGGCGCCGGGCCAGTCCAGCACTTTGAGTGTCGTCTTGATCCCGGCCAAGTTGAGTTGCCGCGAGACCTCCAGCGCCTCCGAGTACATGTAGGGATAATTGTGGTTAGTGACAATCGTCAGCGGTTGTCCCCGATATCCCGCCTGTTTGAGCATGGCACGGGCACGTGCCGGATTGGGATGGTTGTAGATACCGGACCCAGCATCAGGATGGTACTTGTCAGTTTGCTCTGGCCAGAACAAACTGCCGCTGGGCTTGTAGAACCGCTGATCGCCGGCCGCTGCCACGCGGAGGACGGAGGTGAAATCGAGGGATGCGACCATGGCCTGCCGCAAAGGGAGACTGGCCAACGGCTGCCCCGGCCGCTGGTTGAGCCAGAAACCGAGCAGCGCGTTTTGCGTCATCACGAGCGGTTGAACAGTCTTGCCGGCAAGTACCTTTGTGAAGCTGATCGGGAGATCTTGCGCGTAACTGTAGTCGCCGCGCAACAGACCCGTGAGCCGAGTCTGCTCCTCTTTGACGAACATGAAGCGCACGGCTGAGTGGTACGCGATTCGGGTACCGCCCAGTCCCGTTGCCGGCAGACGCGACGGAGACTTGTATCCTGTCCAGCGGGCCAGCAGGAGATATTGATCCGGGCGCCACTCCTGGACCCTGTACGGCCCGGTACCCACGATTTCGGTTACAGTGAGTGGCCGCGTCATGTGGGCGTACTGGGCTGGCATGACCGCCACCTGCGGCAGCGGTGTCGCAAGCGCATCGAGCAAGAGCGCGTACGGCTTATCCGTTTGCACAACCACTGTATACGCACCGGTTGCCTTGACCGAGACGATCGGCTTCAGCGCCGCCACCGCCTGCCCCATCGAGCGTGCGCGGTCGAGGGAAGCGACCACGTCGTCGGCTGTGACCGGTGCCCCATTGTGAAATCGGAGCTCAGGCGCCAGCGTGAACGTGTATGTGGTCCGATCCGCGCTCACGTGCCAGCGAGTGGCTACGTTCGGAATAATCCTGTATTGCTCGTCATAGGTTACGAGCGAATCGTAGACATGCAGAAGGAGCTCCATCGCGATCTGCGATCCGTTCAACGTGACATCCACTGTGGGTGCGGGAGTTGACGGCGCCACGCGCAGTTCACCGAGGGAGCCCGCCTGCATCGATTGGGCGAACACCGCGGTGCCGGGCTCCAGAATACGTGGAAGCGCCGCTCCGCCGACGGTGAGCCCGCCAACACCGAGTGACCGCCAGATAAACTCTCGCCGCTTCATCATGTCCGCTCCCTCCCCCGTCTAGCGTGCCTACCGCGGCACTACATCCTCAGCGCACCACGCGTCGTATGTTAGTCTCGCCAACTTGCCGATATAGACCTCCCCTTCATTCTCGAAGGAGAACCCGGCGTCCCGAGAATCAGCCGTCATGATCGCGAGAGCGATCGATTTCGTTCGATTCTCGATGAGCGCGATATCGGTGCGGACACCGGGCAGGCTGCCTGTTTTGTTTGCGATCTGCAATGGAGATCGTCCGTACGCTCCGTAGGGCAGGTAGCGCGGAATCATGTTTCGATAGAACTGCTTGCGCGCTATGTCCAGCGTTCCGGCAGAGCCAGGGAAGCGCCCAGCCGCGAGTCCCTTGATGTAGTCGAGAAGGGCACGCGGGGTCGCCCGACCCATGGACCGAGTCGGACGATCTGGCTGAAAATATGCGTACGAATCGACTATGATGCCGGGCCCGATCACGGACCGAATACACTCGTTCGTCCACTCGATGCTCATGGTGCGAAGCAGCACGTTCGTCGCGAGATTATCCGATAAGCAAATCATCAGCCATGCTGCGTCTCGGAAGGAGATCGGGCGGGGTAGAGACAGGTACTGTAGCACGCCGGAACCGCCCGGGACATCATGCGGGGACAACCCTACCGTATCATCCCAAGATGCCCGCCCCTGCGCGACATATGTGTGGAATGCCGTGAGCACAGGCAGCTTGACCGCGCTCGCCGTTGGGAACATGTCATCGGCGTCGGCCAAGATTAACTGGTCCGACGTCAGATCGGCCAGAGCGTACCCAATACGCCCAGAAAATCCGCCGGCGGTTTCCGCGAGACGCAACGCGAGGTCGCTCACGATGGTTCACCGTGGACCCAGGTACGCTTCCAGTCCTCGATTCGAGTATTCGCGGACGCCGGAGAAATTCATGCCGGCAGCATCAGTCATGCCGCTACACCAAGTGGGCGGCCCTGCGCATAGCTGGCGGATCGGGTTCGCGGTGTCGCACCGAGTGTTCCCCAAGGATCGTGCACGGCCCGAGGACGCCCGTACAATACCGCTCCCACTCGTCGCGCAGCGCCACGTTGCCCCGATGGGTACTGGGTAATTTGCCACGCATCGTATCATGGAGCCGCACGGTGCTTGGGCACGTGGTGCCTTATTCGCATCATGTTAGCCACACTATCAGAACCTCCACCAAACAAGTTTCCAGATGGCGCGAGCCCCCCAGTTGCTGCCGACACAGGGGGTGGCGCACCTTCCGTCCTGTTCCCGATCCGACCCCGCCTCCTTTGGCGGAGACAACCTTCTCAGGCGCCTCTGCTCATCCTGTCGATCTGAGGGTGGGCTCTGATCGGCGATCCGGGTCGATTTTTGAGGCCAAAGCGACTCGCCATGGGGCAGGATTCTGGCCAGTCTTGCGTAACAATATTTTGGATCACCCAGTCTACCGCCCACTCGCGGATGTCGATCCGACATCAGGAGGAATGCGAGACATGCCTCGGATAACTCGCCGGCAATTCGCGCAACGCGCGTTGGGCACAACGAGCCTGTTGTTGTTCGGCGTTGCACAACGCGCTGCTCCGCAAGGCGCTTCGCGGCTTACCGTTGCGATGGGCGACGAGCCCAACACGTTCGACATCCCGTTCTATTCGACCAGCCCGCTGTCCCACTCAGCAGTAGGGCTGGTCGAAGAGGGCCTCGCCTATATCGATGAGCGAGGAGCACTCAAGCCGCTGCTGGCCGAGAGCTGGGGCGTTTCCGGCGACGGCCTGGTGTGGACGTTTCGGCTCCGGCGAGGCGTCCGGTTCCACGATGGAACGCCGTTCAATGCCGAGGCCGCGAAGTTCACATTTGACCGCATGCTCGCGGAGACTGATCCGATCACCGGCAAGAAGGCGCTTAACGCCTTTATTTTCAGCGGTGTCACCGGAATTCGGGCGGTCGACACGTACACGTTGCAGATTGCCACGAAAGCGAAATATGCGCCGATGGTGCGCAACATCGCCTATGGAGGCGGGGTTGGAATCGCGAGTCCCACTGCCGTGAAGAAGCTGGGCACGAGCTACGGGCTGCATCCCGTCGGGACGGGCCCGTACCGTCTCACGGAGTGGGCGAAGGGCGAACGCATCGTGCTGGGGCGGAACGGCGAATACTGGGGTGGCGGCGGTGGGGTAGACACGATCACGTTTCGTATTATCCCCGACGCCTCGGCCAGGACGTTGGGCCTCATGAGCGGCGATTATGATGTAATCGGTGACGTACCTCCGGAGCAGGTCGCGCAATTGCGCCGGGCACGGGCCCTGGGTGTCATCGCTCAACCCATCAATCGGATGATCTGGCTCATCCCCAACGTTCGGAACAGCTCACCGCTCAGCAAGCCGCCGGTGAGACGAGCCGTGAACCTTGCGATCAATCGCGAGACCTTGGTCAAGGATGCATTGTACGGGTTTGCGAGACCAGCGGACACCGTTTTGTCGCCCCTGACGCCCGGCTACGCGGCGGTCGGTCGATATCCGTACAATCCTGCCGACGCTAAGAAGTTGCTGGCGCAGGCGGGGTATCCGAACGGGTTCACGGTCAAGTTGGTCTACGCCCCGTATGTGCCACAGAGTCAGTTGGTCAGCGAGACCGTGCAGGGGTACTTGCAACAAATCGGCGTGCGGGTCGAGCTGACGCACCTGGAGCAGGCGACATACTGGGCTGCCATGCGGGACGCTTCCGATAAGTATGACCTTTGGCTGTTTGCCTGGGGTCCCGGCAACGCCGACGCTGATACGTTGCTCACGTCGACGTTCAGTTCAACGTCCATCCCCGTCTATAACGTCGGCGCTTCTTCGAATCCGGTGCTGGACCGTCTCATCGCTCAGCAGCGCAGCACACTCGATCCCCGGGCGCGAGCTCGGATTATCGGCCAGGTTCTCGAGCAGATCTACAACCAAGATCTGGCGATTCCGCTCTTCAACCAGGAAGCCCTGATCGGCCTCAAGCTGAGTATCAAAGGCATGTGGGTTTCCCCTAACGGCACACTCGGGCTCGAACGAGTGACGGTCGGGTCATAACGTGAGCCTGGTCATCGATGCCGATACCCATATCGAGGTGAGTCTCGAAGAGCTCGCCCAATTCATGGCGCAGCCGATGAGGCGCGAGGTCGAAGCGGCGACGCCTGGGTCGCTGCTTCCGGGAACTCTCGGTGCCCCGCCATCGGCCGCCACACTGCAGCAGAAGGGGTCGGACGGGCCGGGCTCGTCGGACGGCAGCTCTGAGCCGGACTACTGGCTCGCATTTCCAGGGCTCGTGCTCACGATGACGTTTCATCCCAGTGTCCGGCTGGAGACCGGGGTCGCCACCGCCTATGCGCGCTGGCTCGCAAACGCCTATCTGCCCACGCATCCCCGGGCGAGGGCGATGCTCTATCTGCCCATCAGGGATACGGACGCGTCGTGTCGATTGGTGGACGAGTTTGGAGACGTAGCGGGGATTGTGGGCGCGTTTGCCACCAACCTCCCGGCGCTTCAACCGTTTGAAAACCACGATATGCGGTCGTATCGAGCGCTGGAGGAACGAAGGTTGCCGCTCGGGTTTCATCCCGTCTTCATGTGGACCGAGCCACCGCTCACCGTGTTCGATACGTATACGGCAGCGTACGCTTACGCGTATCCCTTCACGCAGGCGACGCACCTAATGAACTGGATTCTCAGCGGCATGCCCGAACGCATTCCGGATCTCGCCTGTATCTACTACGGAGCCGGCATCACGTGGCTCAACTTTGTCGCCCACCGGCTGGATCAAGGATACATGAGGCGGCCGTCGGAAGCGCCACTCCTGAAGGAACGTCCAAGTCACTATATGCGGCGCTACTTCTATGGGACGCATCCGGTCGACGCGAACGACGATGCGGGGTACCTCAAGGCCACGTTCGATCTCATCGGCGTCGGCCAATTTATCTACGCGTCAAACTCTCCGCAATGGGATTTCGACACCCCCGAGGCGATCCGGCGGCTGGAGTTCTTGGACGAAGCGGAGCAGGCGGCCATCCTCGGTTCGAACGCGGCGGGCCTCTTCCGCCTGCCCGCTGCATCATAGGATCGGCGATGGACTGGCGTGCTGTCTGTCGATGTGACGATGTCACGGCGGAGGCCGTCACGGTCGTTGAGGTCGACGGGGTTGAGGTCGGTCTTGTTCGCGTCGGCGGCACCATCACCGCGTTTGAGAATATCTGTCCGCATCAGGCCGGTCCGGTTTGCGATGGGGAGGTAATGGGCCCGGTCGAAGTGCTCCTCGACAGCGACAGGCGGATGCTCGACGAGCGCTTCGCGGCACATCGCCGCATCCTGATCTGCCCGTGGCACGGTTACTCATTTGACGTTGCCACGGGTGAGTGCATTACTGATCGGAAGATCCACTTGCGTCGATGGAAAGTCCGGGAGGACGACGGCGTGGTATACGTGACGGTCCCTGGCACGCGTGCGGCACACCGCGGTCAGGAGGGATCCAATGCCACGTGACCTGCTTCGAAACGCCCCGCGCCTCGTGCGAGAACGCGGGCTCGACCGGACGCTCATCATCGATGCCGACGTCCATCACATCAGCGTGATCAAGTTCCTCGGCCAGTTCATGGATGCGCCGTGGCGGCGTCTGTTTGAGACGTTGCCGGTCGAGTCGCTCGCCCCGACCGATCCGGCAGACCGCCGCGTGGCGGGCCGGATCAAACGGCCGCCGATCCCGTCCCCCGATCCGACTGACCCGGCGCGGGCGGCACACGCCCTTGTCGCCGATCTTGCACGGATTGGCGTAGACTACTCCGTGATCTTCGCCGACGATCTGCTGACGCTGTCGCTCCATCCGGATCGGCGTTTTCAAACCGCGGTGGCTCGCGCCTACGCCCGCTGGCTCACGGAGTGCATCCTGCCCCAGGAACCGCGCATCAAGGCCATGCTGTATTTGCCGATGGTCGATCCTGATGCGAGCCTTGCGCTGATCCACGAGTTTGGAGACGCGGCCGGCGTGGTCGGGTTTCAAGTAAACCTTGTTGGCCTCGATCAATTTTACGTTGACGGTTGCGCCAGAGTCTACGCAGCCGCGGAGGAACGGGGACGGGCCGTTGGGTTCCATTCGACCGGGCACTGGCCGCGCTTCCCGATGTTCGAGACGTTCCTCGGTGCGCACGCGATCAGCTTCCCCGCGTTCAATGCGATGTGCCTGATCAATTGGGTGTGGAGCGGGATGTGTGAGCGATTCCCGCGGCTCCGCTGTATTTTCTTTGAGGCAGGAGCGGCATGGATCGCTATGTTGATGGCGCGGCTCGACCGCGTCTACCGAATGCGTCCAGAGGACGCGCCGTGCCTGAGGCGGCTGCCGAGCGAATACATGGCCGAGTGTTTCTACACGGTGCAGCCGCTTGAGCAGCCGGAGAGCGCCGAGCAGCTGCGACTACTGTTTGCCCGCATCGGATCGGGGCAAGTCCTCTACGCCTCGGACTATCCGCACTGGGACTTTGACATGCCGTACTCGTTGAGCCGCCTGTCATTCCTTTCGCGCGCCGAGCGCGAAGACGTGCTTGCGCTGAACGCCATACGCGCGTTCGGGCTCCGGCGCGAAGAACTTTCACTCGTGGAGTGGAAACGTGAGGCGGCAGCGCGGGCACCGCGCGGCGCCTGTGTTGACGAAAACCTCATCACGGAAGGACCGGCATGACAACCCATCACGCTAGTACCGTACTGGCAGTGGCCGTGAAGGAATACGCACGGACGGTCGGCGAGGCGATCGAGCGGGGGACCCAGCCACCAGCGGCGTTGCCTGCGGAGAGCGCTGTGACGCCCACAGAGGTGATGATCGCGGTTGACGGGCTCCTTCGTGCGGCCGACCTGGAGGTCTTCGAAGTCCAGATCTGGCGCGCGCTTGGCCGCGGCATCCCAAGCGCCGCTGATCTCGGCAGGCGTGAACCATGACCATGAGCCTGAACCGCGGCGCGACGGGCCGGCCGGTGGCCACCGAGGGAGACGTCAGTTTCCAAAAAGTCCGGGGGGTGCGCCTGTACGAGAGCGTGGTCAATCAGATCTTCGACCTGCTCGCCGCAGGTCGTCTCGGGCCCGGGCATCAATTGCCCCCAGAACGTCTCCTGGCGCAGCAGCTCGGCGTGAGCCGCAACGTCCTGCGCGAAGCGTTTCGAGCGCTCGAAATGCAGGGGATCGTGGTGAGTGTTCCGGGCGGGCGGCGATTTATCCGGCCAGATAACATCCAGGAGATCATCGACATCCGAGGGTTGATCCTGCGCCTGGAGCACGCGACGGTTCGCGACATTCTTGAATCGCGTGCGCTCGTCGAGACGGAAGCGGCCTCCCTCGCGGCCGACCGCATCGTAGAAGCGGACGTAGCGCTGCTGCGGGATGCGGCGCGCCGGCGCGACACGTGGCAGGATAACCGGAATTTCCACGTGGTCCTGGCGTCTGCGACGCACAATATCCTGCTGCCGAAACTTGTGGGGATTCACCTGGATCTGCTTCAGGATCTCAACCAGCGGGGCCGCTACCGCGACGAACAGGCTCAGGAACTATTGCGTGAACATGTCGGCATCGCCGAGGCGGTCATCGCCAAGGCGCGTGACCGATCCCGCGAACTAATGCAACAGCACTTCCGGCACACGCGCGAGTTCTTGGGGGTGTGAGTGAATGCCGCGTGCCTCGCGGTTCGCATGAGAATCACGGCGCTCGAAGCCATTCCGCTCCGTGCCGCGTTCTCGCGCTCATTCAGTTTCGGGACGGTGGACCGCACGGTGTCGCATAACGTCGTGCTGAAGCTGACCAGCGACGACGGCATCCACGGTTTCGGCGAAGCCTGCCCCGTTGGCGCCTTTAGCGGCGAGACGCAAGAATCGGTTGTGCAGTTGCTCGAAGGTCCCGTGCGCGAGATGATCCTCAACGCGGACCCGTTTCAACATGCCGCGTTGGTGAAGCAGCTGGAACCGCGCCTCCACGGGTGTCCGTTTACGCTGGCAGCCGTCGATATGGCGTTGTACGATCTCGCGGGCAAGGCGCTCGGCGTGACGGCGGCGACCCTTCTGGGTGGGGTCTTCCGGGAGCGCGTAGTGATGCACGGTTCTGTCGGCTGGGGAGTGGCGGAAGAGATGGCCGAAGCGGCGCTGCAACAGCTAGCGTACGGCTATCGCTCCGTCAAACTCTATGCTGGGCGGGGTGATTTGGCCGCAGATCTGCGTCGCATTGAGACAGTCCGCAGTGCGGTGGGCGACGACGTCGGTTTGATCGTGGACGTGAACGGGTTGTGGGACTTCGCGACGTGCCGACGGGCGCTGGGCCCGCTGCGAGACCTGCGCGTTTCGCTCCTTGAACAACCGCTCCCACCATGGGACTGCGATGGACTACGCTGGGTCACCGAGACGGGTCAAGTGGACATCGCCGGCGACGAGGCCATTTATACAACGTTTGACGTGGCACAGGCTGGCCGCTTGCGGACCATGGATGCCGTGAACCTCGGCATCTCCAAGCTCGGCGGTCTCCTCCGGGCCCGGGATTGCGCGGCCGTGGCGTTCTCAGCCGGCCTCAGGGTCGTGATGGGCAGTGTCTTGGAGTTGGATATCGCCACGGCCGCCGGCCTCCAGTTCGCCGCAACACTCCCCACACTGCCATATGCGAGCTACTTGATTGGTCCGATGAAGTACGAGCGCCGTCTCGGCGTGACGGCATTCGAGGTCCACGACGGGGCCGTCGACGTGCCGCGCGGTCCGGGCCTGGGGGTGGAGGTCGATCCCGACGCGCTCGCGGCGCTCGACCTCAGGCGATAGGCCGGTCGCCGCAGCATGGCCCACGGCGCGGCTGGATTCTGAAGTGACACGGTTTTGGCTCGCCCGCATCGTGCGCACCGCGGCCGTTTTATTCGGCGTATCAGTTGTCGTGTTTGCGATCATGCGGGCCATCCCCGGGGATCCGGCGGTCATCCTCCTCGGGGGGCAGGGGACGGCGCAGGATCTCCAGCGCGTGCGGCAGAGCCTGGGGCTCGACCAACCTGTCTACGTGCAATTCTTGAAGTGGTTTTCCCAGATCGTATTAGGCAACCTCGGGACGTCGATCTTCACGGGGCAGCCCGTGCTCACCGAGATTGTACCGCGGCTTTGGGCCAGCCTCGAACTTGCAGGGTTTGGAACCGGGATCGGCGTCACGATAGGGCTTGCGTTGGGCGTATTCGCCGGTGCCCGGAGTCAAACGTTCTTCGACCACGCGGCGACGCTGGTGGCGGTGTTTACGATTTCGATGCCGGCATTCTGGCTCGGCATCATTCTGATCTACGTGTTCTCCGTACTGCTGGGTTGGTTCCCTACCGGCGGGCAAGGCGGGCTCGCGAGCTTGGTGCTGCCGGGGCTGTCGATCGCCACGTGGACACTGGGGTTAGTCACCAGAATGACGCGGTCCGGCGTGCTCGACGTGTTAGGGCACGAGTACGTGCGAACGGCGAGAGCCAAAGGCAGCAGCGAGTCGCGCGTGATGTACCGGCACGTGTTGCGGAACGCCCTGCTGCCGGTCATTACGGTCCTCGGCGTTCAGTTTGGTGTCGTCCTGAGTTCCGCTGTCGGGGTCGAGGTGGTCTTTGCGTGGCCCGGCATCGCTCGGCAAATCACTCAGGCGATCCTCGAGCGCGACTACCCGATGATTCAGGCGGCGGTTCTTATCATCGCCTCCGTCTTTGTATGCAGCAACCTGCTGGTCGATCTCTTGGTCGGCTACCTCGACCCCCGGATTCGGTACGGGTGACGGGGTGGTTCGAATCGAGGTTGAGGCAGTCGGCACATGAGGCTCCGGCAGTTCAAGCGCAATGGGGTGGCATTGTTGGGGAGCGTGATTGTCGGCGTCTTTCTCATCGGCGGGATTGCGGCGCCATCCATCACGCGGTATGACCCGACGCGGATGAACCTTCCGGACAAGCTCATGCCACCGACCGACCGCCATCTCCTGGGCACTGACGAATTAGGCCGCGACTTGCTGACGCGAATCCTGTACGGCGCGCGCATCGCTTTTGTGACCAGTGGTCTCGTCATCGCGATCGGTCTCACCAGCGGCGCCGCCATGGGCGTGCTCGCCGCCTGGTACCGGGCGGCTGATCCGATCGTCAGCGGCCTCGTCGAGATCTTGATGTCCATCCCGGCGATCTTGCTGGCGCTCGCCATCGTGACCGTGCTCGGTCCGGGCGCGATGAAAGCCGCCGTCGCGATCGGGATTGCCGCGTGTCCCAATTTTGCGCGGCTGATTCGCAGCACGCTCATGGCCGTCAAGCGGCGCGAATACGTCGAAGCCGCCCGGGCTGTGGGCGCCAGGGACAGCCGAATCATCATCAAGTACCTTATCCCGAATAGCGTGTCCCCGATCATTGTCCTCGCCACGTATCAAATGTCGACTGCACTGCTGACCCTGGCTACCTTGAGTTTCATCGGACTCGGCACCCAGCCGCCTGCTCCAGATTGGGGCACGATGCTTGCGCGCGGCCGTGAATTTCTGCAGCTGGCGCCATACTACTCGATCGTCGCGGGTATGCCCATCGTTCTTCTGGTGTTGGGGTTCAATCTGGTCGGTGACGCATTGCGGGACGTGTTCGATCCGAGGTTCACCGGTCACGACGCGGCATTCGGCGCGCGTGGCGGTGCGACGCGAACGGGGTGAACGAAAGCCAATGAGACAGTACGACGCGATCGTTATCGGCGGCGGCCACAACGGGCTCACGGCCGCGGGCTACTTGGCGCGGGAGGGCCTTCGAGTCCTCGTGCTTGAGCGGCGCGCAGTGGTTGGAGGGCCGTGCTCGCTGCTGGAATACTTTCCCGGCTACCGGGGAGCGTTTTCAAATTCCCCGGGATCATTCGAGCCCAAGATCATGCGCGACCTGCGCTTGCAGGAATTTGGCCTCACCTTCGTGCGGCCCGATCCGTACGTTATCCATCCTTTTCCCGACGGACGGTGTTTCGCCGCGTGGCGGGACCGGGACCGAATGCTGGAACATCTCGCGGGGTTCTCGGCGCACGACGCCGGCGCGTACCAGGATCTGCTCGATGATCTGCAAGCCTTTGCGACCCGGTTGCGGGTGTCGTTATTCGCCCCACCTCCGTCTCTTCGAGAGCTTGTGAGCCGATTGGATACGCCGCAAGACGAGGAGATGCTCGCGAAGCTCGTGTTCGGAAGTGTCAAAGAATTGGTGGACGAGCGGCTCGAATCGGATGAAGTCAAAGCGGTCCTCGCCATGCTCAGTCTCATGAGCAGTCTGGCGGGTCCCCACACTCCCGGCACGCCGCTCATGCTCCTGCACCGGCCGCTTGCGCTCGCGTCGCGGGGCCTCGAGCAGGGTTACGATCCGGCGGTTCTCCCGCTGAGAGGATCGACCGGGCTTCCGTGCGGCGGGATGGGATCGATCACGCAGGCGATGAGCCGATCCATTCAGGCGTTGGGTGGCGAGATCAGGACCAAGGCGCCGGTCGCAAAAGTCCGGGTGGCGGGGAATCGTGCGGTCGGCGTCGTCCTAGCAACCGGGGAGGAGTTGGGCGCCACGGTCATACTGTCGAACCTGAACCCGAAGACGACCTTCCTGGACATTATCGAGCCGCACTGTCTGAGCGGTGACTTCCGCGACCGGGTTCGGCGGTTACCCATGCAGGGCAATCAGTTCAAACTCGGCCTGGCGCTCGATGGGCTTCCGCGATTCGCCGCAGCGCGAACCGACGAGGAAGTGCTCGGGTTCGCGGGGTGCCAATTCCGGATCGGACCCTCCATGGACTATATGGAGAGCGCGTGGGACGATGCGAAGCGCGGCCGCTGGGCCCGAACCCCGATGATGTGGGGCCTGACGCCCTCCGTCATGGATCCGTCGCTGGCGCCTCCCGGGAAACATCTCATGAGCATTAACATCTACCACGCACCGTACCGGCTCAGCGACGGCGATTGGCGAGAAGAGCGTGACCGCTTCGGCCGCCACTGCATCGACGTTCTTAGCAGTTACATTCCCAACCTGAAGGATCTGATCGCCCAATACCGGGTCTGGAGCCCAAAGGACCTCGAGGATGAGCTCGGTCTCGTGGAAGCCAATATCACCCACGGCGACATGGTCCCCTCGAACATGTTCGCGATGCGACCGCTGGCCGGCTGGTCTGACTACCGAACGCCACTCCAAGGATTGTATCTCTGCGGAGTCGGAACGTGGCCGGGCGGATACGTGTCGGGAATACCGGGGCACAATGCGGCGCAGCAGGTGCTTCGCGACCTGCGTGAAGGCCTCGACCAAGTCCATCGACGGGTGATCGGAGAGAGGCGCCCCGGACTCTAGTGCTCGTCAGCGGAACGCGAGCGCGCCTGCGGGATTGTCGACCAAGAATGCGTGAACGTCGTCTTCGCTGAACCCGCGCTGCCGGAGCCGCGGCACGATGTTCACGAGAATATGCTCGTATCCATGGCCTCCATAGCGGACCAGCTGGTACTTGTTCGCGACATCGTCGGAGAGCAGAATGCGGTCCCGATAGCCTGCATCGACCAAGCGCTGCACCCATTGCATACGCTGCGCGTCGCTCACCATGTCGAGCGCGGGATTGGACTGGTAATATGAGGTCTCCTGGCCGAACAGGTCGTACTCGAGAAAACAGCCAGTCCGGGCCAGTTCGGCGAGAGGTTCCCACGAGTGAATCGTCCGGCAGAGATGACACATGATTGTGTGAGTCGGGTCGCCGCCTGCGCTCTCTACAATGCGCATCGCGTCGCGCGGAGCGTCGGGGTGCCGCCCCGGATGGACGACGAGCGGAGCGCCCGTCAGGCGCTGCGCGCCGGCTGCCGCGCGAAGGACGACGTATTCGTCAGGGTGCGGTGGCCACGAGAGGCCGATTTCGCCGATAATGCCCGGTCGGATATCGGTCGCGCCGGCACCACCGATGATTTCCTGCGCGATTTCTTCGGCTATCCGCTCCGGCCCGCTTTGGGTGAATTGCGCCGGGTGCACCGACGAAACATAATAGCCGGATCCCATGACGACATGGAGTCCGGTGGCCTGCGCGATTCGCGCCAAGCCGGCCGGGTTCCGACCGATACCGCCGCTTGTCGCATCGACGATCGCCGATCCGCCCGCCCGCTTATAGCGCAGGGCTTCTTCGATCGCAACGGCCTCGTCGGTCAGCGATAGATTGGCTCGATTGGAGTACGGATGGTATCGCAGCCGGCCGATGATGTCAATCGTGATGGGAGCGTCCGCAAATGCGCGCTCATCCTCACTCTGAGGGCGACGCAGAAAGGGCGTGAGGTCACACAACAAGTGCTCGTGAGGCAGCGTCACGCCAAGGCGACTCGCGGGCACAAGCCCCACGACGGTTTGGACAGCGCCACGGCGGCTCGCGCCGGTCAGATCGGCGTTCATCGCGGCTGCTCGGTGACCTGCTTGATCCGTGCAATGCCCTCCTCGATCTTGGCCATGGAAGCCGCGTAAGAAAACCGGATGTGCCCCGGCCCGAAGAACGCATCACCCGGCACAACCGCGACGTGCGCGGTGTTCAGCCAGTGCTCGGCCAGGGCCATCGAGTCGCGAACACCGCCCCGTTGAGACTTGTCGGCAAGCAGGGCGGTCACGTCCGGGAAGGCGTAGAATGCTCCTTGCGGCATGGGGCACGTGACCCCGGAGATACGGTTGAGTGCCGCAACCATGTAACGACGCCGTGCATCGTACTCGCGTAGCATCGCTGAGTAGTCCACATGCTCGCGCAGTGCGCAGAGTGCCGCTCGCTGGGCGATCGAGTTCACGTTGCCGGTTACGTGCCCTTGGAGCCGGTCGATGCCTTCGATGACGTCGCGCGGGCCGGCCAGCGATCCGACCCGCCACCCGGTCATGGCAAACGTCTTCGACATCGAATTCGCGAGCAACGTGAGCGGCCGGACATCGGGTCGTACCAGCGGCACGCTGAGGTGCGCTGTGCCGTCGTAGGTCAGCGCTTCGTAGACCTCATCGACGATCAGATAGAGGTTGTGCCGGAGGGCGACGTCCGCGATCGCAGACAAGACATCGCGCGGATAAACTGCTCCGGTCGGGTTGTTGGGGCTGTTGAGCACGATAGCGCGTGTGCGAGGCGTGACAGCGGCCACCACGCGCTCGGGATCCGGTGCAAACTGCGTCGCCTCGCTCACCGGTACGAGCATAGGGGTGCCGCCCGCGAGCTTGATTTGTTCCGTGAAGCTCACCCAGCAGGGGCTCGGGATGATGATCTCGTCGCCGGGTTCGCACACCGCGGCGATCGCATTGAACAGCGCCTGCTTGGCGCCATTGGTGACCACGATCTCGTCCGACGAATAGTCGAGACCTTGCGCACGCAGCTTCGCTTCGATCGCCTCGCGCAATTCGGGGATGCCGGCGCTTGACGTATATTTGGTGAAGCCCTCGCGAAGCGCACGCACGGCTGCGTCTTTCACGGCCTCAGGGGTATCGAAATCCGGCTCGCCTCCGACGAGGCTGATGATGTCGATGCCACGCGCGGCGAGTGCTTTTGCCCGTTCCTCCATCCGAATTGTCATCGACGGGGTGATTGCCCGAATTCTGCTGGACAACCGTTGACGAGACGTCTTGGCGTCGCCCACGATCGCACCCACCTTGCTCAACGAGGTGCCTCGCCAGGGAGGGTACTACCCCCTGAAAAAACCATGGTGACATCAGTTTTCGGGGTCTTCAGGATCGTACCTTTGCCGCCGGTGTGGATGACTCGTACGAGATGGGCGCGGATAGGAGATGTGAAACCATAGAACGTAACCTGAGTGGTGTTCGGGGCGCAGGGATCGTCGAAACGCTCAATCCCAGTCCTCCACTGCCGTCGATACGGCGGGGGTGACACCGCGCTCAGTCGCAATTGAGGAGTCTTGCCATGAATCGGCCGGAATGGATATCGAAGTCGCCGATGGGATCGATCGACTTCCACGCCCACTACGTCCCTCCGGAAGCGCTTCCGTCGAACACGTTCGAGCGTAACGGGGACATGGTTGTGTTTGCGCTGGGCGGGCAGGGTAGCGAGCGCATCGGCCCCGTCCCGGCGACGGTCATGGATCTCGGGGCGCACGCGGACGCATTGGTCCGTGACCGCATCGATTGCCGTGTGCTGTCGCTCCCGCCGTTTGCGCTCGCCGACAACATCTCCGGCGATGAGGCTGTAGCGTATGCACGGGCGGCGAATAAGGCCTTTGGCGCCGTGAGCCGGGAGAGCGGAGGCAAGTTTCTCGGTCTGGCGACGGTGCCACTGTCGGAAGCTCCCCACGTTGTTGACGTCATGCGTGAGGCCGTGGAAACGCATGGGCTGCGCGGCGTCGAGATTTGCAGCTACAACGGCACGCGAGAGTTGGACGACCCGGCGCTCGAACCGTTCTGGACCGGCGCCGAGATGCTGGCGCTCCCGGTCCTTATCCATCCCAACAAGGTGGCCGGGGCAGCGCGGATGGGATCCTACTACCTCCAGAATCTGGTCGGGAATCCACTCGAGACCGCGCTCGCGGCCGCGCGTCTCACGTTTGGCAACGTACTCGCTCGCCATCCCGCGCTGACCGTGGTGTTGAGCCATGGTGGCGGTGCGTTTCCCTTCATCGCCGGCCGGCTCCAGCGAGGCGCGGAGGCACGCCCTGAATGCCAAGGATCGCTTGCGCCCTGGGAAGCGCTTCGACGCATCTACGTGGACACCGTGGTCTTTCACCCAACGATCTTGCGTGCGCTCCTGCTACTCGTGCCCGCAAGCCACGTCGTGTTGGGATCCGACGCTCCATTTTCGATGAGCGAGCAGGACGCATTGGCGACGATCCGTGCCGCCGTTGCACCAGGCCCGGACAGGGACGCGATCCTGTTCCAAAATGGCATGGACCTGCTCCGAGGTTCCAGCAAGCCGCAGGGCTAGCGTGTCGCGGTGCCTTTCTCCGAGTATGATGCGCCGCCCGTCCGCTTGCCGGATCCTATGCAGCACTACAACCGAAACAGTGCGCCCAAGCTAGGAATGTCGTCTCGGATCCCCACCATCCGCAGCGCCTTCCACAAGGACGACTGATTGCTCGTCACCACGGGCACTCCCGTGTCCTTTTCAAGGGCACGGATCATTTCGAACGTTCTGAAGCCTCCGCATGAGATGAGAATGCCGTCCGCGCCATGCGCCTGACCGAACACCTCACGCCCCAACCGATACGAATGGTGGTCCTCAAGGGAGATGGCTTCTTGCGGATATCGCTGCTGCAGTCCCTTCATCGCAATAACCTCGAAGTCGGACCCCTGAAGGAATGCCGTGAGCTTCGCGTTGACCTCGTCAATGTACGTCGTGCCCACAGCGACGCGGCGAATGTTGAGCGCGCGCATCGCGTCCACCATCGCAGTCATCATGGTAGTCGCTGGAATGCTGGTCGCCTTTTCCATCTCCGCGATGACCGTTCGATCGTGGCCCAAGCCTCGCAAGAAGATCCCGGGCGCGCCACACTGAACGATGACCTGCGGCTTTGCCGCGGCCACGAGTTTGGCCGCATCGACAACCTGTTTCATCATTGCTGCGAGCCCCGATTCGGTGACTTCTTCGACCATGGTGCGGCCGTCTACGAAGGCCACGCCCTCCGGTGCGACACGGCGCCATTCCTCCGATCCTTCGATCGCTGTGGCCGGGCGGAGGTTTCCAATTCGTGCTCTCCATCCAAACAGCATTTGCCATCCCCCTTTTATGTGTGATTGCTGGCCGTCCTGGACGCGGTATGCCCCGAACCGGGGTTCGTCCGCCAGCATCTGCTTGTCCTGGTTGTCGTTAACTTCCTTGTTTCCGTGCCGTCTGGATTGCCAACACTCGACGGCCTCCGTGCGGTCCGCACACCTGTAGGTTGCCGGCGGCGAACCGGATGCTGGGAACTACGTGGCTGGCTCACTAGGCCGCCGACGGGGGGAGCGCGGGACCTCCCTGAGCCTCCTCGAGGATGGCCGCCGCCCCGAGGAGGGTACACTCTTCGAAATGGCGGGCAACGAGTTGGGCAGCGATAGGAAGCCCATCTCCGGTGACGCCACACGGCACTACCATGGCCGGGTGGCCGGTCGCATTGAATACCCAGCAATTCGCAATCTGAAGATCCATGAGCGCCATGTCGCCTCCCGCCCATGGCATCGCTCGCGTGCCGTATGGTGTCGCGGGGATCGGCACCGCCGGCATGAGGAGGAGATCCACGTGTTCGAAGAGGTCACGGTAAGCGTCACGCAGGTGCCTGATCTGGATCGCAAGCTCCCCCATGACTTTCCTCCGCGCGCCGCGCAAACGCGTCCGTATGAACGCGCCGTACTCGCCGGGCCCGATCTCCCCAGTGTCGTGAGCCTCCCACTCCTCGAGCATCGTGGCCTCGAACCAAAGACTGGTCCTCGCGTGCGGGAGGGAGACCTCGGCAATGTCTGCGCCGGCGCGCACGAGCACCTTCGCCTGATCCGCGACCCGGTTCAGGATCTCCGCGTCTGAGCCGTAGGGGCCACCATCGGAGGTCCAGCCGACGCGTAGCCCCGCGGGGGTACGGCGCTCCAAGCTGGCTACATAGTCCGGTACGGGAACGTCTATCGACGCGGGATCCTGGGGATCGTGACCCGCGAGTACACCGAGCATCAGCGCGGCGTCGCGCACCGTTCTTGTTAGCGGTCCAACGTGTTCCAATGTACGGCAGAGCCCGAAGATGTCGCCGCGCAGGCTGACCCGACCGTACGTCGGCTTAACACCGACCAGGCCTGTAAAGGCGGCCGGAATGCGAATGGACCCACCGAGGTCGGTGCCGACGCTTGCGTACCCCATGCCGATTGAGACGGAGACCGCCGACCCGCTACTAGACCCCCCGGCCGTGTACCCGGTGTTCCAGGGATTGCGGGGTGCTTCGAACCGTGGGATCTCGGGATTGGCCCACTCATCGCTGCCGACATTCGTCTTCCCCAAGATCACCGCGCCCGCAGCCACGAGTCGATCGACGCAAGCAGCGTCACCGTCTGTATCCGCGACACCGCTGAGCAGCGGCGATCCTAACGTCGTGGGCGTTCCCCGGATACGGAACGCGTCCTTGACGTTTACGGGCACACCATGCAGTGGCCCAAGCGCGCCACCTGCGGCCACCTCGCGGTCCGCGCGAGCCGCGGCGGCCAAGGCCTGCTCCGGAAGAACCAGCGTGTACGCATGATACACTGGATCCAGCGCCGCGATACGGGCCAGGCACGCTTTGGTAACTTCGACCGACGAGAACGCTTTGCTTCGGATGAGGTCGGCGATCTCAGCGGCAGACGCCCCACTCGGTATGGCGTCCCTCGTCGTTTTGGTCCCTCCGCCGCTTACTTTGCCAGCCATACCTTGGTCATGTCGACGTAGGGGCACGGCACGCTGACAAACCCGTGCACTTTGGTGCGGATCGCGCGCGGCCACCGGTCTTGATAGATGAAGATCCAGGGGGCATCGTCCGCGATGATCGCGACGGCCTTCCGGTACGTGGTGATCCGCTGCGTCGCATTCAATTCGTGGCGCGCCTTAGCCAACAACTGATCCACCATGCTATTTGAGTACCAGGCGCGGTTGGGTCCATTCGGTGGCGCCGATGCGCTGCTGAACATGGTTTCGAACCAGTACGGATCCTGCGTTCCAGTATCCCAACCTGTGTACAATGCCGCGGTGCGGTCGTCGAGCCCCTTGATGGCCTTGGCCAGAAAGGCAGCCCATTCCATGCGCTCGAACGCCACGTTGACCCCGACGTCTCTGAGTTCCTGCTGCATGACCGTGCCCACCGCGGGGGCGTCCGTGAGCTCCGCGCCGCTTGTCGGGAGCATTACGACCAGTTCAAGGGGGAGGGGGACCTTCGCCGCGGCGAGGAGTGCTTTGGCTTTTGCCGGGTTGTAATCGTACGGGAGCAACGCCGGCTCGTACACCGGATTACCGACAGGTGCCGGCCCACCGCACGGCCGCACACTGCCCTTTAGGAGCTCGTTCGAGATCGCTCGGCGATTGATCGCGTAGTTGAGCGCTTGGCGCACCTGCTTGCTGGTCGTCGGGCCATTGCGGGTATTCAGCATCCAGAAGAACACATTGGCCAGGTCCGTGTACTGGATCTGGATATTTGGATCCTTCGACAGCGTGGTCAACTGGTCGACCGTCAGCGTGAATACGACGTCGACTTCGCCAGTCTGCAGAGCCGCCCCGAGCGCCGTGGGGTCCGGGTACGGGCGAAAGATGATGCGGTCGAGGTACGGCTTCGTGCCCCAGTACGCGGGGTTGCGATCTACCGTGATGGTGTTATCCGTCGATTTCGATCCGAAGCGAAATGGACCGCTGCCGACCGGATGTGCGCCGATGTCGGTGTTGCCCGCCTTCCGGAGCGCCGTGGGACTGATGAGACCCATCCGGCGGTCGGCCAATTCCTCCGGCAGCGACGGAAATGGTTGCTTGAGGCGGACAATAAACGTCGCCGGGTTCGGCGCGTCGACGCGATCCACCCAGCGCATAATGAAATTCAGGTTGCCCTTCGCCGGCGGATAGTAAAAGGGCGATGATGGATCTAGCGCCCGATCGAAATTGGCTTTCACGGCCGCGGCGTCGAGCGGTGTGCCATCGTGGAATCGGACGCCGCTCCGGATACGAAATGTGTAGACGGTCCCATCGCCCGAGACCGTCCACGATTCAGCGACGCCGGGTGCCAAGGGCACATATTTGAGTTCCGGATGGGTCATATCTTGGGTGATCAGATTTTCGTAGATCAGCGACGTGATGTGTAAGGTGACGGTGCCTGTCAAGACGTGGGGATCCAAGGTCTGGTGCTGTCCCTCCGACCCGATCACGAGCGTGCCGCCGGCAATCGGGGCGGGTGCTGCGCCGGCCCGCTCCCCGATGGCTGACGACCAGATCCCCGCCATCGTTGTAAGGCCGCGCGCGACGAACCGCCGACGCGTAAACCTCAAACCGCGCATCATATGTATCCCCCCGTGCGACACTCTCGGCGTTCGATCAATGCATCCACAGGCCTGCGTTCGTATTCCGTCGCTCCCGGGCGCTTCCCTGCGGCGGCGTCAGCCAAGCCGGACCCGCGGATCAATCACGACATACAACACATCGACGATCGCATTGACGACCACGAACACCGCCGACATGACGAGGATGCCACCCAGGATCACGGGCAAGTCCCGCGCACCGATGGCGTTGTACATGAGCAGCCCCAGACCGGGCCACGCGAAGATCGCTTCGGTGACGATCGCTCCGCCGAGTAGCGTGCCGGCCTGCAGGCTGATCACCGTCACGACCGGCAGGAGTGCGTTGCGCAGCGCGTGCCGGTATATCACCAGTCGTTCGGCGAGACCTTTCGACCGCGCAGTCCGGACGTAGGCCAGGCCGATGACCTCCAGCATGCTGGACCGTGAGATGCGGGCGATGATGCCGACAGACCATGCGCTCAAGCTGATCGTGGGTAACACCAGATGGGCCAAAAGATCGCCCGGCCCCGAGGGGCCACGAATCGAGACCATGCCGCCGACAGGAAAGATCCGGAGCCAGACCGATCCGCTCAGGATCAGCAACAGCCCCAGCCAGAACGAGGGCATGCTATTGAGAAACAGCGCCACGAGCATGCCGATCACGTCGAAGACGGATCCGGGCCGCGTCGCCGACAGGATGCCGGCCGGGATACCCGCCAGAATCGCGACGACAATGCTGGCGGCGCCAAGAAGCGCCGTGTTTCGGAAGCTTGTGAACACAAGCGAGGTCACAGGTTGCGCAAGCGATGTCGAGGTTCCTAGGTCCCCGTGGACCGCTCGTTCCAACCAACGGAGATACTGGATGGCGACGGGGCGATCGAGACCCATCGCGGCGCGGAGCTGGCGGACTTCCTCCGGTGTCCCCTGCGGTCCCAGCAGCGTTGCGGCAGGGTCGCCGGGGATCAGCTTGATCATGAGGAAGACGACGACGCTCACCCCGAGGAGGACGAGGGCCGTTCCAACGAGGCGCCGCCAGACGAAAACGTACACGTTGGGATCCTCAGGACCGCATCAGCGGGTCAAGGATATCGCGCATACCGTCGCCGACCAGATTGAAGCCGAGGGTGACGAGGAAGATGGCGAGTCCGGGAATCGTCGCCACCGCGGGCGCAAGCGCGATGACCGACCGGCCCTCGCTGAGCATGACACCCCAATCCGCAGCCGGCGGCTGAATGCCGAGTCCAAGAAAGCTGAGGCTGGCAGCGAGGATGACGTTGCGTCCAGTCTGCAGCGTTGTGTACACGATCACGGGGGACACGATGTTGACAAGCATATGCCGTACTAGCACCCGCGGTGTGCTCGCCCCGAGCGATCTCGCCGCCTCTACGTACGCGTGCTCCTTCGCCGCAAGCACGAGGCCGCGCACCAGGCGGATCAGCGGCGGTGCGTTCACGACCATCATGGCGATGAGGGCCGTCCGCAACCCCGGCCCGAGAGCCGCGGCGAGTCCAAGGGCCAGCAGAATCGTCGGGAAGGCCAGCCAGACATCGAGGATGCGCATGATGCCGTAATCCAATAGCCCTCCCGCATAGCCCGCGACGACGCCGGCAGCGAGGCCGATGCCGAGCGCCACAATGACCGGCACGGTAGACACGACAAAAGCTACCCGCGCGCCCCACGCGAGCCGGCTGACGATATCGCGCCCCAGCGTGTCGGTGCCGAGGAGGAACTGCGGCGAGGGTGGCGCCAACGCGCGGGCCAGATCGACGCGATAGGGGTCATGCGGGGCGACGAGCGGTCCGGCGATTGCCGCCGTGACAAACCCGAGCACGAAGCACGAGCCGATGACAACCTGCCACCGCCGCATCAACCTGCGGCGTACTGCCCAATCTCTCCACCACGCGGAACGCCTGCGAGCCCGGACAGGCCGCCGCGTGAGGGCGTCCTGCATACCCCGAGGTCACCCAGGGCGGAAGGCTTCGTCGAAAAAGCGGAGCCAGTTGTCGCCCATGACCTTGGCAACCTGGCCCCGCGAGAGACCGGTCTCGAGCAACCCTTCGGTCAAGTTGGGAAAGTCGGCCGGCGTCTTGAACCATGAAGGCCACGTTGGCCAGGATCGGTTCGCCGCGGATCCCTCGCCGAAGTCCACCGCGAACGTCCACCGGCCGCTTCGGATCCAGTCAAGATCAGCGTCCTGCCATTTGCGACTTTGATCGGAGCCGATGCCGATGTGATCCTCGCCCATCTGTTCCACGACGCGCTTCACCATCTCGCAGAAGGCAGCGAGCGTCCGTCCCGCGCCGCCGATGTGGAACGGGTAGAGGCTCAGCCCAAGCATCCCTCCGCGACGTTCGAGAGCGCGAAGTACCTCGTCGGACTTGTTGCGGATGCCGTCATGGAACCACTTCGGATTGGAGTGCGTCACGGCAACCGGCCGCTCCGACGTTTCGATCGCGTCCAGGGTCGTCCGCTCGTTGCAGTGCGACAGGTCCACCAGCATCCCGACCCGATTCATCTCCTTAATCACCTCTCGACCGAATCGCGTCAGGCCTCCGTCGCCCTTCTCGTAACAGCCGCTGCCGATCAGGCTCTGGTTATTATACGTCAGCTGGATGACCCTCACGCCGAGCTCGTGGAACACCTTCACCAGCGCCAAGTCGTCTTCGATCGGCGAAGCGTTCTGGAATCCGAAAATGATGGCGGTCTTGCCGCTTGTCTTCGCCGCGCGGATGTCTGTCGCCGATCGCGCGTGCGTTATCAGGTCCGCATACTGCTCAAAGCGTCGGTGCCAGCGGCCGATATTGTCGAGCGTCGTGCGCGCGTCTTCCCACACTGCCAAGGTAGTGTGAATGGCGGTGACGCCACCGGCACGGAGCTCGTTGAACAAGTCGCGATCCCAATTGCTGTGTTCGAGCGCATCGATCAGGATTAGCTCGTCGTGAAAATCGCGATTCACACGCTACCTCCATGGTGGGCCAATGCAAGCGAACGCGCCACGCTCCCTGTTGCGTCTGCGGTTCGTCGCGAGCGTAGGCAGGTCCCTGCAGCCGTGACGTCTCGCACTGCGCGTTCACACGAATTCTTGGCTGTGGCGTGATGCAGCGTAATCGCTACGTGACAGGGGAACCCCTTGATGCGCTGGAACCGTGAAGAACCTATCGCCGGAAGCGTCGAGCTTTCGTCAATTGCGGCCACCTTGCTCCCGGTGCGAGATGCTCAGCATGCTCGCCGGAAGGCACACGTTGCCGTGGGGAGCGATCCCTCGACTCTCAGTTCTGAGTGAAGCAAACGGCCACATCGACGAGCAGACATCCCGGCATCCGGTCAACCGCGTGCGGGACCCGCACTGGGGACAATCGGGAGAAGAACGTGCGACGGTCGGGCCGCGTCCGCGTACACGGTATTTCGGACCACGAGCGTGTGTGTGTGCGCGCCAACGGGCTCGCCGGTGTTTGGGTTCACATCAAAGCGAGGAAAATTGCTGCTGGAAATATCAACCCGGATGCGATGCCCGGTTGCGAAGAGGTTGCTGGTTGGCGCAAGGTTGATGGTGACCTCGTAGACGTCCCCAGGGGTCATGAACTCGGGCCGGTCGAAGCCGTTCCGATATCGCGTGCGGATGATACCGTCCGCCAGATTCATGTCATAGCCCTGCACATAGTCGGCGTTGGGCGGGTAAACGTCGAGCAGCTTCGCCGTGAAGTCGGTGTCGCGGCCCGTGGAGGCAACCCAGAGCTTGACCACAATTGGCCCCGTTACCTCGGTGGCCGTCCTCAAGCGCGGCGTCTGGACTACAAGCACGTCGAACCGGGCGGACAGCGGCGGGTACGGCGGACGGCAGCCGACGATCCCCGGCTCTTCCTTTTGATGGGAGGGACCCGGTAGGACGATGGAACGCATGCGTGCTCGAGGCGGCGACATGGAGGGATGCACGCCCTCGGGGACCGGCAGGTGCTCGTAGAAGCTTCCGACGTTCCCGCTGATCGTTGGCACGGGGTGTTCCGGATCAAAGACGTACACCATTGGGTCCGCGCCGTCGCGCGGAGGATCCGTGCTGAGCAAGCCCGTGCCGTGAAAATAGTACGTCGTGTAGACGGTGCGCGCGAGCGGCCACTCGCGCTCGGCGCGCCAAGCGCCGCCATGGTTGAGGCGTCCGTCCGAGTTACGCCTCCCGTCGCCCCCGCCCATCACGAAAATACGAACTGGCGGGTCGTCTTCGGCGCCGTTCGCTTCATCCTTCAGCCACCGATCGAACCAACGGAGGCGCAGATCATTAAACGACGGCCCGGCGCTTCCGTCCAACGCGGCCGCCGGCCCGAAGTCGACATCGCCCGCATAGCGTCGGTCGCAGGCGTTGTGCGTCCACGGCCCCATAATGAGCCGGACCGGTCCCCGGTTCCGCGCAGCCAGGCGCCGGAAGAATTCAGTGTTGGCCCACGCAAACAGATCATACCATCCGCATCGCAGTACGGTCGGCACATCGACGAAACGGCCGATGTGCTCCTCGAAGTTGATGCAGTCCTGCTTCCAAAATTCATCGTACTCGCCACGCCGGTAATAGTTGAAGAACACGTCCTCGAACTGCGGGGTCAAGGCCAGCGGGCTGCACCCCGGTTTGAGCGGCATCCGCATGACCCACTCCCGAAGATGTGCCGCCGCATCCGCGATCGCCCGAACGAGACTGGGGTCCTCTTGCACCTCGCGGCTGTCGTGTGCGTGAAGAAACATCATTCCCAGCGTGTCCAGCTCCAGCGCGCCGCCTTGGCGGGCGCCGTTCGTGAACCAGTTGAAGAATCCATCGTCCAGCCACATCGCGGTGAGATGGGGCGGGGCGTGGAGGGCGAGCGCGCCTTGGACCACGGCGCCGTGCGAAACACCGACGGTTCCGACCCGCCCATTCGACCACCGCTGTTTTGCGATCCATTCAATGGTGTCATAGCCGTCCGGCCCTTCATGGGGGTTCACGACGTGAGAGTAGCCGGCGCCCTCTGAATAGCCGCGTCCTCGAATGTCCTGCAGCACAACCGCGTATCCGCGAGGGACGAAGTATTTCACCACGGGCTTGATCCACAGCCAGTCGGCTTCCTTGTCATACGACGTGCGGCCGAGGAGGGCGGGCCACGCAAGTGCGGCCGCATGATCGCCGTTTCCTGCCGGCAGATAAACATCCGTCGCCAAGCGCGTGCCGTCTCGCATGGGGACCATGACATTTTTGAGGACCGACATCGACATGCTGCATCGCTCAATCGAGGGAATCACCTCGCGCCTCCCGTCGGGTCGTTCCGTCAATCGCGATACGCCCGCCCTACGAAGACCTCTGCCTGTGCTCGCCGGCGGATTGCAGCCCGATCGCCAGTCGTGGATCGAGCCAATCGCGCAGGCCATCCCCGAGAAGGTTGAACCCCAGCACTGCGATGGAGAGCGCGGTTGCCGGGAAGAGCACGGTCCACGGGTCGATCTGCATCACCTGCAGACTGTCGTTCAGCATGGTGCCCCAGCTGACGTCCGGCGGCACGACGCCGAGACCCAGGAAACTCAAGGACGCCTCGATCACGATGCCGCTGGCGAAGTAACTTGTGGCCAGGACGATCGTCGGCGACAAGACGTTGGGGAGGATATGGCGGGCGAGGATGCGACTATCGCGCTGACCGATGCAGCGAGCCGCGTCTACATAGTCGCGCGTCCGCTCCGCCAAGACCAGCCCGCGCACCGACCGTGCAAAGATGGGGATCCGCAACGCGGCGACGGCCGTCATCACCGCGATCAATCCCTGTCCCAAGATCGCCACGAGCACGAGCGCAAGCAGGATCGCTGGAAACGCGAGCACCGAGTCCATGAGGCGCATGAGCACGTTATCGAAAAGCCCGCCCGCATATCCGCTAACCGCCCCAATGAGGGACCCCGCAACGAGACCGAGCAGCACGGACATGCCCCCGACTTCGACGGAGACGCGGTCGCCGGCGACAACCCGCGAGAAGATGTCGCGCCCGAACACGTCGGTCCCCATGAGGTGCCGCGTGCTTGGCGGCTGGAGTCGCTCGCCGATACTCATCGTCTGCGGATTGTACGGCGTAACCGCCGGTGCGATCAGGGCGAGCGCGAGGATCGGGACGCAGATGCAAAGACCGGCTACTGCGACGCGGCTTCGCCTGACGAGGCGTAACACCGTGCGTCTCCCGGGCGATGGAACACCCGCCTTCCGCCGTGATGGCCGCGCGCCCCGCGAAGCGGCACGTTCTGCGGCGACGGAAGGATCGAGCGCCACCGTTACTTAGCGAGCCACGCCTTGTGCAGCCCCATCTGGCCGTTGATCGCGACGAGATCCCTACCGTACGCGTCGAACCCCTGCACGTAGCCGTGGTACGCGTCGATCAACGGCAGGTTGACATGATACTCTGGCGTGCCCACCGCCATGAAATCGGTAACCACTTGTCTGTAAATGGCCTTGGCCCTCGCCGGATCGAGTTCATCGCGCCCTTGGGCAAGCAGGGTCTCGACGCGAGGGTCGTCATAGCCTCCGACGTAAGGATGCCCCACATTGTCTTTGCTGAGGTACCCGTACGGCCGGTCGGGGTGGAACAGCGTGCCGATTTCCAGCGTCGCCATTCCCCAGTTGTAGGTGGGCAGCAACGCGAAGAAACTTCCCGGATCATGCTTGTCCAGCTTGACGCGCATCCCGATCTGCGCCAGCTGAGCCTGGTACACTTCGGCGCAAGCATCGTTCACGGGAGACCAGACGGCGAGCGTGACGTCGACGCCCCTGCCGAACCCGGCTTGCTGCATCAGCGACTTTGCCTTGGTGAGATCGACGGGGGCGATGGGGATGTTCTCGTACCAGAACGACGAGGTCTTGAAGGGTTGGTTGTGGACCTGTCCCAAGCCAAAATACACGGCGTCGTTGAGCGCTCTTCGATCGATCGTCGCCTGGACCGCCTGGCGGACGCGCACGTCGTTGAACGGCGGGCGACGGGTGTTGAGACTGAGGTAGTCCGAATAGTTGTAGAACCAGCGGCGGAATTCAATCCCCTCCGGGGGCTTGGCATCGATCCAGTTTCGAGCGGCGGCCACCGGCGGCTGGGTGATGAAGTCCAGCCCGCCGGCAAGGAGCGCATTCAACCGTGCGCTCGGGTCGGACACAACCTTGACGGTCAGGGCGTCGATGTACGGGAGGGGCTTGCCGTCCGCGCCGGTTTGCCAGTACCCGTCGTGACGCTTCGCGCTGAACTGTACCCCCGGCTTCCAATCGACGAACTGGAATGGGCCCGTCCCGATCGGTTTGGTCACCGTGCCGCTGGCGTCGACGGACTCGTGCGCCAGGATGGCGGCTCGCGTCGATTGGGCCAGATTGCTCAGAAACGCCCCGAAGCCAGTCGCGATGTCAGTCCGTACCGTGTACCGGTCGACGACGGTCGTGCGCAAGTCAATGATGTTGAAAATACTGGATAACACGGCGCCGTTTTTCCTGTCGCGGATCCGATCGAAGCTCCATTTCACGTCATCCCCGGTCATCTCACGGCCGTTGTGGAACTTGACGCCCTTTCGGAGATTGAAAATCCACGTCTTGCCTCCGCTCTCAGAGCGGTAGGTCTCAGCCAGTACCGGCTCGATCTTGTCCTCGGCGTTGCCGGCCACCAGCGGCTGGCTCATCAATCCCTGGATCAGGAGGTCGCCATTGCCATTGAGCTTGTAAGGATCGATCGAGGTGAGGTCCTCCTCGATGCCGATGTTCATGGATCCGCCACGTCTCGGGACCCCAGGGGCCGGCGCCGCGTCTGCCGCGACGGGCGGCCGTTCGAGGCCACGCGAGAGTCCGATCCCGATACCGGCCGCGGTCAACCCCTTGAGGAGCGCTCGTCGAGACAACCCGCGTGACGACGCGTTACTCACCATGCCACCCCCTCCACGGTGTCGCATCCGGGCGCCGACTCGTGACCTGCGCGATCAAGCAGGTTCTCGCCGGATATCGCTCATCCCAGCCGGATCCTCGGGTCCAACATTGAGTAACTTACATCGACGGCCAGGCTGATCAGGATGACCCCAGTCGCGATCAGCAGCACCAATGCTTGAACGACGGGGTAGTCACGCGCAAGGATCGCATCCACGACCAGCCCGCCAAGGCCCGGCCATGCGAAGACGATCTCGACGATCACGGTGCCGCCCAGCAGGTAACTCATCTGCAACCCCACGAGCGTGATGATGGGAAGCAGGGCATTCTTGAGGACATGGGTGGCGAGGACCGCACGCTCCGCTACGCCTTTGGCTCTCGCGATCCTCACGTAGTCCTGTCCGAGCTCGTCGAGCACAGACGATCGAGTGAGGCGAAGCACAATGCCGATGAGCGTACCCGCCAACGTTACGGTCGGGAGGAGCAGGTGCGCCGGCCACCCGAAGACGCCGTCTCTCGCGGTCGGGTATCCCATGGTCGGCAACCAGTGGAGCGCAAGACCGAACAACAGGACCAGCAGGACCCCCGAGACAAACGGCGGCACCGACAGCGTGACAAGCGCCGTCGTCATCGCTCCCAAATCGATCGGTGAATCCCGATA
>JAJPIA010000056.1 GCA_021324975.1 Bacillota bacterium
CTAAGGGGGAGGGAGGCGACCCGGCGTCGGCGGAGACGGTATCCTACCATCGCGACACTCACGGCCACCACACTCATCGTGCTTCCATTCGTCGCATACGTCGCAGCTGTATCAAACGCAGCACGCATCGGCTACCACATTCTCCAGGAGAACCAGGAAATCGCCGCGCTAGAGACCGACCACGAACGTCTCCAAGCCATCGCTTCCTCCCTCCGGGCCCCGGATCGGCTCGAGCGCGTGGCGCTCGAGCGCCTCGGCATGCAGGCGCCGGGCGCCGGTCAGATCGCGTCACTCTCCGTGCCCGCGCCGGCTCTCCGCCGCGACGAGGTGCGCGGCGGGCCCGGGTTCTGGCAACGGTTGGGTGAGTACTTCCACCGGAACGAGGCGGTAGCGGCACCGCGCACCCCATGACGCGCCGGGGCGGGCGCCCCCGGCCGGTCACCCGCGACAGCGTGAGCCCGCGGCGGGTGACCGCCCTGTTTGTGGCCACCGTGATCGTATGCCTCCTGCTGCTCGCGCGAATGGTGGATCTGCAGGTACTGCGCGGCGCGGCGCTGGAGCGTCTGGCGCTGCGTCAGCAGCTCGAATCGGTGCAGATCCCAGGCCGGCGCGGGTTGATCGTGGACCGCATGGGGCGGCCGCTCGCCATGAACATCGCGGTGGACTCGGTCTACGCCGTGCCGCGCGCGATCGATGACCCCGACGCCTTCGCCCGTCGCGTGGCGCCCGTGCTCGGGCTCGCGCCCAAAGACGTGCGCAAGCGGTTGGGGCGCGGCGGCCCCTACTTTGCGTGGCTGGCCCGGCGTCTCCCCGTGACCATCGCGCCCGCGCTCGCCGCGCTGCATCTCGGGAGCGCCGTGGGTATTGTCCCGGAGACCCGGCGCGCGTACCCGAACGGCACGCTGGCCGGCAGCGTCATCGGCTTCGTCGGCGTGGATGACGTCGGCCTTGCCGGGCTCGAACTCGCGTATGACCGCATGCTCCGCGGTACGAGCGGGCTCGGGACCGCGGATCGCGACGCGATCGGCCGTGAGCTCGTGCAGACGCTGCGGATCGTGACACCGCCCCGCGACGGCGACACGCTCGTCCTCACGCTGGACGAGGTCATCCAGCACATCGCCGAGCGCGAGTTGAGCCGTGAGATCGAGCAGGTCCACGCCACCGGCGGCGTCGCGATCGTGATGAACCCCGAGACCGGCGCGATCCTCGCGCTCGCCGCCGCCCCGTCGTTCGACCCCGGGCACTACGAGACGGCGCCGCCGGCGTTGTGGAAGAACCGCGCGGTGGCGGATCTGTACGAGCCGGGCTCGACGTTCAAGCTGATTCTCGCCGCGGCTGCCATCGCGAGCGGCGCGGTTTCCCCGTCCGATCGGTTTCGAGATCCGGGGCAGATTCGGCTCGCCGGCGTGACCATCCACGACGCCGAGCGGTCGGAGCACTTCGACGCGCTGAGCCTCAGCGACATCGTGAAGTACTCGAGCAACGTCGGCGCGGCGCAGGTGGCGACACGGATCGGCAAGCAGACGTACAACGCGTACATCCGGCAGTTTGGGTTCGGCCGGCCCACGGGCATCGATCTTCCCGGCGAAGCCGCGGGGATCATCCGGCCGCTCCGCGAGTGGCGCGGGCCCACCCTGCAGAACATCGGTTTCGGCCAGGGGATCTCCGTCACGCCGATCCAGCTGCTCGTCGCCGCGGCCTCGATGGCGACCCAGGGCATGGAGGTGCGGCCGCACCTGGTGGCCGTCGTGCGCGATGCGGGGGGCCACGTCGTCGCCACGCCGGACGACACGACCCCGCATCGGGTGATCGCGCCCGCCGTCGCCGCGCAGGTGCTCCACATGATGCGCCTGGTCGTGACGGGCGGCACGGGCGTCAAGGCGCAGATCCCGGGCTACACCGTCGCCGGCAAGACCGGGACCGCGCAGCAGCCGAGCTCGGCGGGCGGCTACGAGCCTGGCGCATACGTCGCCTCGTTCGTGGGCGTCGTCCCCGCGAGCGACCCTGCGCTGGCGATCCTGGTGGTCGTGGACCGGCCGCACGGCGTGTACTATGGCGGGGACGTGGCGGCGCCCGTGTTCCGTGAGATCGGGCGCCAGACGCTCTGGTACCTGCACATTCCGCCGGTGCATCCCGACGCGATGGCGGCGGTGCCCGCGTTGAACCCCGCCGCGACGGCCGGAAGACATTGACGCGCATGCGAGCGGCGGTGATCCGATCGTCGCCGGCGCCACGCGGCGGGCGCCCGGGAGGCCGCGCGCCTATCGGCGCAAGCGCGATCTTGCTATAGTGACTAGTGGGCAGCCGGGGCCGGCCCCCGCGGGAGCCGGCTCCGTGCAAGGAGGAGGGAGGATGACCGTCACAGACCTCCTGGCGGCGCTGCCAGCGTTTCCGCAGGGAGACGCCCCGACGATCGTGGGCGCCCCGAACCGGGAGGTCACAGGCCTCGCCGTTCATTCCGCGGACGTGCGGCCGGGCGACTTGTTCGCGGCGATCCGTGGGCTCTCCCAGGATGGTCACCGGTACGTCCAGGACGCGGTCCGGCGCGGTGCCGTGGCGGTTCTGGTCGATCACGCGCTGCCGGATATCGAGGCCACGCAGGTGGTGGTGCCCGACACCCGGCGCGCGCTGGCGTATGTGGCCTCCGTGTTTTTTGGCACACCGTCGGCCCATCTCTGGGTGTGCGGGGTCACCGGTACCAACGGGAAGACGACGACCACGTACCTGCTGGAGGCGGTCCTCGCGCGCGCCGGCCACCGCGTCGGCCTGATCGGCACGCTGGGCGTGCGGCTGTCCCAGGTGCCGCTCGAGGTGCACTTCACCACGCCGACCACGCCCGACGCGCCCGCGCTCCAGCGGCTGCTCGCCGAGATGCGGGCCGCCGGGGCCGCGGATGTCGTCATGGAGGTGACGTCCCACGCGCTCGCGCTCCACCGGGTGGAGGGGTGCCGCTTTGGCGCGGCGGTGTTTACCAATCTCACGCTAGATCACCTCGACTTTCACGGCGACCTCGCCCGATACCGGGACGCCAAGGCGAGGTTGTTCGCCATGGTGGTGCCGGAGGGCATCAGCGTCGTCAACGCCGACGACGAGGCCGCGACCGCGATGGCCGCATCCAGCCCCGCGCCGGTCTGGACTTACGGGATCGACCGTCGCGCCGACGTGCGCGCGGAAGCTCCGGAGTGGAGCCCGCGCGGCACCAGGTTCCGGCTCGTGTGGCCGGGCGGGGGGATCCCGGTGTCGCTTCCGCTGCCCGGCCGATTCAACGTGTCCAATGCGCTGGCCGCCGCCGCGGTGGCGCTGGCGCGCGGCGTGCGCCCCGAGGTCGTGGGCGAGGCGCTCGATGCCGCACCCGGCGTGCCGGGGCGATGCGAGGTGATCGACGAGGGGCAGCCGTTCGCGGTGATCGTCGACTACGCCCACACGCCGGACGGACTCGAGAAAGTGCTGCGCCTCGCGCGCGAGGTCACCCGCGGGCGGTGCCTGGCCGTGTTCGGCTGCGGCGGGGACCGCGACCGGACGAAGCGTCCGGTGATGGCGCGCGTGGGGACCGCGCTCGCCCACTACGCCGTGTTCACCTCGGACAACCCGCGCAGCGAGGACCCGGACGCGATCATTCGCGAGATGGAAGCGGGCGTGCCCGGATGCCGCAACTTCGAGTGCGAGCCGGACCGGCGCCGCGCGATCGCGCGCGCGCTCGCGCTGGCAGGCCCGGGCGACGTCGTCGTGATCGCCGGCAAGGGCCACGAGCCGTACCAGATCCTTCGCGACCGCACGATTGCGTTTGACGACCGCGAGGTGGCGCGGGAACTGCTGCGCGCGGCGGCGCGGGGAGTGGGCGCGTGAGCCGATCGAGCGCGCCCGGCAGCGCGGGCCCGCCGGCCCTCACGGTCCGCGAGATCGCCGCGCTCACGGACGGAGTGGTGGCGCGCGGCGACGACGTGGCGGTGCGCGGCGTCACGGCGGACAGCCGGGCGGTGGCTTCCGGCATGCTGTTTGTGGCGCTTCGAGGGCGCCACGCGGATGGACACCGCTTTGCGGCGCAGGCGTGCCGGCTCGGCGCTGCGGCGGTGCTCGGGACCAAGGATGTGCCGGACGTGCCTCCGGGCGCGGCCGTCGTGGTGGTGCCGGATGCGCTGCGCGCCCTGCACCGGGTGGCGGCGGCCATCCGGGACCGCATCGGGCTCACCGTCGTCGGCATCACCGGCAGCGTCGGCAAGACCTCGACCAAAGAGTTGATCGCCGCCCTGGCCGGCCGGCGGTTCCGAACCGTGCGCTCCCCGCGTAACTGGAACACGGAGATCGGGATCCCGCTCGTCCTCGCCAATGCGCCCGCCGACGCCGAAGTGGCCGTGGTCGAACTCGCGATGCGCGGTCCGGGACAGATTCGTGAGCTGACCGACGTGGCGCGCCCGCAGATCGGCGTGGTCACCAATGTGGGCGAGTCCCACCTCGACTTCTTTCCGAGCCGCGACGCTCTCGCCGAGGAAAAAGCGGCGCTCGTCGACGCGTTGCCCCGGGACGGTGTCGCGGTGCTCAACGCGGACGATCCGCTCGTCATGGCCATGCGCCGCCGCACGCCCGCTCGCCTCGTGACGTTTGGGTGGCGCGCGGCCGACGTCGCCGCAAGCGCCTGGCGCGCGCTTCCCGGCGAGGGAAGTGCCTTCCGGCTGCACACCCCGGCCGGCGACGCGGACGTGCTCCTGAGACTCCCGGGACGGCACGCGGTCGCCAACGCGCTCGCCGCCGCCGCGGCCGGGATCGCGCTCGGGGTGCCGGTGCCGGACATCGCGGCGGGACTCGAAGGCGCGGCGATGCTCCCGATGCGGCTCGCCGTGCGCCGTATCGGCGAGATCACCGTGGTCGACGACACGTACAACAGCAGCCCGCAGTCGCTCGTGGCCGCGCTCGACGTGACCGACGAGCTTCCCGGCGCGCCGCGCATCGCGGTGCTGGGCGACATGCGCGAGTTGGGGGCGATGTCGGAGGACGCGCACCTGCGCGCGGGGCGCTGGGTCGCGGGCCGGAGGTTTGACCTGCTGATCATGTTCGGTCCGCTGGCCGCCGGTATGGCCGCCGCGGCCCGCGAGGCCGGGGCCGGACGCGTGGTCCACATGGTGGATCCAGACGACGTGGTACGGGAGTTGCGGCGGGCGGTGCGGCCCGGCGCCCTAGTCCTGGTAAAGGGGTCGCGGGCGCTCGAGATGGAGGGGATCGTGGCCCGCCTCGAGGACGAGCACGCCGCCGGTCCCACGGCACGCAGCGGGCGGATCGCATGGGCCTGACGCCCATTCCCGCCGCGTGGGCGCTTGCGGTCGCGCTGACGCTCGCCGGTGGCCCGGCGGTCGTCGGCTATCTGCGCCGGGCGCATCTGGCGCAGGTCATTCGCGACGACGCGCCCGGCCGCCACCGGGAGAAGGCGGGGACGCCGACGATGGGCGGCGTGCTCATCATCGGGGCGGCGGTCGTGGCCGCACTCGCGGCGGCGGTTCTGGGGCGGGCGTGGTCCACGGAGCTGGCCGTCGGGCTCGCGGTCATCGCGCTCTTCGCCGCGATCGGCGGCGTCGACGATGCGCTCGGCATCGCGCGCGGGCGCAACCTGGGGCTGCGCGCACGTGAGAAGCTGGCGCTGCAGGTCCCGGCGGCGCTGCTGCTTGGCGTGTACGTGGCGCGCGCGCCGGAGCTGGGCAGCGCCGTGAGCGTGTGGGGCACGCCGGCGCGCGTGGATCTCGGCTGGCTGTACCCCGTGCTGTGCATGATCCTGGTGGTGGGCATGGCGAACGCGGTAAACTTGACCGACGGGCTCGACGGCCTGGCTGCGGGCAGCGTGGCTATTGCGGCCGCGGCGCTCGCGGTGCTCACCGGACGCGTCGGCGCCGTCTCCGTCGGCGTGATCGCCGCCGCGGTCTCCGGCGCGGCGCTCGGATTCTTGTGGTTCAACGCGCATCCGGCGCGGGTATTCATGGGCGACGTGGGATCTCAGGGCCTCGGCGCCGCGCTCGCGGTCACCGGCGTTCTCGCCAAGTTGGAGATCGCGATGCTCATCGTGGGCGGGCTGTTTGTCGTGGAAGCGCTGTCCGTCATCGCCCAGGTCACGTACTTTCGCCTGACCGGCGGCCGCCGGCTGCTTCGCATGAGCCCGCTGCACCACCATTACGAGCTCGGCGGTTGGACGGAGACGCAGACCGTCGTCCGGTTTTGGCTCTGCGGGGCCTTGCTCGCGGTGCTCGGGATGGGGCTCACGTCATGATCGCCGACGTCGTGCGGCGCCTGCGGGGCCAGGCCATCCACGTCGTCGGGCTCTCCGGCACGGAGGGGTCGGCCGTGGTCGAGTTTCTCCTCCGGTGCGGGCTCACGCGCATCACCGCGCACGATCTGCAGACGCGCGAGACGTTTCCGGACGCCTTTCGCCGATCCCACGAGTGGCTCGCACCCGCGGACCGCGAGGCGGCGCTGGCGCGCATCGCCGCTGCGCCGATCACCGTTCGGTTTCGCGACCGGTACCTCGAGGACATCGCGCAGGCGGACGTGATCTACACCACGCAGGCTTGGTTTCGCTACCCTGAGAACGCCCCGATCGCGCGGGCCCGGGACGCCGGCATGCCGCTCAGCAGTATGACGGCGCTGTTCTTCGAGACGGTGCCGTGCCCGATCGTCGGCGTCACCGGGACCAACGGCAAGTTCACCGTGGCGCACCTCGTGGCATCGATGCTGAAAGAGAGCGGCCGCCGCGTGTTTGCGAGCGGCAACGACCGGACGCACGTGCCCATCCTCTACCGGCTCGACGAGATCACGCCCGACTCCGTGCTCGTGCTCGAGATCAGCAACCGCCAACTGGTGGGACTACGCTACAGTCCCCAGGTGGCCGTGATCACGAACCTCGCGCCGCACCACCTCGACGACCACGGGTCGTTCGAGGCGTACGTGGAGACCAAGCGCGGGATCCTCGCCCACCAGCGGGCGCACGACCGGGCGATCCTCAACGGCGACGACCCCGCGACGCGCGCGCTGGCCCGCGGCGCCCCGGCCGAAACGCTGTTCTGGAGCCGGCTTCGGCCGCTCGACGAGGGCGCGTGTCTCGTGGACGGCCGGATCACGCTCCGGCTCGAGGGTCGGGAGGAGCCGGTCGGCCCGGCGGCGCTCGCCGTGCCCGGTGCGCACATGCTCGAAAACGCCCTGGCCGCGGCTCTGGCCGCGCGCGTGGCCGGCGCCGCGCCCCCGGCCATCGCGGCCGTGCTGCGCCGGTTCCGCGGCCTGCCGTACCGGCTTCGCCTGATCGCGGAGGTCGGCGGCGTGCGGTACTATGAGGACTCGCTCGCCACGAATCCCGCGGCCGCGGCCGCCGCCGTGCTGGCCTTCGACCGGCCGCTCGTGCTGCTCGCCGGGGGCCAGCGCCCCGGCGCGAGCGCCGGGGATTTCCGTCCGGTGGCGGACGCGCTCGGGCGGCGTGCGCCGCGCGCGGTGGTCGTCTTTGGCGCCATGGGCCCGCGCATCGAAGAAGCGATCCTGGACGCGGGAGTCGAGGTGCCGGTCCTGCGGTGCGAGACGCTCGACGAGGCCGTGGCCGCCGCGCACGCCGTTGCACGGGCGGGCGACGTTGTGAGCCTCTCGCCGGCGTGCGAGAGCTTCGACCAGTTCCGCGACTATCGCCATCGGGCGGAACGCTTCTGCCAGCTCGTGGCGGCGCTGGCGCCGTGCGAGGCGGCGGGGGCGGCGGATCGCGGGCCGAGACCCGACGGCCCGCGGGTCCACGGCGGGTCGCGATGAGCGGGGCGGGGGCGCCGTGGATCTGATTCACAAGCGGGCCGCGGCGTGGGAGCTGTTTTTGATCGTGCTTATGCTCGGCAGCATCGGCGTCGTCATGGTGTACAGCGCGAGCGCGGTGGTGGCGCAGGCGCAGTTTCACGACAGCGCCTGGTTTCTCAAACGTCAGCTCCTGTACACGATCATCGGGCTGGTCGGCATGTCCGTGGCATGGCGGCTGCACTACGCCAAGCTGCGGCTCGCCACCCTGCCGCTCCTGGCGTTGACCTGCGTCTCCCTCGGCCTCGTGCTCATGCCGCACATCGGCCGCGAAGCGGGCGGGGCGCGCCGCTGGCTGGCCCTCGGCGGCCCGCTGAACTTCCAGCCCGCCGAGCTCGCCAAGCTCGCGATCATCTTGTACCTCGCGAACTTCCTGGCCAACCGCGGTGAGCGCACGCGCGAGTTCGGGGCCGGTCTCATCCCGCCGCTCATCGTGCTCGCCGCGCTGGCCGTGCCGGTGGTCAAGCAGCCGGACCTGGGCTCCGCGCTCGTCCTGGCGCTCATCACCTTCGTGCTCCTGTTTGTCGGGGGCGCGCGGCTGCGCCACCTCGCCGTCACCGGCGCATTCGCCGCCTGCGCGGTCATGGTGGTGATCATGCACGCCGGATACCGCGCGCACCGATTGTTCGCGTTTCTCGACCCGTGGAAGGACCCGCGCGGGACCGGGTTTCACATCATCCAGTCGCTGCTGGCGTTTGGGTCCGGCGGCGTGTTCGGCTTGGGGCTCGGCCACAGCCGTCAGAAGTTCTTCTACCTGCCCGAGCGGCACACCGACTTCATCTTTTCGATCATCGGCGAAGAACTCGGGCTCATCGGCACCGCGGCGGTGATCGTCCTGTTTGCGCTGGTCGCCGTCTCAGCCTACCGGATCGCGTCGCGGACGCCCGACCGCTACGGCGCGCTGCTCACCGCGGGGCTCGTGACGATGATCGTGGGGCAGGCTGTCCTGAACATCGGCGTCGTCTCCGGGCTGTTGCCGATCACCGGCGTCCCGCTGCCGTTCATCAGCTTTGGCGGCTCGTCACTCGTGCTGAGCTACATCGCCGTGGGGATCCTCTTGAACATCTCGCAGTACGCCCACCCCGACGACAGGCTCGTCGGGCGGTCGCAGGCCCAGGACCGGGCGGGCCGCGCCCGGCCCGCCCGGTCCCGCGCATGAACCTCGTGTTGACCGGCGGCGGGACGGGCGGGCACATCTACCCGGCGCTGGCCCTGGCGGAGACCATCCGGCGGCGCGACCCGGCGGCGCGGGTCACGTTCGTCGGCAGCCGCGCGGGCATGGAGGCCGCGTTGGTGCCGGCCGCCGGCGTGCCGTTCGTCGGCCTCCCGGTCCGGCCGCCCCGCGAGCGGTCGCTGCGCCGCACCGCGGCCGCGCTTGCCACCGGCACCGCGAGCCTGTGGCAGGCCGCCGTCATCGTGCGCCGCCTGCGCCCGCACGCGATCGTCGCCACCGGCGGCATCGCCGCGGCGCCCGTCGTCGCGGTCGGCGCATTGTTCCGCGTGCCCGTCGTGGTGCTCGAAGGCAACGCCGTGCCCGGGCGCATCAACCGCGTGCTCGCGCGGTGGAGCCGCGCCGTCGCGGTCGCGTGGGATGACGCGGTGCCGCACCTCCATGCGCGGTGCGTGGTCGTCACGGGACTCCCGGTGCGGCCGGAGGTGTACGCCGTCCGCCGCGCCGACGGGCTGCGCGAGTTCGGGCTGGCGCGGGACCGGTACACCGTGCTGGTGTTGGGCGGCAGCCAGGGCGCTTCTAGGCTCAACGCCGCCGCGGAGGACGCGGTGATGCGTCTTGCCGGCCGGCACGACGTGCAGGTGCTGCATCAGGTCGGCGCGGGGTGGGCCGGCGAGGCGGCGGGCGGCCGCGAGGAGCGCGCGGTCGGCGGGCTGCGATACGTGCGCGTGCCGTACCTCGGCCGCATCGGCGCCGCCTACGCGTGCGCGGACCTGGTCGTGAGCCGATGCGGCGCGGCCTCCCTCGCGGAGATCACCGCGGCCGGCGTGCCCGCCATCCTCGTGCCGTATCCGCACGCGGCGGACGACCACCAAGCGCGAAACGCGGAGCTGCTCGCGCGCGCGGGCGCGGCCACCGTGATTCCCGACGCCCAGCTCGACGGCGACACGCTGGCCCGAGAGATCGCGTCCGTGCTCGACTTCCCGGGCCGGCTGGCGCGCATGGCCGCGAGCGCGCGCGGGCTCGGCCGGCCGGAGGCGGCGGAGCGGGTGCTCGCTCTGGTGTCGAGCCTGGTGCGCCGTCGTGTGGCGCGGGAGACGCTCGGGTGATCGCGCCGGGGACACGCGTCCACTTCGTCGGGATCGGCGGCGCCGGCATGAGCGCGATCGCGTCGGTGTTGATGGCGCGGGGCTGCGCCGTTTCGGGCTCCGACCTGCGTGAGAGCGACGTGACGCGGCGCCTCGAGGCGGCGGGCGCGCGAATTCAGATCGGGCACGCCCCGGAGCACATCGCGGCAGGCCAGGTGGTCGTGATCAGCCGGGCCGTCCCCGGCGAGAACGTGGAGATCCGGGAGGCGCTCGCGCAGGGGCTGCCGATCTTGCACCGGGCGCAGATGCTCGCCGCTCTAATGGAGGGCGCGCGAGGCGTCGCCGTTGCCGGCACCCACGGCAAGACGACGACGACGTCGATGACGGCATTGATCCTCGAGCGTGCGGGCCGCGACCCGACGGTGCTGATCGGCGGCGAAGTCTCCGACTTCGGCGGCAACGCGCGCGTCGGGACCGGTGCGGATCTCGTGGCCGAGGTCGACGAGAGCGACGGCTCGCTCCTCTGGATCCGTCCCGCGGTCGCCGTCGTGACGAGCCTCGATGCCACCGACCATCTCGACTACTACGGGAGCGAGGCGAGCCTGCTCCAGACGTTCCGGACGTTCCTCGAGGCGCTGCCCGCGGACGGGCTGGCCGTGATCTGCACCGATCCGCCCGCCGGCCGCGAGCTCCGGCAGCGCGTGCGTGCGCGGGCGGTGTCGTACGGGCTGGACGACGGCGCCGCGTACACCGCGCGCATTCTCGACATGGCGGGGTTCCGCACGGTCTTCGAGGCGCGCCGCGCGGGGACGTCCCTGGGGCGTGTCTCGCTCGGCATCCCCGGCCGGTACAACGTCCAAAACGCCTTGGGGGCGCTCGCGGTGAGTGTGGAGTGCGGCGTGCCGTTTGCCGTGTGCGCGGAGGCCCTGGCGTCGTTTCGCGGCGTCCAGCGGCGATTCACGGTACGCGGTGAGGTCGGCGGGATCCTCGTCGTGGACGACTACGCCCACAACCCCACGAAGGTGACGGCCCTCCTGCGCGGCGCACGCGAGTCCTGGCCGGACGCGCGCATCATCGCCGTCTTTCAACCGCATCGGTACACCCGGACCCAGACCGTCGGTGAACAGTTTGCTTCAGCGTTCGACAGCGCCGACGAGGTCGTGGTGACCGACATCTACTCCGCGGACGAGACGCCGATCCCGGGGGTCGATGCGGGCATCGTGGCGCGCGCGATCGGCGGGCGGCGCCCCGTGCGGTTCATCGGGGATCCTGCCCGCGTGGCCGCCGCGCTCGCTCCGGAGCTCCGGCCGGGCGACCTCGTGCTCACGATCGGCGCGGGCGACGTGTGGCGCGTCGCAGACGAGCTCGTCGCCCGCCTGCGCCGAGGGGTGGCGGGTGGCTAGCACCCAGACCGTCGCCGCCGCGCTCGAGCGCGTGTGTCCCGGAGCCGTCCATCGGGACGCGCTGCTCGCGCGCCACGTGTCCTTTCGCATCGGCGGTCCGGCCGACGTGCTCGTGTTGCCGCGCACCCTGGACGAGCTCCGGCGGGTGGCCACATGGCTCTACCGCGCGGCGGAGCCGTTCGTCGTGCTCGGCCGGGGCAGCAACGTGCTCGTCGCCGATCGGGGCGTGCGGGGTGTGGTCCTGAAGACGGGGCGCGGGCAGGACCGCCTGCGCTTCGACGGCCCGCGGATCTCGGCCGAGTGCGGCGTCAGCGTGCCCTACCTGGCGCGGCAGGCCGCGGTGCGGGGACTGGCGGGCCTGGAGTTCGCGGGCGGCGTGCCCGGATCCATCGGCGGCGCCGTGGTCATGAACGCCGGGGCGCACGGCCACTGCATGGCCGAGATCGTCCGCAGAGTCCGCGTCGTGACGCCGGACGGCGACCGGGCCTGGTGCGGCGATGAGATGGCATACGCGTACCGCGAGAGCCGGCTGCAACACGAGCCCGCGGTCGTGCTCGATGTGGACCTGGAGCTGCACGAGGACCGGCCGGGCGTCACCACGGCGCGCCTCGACGAATGGCTGCAGCACCGCAGCGACACGCAGCCGCTCGGCCCGCCGAGCTCGGGTTGCGTCTTCCGCAACCCTCCGGGCGACCACGCCGGCCGGCTGATCGACGCGGCGGGCGGCAAACGGCTGCGGGTCGGCGACGCGCACGTCAGCGAGCGTCACGCCAACTACATTCTCAACATGGGTCACGCGACCGCCTCGGACGTCCTCGATCTCATCGCGCTCGTGCAGGACCGCGTGCGCGAAGAATTTGGCACGGCCCTCGAGTTGGAGGTGAAGCCGCTCGGGGAGTTCTCGCCACGATGAGGAGGGATGACCGCGCGCGGCCGCGGCCGCGGCCGGCCGCCGACCCTGCCGGGGTCACGCCGCCCGCCCCGGGGTCCGCGCCACCGGCACACCCGGACCGCGGCGCCAAGACGGCGCCCGAACCGCTCGGGGCTCGGCTCCGCCGCCTCACACGCTTTCTGGCGGCCACGTGCCTGCTCTGCGCCGTCGCCGCGTTCCCAGGCTCCGCGCTGTTTGCCCTGGACAGCGTCACGGTCCGGGGTACCGCAAACCTAACGGCCGATGACGTGCTCCGGCGCATCGGCATCGGTCCGGGAGACAGCGCGTTCCAGGTCGACGCCGCAGCGATCCGCCACCGCCTGCGCCAAGATCCCCGCATCGCGGATGCCTCCGTCGCCCTCGCGTTTCCACACCGCCTCACCGTGACGATCCGTGAGCGCGCGCCCGTGGCGGCGCTCGCGTTCGGCGACGGTTACGTGCTGCTCGGCGCGGACGGCGTGGCGGTCGCCCGCGCCCCCGCGCCCGGTCCGGCGCTGCCGCTCCTCGTGGATCACCTGCAATTGCCGTGGGTCCAGCCCGGAACCCCGGTGCCGTCGGCCCGGGTGCGCTTTGGAGTGAGGGTGGCCGCCGCCCTGCCCGCGGATCTGCGGTCCACGGTCATCGGCGTGCGCGTGGACACGCCGGGCGACGTCGAGCTGGAGACCCTCGACGGCGTCTGGCTGAAGCTCGGCGACGCACAGGGTCTGGACGAGAGGCTGGAACTCGCGCCGCGCGTGCTCGCCGCGATCCGCGCGCGCGGTATCCACGCGCGCTACCTCGATCTGCGCATCCCCGGCAGCGTCGTGGTGATGCCGGAGGCAGGGCAGGAGAAGCCCCCGCATCGTGGAATAGACGCGAGACCACCATATCCAGTGCCCCCGTAACGCGTGGCCGGAGGAGGGATCGTGTGGCCAGACGGGGACCGCTGGTGGGACTGGATGTCGGGACCACCAAGGTCTGTGTAA